>DGTM01000060.1:0-873 GCA_002394305.1 Prevotellaceae bacterium UBA4336
CGGATTAAACGGATGGTGAGTTTTTATTTTAACAACGAATTGAACGAATTACACGAATTGAAATTTTGATATTTAACCACGGATTACGCGGATTAAACGGATGGTGAGTTTTTGTTTTAATAACGAATTGAACGAAATACACGAATTGAAATTTTGATATTCAACCACGGATTAAACGGATTAAACGGATTGAGAATGCTGAAATTCGTTTCGGATTAAACGGATTGCAGTCCGTTCTGCTGTCTTCAACACGGCGTGCTCTTCTAATCAACACGGCGTGCTCTTCTGTCCCACACGGCGTGCTCTTCTGTTCAATACGGCACGCTCTTCTGTTCAACACGGCACGCTCTTCTGTACAACACGGCACGCTCTTTCGGGGCAAGCCCCGTGCAATTCGTTGTTAGAGAGAAAATCCTCCGCAGTCGAAATCCGTTTAATCCGTCCTAATCTCTCGCCGCTAAAATCCGTGTAATCCGTTCAATCCGTAGTTAAATATCAAAATTTCAATTCGTGTAATTCGTTCAATTCGTTGTTAAAACAAAAACTCACCATCCGTTTAATCCGCGTAATCCGTGGTTAAAAATCACACCTTCAATTCGTGAAATTCGTAAAATTCGTTGTTAGAGAGAAAATCCTCCGCAGTCGAAATCCGTTTAATCCGTCCTAATCTCTCGTCGCGAAAATCTGTTCAATCCGTTCAATCCGTGGTTAAAAATCACACCATCAATTCGTGAAATTCGTGCAATTCGTTGTTAGAGAGAAAATTCTCCGCAGTCGAAATCCGTTTAATCCGTCCTAATCTCTCGCCGCTAAAATCCGTTCAATCCGTTCAATCCGTGGTTAAAAATCACGCCTTCAATTCGTGAAATTCGT
>DGTM01000060.1:938-1068 GCA_002394305.1 Prevotellaceae bacterium UBA4336
AATTCGTTGTTAGAGAGAAAATTCTCCGCAGTCGAAATCCGTTTAATCCGTCCTAATCTCTCGTCGCGAAAATCCGTTCAATCCGTTCAATCCGTGGTTAAAAATCACGCCTTCAATTCGTGAAATTCGT
>DGTM01000060.1:1192-1362 GCA_002394305.1 Prevotellaceae bacterium UBA4336
CGTCCTAATCTCTCGCCGCGAAAATTCGTTCAATCCGTTCAATCCGTGGTTAAAAATCACACCTTCAATTCGTGTAATTCGTTCAATTCGTTGTTAAAACAAAAACTCACCATTCGTTCAATCCGTTCAATCCGTGGTTAAAAATCACACCTTCAATTCGTGAAATTCGT
>DGTM01000060.1:1476-6094 GCA_002394305.1 Prevotellaceae bacterium UBA4336
CGTCCTAATCTCTCGCCGCGAAAATCCGTGTAATCCGTTCAATCCGTGGTTAAAAATCACACCTTCAATTCGTGAAATTCGTTCAATTCGTTGTTAGAGAGAAAATCCTCTGCAGTCGAAATCCGTTTAATCCGTCCTAATCTCTCGTCGCGAAAATCCGTGTAATCCGTTCAATCCGTGGTTAAAAACCTCAATTCGTGTAATTTGTAAAATTCGCTCAAGCGCGGGCGTAACGTGCAATTCGTGGTAAGAAAAACTTCGCCGTTAGTCCGTTCTGTCTGCGGTCTGGTACTGTGCCAGGAAGTCGTCCAGGGTGATGCCTTCCACCATTTGGAAGCAGGTGCGGACGGTCTTCGTCGTGCCGAAGCCAGCGTCGAGGGCCTCCTTCACCGTCTTCACGTCGCCGCGGACAATCATGCGTTTCAGTTCGGCCACGCGGAAGCTGTTGATGTAGTCGTGCACGTTGTTGAAGCCCTGGCTGCGTATGCTCTGCAGCACCAGGTGGCGGTTGTAGCCCACAGCCTGGCAGAGGCGGTCGCGGCCGAAGGTGCTGTCCTTCCACTCCTTGCGGTGTGTCTGCATCCAGTAGTTGATGCGCTGGAAGCGGATGCGGTTGGCCTCGTTGAAGTCGTCCTGCGGTGTCTCCTCGGCGGGTTCTTCGGCCGGTTCCTCGGCGGGCTCTTCGATGACGGGGCGCGGCAGTTGCAGGGCCAGCGACTCCAAGGTGCGGAGCATCAGGTAGAGGTTGAGCAGGGTGAATATCACCACGTAGACGGAGAGCAGGTAGAGGTCGTAGAAGATAGCCGCGTAGGTGTAGAACACGACGGAGAGCCCCAGCACGAGGCTGTAGCCCAGCAGGTAGGGGGGCACCGAGGTGTGGCGTGCCAGCCGGCGGGGCAGCATGAAGATGTTCGCGATGTAGTAGATGCTCAGCGCCAGGATGCAGAGGCGCATCATGATGTCGCCGCTCAGGATGTTCTTCACCAGGTCGTGGAAGGAATAGACGTACACGATTTTGCTGCCCATCATGGCGGCCATGGCATAGATGACCACCAGCAGCAGGATGGGCCGTGCGTAGCGCCACATGCGCTCCCACTGCAGGAAGCCCGGCATGGGGACGCCCAGGGGGTAGATGCTCTGCAGGAAGCATGCCGCCAGCAGCGCCAGCAACATGCCGGGGTGCAGGATGCCGGGCTGGCCCGCCGCGATGTCGTGGACGAAGAGCGACGCCACGAGCGTCGTGCAGCAGAAGATGCCGTTCACCCACGCCAGCGCCAGATACTGCACGCGGTGACGCGCAAAGAGGGCCATGACGATGGTGATGACGAAGTGCACGACGGCAGCCCCGCCCAAGACTATAAAGAGAGTGTCTTCTATCATTCCATTGGGTGTTTATGCACGCAAAGTTAGGTCTTTTACGTCAATAAACAATCCTTTAGCACATTTTTGTTGCAAAAGTTGCGCGTCTTTGCACGAAATGTCGTAACTTTGAGCACTTATTGAATCAAACACTAACACTTAAACCTAATCTACATGAAAAGAACATCTACTTTCTTCTCCCTGCTCGCCGCACTGCTCCTGCTTGCAGGCAACAGCGCATTGGCCGCAGAGACATGGGTGAGGACCGCAGCCGCCGACCTGCAGACGGGCGACGTCGTAGCCATCGTCGACCTCACCTCCAGCCTCGTATTGCCCAGCAGCAACGGCTCCGGCGCAGCTCCTGCCGCCACATCCGTCACGCTCGGCAGCGAACAGACGGAAATCGACTCCGAGGTAGCCGACGCATGGCAGTGGGAGGTGACCGTCGCCGACGGGAACCTGCAGTTCAACGTGCCCGGCACCAAGAACTACCTCTACTGCACCAACGCCAACAACGGCGTGCGCGTAGGCACCAACGCGAACAACACCTTCTCCCTCAAGCAGCACGAGAACGGCGTGGACTTCCTCTTCAACAACGCCACCAGCCGCTACGTCGGCCCCTACAACAAGCAGGACTGGCGCTGCTACACCTCCGTCAATAACAACATCAAGGACGCCGTGGTCGTCTTCTTCAAGAAGGTCATCAGCGGCGTGAACGTGCCAAAGCCCGTCATCACACCCGCCGGCGGAGCCTTCACCGAACCGCAGCAGGTCACCATCAGCGCCGGGGAAGGCCTGACCGTCTACTACACCATCGACGGCACCGAGCCCTCCGCCCAGAGCACACGCTACACGGAGCCCTTCACCCTGGAGCGTGACTGCACCGTCCGCGCCATCGCCTACGACGCGGCAGGCAACGCCAGCAGCATCGCCTCCGCCGAGTTCAATTTCCTCCAGACCATCGCCACCGTCGCCGAGCTCTGCGCAGCAGCAACGGAGAGCAAGGAGCCCGTCAGCATACAGATCACCAACTGGACCTGCACAGGCGTGGCTGGCTCCAACGTCTACTTCACCGACGGCAAGAACGGCATCCTGCTCTACCAGAACGGGCACGGCTTCCAGCTCAACGACGTGCTCAACGGCAAAGTGCAGGCCACACTGACCCTCTACAATGAGTGCGCCGAAATCATCGGCCTCACCACAGCCACCGAGGGCCTCACCGTCACCAAGGGCGAAGGCGCCACACCAATGACCCTCACCATCGGCGAACTCCGGAAGGACATGCAGGGCAACCTCATCACCCTCGAAGGGGTCACCTACAGCAAGGAGGCCGGTGTCTTCATCGACGATGACGACAACGAAATCATCCCCTACAACCGCTTCATCACCCTGCCCGAGCTCATCGACGGCAAGACGTACAACGCCACCGGCGTAGCCATCTGGTACAAGAACAAACAGAAGTGGGAGATAGCTCCCCGCACAGCCGACGAGTTCCAGATCCTCACCTCGCAGAAGATGCCCCAGTCCGCATGGAGCGTACAGAGCGAGAGCGTTGACATAGAAGGCAAGCCCACGGCACGCTTCACCACCGACTCCGACGGCGAAGTCACCTACGAGAGCTCCGACACCGCCGTCGCCACCATCGACAGCGAAGGCAACATCAAGCCCCTGAAGAAAGGCACCACCATCATCACAGCCAACGTGGCCGAGACGGAAACCTACCTGGCCGACAGCAAGAGCTTCAAGCTCACCGTCACCGTCAACGGCTACGTAGACGCCACCTTCGCCTACGACGACGAGGACATCTCCGGACAGGGCGTCTCCAGCACCGGCGGCGAGCTCACAGCCACCCGCAACGGCGTGCTCACCCTCTACGCCAACAAAGCCTACGCTAAGCCGCAGGACACACACATCAAGATCTACGGCAGCAAGTTCGAGAAGGGCGCAGAGGGCGAAGAACCCACACTCACCGAACCCAGCTACATCCGCCTCTCCGTGCCCGAAGACTACATCATCACCGACATCGTCCTTACCGCCACCGACGCTGACTACATCAAGGAATGGGCCGACCAGGACGGCAACGCCGCCACCATCGAAGGCGCAACGGCCAAGTGGAACGGCGAGCAGACCGAAGTCACCCTCACCAACCAGTCGTCGTCCCAGGCACGCATCAAGAGCATCGACGTGTCCTACTTCGACAAGAACGCCGACAGCATCAGCACCATCACAGCCTCTGTCCAGGCCGACGGAACCGTCTACAACCTGGCAGGCCAGCGCGTGAAGGGCATGCAGCGCGGCATCTACATCGTGGGCGGCAAGAAGATAGCTGTCAAGTAACATTGGGAAACCTGTTGAACAGAAACGGAACAAAGAAACGACACCGCATGATGCGGCTCCTGGCCGGATTGCCACTGGGCGTACTCTACCTCGTGAGCGACCTGGCTTACCCCATCCTGTATTATATAATAAGGTATAGGCGGAGGCTCGTCCGCGAGAACCTCCGCTGCTCCTTCCCCGAGAAGAGCGAGACGGAGATACGCAGCATCGAGAAGAAGTTCTATCGGAACCTGTGCGACGTCTTCATCGAAGCCTTCAAGTGCCTCAATATCTCCGACGCGGAAATGCTGCGCCGCGTGGAGATATTGAACTGCCAGCTGCCCGAAAGCATTGCCGCCCGCGGCAAGAACGTCTTCATGCTGCTCGGGCATCTCGGCTGCTGGGAATGGTATCAGGAAGTCTGCGTCCGCTACAAGGCCCCGCGCCGCAGCGCCGAAATCTACAAGCACATCGAGAGCCCCTACTTCGCCTCCCTCATGCACGAGGTGCGCAGCCGTTGGGACACCACGCAGATCGAGATGCAGCAGACCGTGCGCACCCTGCTCCGCTGGAAAGCCGAGGGCGAGCCCTTCCTCTGCGGCTTCATCCAAGACCAGCGCCCCGACGCAAAGGTGAAGGACAAGGTCACCTTCCTCAGCCAGCAGACATGGTTCACCCCCGGCGCAGAGGAGATAGCCGGGAAAGCCAATGCAGAGCTCGTCTACCTCGACGTGGAAAAGACTGGCCGCGGACACTACCGCCTCACGTTCACCAGGATGGAACCCACCGAAGAAGAGACGAACAGCACGTACCCGCTGTCGCGATGCTTCTGGCGACTCATCGAACAGAGCATCCGCCGGCAGCCGGAAATATGGCTCTGGTCGCACAACCGCTGGCAAAAGTGGGAACTAACAGGGAAAGGTTAAGAGGTTATAAGGTTAAG
>DGTM01000060.1:6163-42841 GCA_002394305.1 Prevotellaceae bacterium UBA4336
AGGTTATAAGGTTAAGAGGTTATAAGGTTATAAGGTTATAAGGTTAAGAGGTTATAAGGTTAGGCTATGATTTCCGTCGTCGTACCGATTTATAACGTAGAGCGCTTCCTGCCGCGTGCCCTGGACAGCATCCTCAGCCAGACACACAAGGACTGGGAAGCTATCCTCGTCGACGACGGCAGCACCGACCTCAGCGGTAGCATCGCCGAGCAGTACGCACGCCGCGACCGGCGCTTCCGGGTCCTCCACAAGCAGAACGGCGGCCTCTCCGACGCCCGCAACGCAGGCATGAAGCTCATCCGGGGCGAATACCTCGTCTTCCTCGACGCCGACGACTTCCTGCACCCGCAGCTGATGGCCCTCTGCCTGCAGGCTGCCGTGCGCGATGGCTCCGACCTCGTCGCCTTCACCTACGACCGCCTCTATCGCACCATCGGCCTCGTCCGCCACTTCCTCCACCTCGGCGACCCCACCCCGCATTACCGCTTCTACAGCAATCCGCCCTACGTCACTACGGACAACATCTTTGCCTACGCCACCGAATACTCACGCCCCCGCGACATCGACCGCCGCTGGGCCGTGAAGCACTGCCAGGTGTGGCGCTGCATGTACAAGACGTATGCTGTGCGCGACGTGCAGTTCATTCCCGGCATCAACTACGAGGACTTCCCCTGGTGGAGCGAAGTGATGCTCCGCATGGGCCGCTGCACCATCCTCAACCTCCCCCTCTACTTCTACTATCCCAACCCGCGGAGCTACCTCTTCTCGGCCGACCCGTCGCACAAGGCCGAGAGCCTGCGCCGTGGCATCGAAGCCGCAAAAGGCATCTACGCCACAGCCCCCGCGGACAAACGGCAGGCCTGGGAGCGCAACTTCCTTGCCCCCTTCGAGCAGAAGCTCAGGAAGAAACTCGGCAACGTGCAGCAGAAAGAGACATGAACAAGGTTTCCGTCATCATCCCCGTCTACAACGTGGAGAAGTATCTCCGCCGCGCCCTGGACAGCCTGCTGGCTCAGACCCACCGGGACTGGGAAGCCATCCTCGTGGACGACGGCAGCACGGACGGCAGCGGACGCATCGCCCGGCAATACTGCGACAGGGACCGGAGATTCGTCCTCGTCAGGCAGGAGAACCAAGGCCAGGGCGCAGCCAGGAACAACGCGCTGAAGACAGCCAGCGGCGACTACATCATGTACCTCGACCCGGACGACTCGTTCCACCCGCAAGCGATGGAGCTCTGCGTGGCGGCAGCCGAGCGCGACGGCTCCGACATGGTCACCTTCACCTACGACCACCTCTACCGCTTCCTCAACAAATGTGCGCACCGGCTCGGTCTGGGCGACGTCAAGCCACGTCCCAGGCACTACCGCGACTACGCATACCACGTGACGGACAACATCTTCCTCCACGCCACGGAAAGCAGCCACCCGCAAGGCATCGACCGGCAGTGGCGGGTGAAGCACTGCCAGGCATGGCGCTGCCTGCTCCGGGCCGACCTCGCCCGCAAGGCACGCTTCGCAGAAGGACTGAAATACGAGGACGTCCCCTGGTGGGGCGAGATACTCCTGAACGTCAGGCGGACCACCATCACACGCCTACCTCTCTACTACTATTACCCCAACCCCGGCAGCTTCATCATGTCGGCAGGCAGGGAGGAGCACATCCGCAGCCTCCTGGCTATCCTGAAGCAGACCGACGAACTCTACGCGAAGGCCACGACAGCGCAGCGCAACGCATGGAACGCAAACTTCAGGAACTCCTATAACAGGTATCTACAGAAGAAACAGCATCGGGCATGAAGAGACTCAGCATCATCACCGTCAGTTACAACGACATCGCCGGTCTGCGCCGGACTCGCGACAGCATCCGCTCGCAAACGTTCCGGGACTTCGAATGGATTGTCGTGGACGGAGGAAGCACCGACGGCAGCAAGGACTTCCTCTCCGAGCTTCAGGCGGAAACGGCATGGTGCTGCTCAGAGCGGGACAGCGGCATCTTCAATGCCATGAACAAGGGCATCGGACACGCCGAGGGCGAATACACCCTGTTCCTTAATTCGGGCGACACGCTGTATGCCCCGGATACCCTGAAGCAGGTGTTCGGCAGGATGCCAAGTGCCGACATCGTCTATGGCGACTGGACAGAAGCGCTGCCCAGGCACCCGGCAAAGAGACGCCACTCCCCGGCAAAGGTGAACTGCTACACCTTCTCCGTCCGGCCTCTGTGCCACCAGACGGCATTCGTACGTACCTGCCTGCTGAAACAAAGTCCCTACGACGAAAGCTACCGCATCTGTGCGGACTGGGCAAAGTGGATTGAGCTGAGCAAGCGTGGCTGCACCTTCGAGCACGTCCCTGTCACCGTCTGCCACTTCGTGCTCGGCGGCCTGAGCTATCGCTCGGTGAAGGAACGGAGGCGGGAACAGGAGCGCCTGCTCAGGGAGTCCTATCCGGAAGACCTGGCCGAAGTCCTCATTGCCCTGACGGGAAAGGTGGCCCGGAGGCTGACCGTGATAAGGAGGCTCGTCTGGCTCTGCTCCATACTGCTGCTCGCTGTGATTGTCCTCGCCGTCTGGGCGGTCATCACCTGCCGATAGTGCCGTGGACGATGTAGTCTGCAAAGGTTCCGGGACGCGGAGTCTGTGCAGACAACGACCTGTACTCGAGCTTCTGGAAGGCTCCTTCGGCTGTGATTTCGCGGAAGAGCTTCCCGTCAAAAGGCTCGTCGCGGTACTGCTCCCAGAAAATCTGGGTAGCGTCGTGGCAAATCTTTGGCATCTGGCTGAAGAGGTCAGCCACCCGGGCATTGCTGAGCACCATGTGGCGGAACAGCCTGTGCGGCAGGAAATAGTCGAACGCACGGGTGTGCTGCGCCCAGTAGTCGCGGAGAATCTGCCGCCATGCACCCACGATGGGGTGATGCGCATAGGCCCGGATGAAGCAGTTCTGTATGTAGAAGTTCCACCCCTCGTCGCTCATATACATGAAGAACGGCTCACGGTCGATGAACTCCGGCATGGGGTGGCACATGTAGTCGGTGGCATCCATCCAATAGCCTCCGTACTTCCACAGGAGTTCGAGGCGGCAGAGGTCGGCGACGTGGCACGACTTTATCCTTCCCTTCCGCCACCGGTCGAGGAAACCGGGCGGCAGTTCCACCCACTTCCCGATGCTTTCCGCGTCCAGCACGACCAGTTCCTTTCCGCTGTGCCTGCGGATGCTTTCCCAGCACGACTTCACAATCAGGGGAGCTTTGTCCTGTCCCTGCAGCCACATCGAAAAGACGTACTCGCAGGGCAAGCGCTGGGGAACACACTTCTCAGGGACGACGACGGGCATCTCCCGCAGATACTGCTCGCTCAGCTCTGCTATTATCCTGTTCCGCCTGGCCCAGCGTTCCCTCCGGCTCCTCCAGAACGGGACGAAGATGCGGTTGCGGCAAATCTTCTTCAGCTTGTAGCAGATGTAGTTCATCACAGTATCCCATTGAACCTTTCAGGCATCCTGACCACTATCGTCAGCTCGAACATGGCGGGCTTGTTGAGGGCGTACGGCGGACGGCACCACGTCTGGCAGATGCGGGCCAGCCGTGTCCAGCGGTCGAAGTTGCGAGCCTTCTTCTCGGTGGCATAGCGTATGGTCCGGCTGCGCTTGTAGATGTGTTTCTGCCATCCCTGTGCCATGCGGTCCACGTCGCCCAGCCGGTTTTCCTGTATCTGCCGGTCAGCATAGCCGAAGTGCAGGAGGTAGAGGTCGGGGGCGATGTGGAAGTTGTGCCCCTTGACGCGGTGGAACCCGCTGCCCCATAGGCAGGGCTTGGCGATGACGGATGCCTTGGTGTAGCGTGTGCCTATCTGTGCGTAGTGGCGCTGGCGGAGGAATGTCTCGTCAAAGGACAGGTCTCCCTCCTCGCCCAGCTTCTGCCCGAAGTCGAGCCCCAGGGGGGAGAGGCTGACGCCGATCTTCTGGTCCGACAGGAACTCACGGAGCCCGGTGCCCAGCTTCGGGTCGACGACAATGTACTCGTCGGCATCAACGCCGATGACCAGGTCGTACCCTTGGGCAAAGAGTTCGGCGGCCCGTTCCGAGAGGAACTTCAGCCTGGCCTTCTCTGCTGCCACTACCTGTGTGCCTATCTTGGGATGGACAAAGGCATGGACGCCCTGGCAGAAGTCTGCCACAGTCTGGTCCTCGCCATCGAAGTAGACGTACAGGTTCTCCCGGCCCAGCTCCCGGCCGTAGTACTCCACCCACTTGCGCAGGAAGAAGTCGTCGTTGCGGACCATCGTGAGTGCTGCTATATGCTTGTGAATAGACATTTCAGATAATACTTTATGTAGTTGAACCTCCGCAGGAGCCAGGCCACGGGGCTGTCCGGTATGCCGATGAAGCGCTCGCGGATAAGTTTCTGTGTGCTTTTGTAGAGGTCGATGTACTTGCGTGGAAACACGCGGTGCGTGAAGACGTATTCTGCTTCGCTATGGCTCATCGTGACGTGGAAGAAGTCCCTGAAGAAGCCTTGGAGCGAGAGGATGCATTCTCCGGTGGCACAGTCATAGTTCTGCTCCGAGAAGCCGCCCGTGCTGAACGTTGCGAATGTGAGGGGGACGAAGCAGCCCTTTGCTCCTGCGGCTATCATTCGGAGCAGGAGGTCGTAGTCGGCGGCAGACCTGTAGAATGTGTCGAAGCCGTCGATGCGCCGGAGCAGGGAGCGCGACGTCAGCATGGTCTGATGCGAGAAGCACCAGCTGATGATAAAGCGATAGAGGCGTCGCTGCGGGGCCAGCTGCGGGTTGTGGCGTACGGAGCTGTCGCTGAAGCGGACGGGTGCGAAGGAGAATTCGCAGCCGAGCTCTTCCAGCCGCGAGGCGGAGACTGCCATCCCGCGAGGGTCGTGGAAGTAGTCGTCGCTGTTGAGGAAGATGACATACTTTCCCCTTGCCAGGGCGATGCCCCGGTTCATGGCTTCATAGATGCCGCTGTCGGGCTGGCTGAGGATGCGGATGTCGTGCCTCGTGCCTTGGTAGGCGCTGAGCCACTCCAGGGTGCCGTCGGTGGAGGCGCCGTCGATGATGAGGTGTTCCAGGCTGACACCTTCCTGTGCCTGCACGGAGTCGAGGTTCTTGCGGAACACTTCCCTGCGCCCCGCCTCAAGGGGATTGTAGCATACCGTCACGACGGAGACGTCAACGCGCCGTGCCGCGTGGGGCAACACAGCGTGCTGTGTGGGGCAACACAGCGTGCCGTGTGGGGCAACGCACCGTGCCGTGTTTTCCACGACCTCCGACAGTTCTTCTATGGACGGTATTCTCTGCATCTCTCTATCTGCACAGTATGTAAAGGACAGTGGCGATGTTCGTCAGGAGCAGCAGCGAGCTGACATATATGAGCACGCGGATAATCTTGTTGTGCTTCCTGCGCTTCTCCAGGAGGAATTGCCGTTCGACGACAGCCCTGCTGATCGAGGTCGGTCCGCCGTCGTCCACCCAGCCCTTCAGTGCATTGTATTCGCGGACGATGGGCGCCACGCGCTTCATGGCACGTTTCCAATGTTCGGGGTAGTATCTCTGGTTGATGCGCTTTATCTCCGCCTTGCGTTCCTGCTTCAGGGCTTCGGAGGCATTGTCGCCCGTACTGATGCCGCCCACCATGAAGTTGCAGATGGTCATGTCGATCTTCCTGAATGTCTTTCCCGTCACGACAAGGGCAAGCCATTCTTCCCAGTCTGCATAGATGCGGAAGCTCTCGTCGTATGGGCGTTCGAGCACAACGCTTCTCTTTATCAGCATAGACTGGTGGCACATGTTGTCATCGAAGAAATAAGCTATGTCGGCCACATCGGGTGCTTTGCCCAGCCTCGTCTTTCCGCCCTGGAAGACCAGCATCCAGTTGCCGTAGATGATGTCGGCATCCATCTGGCTGTCAAATACCTTTTCCAGCACGTCGTCGGCGAAGAAGGAGTCGCCCGAGTTCATGTAGATGCAGTACTCGCCTTTGGCATGCCGTGTGCCCTTGTTCTGGGCATTGTAGACGCCCTTGTCGGGTTCCGAACACCAAAAGGCAAGTTCGCTGTCGTGCTCCTCGAGGAACTGCTTCGTGCCGTCGGTGCTGCCGCCATCCACGACGAGCCATTCATAGTCGCTGAACGTCTGTCGCCGGATGCTCTCGTAGGTGTTCTTCAGGCCCTCGAGGTTGTTGTAGGCTATGGTGATAATGCTGACTTTCATTTCTCTCTTTTTATGTTTGCTAAAACTCTGTTTCCTTATCTGATGAAGACAAACGCCAGAAGCGTCACGGCAAGGGCGATGCAGAGCCAAAGCAATCCGCGAATGGCGCGAAGGTGCTTCCGGCTCTTTGCCTCGCAGAACGTCCGGAGACTTGTCGCCTGCCGCTGTTGTTCGGCAAGCTGTTCCTGTAGCTGCCTTTGCAACTGCTCTTTGTCGCACAGCGCAGCCTTCAGCTCACGGTGTGCTTCGCCGAGCGTATTGCTCAGGTGTGCCTTGTATGTGCCATAGCAGGCCTTGATGTCCGCGTTCCTGTAGACGTCGAGGTACTGCCCCGTGGCCTTTTCTATGTTCAGGTTCTTCAGGGCGTACTCGCGGCCCCAGGCTGCCAGCTCCGGGCTGTACTTATGCATTTCGGCGATGAAAGCCTCCTCGTCGTACTTCAGG
The DNA here is from genome assembly GCA_002394305.1 of Prevotellaceae bacterium UBA4336. Classification (GTDB taxonomy): domain Bacteria; phylum Bacteroidota; class Bacteroidia; order Bacteroidales; family Bacteroidaceae; genus Physcousia. Next base: position 12,834 of record DGTM01000060.1, read on the forward strand.
CGGCTGGCCTTGCCTGTGCAGTTGCAGGACATGGCTTTCTCTATGTTCTGTGGCGTGAGCATTCCCTCACCGAGAAACTCATTCATATAATGCTCGCGGAAGTCATAGACAAGGACACATCGTCCGCAAGCCAACGCATCGTAGGCAGACCGGCCGAGGCCGATGACGAGGTCGCATTCGTTGATGACTTCTTCTATTTCCCAAACGTTCTCCTTGAACTTGTTGCACTGAATGAGTTTCAGTCCGGCACGCTGACAACAACGTTCGATGAAGTCGTTGGCGATGTCGGAATGGCAAAGGGACAGGACACTGGAGAGCTTTTGCGACACTGGCCGCTTGGGAAAGAAGCGTCGACAGTCAATGCCATTAGGGATAACTGTTGCCTCATAGCCCAAGCTTTGCAGGTGCTGCCTTACTTCCGGGGAGACGGCGACGTAGGCATCGGCATAGGGTGAAGGCTGCTCCAGTTCTGGAAGCGTGCCGTGACAGGTCTGGATGATGAACCCATAGGTCCACAGTTTCTCGACGACTGTCGTGTGGTTGGCCAGGATAAGGTCGTATCGTTCCCCGGACATGAAGGGGACACCTTTTTCTTCCAGCAGGGAGGAGGTCTTGCCTCTGACGTTGGCGAAGTACTCCACGTCGTGCCCCAGCCGCTTCAGCTCCATAGCAAGTGCATAGGTGTAGTTCTCTGTGCCGCCGGTCTTGGCGAGGTAGTGTGTGCCTAAGAGTATTTTCATCTTGTCCTTTCCTTACAGCTGTTGCATGTCGTAGAGGCGTTTGTAGTAGCCGTTTTTACTTTTTCTCAATTATCCAGTCGTCTATGGTTCGTTTATCCAGATTGAAGTTGATGCCAATCTTGTAGAGGATGCGGGAATCGGCGGCAAAGGGGGCTGCGTAGCCTTTTTCATCTATCTGCCGGAGGGCGGAAGCGGCTGTCTGGTTGAGTTTGAATTCTATTATATATATATAGTCTTTTGTCCGGATGACCATATCCATGCGTCCGTCGTTGGTGGCTCTTTCTACTTCGGTGTAGATACCCAGCAGCCGGAAGAAGACGTAGCAGAAGTTCTGGAAATAGAGTTCTGAATCTCCGACGATGCGGTAGTCTGTGTCGGCCATTATTGCAGCAAGGCGTTTCATGAAGGCTTCGGGCTGGCCGTTTCTTATCTCCTTAACAAATTGTTGGATGCTGAAGGGGGATGTGCTTGCCGGGATGTTGGAGTAGAGCGGCATGAGGAACTCCATAAAGCTGTTCTCCACTTCTTCATTGGGGAAGCCTAATGTATAGAGGTCGAATTCCCTGTCATAGTCTTTGATGGTGAGATAGCCACTCTGAAAGAGGACAGGCAAAGGATTGTTTTCGATGGGACCTGACTGCCTCATTTGCTGTGAGGTTATTTCTGCCTGATCAAGATTACTTATACAAAAGCCTGCCTTTGTTATAATTGTTATGAGTTGTGTCGGAGTGCCTGTCTCGAACCAGTAGTCGCCAAATTCTTGTTTGCTGATTGTGAGCAGCAGGCTGAAGGGGTTATAGATTCCTACTGAATCTTGGTGGAAACGATATCCGTCGTATCGCCGACGCAGCTCTGCATAGCATTTGTCCTTGTCAATGCCACAGGATTCCGCCAGGGCGGCAATGCTACTGTCCAAATTGTTGTGTATTTCTTCTTCGGTCATACCGCAGATGGTTGCGTAACGCTTATCCGTGGAAATGTCTTCTATATTGTTAAGGTCGCTGAAGACGCTTATCTTGGAGAATTTCGTTACGCCTGTCAAGAATCCCATTCGAATGTATTGGTCCGAGCTTTTCATTACGCCGTAGAAGGCCTTCAAGATATCACGAAAGGTGTCTTGCTGCTTTTCGTCGTCGATATTCATGACCAAGGGCTTGTCATATTCATCAACGAGGATGACAACTTTTTTCCCTGTTTTCTTGTAGGCTCGGCGTATGATTCCTGCGAAGCGTGTTGACGGTGTTGTTTCCTGTGCCTCCCGTCCGTATGTCTTCTCCCATTCCACGAGGGCGACATTGAGCATTTGCAGCAGGTCTTCTTCCTTCCTGTACTGCGATGCATTGAGGTCAAGGTGCAGGACGGGATACTTTTGCCATTCTTTCTCAAGCTTCTCTATTGCCAGTCCTTCGAACAGTTCCTTTTTTCCTTCAAAATATGCTTCAATGGTGGACAGCAGCAGCGATTTGCCAAAACGACGTGGCCGCCCGAGGAAGTAGTATCCTCCCTGCTGTGCCAGTTGGTAAACGAAGGCAGTCTTGTCAACGTACAGGAAACCTTCTTCACGCAGTTTCTGGAAATTCTGTATGCCTATGGGGTATTTGAGTGTTTTCTGTTCCATTTTTTCCTTCTGTTCAGAGCTGTTGCATGTCGTAGAGGCGTTTGTAGTAGCCGTTGCGGGCGATGAGCTCGTCGTGCTGGCCGCTTTCGACGATCTGTCCCTCGTGGAGGACGTGTATGATGTCGGCGTGGCGGATGGTGGAGAGGCGGTGGGCGATGGCGATGGTGGTGCGCGACTTCATGAGGCGGTCGAGGGCTTCCTGCACGAGGTGCTCGCTCTCGGTGTCGAGGGCGGAGGTGGCTTCGTCGAGGATGAGGATGGGCGGGTTCTTGAGGATGGCGCGTGCGATGCTGACGCGCTGTCGCTGTCCGCCGGAGAGACGGCTGCCGCGGTCGCCGATGACGGTGTTGTAGCCTTGTTCGGTCTCCATGATGAAGTCGTGTGCGTTGGCTATCTTGGCGGCTTCGATGACCTGCTCCATGGTGGCGTTCTCTACGCCGAAGGTGATGTTGTTGTAGAAGGTGTCGTTGAAGAGGATGGCTTCCTGGTTGACGTTGCCGATGAGGGCGCGGAGGTCGTGGATGCGGACGTCGCGCAGGTCTTTGCCGTCGATGGTGATGCGGCCCTGGCTGACGTCGTGGTAGCGGGGGATGAGGTCGACGAGTGTGGACTTGCCCGAGCCTGACTGTCCGACGAGGGCGACGGTCTTGCCCTTCGGTATGGTGAGGTTGATGTGGCGGAGCACGTCGCGGTCCTCCACGTAGTGGAAGCTGACGTCTTGCATTTCAACTTCGTTTTCGAAGTTGCCCAGGGGCTTGGGGTCGGCTGTCTCCTTGATGGGGTTCTCGGCCTTGAGGATGTAGTCGATGCGGTCCATCGAGGCCAGGCCCATGGGTATCATGTAGGACTGGCGTGTGAGGTCCTTGATGGGGTTGATGACGCTGTAGAGGATGACCATGTAGAAGATGAAGGTGGAGGCGTCGATGAAGCCGTTGCCGTCCAGTATGAGCCAGCCGCCGAAGAGCAGTACGATGACGATGATGACGGTGCCCATGGTCTCGGAGACGGGGTGGGCGGCGTTGATGCGCATCATCATGCTTATCATGCCTTTGCGGAACTCGTTGTTGATGTGGTTGAAGCGGCGGGCCATCTTCTCTTCGGCGATGAAGGCCTTGACGATGCGCAGGCCGCTGAGCGTCTCTTCTATCTGCGACATGATTTCGGCGAGCCCGGCCTGTACGCTGGCCGACTGGCTCTTGAGGCGTTTGCTGACGGTGCCCATGAGCCATGCGGCGGGGGGCGTGACGATGAGCACGAAGGCGGTGAGCTGCCAGCTGACGGTGAAGAGGGTGACGAAGCAGATGATAATGGCGATGGGCTGCTGGATGAGGGTGGAGATGGCCGAGGTGACGGAGTTCTCCACCACTTGTATGTCGGTGCTCATGCGCACGATGATGTCGCCTTTGCGTTCTGCGGAGAAGAAGCTCAGGGGCAGGTGCATGATTTTGTTGTACATGTCCATGCGGATGTCGCGGACGACGCCTGTGGAGAGGGGCATCATGATGTTGGCGGCGCCCCAGTAGCCGATGCACTTCAGGGCGGTCATGACGATGAGGATGGCGCCCATGAGGCAGAGGGTGAGGAAGGCGCCGTGGCTGGCGATGAGCTGCTGCACCCAGGCGTAGGCGTTGTTGACGATGAGGTCCTTGTTCAGGCTGCTCCATGTCCACTCGCGGTGGGTGTAGACGTTCTGGTCTATCTTGAAGAGGATGTTCAGTATGGGGATGAGCACTACGAAGGAGAAGACGTTGAGCCACTGTGCCACGAAGTTGAGCACGATGCTCCAGACGATGTACATCCTGTAGGGCCGGAAGTAGCGACGGACTATGTCGAGGAATTGTTTTATCATTATCTTGTGTGTGTGGTTATGGGGCGCTCTGTGTCGGCGGACAGACGGCTCCGAGGTGGTTGTAGCTGCTCTGCAGGATGGCCTTGGCGCGGAGGATGCGCTGGCCGTCGTCGGCTGGTTGCTCCAGGGTGGCGACGTCGCCCGGCAGGTCGCAGATGCTGGTGCCCGTGCTGTCGGCGAAGAGCATGCCGGCCGGATAGTTGCAGTAGACGAAGGGATAGGTGTAGGTGCGGCTCAGCACGTTGCGGCTCCACCGGTACTCGTCGTGCGGGATGCCCATCTGCGAGAGCAGGGTGGCTGCCAGGTCGCTCTGGTTCATCAGCACGTCCATGCGGCGCGGCTGGCGCACGGCTCCGCCGAGCCACAGCATGGGGGCGCGGAAGAAACTGGGGTCGTCGTAGTTCTGCCGGTAGAGATAGCCGTGGTCGGGCAGCATGATGACGAGCAGGTTCTGCCATTGCGGCAGCTTCCGGAGGCTGTCCACCATGCAGGCCACGCTGTGGTCGGTGTAGGCGAAGGCGTTGAGCACCTTGTCGTCCAGCCGGTGGTAGGGCACGTCCCAGGGCTCGTGGCTCGAGATGGTCTGCACCACCAGGAAGTGGAGTCCGCCCTGCCACTGTCCGACGAGGCGGCATGCCTTCTGGCACGAGATGCTGTCGTAGATGCCCCATGCGCCCAGGCCGCTCCCGTCGGGGGGCAGGTCGCCCGCCTCGGCGGAGAAGGATGTGTCGTCGTAGAGGTGGTCGAAGTCCATGTGCTCCAGGTACTGCCGCTTGCCCATGTTCGTCATGGCTCCGGCGTAGATGAAGGACGTCTCGTAGCCCTGCCGCTGGAAGGAACGCGCCAGCGAGGGCAGCGCCCCGTGGCACTTCGCCTGCTTCATCAGGCTGACGTCGGGGTAGCTCAGGTAGCCGCTGAAGGTACTGACGGTCCCCCGGTCCGTGCGGAACGAGTTGCTGTAGAAGTTCTGCCAGAAGATGCCCTCGGGGATGAGGCGGCTCCAGCCTGGCGCCACGTCGGGCAGTCCGCCCAGCTCGCGTACGAAGCGGCTGCCGAAGCTCTCCATGAAGACCACCAGCACGTCGGGCCGCTGGCAGCGGAGCAGCGAGTCGCAGATGTCGTCGGCTGGCTCGGGATAGAGGTCGCGGAAGAGGTCGGCGCGGTCGGCCTCGGAGAGCAGGTCGTAGCGCAACGAGTAGTCGCGCGTCAGGTTGATGCTCCTGACGAAGGCATATACGGGGTTGACGGCCGCATGGTTAGCCAGTTGCTTGCGCGGATTGCCGTAGACGTCGCCCTGCTCCATGAAGCAGATGCCGGAGACGAGCAGGAACGTCCAGATGATGCTGATGTTGCGCAGCCACAGGCGGTCCGTGCGCGATGTCGGCAGCCGCTTGGGCGTGAGCAGGATGCAAGGGATGATGATCCACAGGGCAAGCAGTAGGAAGATTGCCACGCGCACCAGGATGAAGCCCATGCTCACGCTGTTGCCGGCCCCTTCGGGCGAAGCGGCGTAGCTCAGCACCACGGCCGAGAGCTTGAACTGCCAGAACTCGTACATCACGGCATCGCCCACGATGATGGCTGCCACCGCTGTTCCCATCAATATGTAATAGGGAACGAGGAGCCACAAGCACCGTTGCCAACCTCTCCCCTTCGTACCTTCCTTTAACGTGGGGGCTTCCAGGGTTGGTTTCTCGCCATCTAAGGGGGAGTCAGAGAGGGTCTGGAGCGCACTTAGCAGCCAAGGCACGGCAAGCAGGAAAGCCGCCACCATGAGGTCGTGCCCCACGAAGCCGCGCCAGCAGGCACTCAGCGCATCGCCCAGCGTGATGTGCTGCACCTCCAGGTTGTTCAGCAAGAATCCCACCCTGCCTGCCAGGAAGATGATGAGCAGATGGCAGTAGAGATATTCCAGGTAGTGTGCGCTTCTCTTCATTTCACATTTATTTCCTCCCGAAGTCGGCGGGTATCTCGCCCCACTCCTCGGTGTTCCACTTCAGCACCTCGGCGTGCCTGGGGTTCTGCCAGAGCCAGTTCTCGGCGCGGGCGACGAGGTCGAGTGCGGCGGCGGTCTGCTCCGTGCGCTTCAGGGTGGTCTTCGCCCGTTTGTTCCTCACCCATGCCATGCCGCTGATGCTGTCGCTGTAGACCTTCATCTGCCAGCCGTTCTTCTTGATGAGGGCCAGGGCATGGACGATGGCAAGGAACTCGCCGATGTTGTTCGTGCCCTGCACCGGACCGAAGTGGAAGAGCCGCTCCTCGTTGCCCAGGTACACGCCCTGGTACTCCATCGCGCCCGGGTTGCCGCTGCACGCCGCATCCACCGCAATGGCGTTGAAGTCAACCTTGCCCTTCAGTAATTCATAATTCATAATTCACAATTCATAATTACACAGCGAGGAACTCTCTCCCTTTGGGGAGGGTTGGGGAGGGGGCTGTTTACATCCTCTCCGGCACCTCGATGCCCAGCAGTCCCATGCCGTTCTTGATGACCTGTCCGACGGCCGCCGAGAGGGCGATGCGGAAGGTGCGCTTCTTCTCGTCCTCCTCGCGGAGCACGCTGAAGTCGTGGTAGAAGCGGTTGTACTCCGAGGCGAGGTCGTAGCAATAGTTGGCGATGCACGAGGGGTTGTAGTCCTGTCCGGCCTGCTTCACCGTGGCCTCGAAGCCCTGCAGCTTCTGGATGAGGCTGATTTCCCTGTCGGCAAGTGAAGGACAATCCTCCGGTGCAAGGTGCAGGGTGCATGGTGCAAGAGAGTTGCCGGGGCAGCTTCCTGCTTCTTGTTCCTTCTCCCACTTCCTCATGATGCTGCGGATGCGGGCGTAGGTGTACTGTATGAAGGGGCCCGTGTTGCCGTTGAAGTCGATGCTCTCCTCCGGGTTGAAGAGCATGTTCTTGCGTGCGTCGACCTTCAGGATGAAGTACTTCAGTGCTCCCATGCCAACGATGCGGGCTATCTCCTGTGCTTCCTCTTCGGTGATGCCTTCCAGCCTGTTCACCTTGTCGGCGCTCATCTGCCGTGCGTCGGCCACCATCGTGGCGATGAGGTCGTCGGCGTCCACGACGGTTCCCTCGCGGCTCTTCATCTTGCCGTTGGGCAGCTCCACCATGCCATAGGAGAAGTGCACGAGGTCCTTGCCCCACTTGAAGCCGAGCTTGTCGAGCAGGATGGAGAGCACCTGGAAGTGGTAGTTCTGCTCGTTGCCCACGACGTATATCATCTTGTCGATGGGGAAGTCCTGGAAGCGGAGCTTGGCCGTGCCGATGTCCTGCGTCATGTAGACGCTGGTGCCGTCCGAGCGGAGCAGGAGCTTCTCGTCGAGGCCTTCGCTCGTGAGGTCGGCCCATACGCTGCCGTCATCCCTACGGTAGAAGAGGCCTTTCTGCAGGCCTTCCTCCACTTTCTCCTTGCCTTCCAGGTAGGTCTCGCTCTCGTAGTATATCTTGTCGAATGAGACGCCGAGTGCCCGGTACGTCTCGTCGAAGCCGGCGTACACCCACTCGTTCATCTTGCGCCACAGTGCGCGTACCTCGGAGTCGTTCTGTTCCCACTTGACGAGCATGGCGTGTGCCTCCTTGATGAGCGGTGCTTCCTGCTTGGCCTGCTCCTCGTCCATGCCTTGTGCCACGAGTTCGCGCACCTCCTCGCGGTAGTGTTTGTCGAAGGCCACGTAGTAGTCGCCGATGAGGTGGTCGCCCTTCTTGCCCGAGCTTTCGGGTGTCTCGCCGTTTCCCCACTTGAGCCATGCGAGCATCGACTTGCAGATGTGTATGCCGCGGTCGTTGACGATGTTGGTCTTGACGACGCGGTTGCCGTTGGCCTCCATGACCTGTGCCAGCGCCCAGCCCAGCAGATTGTTGCGGACGTGCCCGAGGTGGAGGGGCTTGTTCGTGTTGGGGCTGGAGTATTCTATCATGACCAGGGGGCTGTCGGCCGTGACGGGTGTGAAGCCGAACCTGGGGTTCTGCTGTATCTCTTCGAGGAGGGCCACCCACTGCTGCGAGCTGATGCAGAGGTTGAGGAAGCCCTTGACGGCATTGAATCTGCTGACCACCTCGGGCAACTTCTCTGCGAGGCGCTGGCCGATCTCCTGTGCGGTCTGCTCCGGCGCCTTGTGGCTCATCTTCGTAAAGGGGAAGACCACGAGCGTGATTTGCCCTTCGAACTCGGGGCGTGTCTGCTGCAGCTGCACCATCTTCTCGGGCACGGGCTGGCCGTAGAGTTCCTCCACTATCTGCCTCACGGCCTCTGTTATCTTGTTCTCAATCTTCATGTCTGTTTTTTATATTTGTTTATAATACGCGCTGCAAAGATAGCAAAAAAAAAGCGAAGGACAAAAAAACTCGGGCACAAAAGACGTGAACAGTAGCATTCTGTCAATAATGGCACGCCTTTCCCCGTACAAAAAGTTGGCACACGTCGCAACAATCGTCACGTCGCGTCGTAAATCCTTTCACCACGCGTCGCGTCCGAAATAAGCACGGGGCGCTTCAGAAATAAGCGCAGGGCGCTTCCGGAATAAGCGCGAGGCGCTTCCGAAGGCGCCCCCCCTCCGTCTCCCCCGAGGGGGAGTGGATGTTGCAGCGAAGGAAGCCTCTCCTCGGGGAGGTTTGGAGGGGGTCTCCGGAATAAGCACGAGGCGCTTCCAAGTGAATTTACTTGTTCTTTCTCCAATATATGCGTGGTTGTTTGACAGAAAATCCGTATCTTTGCATGCAAAAAGAACAGATTATGCAGTATCTTAAATCCGCGACCATCGGTCTGATTGCCCTCATCGGCTTTGCTTCTGCCGTGAATGCCAAGCCGAGGAAACGCCCGTCGGCACAACGCGAGGGATGGGAACTGGTGTGGCACGACGAGTTCGGCGGCCGGAAGCTCTCCGACGAGTGGACGCGCATCCCGCGCTTCCCGAACCCTTCGGAGTGGAACAAGTACATGAGCTCCGACGACCGTCTCTACGAGGTGCGGGGCGGCAAGCTCATCCTCTACGGCCGCACGAACGACTTCCTGCCCCAGGACACCGCCCACTTCCTGACGGGAGGCGTCTACACACGCGGCAAGGTGCTCTTCCAGCGCGGAAGGATAGACATCCGCCTGCGCATGGACGACGCCAGCGGGGCCTGGCCCGCCGCATGGCTCCTGCCCGAGGGACGGTGGCCGCACGACGGGGAGATTGACATCATGGAGCGGCTCAACGCCGACGACTACGCCCACCAGACCATCCACTCCGCCGTGACCGAGTACGACACCGTGGCGCGAAAAAGCCAGGAATGGCACTACACGGCCCCCATCCGGCAGGGGAAGTGGAACGTCTACAGCGTGGAGCTCTACGAGGACAGCGTCTGCTTCCTCGTCAACGACCGCCTGACCTTCACCTACCGCCGCGAGCCCGAGCTCGGACCGCGCCAGTTCCCCTACGACCGGCCCATGTACCTCCTGCTCGACATGCAGCTGGGCGGCCACTGGGTGGGGCGCGTCGACCCCAGGCAGCTCCCCTACCGCTATCAGATTGACTATGTGCGCTTCTACAGGAAAAAGAATTAGCCGAAACAGGCCCCACAACGCCGCTGCGCGAACTTTTGCAAACCCCTAAGCACACTGCAAATTATTGCAAACGAAAAAACTTGGCGGACTCAACATTTTGCCGTACCTTTGCTCTCACAAAACACGAGTTCGCATCCGAAGACATTCATTCACCTATTTAATAAATGACACGCTATGAAAAAGATTCTATCGACAGGCTTGCTGCTGCTCACAGCACTCGTGGCCGGCGCACAGACAAAGATTGCCCCGAAGATGCAGAAGGGCATGCAGAAGACTTACGTCACAGAGACCGTCACCACCATCGCTGGGCAGAAACCCATCACCATGACCGTAGAGACGCAGTACGCAGTGACCGACGTGACGGCAGACGGCTATGTGATGGAAGTCACCGTGACCGACGTACAGACCGATGCCGACCAGAACGACATGGTGGGACGCATCGTTTCCCTAAGTATGGAGATGCTGAAGAACGTGAAATCCTCGCTGGCCACCGACAAGGACGGCAAAGTGACGAAGATTCTCAACTTCGAGGACGTGAAGAACGGTGCTAAGAAGATCATCGACAAGGCGCTGGAGGAAGTTCCTGCCATACCCGGTTTCTCGAAGGACATGCTGGAAGAACAGTTTGTGGGACAGCTCACCGAACAGGCCATCACGCAGCAGATGCAGATGAACAGCAGCCCGTTTGCCCTCAACGGCAAGACCGTCAGCTCCGGCATGCAGGACGAATACCTCAACCAGCAAGGCCTGAAGATGAAGCGCACTTTCACCGTACAGAAGGACGGCAGCATACAGGCCGCCTCCACCATCGACATGACTCCGCAGGAAATGAAGCAGATGATTATCGACCAGGTCGAGAAGCTGATGCCCGCACAGGCCGACATGATACGCCAAAACATCGACGCCGTGCTCGCCAGCGGCATGCTCAAGTTCAAGATGGACGGCAAGGAGACCTACACCTTCCAGGCCGACGGATGGGTGGGCAGCATCACGTCCGAAGCCATCAGCGACACAATGGGACAGAAGACGACGGTCAAGTCGACAGTCCGACTCAAACAATAGCCAGGAGCGGTGGACGAGCTGTTATCCATACTGACAGTGCGCGAGCTGTTCCTCGTCATCTTTGGGACAGTCACCTACGCCGCCCTCTTCGTGGTAGCCGTGCAGAACAGCCGCCGCAAGATAGCAGCCATGCAGGAACGACTGGACAGAGCCCACGCCATGCAGCAGCAGTACGACATCGAGGGCGGCAGGCAGAAGATAGCCGAACTGGAGAGCCTCATCAAGAAGATGGGCGACGAGAACTCGATGCTCCGCCTGGAGCTGGAGGAGAAGAAGCTGGCGCTCGACTATAATAATAAGGTGGCCATCATCGAGAATGAAAAGAGGCAACAGGCCGAAACGGTCATCTTCTCGTCCGACATCTACCGCCGCCTGCAGGAATGCCTGAACACCGGAAAGAGCCTCAACTACCAGGACTGGGCCGACCTGACCGAGCTCATCGACAGCATCTACACGGGCCTGACCGAGAAGCTCTACAGCCTCTACCCCATGAGCGAGCAGGAGCTGCACGTCAGCCTCCTCACCAAGATACACCTCCAGCCCCGCGACATCGCCACGCTCACAGCACACTCCAAGGAGAGCGTCGCCACGACTCGCAGCCGCCTCTACTCGAAGGTGTTCGGCCGCAAAGGGTCGTCGAAGGAATGGGACGACTTCATCCTCTCGCTCTGAAAGCCCTCTCCCCGCTTCCCCGTTTGTGGGAATGCCTCTGAGCCGCAAATACAGACAAGCAGTATATTGTTAAATAGCACATAAATTGTAAATCGTAAATTGTCAAATTGTAAATGAATATGCTTGATTACTTCACTCAACACCTGTGGCAGATGTGGGCCATCCTGGCCGTCGTCTGCCTGATTCTGGAACTCACCGCGGGCGACTTCTTCATCATCTGCTTCTCCATCGGAGCCGTCTTCGCCTGCATCGCCGACGCCCTGGGCGCAAGCATCCTCTTGCAGCTGGCAGTCTTTGCCGTCTTCACCCTGGCCAGCATCTTCTATGTGCGCCCGTTCGCCTGCCGCTACCTGCACCACGGCGAGGACAAGCGCGTGAGCAATGCCGAAGCCCTGATAGGGCGCAAGGGCCGCGTGGTCGAAACCGTCAAGGCCGACAGCTTCGGCCGCGTGCAGATCGACGGCGACGTCTGGAAGGCCGTCACCAACGAGCCTCAGGACATCCCCGAAGGCTCCACCGTGTGCGTCATCAGCCGCGAAAGCACTATCATCACGGTGGAAAGGTTAAAAGGTTAAAAAGTTAAAGAATTAAAAGGTTAAGGGTTATAAATTATAAACAGAAAGCCCTCCCCCAACTCTCTTGAAAGGGGAATAAATAACTAAATAGAAAAATCGTAAATAAACAGTAAATTGTAAATTGTAAAATCGTAAATGCTATGACTTACTTTCTCATTGCAATCGTCGTTTTGGTAGTAGTATTTGCCAAGATGGCACTGGTGATCATCCCGCAGTCGGAGACAAAAATCGTGGAACGCCTGGGCCGCTACTATGCCACCCTGCAGCCGGGCATCAACATCATCATCCCCTTCATCGACCGGGCCAAGAGCATTGTCGTGCTCAACCACGGCCGGTATCAGTACTCCACGACCATCGACCTGCGCGAACAGGTCTATGACTTCCCCAAGCAGAACGTCATCACCAAGGATAACGTGCAGACCGAAATCAACGCCCTGCTGTACTTCCAGATTGTGGACCCCTTCAAGGCAACCTACGAAATCAACAACCTGCCCAACGCCATCGAGAAGCTGACGCAGACCACGCTGCGTAACATCATCGGCGAACTGGAGCTCGACGAGACGCTGACCTCGCGCGACACCATCAACAAGAAGCTCTCGGCTGTGCTCGACGATGCCACCGACAAGTGGGGCGTCAAGGTGAACCGCGTCGAGCTGCAGGACATCACGCCGCCGGACAGCGTCCTCACCGCCATGGAGAAGCAAATGCAGGCCGAGCGTAACAAGCGTGCACAGATTCTCACCTCCGAGGGTCAGAAGGCTGCCGAGATTCTTGCCTCCGAGGGCGAACGCACGGCCATCGTGAACAAAGCCGAAGCCGCCAAGCAGGAAGCCATCCTGCAGGCCGAGGGTGAGGCACAGGCCCGCATCCGCGTGGCAGAAGCCGAGGCAAAGGCCATCGAACTCATCACAGAGGCTGTCGGCAAGTCGACCAACCCCGCCAACTACCTGCTTGCGCAGAAATACATACAGATGATGCAGGAACTGGCCGAAGGCGACAAGACGAAGACCGTCTACCTCCCCTACGAAGCCACCAACCTGCTCGGCTCCATCGGCGGCATCAAGGAGCTCTTCAAGACTGGCGAATAAAAGCACAGCCCACAGCCCCCTCCCCGCTCCCCCTTTGGGGGAGTGCTTCATTCCCGCTGAGAACTTCCCCTATTACAAATTATTCTTTGAGCGAAGGGGCAGCGGGAATGAGGCACTCCCCCAAAGGGGGAGCGGGGAGGGGGCTGTTGGTTATCGGGTAGGATCCAGTATCTGTGCCGCGTGCTCCTTGGTCTTCACCTGTTTGCCAGCGAAGATCTGTTCGATGATGCCGTTCTCGTCGATGATGAACGTCGTGCGGATGGTGCCCATCACCTTCTTGCCGTACATCGTTTTCTCGCCCCACGCGCCCATTTCTTCCAAGAGTTTCTTATCGACGTCGGCTATCAAGGGGAATGGCAGCGCGTGCTTCTCCTTGAACTTCTGGTGCGAGGCGGCAGAGTCCTTGCTCACGCCGACCACCTCGTAGCCAGCCCCTTGCAGCTCGCTGTACCTGTCGCGCAGGCTGCAAGCCTCGGCCGTACAGCCGCTCGTGTTGTCCTTCGGGTAGAAATAGAGCACAAGCTTACGGCCTTTGTAATCACTCAGACGGATGTTCCGTCCCTGTTCGTCCTTGCCCAAAACCTCGGGCGCACGGTCTCCAATGTTCATAGTCTTTGTCGTTTAATTGTCTATTCGAAGGCAAAGATACGATATTTTTCCGAACAGACAAACGGGTGACACAGAAAATCATCTCTTGCCCTTCTCGTATATATATAATAATGTGTGACTGCTTTCCCCTTGGAAAATTATCGTTTTTCAATAAAATAATTGCCTTTTTCCTTGCAGCTTATTATGAAACGTCTTACCTTTGCACCGAAATTATTTATCGTTTAACAATAAAACATTACTGTTATGAAGAAGAAACTTCGTTTGTATTGCGGGCTGCTGACACTGGTGCTGGTGGCTGCTATCGTGTGTGACCTTGTCCATGTCAGCTATTCGAACTCTACTGACAAGGAGCGTGAGGAACTTTACTTCGGCAAGGAGCCAGATGAATTCTCAACAACAGAAGAGATTGAAGGTGGTGTGAGGAGAAAGAGCAAACCGACGATGTGCATCGATGTCAATGTGCAGGCCCGCCATTATCCCAAGGATTATGCTTTGCTCAGCGAAGTGGATGGTCAGGTGTGCCGCGTGGATATGAAGCAGGTGAGCCTTGCCATTCCTGCCGACCGCGTCACGCAGTCCAAGCCTTTCATCATTACATACTGCTCTATTATACCCAATGTGCTGCTGCTCGGCTGGTTGGTTGTCATCGTCTTCCAAGTGCTGCGGTCCGTTGCCCGACGGGAAGTCTTCGTCGCCCGTATAGCGAAGAAGCTGGAGCTGGCCGGCATCCTGCTCGTAGCCTATTGGGTGTGGGAATATATCCGCTCGTACATTGTGACGCAAATCCTCGTGCAATACGTCAACTTGGCGTACTATGACATCAAGTGGTTCACGCCGAATTTCATCTGCCTCATCATGGGTCTTGCTTTGATGATAGTCTCGCAGATTATCCTCATGGGCAAGGAATTGCAGGAAGAACAGGAGCTAACCATCTAAGTAATTTACGATTTGACGATTTACTATTGACGATTTATGTACTATTTAACTATTGGATTATTTCCATGCCTTATGCCATAAATCGCCAAACTGCGAAAAAAAGTAAAATGTCAAATCGTAAATAAATAGTAAATCGCCAAATCGTAAATAAATCGTAAATAGTAAATAACACGATGAGTATAATAGTTAATGTAGATGTGATGATGGCCAAGCGGAAGATGTCATCACAGGAGCTTGCCGAGAAGATTGGCATCACGGCTGCCAACCTCTCCATCCTCAAGACGGGCAAAGCGAAAGCCGTGCGCTTCTCAACCCTCGAAGCCATCTGCCAGGCCCTCGACTGCCAGCCGGGCGACATCCTGGAGTACAGAGCAGACGAGGAAGAGTAAGGCTTTTATCAACCACAGAAATTATTTAATTAAACAACGAATTGCACGAATTAAACGAATTGGCTACGCCCTTGAGGACAATAGTATTTCGTTTAATTCGTGCAATTCGTTGTTTATAAGGATTCAATACTGGTTTCTTCTCCGCTTTCCAATCCGTAGAATCCGTTTAATCCGTTGTTTGAAAGCGATCTCTCCGTGGTTATAATCTGTGTAATCCGAAGTAATTTTCTTTTTCGAAGCCATCTGTCAAGCCCTCGACTGCCAGCCGGGCGACATCCTGGAGTACAGAGCAGACGAGGAAGAGTAAGGCTTTTATCAACCACAGAATTTATTTAATTAAACAACGAATTGCACGAATTAAACGAATTGGAAAGCCGGAAAGAAACCAAGTATTGAATCCTTATAAACAACGAATTGCACGAATTAAACGAAATACTATTGTCCTCAAGGGCGTAGCCAATTCGTTTAATTCGTGCAATTCGTTGTTTGAAAGCGATCTCTCCGTGGTTATAATCTGTGTAATCCGAAGTAATTTTCTTTTTCTTCAAATCCGTTAAATCCGTTAAATCTGTGGTTTTTTCTCGGCTTCCCAATTCGTTTAATTCGTGCAATTCGTTGTTGAAAAAGACATCCCCTTGTGGTTCTGTCTCTAATCTCTGTGCAGGGCTTTGTCCACGCTGCCTGTTTCGAGGAGTCGTTCGTGCGCTTCGTCGTAGCTGAGGCCGAGCGACTCCTGAATCATGCGGGTGCCGCGGTCCACGAGCTTGGCGTTGGTGAGTTGCATCCGGACCATGCGGTTGCCTTCCACGCGTCCCAGGCGTATCATCAAGGACGTGGAAATCATGTTCAGCACCATCTTCTGCGCTGTGCCGCTCTTCATGCGGCTGGAGCCCGTGACGAACTCGGGGCCCACGATGGTCTCGATGGGATATTCCGCAGCGGCGGCCAGGGGTGTGCCGGGGTTGCTGGTGATGCAGCCCGTCAGGAGTCCGTTCCTCCGGGCCTCGCTGACGGCCCCGATGACGTAGGGCGTAGTGCCCGAAGCGGCGATGCCCAGCAGGCTGTCGTCCCCGGTCGGGGCGAACGCCATCACGTCCTGCCACCCTCGTTCCGCATTGTCCTCGGCATTCTCCACGGCATGGCGCAGAGCCCTGTCGCCCCCGGCGATGAGGCCGATCACGCGGTCTTCCGCTACGCCGAACGTGGGCGGCAGTTCGCTGGCATCGAGCACGCCGAGCCGTCCGCTGGTGCCTGCGCCGACGTAGAACAGCCTGCCGCCGCGCCTCATCCTCGGCTCCACGGCCTCGACAAAAGCCTGCACTTCCGGCAGAACCTTACGCACAGCCTCGGCCACGTTCTGGTCTTCCTCGTTGATGTGGCGCAACAGTTCCCCCACCGACATGTGCTCCAGGTGGTCGTAGTGCGACGGCTGCTCCGTGATGCGCCATTCGGCAGGCGTCCGCTGTGCGTTCTCTTCTTCGGTTCTCATGGTGGTGTTATTCGGCCAGGACGTTGAACTCGGCGCCCGAGGCGAAGTCTGCGCCGTTCTGGCTCGAGATGGCCGTGAAGCGGAGGTAGCGGGCACGCTGTGGCTGGGGCAGCAGCACCTTCTTCTCCTTCGGCGAGCGGTCGAACTCGCCTTCGCAGACAGCGTCCGTCCAGGTCTTGCCGTCCCCCGAGAGCTGCAGCTTGTACGCCTTGATGTTGCCGTTGGGCGAGCCGTCCTGACGGGGCAGATAGGTGAAGCCCTTGATGACCTTCTCCTCGCCGCAGTCGAAGTCCACCCAGTGCGGGTACTTCGGCACGGTGATGCTGTACATGGTGTGCCAGATGGTCGACGGGTCGCCGTCCACGAGGTTCTTGCCGTACTCGCCGCCCGGACCTTCCTCACTGCTCACGTAGACGACCTCGACGGGCACTTTCTCTATCTTCTCGAACGTGGCCGACGTCTTTACTTCCTGACCGCCGTCGTACCAGGCATAGAGGGTTCCGCCCTGCTTCAGGTCGAAGGGTTCGGTGTACTTCTGCGCTTTGCCCTTGCCGACGCTGTAGCTGACGGGGAGGGGTTCGCCGTCGGAATTAGTGTCGCCGACAATGGTGACCTTGCCTGCTTTGTCGCGCAAGATGGCAACGGGGCAGGGGAAGGTCCTTCTGTTGGTAAACCCTGAGGGTTCGTTTTTATCAAGGAAAGGACAGATGGTGAGCTTCATCCGATGCAGCTCGCCGAGGACTCTGTCCGGCTTCAACGGTCCGCCCTGGCCGCAACTGTTGCCGCCCAGGCCGTTCACCTTGCAGTCGAGATGGAGATAGGTGCCGTCGCTTTTGGGAAGCTCGTGCGGATGCTGGGCAAGCGTCATTTGCAGAGCGCTCCATGGCAGCGCAGAGGTACTCATCGTGCCGAGTTCGCTGGAGAATGCCAGGCCGTAACCCTCTTCGTCTTGCAAAGCGCACCAGCGCACATCCTCGCGGTTGCCCATGCTCTGAGGCTTGGGGAAAGCAACGAACTGCTCCTGCACCGTGCTGTGGTAAATCCCGACGAAGGAGCCGGTCTTGCGGTCGTTGTAGTTGTTCAAGGGCCCGCGCCCATAGTAAGTATATCGGTTGTATCGGCCCGGAAGCTTCACCTCGTAGCCCAGACGGGGCAGCGGCAGATCGGGGTCGCTCGTGATGATGCTGCTCGCAAGCACTACGAGGCCGTCGGGAAAGACATTGTAGAACTGCGTTGTCGTAAAGCTGACCGTCATGCCATCGCCTGCCGCATCGGCCACCGACTCGTAGGGTTGGCCGGCCTTGCCCTCACGGTACTTCACGCCGCCACGGCCTCTGGCTTGGCTCACGACTGTGTAAGCGATGAGCACAGAGCCGTCGCTCGCTTTGGTAACGACTGGCTTACCCTGCACCTTGTGCTGGAGGTCGTACAGCCCATGCTTGAACCATTGGTCGCGAGCCCAGTTGTCGTTATCAACAGGGGCACGGAATGCGGACAGCAGCAGCGGCGAGTTCTCGAGGATAGCCTTGCCCTCGTACTTTATCCCGCAAAGGCTGCCGGTCTCGTTGTCAAAGGTGAAATCGAAGTCCTGGCCGCTCACGATTGTCTTGGAGCCTTTGTCCGTCACGTTCAAAGGGCCTTTCTTTACGGCATAAAGAGGTGTCCCAATGTTCCCGAGGGACAACTGCTCTGCCATCTGCACATAGCCCTTCTTAGCCCAGGGCATATCCTTCTTCAAACGGAATTCCACGTTCAGGAAATACTCGCCGTCGTAGGACATATCCACAGGGCAGTAGCAACGCGCATCCATACGCGGCAGGATGTCTTCGTGCAAAGTAATGGGGGCTTCATCTCTCTTCTCGCCATCCTTGATAAGGCACACCACTATGTCATAATCCCTTGAAGTGAGAGGCTCGAAATAGTTCTTGTTGAAGATGGTGAAGTCCACCAATGTCTTTCCCTTGTCTTCCTTGATTCCGTTCAACGTCACAGCAACATTCTGATAGACCTTCTTCACCTCGAAGTACTGCGGCTTCGGGGTGAGGTCGGGCAGCATGATGCCGTTCATGCAGAACATGCCGTCGTTGGGCCAGTCGCCGTGGTCGCCGCCATAGCCGTAGTACTTGGTGCCGTCCGGCGTGTAGGTATCGATGGCCTGGTCCACCCAGTCCCATATCGCCGCGCCGCAGAAGAAGTTGGTGCTCTCGATGGCCTGCCAGTAGTCGACCAGGTTTCCCAAGGAATTACCCATGGAATGGGCATATTCCGAAATGTGGTAGGGGTACTTGATGCCCTTGCCTGTACCCTTCACGGCAAAGCGCACCCAGTCGACCGACGGGTACTGGTTCGAGCCCATGTCCACGATGTCGTTGTTGCGCTCGTACTGCACGGGGCGGCTGTCGTCGAACTTCTTGATGGCATCGTATGCGGCCTTGAAGTTCTCGCCGGGCCCTGCCTCGTTGCCCAGACTCCAGATGACGATGCTGGGGTGGTTGACGTGGGCCCGTACGGCCTCCATGTTCCTTGCCACATGCGCGGCCCGCCACTCCTTCGGGTGGGAGAGGGATGCCTCGCCGTAGTAGTATTCGTGGCTCTCGATGTTGGCCTCGTCCTCGAGGTACAGGCCGTACTTGTCGGAGAGGTAGTAGAAGTAGGGGTCGTTGCTGTAGTGCGAGAGGCGGACATGGTTGATGTTGCCGCGCTTCATGAGCATCACTTCCTGCTCCATCTGCTGCCGTGTGATGGCATGCCCCGTGGAGGGATTCGTCTCGTGGCGGTTCACACCCTTCAGCTTCACCGGTTTGTCGTTGACGTAGAAGTAGCGTCCTGCCAGCCCGAACTCATCGTCCTTGGCTCCCGTGTCGCGTATCTCTACGGTGCGCAGGCCGAAGTAAGTGGAGGTGCAGTCCAGCAGGCGGCCCTTCTTGTCCTTCAGCTCGGCAACGAGGACGTAGCGGTGCGGTGCCTCGGCGCTCCAGGGGAGGGGAGAGTCGATGCTTGTCGTGGCCTCGGAACTGCAGCTCGTGTTCTGCGCAGACGGCTTCAGGAGCAGCCCGTCGACGTTGAACTCTCGCACACAATCGCCGGTTTCATCGGAAAAAAGCTTCACGGGGTAGATGCTGTATGTCACCTTCAGGCCCTTCTGCACCTTGTTCGTCAGGTTGCTGAGGCTATGGCCGATTTTGATGGCTGCAAGCTCGGCGCTGAGCTGTGTGGTGCGGACCACGAGGTCGCTGAACTGCACCTTCGGCATGGCGGTGAGGTAGGTGCTGCGGAAGATGCCGGGCAGGCGGAACATGTCCTGCGCCTCGAGGAACGAGCCGTCGCTGCTGCGATAGACCTCCACGGCAAGGACGTTCTCGCCTTTCTGCAGGTAGGGGGTGATGTCGAAGCGTGCCGTGTTGCGGCTATTCTTGCTGAATCCGACGTAATGACCGTTGACCCAAAGGTAGAAGAAGCTGTCCACGCCGTCGAAGTTGATGATGACCTGGCGGTCCTTCCACGCGGCGGGCACGGTGAAGGTGCGGCGGTAGCTGCCCACTTCGTTGCGGTACTTGCTGGTGGTCCACCTGGGGTCCTTGGGGTCGCGCATCACGCCTTCGCGCCAGTCGTCCTTCCGCACCTCGTGATAGAAGATGACGGGTTGGTTCACGTAGATGGGCACGCCGTACTTCATCTCGCCGTGCTTGCCCAGTCCCTGCACGTTCCAGCAGCCCGGCACGCGTATGTCGTCCCAGGCCGAGACGTCGTAGGATGCATCGGCAAAGCCCACGGCACGTTGTTCCGGGGTGGGGGCCCAGTGGAATTTCCACGTGCCGTCCAGGCTCTGATAGTAGGCCGAGCCTTCCGGCAGGACGCGGCGTGCGGCCCCGGCGTCTGCGAAGGGGAAGATATGGGCGTGCGGCAGCAGCTTGTTCAGCGAGAGCTTTTCGGGGCTCTGCCACTCGGTGCCGTCGGGCGCGATGGCTTGGGCGAAGAGGTAACCGTCGAGCTGGTCGTCGGCACTGACGCTGAGGGCCAGTGCCGAGAGGAGTAGTGTTGTAAGGATGTTTCTCATGGTATTGGTGATTAAATGTTCTTGGCGACAGTCTGTGCGAAGTCGCGACTGATGTAGTTCTCTGTGCTGCGGCAGGCTTCGGCGGCGAAGCTGCAGGCTATGTCGACGAGGCGTTGCCATCCGTTGCGGTCCAGGCCGAGCAGGTCGGCAGGCATGATGCCGAGCCAGACGAGTGCGCAGGAGAAGCCGGCATTGAAGTTGTCGCCGGCGCCGACGGTGCTCACCACGTCGTCGATGAGCGGGGCCTGGAAGTCGTAGCTGCCCGTGGGGGTGCAGACCGTAATCTGCCCTGCGCCTGCCGTGCAAATGAAGTAGGGGCAGCAGGGGCTGATATACCTATTATATATATCGCGTGCATCGCGCGAGGCGTACATCACTTCCAGGTCGTCGGCACTGCCGCGTACGATGGTGCTCAGGCGGAAGTTGTCCAGGACGGCGGGCCTCAGGGCTTCGAGCTCCGGCTGGTGGCTTGGGCGGAAGTTGATGTCGTAGTAGACAAAGGCACCGGCCCGGGCTGCACGCTGCTGCAGCTGTTCCACCATGGGGCGCATGCCGGGGCAGACGGCATAGTAGGAGCCGTAGAGCAGCACGTCGCCGCTGTGCATCTCGGGCAACGTCCATTCGGCCGGTACGTGCGGCGGTTCGTTGTAGAAGGAGTAGGAGGCGTCGCCGGCATCGGAGAGGAATGCCAGGCTGATGGCGCTTTTCGCTCCCTGCCGCATCTGGAAGTGTCCGGTGTCCACGCCGTTGTCGTGCAGGAAGTCCAGCACCTGCCGGCCCACGGTGTCGGCCCCGGTGTAGCCCACGAAGGCGCATGGCACCCCGGTGCGTCCCACGCTGATGATGCTGTTGAAGGTGCTGCCGCCGGGCACTGCCGCTACGGGCTGTCCGCCGCGGAACAGGATGTCCAGGATGGTTTCGCCCATTCCGACGATTTTTCTCGCGCTGTTCATCTGTCGTTTCGTTTTAGTTTGCGCAAAGTTAGCAAAAAAGGCTGATTGGTGCAAGCCTCGGCGGGTTTTTCTGCACTTGTTTTGTTTTATAACATGCAAGTTCGCACCTAATGTTTAAAAAAAGAGGCCTTTTTCTTTGAAGTTTTGACGATTTGTTTTAACTTTGCACACAGAAACAAAACAAGAGGTGTATGACAGTAGAAGAAAAGATTAGTGTTCTGGTGGAGCGCTATTGCCGCAACCGTTCGCATCTGGCCGACATGATCGGCGTATCGCCGCAGGCCGTCAACAACTGGGTCTATCGCGACCACATTCCGCACCGTGGCATAGAGGCCATCATGGCCCGTTTCCCGCAGGTGGACCGCAGCTGGCTGCGGGGTGGCGAGGCGTCGGTGCCGTCCGGCCCGCTGCCGCTGCCTGCCGCTATGGACGACGACGATGCCGACTTTGCCGACGTCTTTGCCGCCGAGAAGCCCGATGCGGATGGCGAACAGGCCGCTGCGCAGGCCGGCAAAGCCACGTCGTACCTGGTGACGGGCGTGCACCCCTCGCTGGGCGATGTGCCGCAGGCCGACGACGAGGAGCGGCTGGTGCCCGTGCAGATGCCGCGGCGCGATGTGAAGTACGTGTTCCGCTGTCATGGCGACAGCATGCTGCCGCGCATCCAGGACGGCGACTACGTCGGGGTGGGCGAGGCCCTGGGGCGCTACGAGGAGTTCCGTGCCGGAGACCCCTATCTGGTGCAGACCACCGACGGGCGCCTCATGGTGAAGATGGTGCACGACCCCGGACCTACCGTCCCCTACCTGCAGCTCTCCACCGAGAACCCCCATTACCAGCTGGCCGACGGCGGCAGGCTTGCCAAGAGCGAGTTCCGCGCTGCCTACCGCGTCATCATGGTGATGAGAGAACTTTGAGACTTATATGACCTATGAGACCTATATGACCTATGAGACCTATATGACCTATATGTCCTATAAGACCTATACGACCTATGCTATGGAGAATCTTATACAGATAACCGGCGTGCAGTACGCATGCCAGGGGGCTGACGTCCCTGCCGTGATGGCAGCGATGCAGCAGGAGAAGCCGGAGGTGCTGCTCGTCATGGAGCAGACCCACGACTACGGGACGATAGTCCGTGCGCTGGTGGGCACGCAGTACCGGGGCGTCGTGAGCCGCTTCGACTTGGAGCAGGTGCTCGGCGTGATGCGGCACAACGGCGTGGCGGTGCTCGTCGGACGGGTGGCCGATGCCGACTGCGAGGGACGTTGCTACAACATCAGCATCGCGGGCGACTACACGGCTCCGGACGCTCCGGCACCGTCCGTCGCAGACATCTGGAGCGACTGGAGCTGGGCCGGAGCACCGCTGCTGGAGGCCAGCGCGGAGGAAAGCCGGCTGGAGATCAGCCTCAAGGTGGCGCTCTGCGAACTGCGTCGCGGCAGCCTGGCGGGCAAGGGGACGATGCTGGAGCACCTCATGCTCGTGCTGCACCTGATGCAGTGGGACGTCAGCCACGAGACACAGGAACAGCTCAGCCAGATACGTCGGCTGGTGCAGCAGCACCCCGACGTCGACGTGCGGGCCCTGGCTCCGCAGCTGCGGCACAGCCTCACCGCCCTGGGCAGCAGGCAGCGCACCGGGCAGTTCCAGGACTGCTACCTGCCCTACCTCCGTGGCGGCGCGGCGGCGCGGCAGATGTACCGGCAGTGGTGTGCCATACATGCCGACGAGCTGGGCAACCCCCACCTGCGCAGGCCTGCCATGGTCAGGGAGCTTCAGGCCATCGAGGACTGCCTGAAGCGTCTGCCCGCCGACCTGTATTACCAGACGAACCAGTTCGGGGCCCTCATGCACCGCCTGCTCTACCTGCATGTGCCGCGGCAGAAGCTCACCATGCTGCTTTCTGCCCTTGTGCTCCGGCACTTGCTGCGCGAACAGCTGGGCCTGCCCGACGGATATCAGGCGGCAGACGCTGCCGAGGTGGACAGCTATCTGGTGTGGGAGCTGGTGCCCGTCTTCAATGGCGATGCCGACGCGGCCCGCGAATTCCTCACACTTGTGCGCGGACAGCTGCCCACCGAGATTACGCATCTCGTCTGCCTGTGGGTCAGGGAGAACCGCATCAGCCGGTCGCACTGCCACCGTCGGCTCTGGACCATCCTCCACCGGGCCGGCATCTACAAGCCTACGGAGTCGAACTGGAACATGCAGGTGATTGTAAGAAAAGCGCCAGGCTCTTAATCCAGAAGAGCCTAACGCTTATTTCAGAAGAGCCTGGGTCTTATTTCGGAAGAGCCTAACGCTTATTTCGGAAGAGCCTAACGCTTTTTTTCGGAAGAGCCTAGGTCTTATTTCAGAAGAGCCTGGCTCTTATTTCAGCAGCGCCGTGCCGTAGTTGTCGTTACGGCGCGATGCGCAGCAGGGAATCCTCCATAATGATCTCTCCGGCGGCACGCATGCGGTCGATGGCCTGCTCTGTCTGTTCGGCGCTGAAGCCCGTCGTGTCGAGGGCATCGGCTGCAAGCGGTCCCTGCTGCAGCTGCCCGATGATGTGGGCCCGCAGGGCATCGTAGGCATCGGCGGGAAGCCCCTGCTGACGGCGGCGCTGGCAGACATCGCACACGCCGCAGTCCTGTGCGGCACGTTCCCCGAAGTAGTTCAGCAGCATACGGCTGCGGCAGCAGTCGGCGTCGCGGTCGGCATAGTGCAGCATGGCGGCCAGACGCTGTGCGTGCCGTTCGCGCCGCTCCTGGTAGATCTGTGTCGAGAGCACGATCTCCTCCTTGTCCACACGGCGCTGGCGGAAGGTGATGTGCGGCAGATGCTTGCGCGGGATGAAGGAGACGAGGCGGTGCTGGGCCAGTCGAAGCAGGATGTGGTAGACGTCGTCGGGGGTGAGACCCGTGTCGCGGCACAGCCAGTCCTCGTCGATGTAGACGTAGTCCACGAAGATGCCGCCGTAGTGCCTCAGCACAGAGAGCATGAGGCGTTCGCCGTCGGGGTCCAGGGTGCGGAACAGCTCGTTGCGCGATGTGTCGATGCGCAGTCGGCTGGACGAGTCGTCCTCGTCGCGATACTCGATGTAGCCGGCCTTGTCCAGCAGGTCGAGGGCACTGACGAGCGTCGTGGGGAAGTGTCCGAAGGTGCGGCAGAACTTGTCGAGGTCGAACTCGCGCGTCACGTGCAGGCCGTCGCCCATGGCAATGCCGAGGAAGCAGCAGACCAGCTCGTAGACCTCGCGCACATAGTCGGGCTGCGGGAACTGCTGGGCCAGTCGCTGGGCACCGCGCAGACGTTCCTTGCCGTCGGTGATGAGGATGGCCCAGGCCGGCTCGCCGTCGCGTCCGGCACGGCCTGCCTCCTGGAAATAAGCCTCGATGGAATCGGGGATATCTGCATGCAGCACCAGCCGCACGTCCGGCTTGTCGATGCCCATGCCGAAGGCGTTGGTCGCCACCATGATGCGCACCTCGCCGCGGTGCCAGCGCATCTGTCGCTCGTTCTTCTGTATGCCGGTCAGCCCCGCATGGTAGAACGTGGCGGGGAACCCCATCTCGCAGAGCTCGCCGGCCAGCTCGCGGCTCCTGCGGCGACTGCGGGTGTAGATGATGCACGACCCGGGGATGGACTCCAGGGCGTGCACGATGCCGTCCAGCACCGTGTCCTCCCGACGCACGATGTACGCCAGGTTACGCCTCTCGAAGCTCATCCTCAGCACGTTCCTGCCGCGGAAACGAAGCTTCTGCTGAATGTCGTCGGCCACCTCGGGCGTCGCCGTGGCAGTGAGCGCCAGCAGGGGGCACTGCGGCAGCACCTCGCGGATGCGGGCTATGTCGAGGTAGGAGGGACGGAAATCATAACCCCACTGGCAGACGCAGTGCGCTTCGTCCACCGTGATGAAGCACACGTCCATGCGCTGAAGCTTCTCCAGAAACAACGGGCTGGAAAGGCGTTCGGGGGAGACATAAAGGAACTTGTAGGCGCCGAAGATGCTGTTGTCCAGGATGGTGAGCACCTCGTCGTGCTGCATGTATCCGGTGATGAAGGCCGCCTTGATGCCGTGGCGCCTGAGGGCTTCCACCTGGTCCTTCATGAGCGAGATGAGCGGCGTGATGACGATGCACAGGCCCTTCATCGTCATGGCCGGCACCTGGAACGTGATGCTCTTGCCGCCGCCCGTGGGCATGAGGCCGAGCGTGTCGCGCCCTGCGCCGATGCTCTCTATGACCTGCCGCTGTATGCCCCGGAAATCATCGTAGCCCCAGTACCGGCGAAGGACAGAACGATACTGCATGCGCCCCTCCCTTCTCCTATTCGCAGGGTTTGATGTCTTCTATCACCAGCTGCACCTCGCCGTGCTTGTGCGAGTTCTCCTCGATGTTGTAGACAATGTCGAAGGCCCGCTTCGTCTTGATGTAGCGTGCCTGCGAGCTCTGGCCGAAGGCGATGCCGTTCATCACGTTGCTGCTCTTCGAGTCCACGAGCTCCAGCTTGATGTGCTCTTGGTCGCGCCCCACGACCTTGCTCGTGCCGTAGTCATAGACTTGGCGTGTGCAGAAAAGGGGCTTTTGGTTGTCGGGTCCGTAAGGTGCGAACCGCTTGATGTCGGCAGCGACGCGGCGGTTGATGTCGCGGAAGTCCACGACGGCATCGATGCGCAGGACGGCGTTGGTCTGCTCGGGCTGTATGTGCTGCTCCACGTACTCCTCGAACCTGCGGCGGAAGGCCGGGACGTTCTCCACCGGCAGGCTCAGGCCGGCGGCGTACGTGTGTCCGCCGAAATTGGTGAGCAGGTCGGCACAGCTCTCTATGGCCTTGTGCACGTCGAAGCCCGGCACACTGCGTGCCGAGCCCGTCGCCATGCCGTCGTCGCCCTCGGTCAGCACCACGCTGGGCTTGTAGAAGACCTCGGTCAGGCGCGAGGCCACGATGCCGATGATGCCGCGGTGCCACTCCTCGTTGAAGAGGACGATGGACTTGTGCTCGTGCCGGTGTTCCAGGGTCATGACGATGCGGTTGGCCTCCTCGGTCATGGTCTTGTCCAGGTCCTTGCGCTGTTCGTTGTATTCGTTGATGCGTTCCGCATGCTCGCGGGCTGCGCCATAGTCCTTCTCGATGAGGAGCGCCACGGCTTCCCCTCCGGTCTGCATGCGCCCGGAGGCGTTGATGCGCGGGCCTATCTTGAAGATGATGTCGCCCAGGGAAATCTCCTTGTCCTTCAGTCCGCACACCTCCATGAGTGCCTTGACGCCCACGCTGGGCGAACTGTTCAGCTGCCGCAGGCCGTGGTAGGCCAGGATGCGGTTCTCGCCCATGATGGGCACGATGTCGGCCGCTATGCTGATGGCGCAGAGGTCGAGCAGGGGGATGAGCTGCGAGAACTCTATGCCGTTGCTGATGGCGAAGGCCTGCATCAGCTTGAAGCCCACGCCGCAGCCGCACAGGTGCTCGTAGGGATAGGTGTTGTCGGCACGCTTTGCATTGAGGATGGCTACGGCGGGCGGCAGCTCGTCGCCCGGCACGTGGTGGTCGCAGATGATGAAGTCGATGCCTTTCTCCTTGGCGTAGGCTATCTCGTCGGTGGCCTTGATGCCGCAGTCGAGCACGATGATGAGGCCGACGCCCGTCTCGCAGGCATAGTCGACGCCCTTGCGCGAGACGCCGTAGCCGTCTTCGTTGCGGTCGGGGATGTAGTAGTCGATGTTGCTGTAGAACTGCTGCAGGAAGCGGTGGACCAGTGCCACGGCGGTGCATCCGTCCACGTCGTAGTCGCCGTAGACGAGGATGCGTTCCTTGCGGCCCAGGGCTTCGTTGAGCCTGCTCACGGCCTTGTGCATGTCCTGGAAGAGGAACGGGTCGTGGAGGTCAGTGAGTTGCGGGCGGAAGAACTTGTGGGCCTCCTGTGTGTCCTTAATGCCGCGTCGTATCAGGACATGCGCCAGCACAGGGCTGATTCTCAGCTCTGCGGCCATCTCCTGTGCGAGCTGCTGCTCTGCTTCGGAGGGCGGGATATAGTTCCATTCGTAGTTCACGGCACGTAAAGGTACGACAATTTGCACAAATACGGAAAGGACAGGGACAATTATTGCGTTTTTTTAACAATAACGCCCCTGCTTTCGCTTTGTCATTTCCCGGGGCCTTGTGTGTGGCGGGGCTGGCCGGGAGGTGGGGTTCTACTTGATGTATTCGGCCAGGTTGGTCAGGCGCATGTCGCCTTTGCGCAGGAAGGTGTCGTGCATGGCAAAGGCTGCCGAGAGTTCGTGGTGTGTGTGTCCGCCGCGCCTCTCTGCGTACTTGAGGTAGTCCTGCAGCATGGGGCGGTAGTCGGGGTGTGCCACCTTGATGAGCTCGTCGGCCTTCTGCAGGTCGCTCTTGTGGCGCAGGTCGGCCACGCCGTACTCTGTGATGACGGCGTCGACGTAGTGGTTCGTGTGGTCGATGTGGCTGGCGAAGGGCACGATGCTGGAGATGGCGCCGCCTTTCGTCGTGGAGCCGCAGGTGAAGATGGTGAGGTAGGCGTTGGCAGCGAAGTCGGCCGAGCCGCCGATGCCGTTCATCATCTTGGTGCCGCATATCTTGGTGCTGTTCACGTGGCCGTAGAGGTCGCACTCGATGGCTGTGTTGAGGGCGCAGACGCCGAGGCGTGCGATGACCTCGGGGCAGTTGCTGATCTCGGAGGGACGCAGCACGAGTTTGTCCTTGAAGAAGTCGATGTTGTTGTAGATGTCAAGCAGGCACTGGTTGGTGACGGTCAGCGAGCAGGCTGATGCCGAGAGGACGCGTCCCTGCTTCATCAGGCCGACGGGTGCGTCCTGCAGCACTTCGGTGTAGATGTTGAAGTTGGGCACTTCGGGGCACTGTCCGAGGGCGCCGAGCACGGCGTTTGCGCCGCTGCCCACACCGCTCTGCAGGTTGAGGAATGTCTTCGGGATGAGGCCCTGCTTGAGGTTGAGGAGCAGGAAGTCAGCCACGTTCTGTCCGATCTGGGTCGTGATGGGGTCGGGGTCCTTGAAGGTGCGAGCCTCGTCGGGTATGTTGCACTCCACGATGCCTACGATGCGGTCGGCGTCCACCTCGACGTAGGGCTTGCCGATGCGGTCGCTGGCCTTCGTGATCATGATGGGGGTGCGGAAGGGGTGGTCCTCGATTTCATATACGTCGTGTATGCCCTTGCTGTTGGGGCTGTGGAATGCGTTGAGCTCCACGATGATGCCTTCCGTGGCGAGGCGGCATACGGTGGGGCTGATGCCGCCGGCTGCGGTCAGGTAGATGTGTGCCTTGTTTCCTACCTTCTCGATGGCGCAGGCTTCGATGATGGCCCAGTTGACCTGCCCCAGGTAGCCCTGGCGTATCTGTGTTGCCATGTTCGAGAGGTTGAGGTCGGAATAGTGCAGGTGTGTGTTCTGGTTGACGTTCTTGCGGAAGTCGGGGTTCGTGGTGTAGGGGGCGCGGAAGTCGATGGCGTCGACGTCCGAGAGGTCGCCGTCGCAGCTCTGGCCTGTGCTGGCACCGGTGAAGATGCTGATTTTGAAGGGTCTTCCGGCGGCATGTTCTGCCTCTGCGCGTTTTGCGATTTCTGCGGGGGTGCATTTGGCTACGCCAGCAGGCGTGAAGCCGCTCAGACCGATGGTCTGTCCGTTCTGGATGAGTGCTGCTGCTTCGGCAGCTGTGATTCTGTTGAAGTCCATATGTAAGTTTTGATTAAATTCCGCGCAAAGATATAAAAAAAAGCTGAGATGTCAGCTTCTTTCTGTCATTTTTTGTGTGCAGAGGGGGTGTTTTGCCCTGGAAGGGGTTCCTTTCGGAAGAAAGCGCGGTAGTTTTCGGCCATCGCGGTGCAGAGGGCGGCGACGCTGAGTCCGCGCCGGTTTGCCACGGCCTGGTAGAGCTCGGAGACGGGCGCGGTGTCGCAGTCTGTCTCGAGCATGAGCCGTCCGGGCGGGCAGAGGCACAGGCTCTCTGCGTTGTGCCGGAAGCCGAAGCTCACGTAGAAGCCTGCGGCGAGGAGCGACCGGAGCTGCTGTGGCTTGCCCCGGAAGCCGTGGAGCATCCAGGGCACCGTGGGCTTGAGCTCGCGGCGGAGGCTGAGCAGGGTGTCGAGCTCCCGGACGCAGTGCAGGACGAGGGGTTTCCCGCAGGCTTCGCTGAGGGCTGCCATCCGCCGGAGCGTCTGCTGCTGCACCGCTCACGGAGGGGCCGCGCAGGGCGTCCAGTCCGCATTCCCCCACGGCGAGTTTGTCCGTGAGGTCGGGCACGGAGTAGGCTTCGTCGGCGTGCCAGGGGTGGATGCCCCAGGTGTCGCGTCCGTCCACTACGGCAACGGTGTCGGCCGGCGTCGCGCGGTTGTGCGTATGGAAATCAATGTATGTCATGGCAGTTCGGCACAGGGCTCCCGAAAACACAGCGTGCTCTTCCGAAA
>DGTM01000060.1:42865-49307 GCA_002394305.1 Prevotellaceae bacterium UBA4336
AAAAAGCGTTAGGCTCTTCCGAAATAAGAGCTAGGCTCTTCCGAAAAAAGCGCTAGGCTCTTCCGAGATAAGAGCTAGGCTCTTCCTTCTCGCGCCCCGTTCAGGGTACGGGGTCGTAGCCGCTTCC
This sequence comes from Prevotellaceae bacterium UBA4336, assembly GCA_002394305.1. Lineage (GTDB taxonomy): Bacteria > Bacteroidota > Bacteroidia > Bacteroidales > Bacteroidaceae > Physcousia. Next base: position 42,993 of record DGTM01000060.1, read on the forward strand.
CCCCAGGGGATGGCAGCGGAGCAGGCGGCGCAGGGCAAGCCATGAGCCCCGCAGCGGCCCGTGCTTGCGCAGCGCTTCCACTGCATATTGGCTGCACGTGGGCGTGAAACGGCACGAGGGCGGCGTGAGCGGCGAGATGCAGCGCTGGTAGAAGCGGATGGGCAGGACGAGCATCTCCGCCAGGAATCGGCTTGCGGCTTTCAACTTTATTGCTGGTCTGGATTAGCTTGTAACAGGTGTTTATTCAGGATTTCCTGCCGTTTGGCAATGTCTGTCCGCCAGGCTTTCTTGGATGCGTTGCAGGATGGTGCGCATCTTCTGGAACACCTTCTCGGTAGGCAGCAGGTCGGCGGAGGTCCAGAGGAAAGCGATGTCCAGTCCGTCGGCAAGCGGCAGGAGCAGTTCCTTCTGCAGCCGGTACGCCTCGCGCAGCTGACGCTTGATGCGGTTGCGCTTGACGGCCCGCTTGAAGTGACGCTTCGAGACGGACACCATCACGCGGACCCCCGTCTGCTCGCTCGGCATGTAGACAGCCCGGATGGGGTAGGCCGTCACGGACTTGTGCCCGCCGCCGAACAGTTCTTCTATGGCCTTGCGGCTACAGAGGCGCTCTTCTTTGCCAAGGGTGTGAGGGACGGGGCTATCCATTTGCCTTGCGCAGATGGTCGTCGATGGCTGCGGAGATGCTGGGATATTGCGGCGACGGCGCTTCGATGTCAAGGCGCAGACCGGCGTCGCGGACGGCCTTGGCCGTGGCAGGGCCCAGTGTGCCGATGACGATGTCGCCTTGCCGGAAGTCGGGGAAGTTCTTCATCAGAGCCTTCACCCCGCTGGGACTGAAGAAGATGAGCATGTCGTAGTCGAAGGGCTCGTCCTTCGAGAAGTCGTTGCTCACGGTGCGGTACATGATGGCGTCCGAGTGCATGATGTTCTTGCTGTCCAGCAGATTGCTGAAGTCGTTGCTGTGCACGTCGCTCAGGGGCAGGAAGTAGCGCTCGTTCTTGTGCTTCAGGATGGTGGGCAGCAGGTCGTCTATCTTGCCGGTCGTGCCGAAGAAGACCTTGCGCTTGCGGTACTGCACGTACTTCTGTATGTACTGCGCCACGGTCTCGGTGATGCAGAAGTACTTCATGTCCTCGGGGATGGGGATGCGCATCTCCTTAGCCAGCTGGAAGAAATTGTCGATGGAATGGCGCGAGGTAAAGACGATAGCCGTATGGTCCAGAATGGATATCTTCTGTGCGCGGAACTCCTTTGGGGTCAACGTCTCCACCTTGATGAAGGGGCGGAACACGATTTCCACACCATAGCGCTTGGCTATCTCGTAGTAAGGAGAACTGGCCGAGGCGGGCTCCGGCTGCGATATTAATATCTTTTTTATCATAGTTTGTCGTTTATTTTCCTAAATCTTTATTACCTTAAGCCAATCTGAGAACGCCAAGACCTGCAGCAAAACAAGTAAAGGCATCAATTCCAGAGTGCAAAGGTACGCAAATAAATGCAAAACGCCATACAATTTCGGAAAAAATATCTTGCGGGCCTTAAAAAGTAGGATTATTTTGACCAATGTAACCATAACAAGTGCAATGAGTAACACTGTGTCGGGCGAAACAGGAAGGAAGACAGCAATGAGCGCAATCGGGAGGGAAGACAGTGCCTCCATGGCAAGGATGAAGGTGTAGGCCCGCGTCCATGTAACGATTTTTTCGCGACAGAAGAATATCCAGTTCACGAACCCCGACGTGAGTCGCTTCACGAGGAAATAGGCCACCCACAGGGCGAGGCAGGCGGCCAGGAGGAGGTAGGGCGTCTCGGGAAACAGGAAGAATCCGGCATCGTGCTGCGTGCAGACGAAGCAGACGGCGGTTGCCGTGAGCGACAGGAGGCCGACGGCAACGAGGCGCGTGGAGTAGCGCAGCGGGTCGTTGTTGACGGGTATCTCCTCCTTGCCGGGCGCGGGAAGGAAGGTGGTGCGCAGCAGGTCGCCGAACTTCCCGCGGAAGCGTCGCAGCAGGACAGCGGCGAGCAGCAGGCAGGCGGCGAGCAGCAGGCCCGTCCATCCGTCGTGGCGCAGGCGGAAGGGCACGGCGATGGCCTGGAAGCCGTACGTGTGGCCGGGCACCTCGGCGTGCAGCAGCGTGTCGCCCGCAAAGTAGCTGCAGTCGTCGAACGACGGCAGGTCCTGCATTGTGACGGGCGGCTCGGCCTGCAATCCCGGCAGACCGAGTGTGTCCGGCACCGCGAGGGACGAGTCGGCATGCTGCGGAAGCGTGTCCTGCGGGGTCATATCTTGGCGAAGCGACGGATGCTGGTGTCCCAGAGCGGCGTCTCGAGTGCCATCTGCAGGGCAGCTTCGGGTGTCGAGGCAACGCGCCAGATGTCGGCATGCACGGGACGCATGAAGTTCTGCTTCACCGCCTGGATGAGGGTGTTGAGCAGGGGGTCGAAGTATCCGCCGGTGTTGAGCAGGATGATGGGCTTAAGGTAGAGGCCCAGCTGCTTCCACGTGATGAGCTCCATCATCTCGGCGAACGTGCCGCAGCCCCCGGGCAGGAAAATGCCGCCGTCGCTCAGTTCGGCCATCTTTTCCTGGCGGGAGTGTATGTCGCTGGTCTCGATGATTTCGGTCATGCCGTCGTGGCACCAGCCCTCCTTTATCATGAAGGTGGGGATGATGCCTATGGCCTTGCCGCCGGCCTCGAGGCAGCCGTTGGCACTCTCGGCCATGAGGCCCATGTTGCCGGCGCCGTTCAGCAGCGTCACGCCCTGCTGGGCCATCAGCTGTCCCAGGCGTCGTGCATCGCGGAAGTAAAGGTCGTCTATCTGCGTACTGCTGGCGCAGTAGACGCATATCTTTTTGTCTTGGTTCATATTTTTCTTAGGGGGTTATGAGTCTTATAGGTCTCATAGGTCTTATAGGTCCCATAGGTCTTATAGGTCCCATAGGTCTTATAGGTCCCATAGGTCTTATAGGTCTTATGGGTCCTATAGGTCCCATAGGTCTTATAGGTCCTATGAGTCCTATAGGTCTTATAGGTCCTATAGCCCGAAGGCTTCTTTTATCTTCTCCACGTAGTCAAGCTTTTCCCATGTGAAGAGCTCGACGGTGACCTCCTTCGTCTCGTGGTAGAGCGATTCGTATCGCTTCGTGACGATGCGCGGCTCGCGCCCCATGTGGCCGTAGGCTGCGGTCTCTTCGTAGATGGGCCACCGGAGCTTGAGGCGCTGCTCGATGGCGTAGGGGGTGAGGGGGAAGAGCTCTTTTATCTTCTGGGCAATCTCTCCGTCGGTGAGGCCGACGTGGCTCTTGCCGTAGGTGTTGACGTATATGCTGACGGGCTCTGCCACGCCGATGGCATAGCTGAGCTGTACGAGCATCTCGTCCGCTACGCCTGCTGCCACCATGTTCTTGGCGATGTGGCGAGCGGCATAGGCTGCCGAGCGGTCCACCTTCGAGGGGTCCTTGCCGCTGAAGGCGCCGCCGCCGTGGGCGCCCTTGCCTCCGTAGGTGTCCACGATGATCTTCCTGCCGGTGAGGCCTGTGTCGCCGTGCGGTCCGCCGATGACGAACTTGCCGGTGGGGTTGACGTAGTAGGTGATGTCGTCGTTGAAGAGGCTGCGGATGCGCTCGGAGCTGATGCTCTGGATGACGCGCGGGATGAGGATCTCCTTCACGTCGCGTGCGATGCGCTGCTGCATGGCCTGGTCTGTGTCGAACTCGTCGTGCTGTGTGGAGACGACGATGGTGTCGATGCGCTGGGGCACGCCTTCGTCGCTATACTCGATGGTGACCTGGCTCTTGGCATCGGGGCGGAGGTAGGTCATCTGCTTGCCTTCGCGCCGGATGTCGGCCAGCACCATCAGCAGGCGGTGGGCCAGGTCGAGGCTCAGCGGCATGTAGTTGTCGGTCTCGTTCGTGGCGTAGCCGAACATCATGCCCTGGTCGCCGGCTCCCTGCGTGGTGCGGTCGGCGCGGTCCACGCCGCGGTTGATGTCGGCGCTCTGCTCGTGGATGGCGGAGAGCACTCCGCAGCTGTTGCCCTCGAACATGTATTCACTCTTGGTGTAGCCGATGCGGTTGATGACTTCGCGTGCGATGCGCTGCAGGTCGACGTATGCCTCGGTCTTTATCTCGCCTGCCAGCACGACCTGCCCTGTGGTGACGAGTGTCTCGCACGCCACCTTCGAGTCGGGGTCGAAGGCAAGGAGCTTGTCCAATACTGCATCGCTGATCTGGTCGGCCACCTTGTCGGGATGGCCTTCGGAGACGGACTCCGACGTAAACAAATAGCCCATAGTTAGAATTTATCCTTATAATATATATTAATAATGTATAGGGAAGGATGTTGGGCCGATGGGCACAAATGCGTGAGGCACGTTGTGGCGTTCTTGAATGTCCTTGCTTCAAGCCGCGGTTGCAGTCGCGGGACCTCGTTTTAGCATTTTTTACTGTGGTTGCAAGCAGCCCAAATCTATCCACATTTCGTGTTTGTGGGTGCAAAGGTACAACTTTTAATTCATAATTCACAATTCACGATTCATAATTTTTGCCTAAAGCGGGAAAAGTCGTAACTTTGCAGCGGGAATGAGCCGGAAGAGTCCGTGAGACTCATAGGTCTTATAAGTCCCATAAGTCCTAATAATATGATGAGAGAAGACTTCGAGATAATGGCTCCGGTGGGTTCGCCGGAGTGTCTGGCAGCTGCCATCCGTGCGGGGGCCGACAGCATCTACTTCGGTATAGAGAACCTGAACATGCGGGCGCACTCGGCCAGCACGTTCACCATCGACGACCTGCAGCGCATAGCCGAGGAGACGCGGCGCTTCGGCATCAAGAGCTACCTGACGGTGAACACCATCATCTACGGCGAGGACCTGCCCCTGATGCGCCGCATCCTGGACGCTGCTCACGAGGCAGGCATCTCGGCGGTCATAGCGAGCGACGTGGCGGTGATGCTCTACTGCCGGCAGATAGGGCAGGAGGTGCACCTGAGCACGCAGCTGAACATCAGTAACGTGGAGGCCTTGCGCTTCTACGCACAGTTTGCCGACGTCGTGGTGCTGGCGCGAGAGCTGAACATGGAGCAGGTGGCGGAGATACACCGCACCATCGTGGAGGAGGGCATCTGCGGCCCGTCGGGGAAGCCCGTGCGCATCGAGATGTTCTGCCACGGGGCGCTCTGCATGGCCGTCAGCGGCAAGTGCTACCTGAGCCAGAGCAACTGGGGGCGCTCGGCCAACCGCGGCGAGTGCATGCAGCTCTGCCGTCGGCGCTACACGGTGCAGGACGTGGAGACGGGCACCGAGCTCGACATCGAGAACAAGTACATCATGTCGCCGCGCGACCTGAAGACCATCCGTTTCCTGGACAAGATGATCGGGGCCGGCGTACGCGTGTTCAAGATAGAGGGACGTGCCAGGGGACCGGAATACGTCGACGCCGTGGTGCGCTGCTACCGCGAGGCTGTCGACACGCTCACCTCGCCCGAGTTGGGGCAGGAGGCTTTCCTGCAGAGGCTCGACGAGTGGGACGAGCGGCTGGCACGCGTCTTCAACCGCGGCTTCTGGGACGGCTACTACCTGGGCCGTACCATCATGGAGTGGAACGACTGCCACGGCTCGAAGGCCACCGAGCGCAAGGTCTACTGCGGGCGGGCCGTGCGCTACTACAGCAAGCTGCGGGTGGCGGAGTTCAAGATAGAGGCCTGCGAGCTTGCGGTGGGCGACGAGATACTGGTGACGGGCCCCACCACCGGCGCTCTCCGCGCCACGGTCAGCGAGATACGCTACGAGCTTCTGCCCGTCGACGTCGCCCGCCAGGGTTGGAACATCAGCATTCCCCTCCCCACGAAAGTCCGGGCCAGCGACAAGCTTTTCATCATCCGAAAGCAGGAAGAGGCTTGAAGGCAGGGGCAAGTCCCAGAATTCAATTGAGAAAGACTAACAGCGGACCCGCCCGAAATTCTATTCACACAGAAATCACAGAAAGGTATTCTTCAAACAGCGGATTGCACGTATTACACGGATTCCTTTCTTTGATTTCCGTGCTTTCTGTGTGACAAAAGAACAGCGGACCTGCCCGAAATTCAGTTCACACAGAAACCACAGAAATCACAGAAAGGTATTCTTCAAACAGCGGATTGCACGTATTACACGGATTCCTTTCTATGCTTTCCGTGCTTTCTGTGTGACAAAAGAACAGCGGACCAGCCCGAAATTCAGTTCACACAGAAACCACGGAAATCACAGAAAGGTATTCTTCAAACAGCGTATTGCACGTATTACACGGATTTCTTTCTGTGCTTTCCGTGCTTT
>DGTM01000060.1:49379-49649 GCA_002394305.1 Prevotellaceae bacterium UBA4336
TGCTTTCTGTGTGACAAAAGAACAGGGGACCTGTCCGAAATTCTATTCACACAGAAACCACGGAAATCACAGAAAGGTATTCTTCAAACAGCGTATTGCACGTATTACACGGATTTCTTTCTGTGCTTTCTGTGCTTTCTGTGTGACAAAAGAACAGCGAACCTGCCCCAAATTCAGTTCACACAGAAATCACAGAAATCACAGAAAGGTATTCTTCAAACAGGGTATTGCACGTATTACACGGGTTTCTTTCTGTGCTTTCCGTGCTTT
>DGTM01000060.1:49724-49982 GCA_002394305.1 Prevotellaceae bacterium UBA4336
AAAAGAACAGCGGACCTGCCCGAAAATCTATTCACACAGAAACCACGGAAATCACAGAAAGGTATTCTTCAAACAGCGTATTGCACGTATTACACGGATTTCTTTCTGTGCTTTCTGTGCTTTCTGTGTGACAAAAGAACAGCGGACCTGCCCGAAATTCTATTCACACAGAAATCACGGAAAGCACAGAAAGGTATTCTTCAAACAGCGTATTGCACGGATTACACGGATTCCTTTCTGTGCTTTCCGTGCTTTCTG
>DGTM01000060.1:50049-53639 GCA_002394305.1 Prevotellaceae bacterium UBA4336
AAAAGAACAGCGGACCTGCCCGAAATTCTATTCACACAGAAACCACGGAAATCACAGAAAGGTATTCTTCAAACAGCGTATTGCACGTATTACACGGATTTCTTTCTGTGCTTTCTGTGCTTTCTGTGTGACTAAAGAACAGCGTATTGCACGTATTACACGGATTCCTTTCTGTGATTTCCGTGCTTTCTGTGTGACTAAAGCGCCCGGCTCTTCCGCATCGTGGGTTGTGCGGTTTTTGCAGCACTTTGTGCGCTTCTTGTTCGACTTGTGCAAATGTTTGTATCTAGGTCCGTTTGCTTCGGCTTGCCGCCCTTTTGACGTAACTTTGCCGACGAATTCAGAAAACGGACAGCCGGCTGTCTCATTTTACTAACCCCAAACAGAAAGGAAACGAAAATGAGACAAGATGTTCAGACAAACCTGGGTGCCACCCAGGCAGTACAGCAGTTGGAAGCTGCAACCGAGAAACTCCGCGAGCTGACCCCCGCCACACGTCTGCTCGTCGTCAGCCACATGCCCCTGGCCGCTGCAATGGCCTGGCGGATGCGCGGCTACGGCGTCAGTCTGGAAGACCTCCGGCAGGAAGGATTCCTGGGCCTGTGCGAAGCTGCCTTGCGCTACGACAAGCAGGCAGAGTGCAGCTTCGCCGCATACGCCAGTCACTGGTGCCGCAGGATGATGCTCGACGCCATCAGTCGCTACGGCTCGCCCATGCAGCTCAGTGCCAGACAACGCGCCATCGCCCGCTTCTACAGCCTCGACGCGGAGCAGGACCCGCAGGACGACGACGATGAGGCTCAGGCCGACAGCCTGCTTGCCGCACTCATCCGCGAGCAGGAAGGCGACGACCTGCTGCGCACGGGACAGATGCGCCGCATCGACGACGCCCTCAGCAGCCTCCAGCCGCAGGAGCGGCAGTTCATAGCCCAATACTACGGGCTCGACACCCCGCGCCTCTCCATCTCCGAGATGGCTGCTGCCAGGGGTATCAGCAAGCCCCGCGCCTCCGTCCTCCACCGCGAGGCCCTCCGCAAGCTCGAGGCTGCCCTGCGCCAGCGCCCGCTCGTCGACTACCTCACCCCCTGGCTCGATATTGCCGCGGGGCAGGAGTCGTAGCAACAGCGGGCAGGCGGATTCCGGCCGATTCGTGCGTCCTGCCCCACTATTTGTCCCTGCAAGACAGGAAAAATCACTAAAAAAAGCAAAAAAACGCCCCCGGACAGTCCGGCATAGAAACATTCTTCGTAACTTTGCCCGGAGAACACTCCCACAAACACCCCTACAGCATGAACCGACATTTCCTCCTGCTCCTCTCCCTGCTGCCAGTGCTCGGCATGCAGCTCCGGGCCGACAACTGGATGATGCGCCTGCCCGACAATGCCTACGTCTCCACGCTCTCCATCCCCGGCAGCCACGACTCGGGCACCGGCAACGGCTTCCCCGGCGTCGCGACATCCATCTACGGCCCCTTTGGGGACAAGTATGCCCGTACGCAAGACAAGAGCCTCGAGGAGCAGTGGGACATGGGGGTCCGTGCCTTCGACCTCCGGCCGGCCGTCAAGGACGACTACATAAACGTCAACCACGGCATCATGCCCACCAACCTGCGCTTCGACTCGGCCATCACCATGCTGCGCGACAAGCTGCGCCAGAACCCGTCGGAGTTCGCCATCATACATCTACTGCACGAAACCGACGGCGACAACAATGCCGCCAACTACGGCGAGCGGCTGCTGGAACTGCTCGGCCGCGACGACCTGAAGGACTACTTCGTGGACTTCAAGCCGACGCTCACCGTGGGCGAGATGCGCGGCAAGATACTCTTCCTCAGCCGCAACGAGTACGCAGCCCAGCCGGTGGGCGGATTCATGCGCAACTGGACGGGGCAGATAGACTGGAGCAGCCAGACACGCGGACAAATAGTGGGGCCCGACGGCACGACCGCCAAACTCTACATGCAGGACTACGCCGAGACACACGCCGAAGGGGCGCTCGACCTCAAGCTGGGAGCCATCCGGAAGATGCTCGACTTCAGCACGAAGCACGTCACTCGCGCGACGGCCAGCATCATCTGGGTCTACAACTTCGCCTCGGCCTACTCCAAGGTGTCGCGCCTCTACATCCCCTTCATCGTCGACCAGCAGGTCTCCACCAGCGACGGCTATCGCGACAATGCCGCACACACCAACGCTGCCATCATCGACTACCTCTCCGACCCCTCGTACACCCCGGGGCCCACCGGCATCATCCTGGCCGACTATGTGGGCGTGGACCGCTCCGGCGACTATGACACCCGCGGCAAGGAACTCGTGGACGTGCTCATCGCCAACAACTTCCGCTACCTCAGGGACATGACGCAGGTGGGCGAGGGCGATGCCACCCGTCGCGCCCCCGTCGACATGACGGCTCGCATCGTGAACCCGAGCTTCAACTGCAACCAGACCGGGCACGGCTGGCAGGGCACTCCCTTCGGAGCCGTCGGCCCCAAGGAGAACGCCGAGCACTTCAACACCAACTTCGACACCCACCAGACCATCACGGGGCTGCCCAACGGCGTCTATGCCGTAGGCGCCAAAGCCTTCTACCGCTGCGGCCTGGCCGACGAAGCTTATGCACACTACCGCATCAGGGACCGCGCCACACGCGCCGCCCGCCTCTATGCCCTGGCCGGGCGCGACACGCTGTCCCAGCCCCTCGTCTCCCCTTTCTCGAAAATCCTGACACGTGCCAGGAACGTGGGGCGCGAGGTGGCGGCAAAGTCGGGAACCATCTCCTACTACATCCCCGACGACCTGCTCTCTGCCGAATACTACATGCACACCCTCGGCGCATATAATAATAAGGTGTTCGTGGGCATCAGCGACCACACGCTCACCCTCGGCGTGAAGAAGGACCGCCGGGCAGGAACGGACTGGTGCGTCTTCGACGACTTCACGCTGACCTACTACGGCAACCAGGCCGAAGTCTACCAATACTGGATAGCCGAGATGAAGAAAGTCCGGACGAGCTACACCACCGTCACCGTCTCCAAGTCCTACAGCGACCGCTACGACGAGGTGTACGACGTCACCGTCTCCAACCAGGCGCAGGCCGTCGCCGCCATGAAGGCCGCCGCCACCGCAGCCGAGGCCATCGCCATCAATGCCGAGCTGTGGGCCGAGTACAAGCAGGCGGCCAGCGAAGCCGAGCAACTCATCCGGGGGGGCGACATCGGCGAGGACGCCAAGGAGTTCCTGCAGGCGTACTGCCAGGCGGTCTACCAAAAGAACCTCTCGGACCTCCTCCTTACCAACGAAGAGCTGCCCCACGCCATCGCGGAACTGCGCGACTACACCGAACTGACGCGCAGCGGACAGTGGACCGGCATCGCCACCGTCCCCGCCGGCATCGCCCCCCATTCCCCTGCCGCCTTCTTCACCCCCGACGGCAAGCCCATCGCCCGTCCGCAGCACCCGGGGCTCTACATCGAGCGTAGCGCCGACGGCACCGTGCGTAAGGTGCTCCGCTGAGCGTCGGCCCCGCAAGCGCCAGGCTCTTCCGAAAAAAGCGTTAGGCTCTTCCGGAATAAGACCTAGGCTCTTCCGAAA
>DGTM01000068.1:0-2631 GCA_002394305.1 Prevotellaceae bacterium UBA4336
TGGTAGCGGCGCAGCTTGGCAGCATGATAGCCGCCGATGCTCTTGTGATGGAACGAGGTGGTGTTGTCGTTGAAGGTGCTTACAGTCAGGTTCAGCACGCGGTAATAGGTGTCGGGGTCCTGACAGATGAGGCGGTCGGCATCGCTCATGGGGAAGGCCTGTTCGTTGGTCTTCGGGCGGGAGAACATGCCGTCGTTGAGGTAACGCTTGTTGATGCCCCACATGTCCACGAGGCAAAGCACGGTGATGGCTGCAACCATCGGTGTGCTCTTCAGCTTGCCGGCACGGAACACCAGCAGCAGGACGGTGCCGAGGGCCACGACGATGAAGCTCCGGAGGGCATCGGCCGTGAACATGGCCTGGCGCATCTCGCTCATGTTGGCAAGTATCTGTGCGGACATTTCCTGCGGGATGTAGCCTGCCGAGACGTACTGCTGCATGTACATGCGGTCGGACGTGGAGAGGTAGTCGCCGAAGAAGACATCGGGCATGAGCCAGAAGAGCAACGCCATGCCGCCCGTCAGGGCAAACGATATAGTTATATAATGTACGCGCGAGAAAGCGCCGTCCTTGCCACGCAGGCAGTCGGGATCGTCCACAACCTTCTTGAGCGCCAGCACTGCCAGCAGGGGAATGGTGAACTCGGCAATGACGAGGATGGAGGCCACGGTGCGGAACTTGTCGTACATGGGCACGTAGTCGAGGAAGAAATCGGTGAACTCCATGAAGTTCTTACCCCACGAGAGCAGGATGCTGAGCACGGTGGCAGCGAGCAGGCACCACTTCATGGGGCCGCGCACGATGAAGAGTCCGAGGAAGAAGAGCATCAGCACGAAGGCGCCGACGTACACGGGTCCGCTCGTTCCGGGCTGTTCGCCCCAGTACTGGGTGAAGCCGCGGTAGATGGGGGCGAAGGTCGGGTTGGCATGTTTCATCGCGGTCTCATTGTCGGCAAGCACCTGGCTGGCGCCGCCCTTCGTGTTGGGCACGAGCAGGGTCCACGTCTCGCCTATGCCGTAGCTCCACATCGTGATGTAGCTGCGCTCCAAGCCGCTGTCCGTCTGGTCTGCGGGGTCCTTGGTCTTTTGCGTCAGCTCGCTCTTGCCGCGCATGCTCTCCTTGCTGTACTCCCACGTGTGGTAGAGGTTGCTCAGGTTGATGCATACGCCCAGGATGCCGCCGACGGCAAAGCTGCAGGTCGCTTTCAGCCATCCGGCAAACTGCTTCTCGCGGACGGCTTCGATGAGGTAGGCCAGCGACATGAGGCCGATGACGAAGAGGAAATAGTACGTCATCTGCACATGGTTGCTGAGCACCTGCATGGCGGTGAAAATGCCGGTCACCACGATGCCGGACAGGTATCGGCCGCGATAGCAGAGCACCATGCCGCCTATGGTCGGGGGGATGAAGCTCAGGGTCAGCAGTTTCCAGATGTGGCCTGCCTGTATGATGATGAAATAGTAGCTGCTGAATGCCCATAGCACGGCGCCGAGGGCTGCCATCCAGACGCGGAAGTCGAATGCCCGGAGCATGATGTAGAAGCCGAGCAGCATCATGAAGACGTAGGCGGCATAGGCCGAGAGGGCCGGGAGGCCGAGCTGATAGACGCGCTCCAGCGTGCTCAGCGTGTCGGTGCTGGGGTAGCTGGGGCTCATCTGATAGGTGGGCATGCCGGAGAAGAGCGTGTTCGTCCAGCGCGTACGCTCGCCGTCGTGCGTGGCACGGTACTGCTCCATCTCCACGCCGCTGCCTACGGCTCCGCTATGGTCGTGCCCCGTCAGGACCAGCCCGTCGCGGATGGGCACAATGAAATACGTGACGCTGACGGCCACGAAGAACACGACGGCCAGCACATCGGGAAGAAACTTTTTATAGTTCATAATTCTTAATTCATAATTCATAATTGTTACTTCATAATGCGCAACTCGACTTTCAGAATTACCTCGCACACAGCATTGTACGGCGAAGCCTGATTATGAATTATGAATTGCGAATTATGAATTAAAAGAAAGAAAGGCTGCACGCCCGCTGAGGGAATGCAGCCTTTGTTCTTTTCCAGCGGGTCTGCGTTTGTTTACTTACGCAGGCCGAGGGCCTTGACGATGGCACGGTAGCGGGTGATGTCGCGTGCCTTCAGGTAGTTGAGCAGGGAGCGACGCTTGCCGACCAGGCCGGTCAGGGCGCGTTCGGTGCCGTGGTCCTTGCGGTTTTGCTTCATGTGTTCGGTCAGATGCTTGATGCGATAGGTGAACAAAGCAATCTGACTTTCGGCGCTGCCAGTGTCGGTCTTGCTCTGGCCGTAGGTGCCGAAGATCTCTTCTTTCTTAGCTGAATCTAAGTACATAATGTTGTGTGTTATGTGTTAAACTTGTTTGTCGTACAGCACCACTCGTCGGCACTGTGAACGCAAATGCAGGTGCAAAGTTACGGCAAATAATCCGAACTACAAAATAATTAAGCTCAAAATTACATCTTTACCCTCGTTTTTCCCATATTGCCAAGGGACTTCCCCCTGAAACGCCACGCATTTACCACGGAAGAGCCCAGCTCTTATTTCGAAAGAGCCTGGGTCTTATTTCAGAAGAGCCTAATGCTTTTTTCGGAAGAGCCTGGGTCTTATTTCGGAAGAGC
>DGTM01000068.1:2695-8601 GCA_002394305.1 Prevotellaceae bacterium UBA4336
CCTAACGCTTTTTTCGGAAGAGCCTGGGTCTTATTTCGGAAGAGCCTAACGCTTTTTTCAGAAGAGCCTGGGTCTTATTTCGGAAGAGCACGCGCTTTCGGGGGGAAAGCAATAATAATTTGGATTGTCTTGCACGTTTCTGAGAAAAAAAGAGTATCTTTGTGCTGAAATACCTTCAGGCAACAACAGACTAACCTACATTTCACGATGGAAAAGACGGAATGCAGACCGCTGATAGTGGTCGTGGGCAGCAGCAATACGGACATGGTCGTCAAGGTGGACCACCTGCCGCGCCCGGGCGAGACAATCATTGGACACGACTTCATGACGAACCAGGGCGGCAAGGGCGCCAACCAGGCTGTGGCAGCATGCCGCATGGGCGGACGGGTGGCATTCGTGGCCCGGGTGGGCGACGACGGCTTCGGCCGCCAGGCCATCGACATGATGAGGAACGAAGGCATCGACACCACCTTTGTCCTTCCCACGAAGCAGGCCGCCACGGGCATCGCACTCATCCCCGTGGACAGCAAGGGGGAGAACAGCATCATCGTGGCAAGCGGCGCCAATGCCTTGCTGAGCGAGGACGACATCGAGGCTGCACGGACACTCATCGCACAGGCCGACATCGTGATGATGCAACTGGAAACGCCCATTCCAACGCTCGTCCGTGTCGCCAGGATAGCCAGCGAAGCCGGAGCACGCGTCGTGCTGAATCCTGCGCCGTTCCCGCCCGAGCCGTTGCCGGAGGAACTCCTCAAGTGCCTAACACTCATTACGCCCAACGAGACGGAGGCCGCCATGATGTCGGGCATCGAAATCACCGACGAGGCTTCTGCCCTGCAGGCCATCCGGGCCATCCAGGCAAAAGGCGTGCGGAACGTCATCGTGACGGCCGGCGCGAAGGGAGCCTACACGACGGAAGCCGACCGCCTCGTCTGCATCCCCTCCGAGCGCGTCCGGGCAGTGGACACCACGGCTGCGGGCGACACCTTCTGCGGCGCCCTGTGCGTCGGCCTTTGCGAGGGACTCACGCTACGGGATGCCATACGCTTCGCCAACCGCGCCGCCGCCATCAGCGTCACGCGCATGGGAGCCTGGCAGAGCATCCCGCATCGCAACGAGGTAGACCTGTAATGCAACAACCAAACTAAAAATAACAACTCACTATGTTTATCGTAAACAGCTATCTACTGGCAATCGTGCTCTGCGTGGTCACGATGATTTGCTGGGGCTCGTGGGGCAACACACAGAAACTTGCAGCCAAGAACTGGCGCTACGAGCTGTTCTACTGGGACTACGTCATCGGCATCGTACTGCTCTCCCTGCTCATCGGCTTTACGCTGGGCAGCACAGGCGAGGAAGGCCGCAGCTTCATCCCCGACCTGCAACAGGTGTCGGGCGCGGCGGTGCTCAGTGCCCTCATCGGAGGCGTCATCTTCAATGCCTCCAACATCCTGCTCTCCGCCAGCGTGTCGCTAGCAGGCATGGCGGTCGCCTTCCCCGTCGGAGTGGGCATCGCACTGGTGCTCGGCGTGATTCTCAACTACATCGGGCAGCCCAAGGGCGACGCCTGTCTGCTCTTCACCGGCGTGGCCGTCATCATGGTGGCAATCATCGTGAACGGCATCGCATCGGGACGCATGCAGAAGGGCGGCACGACGGGACGCAAAGGCATCCTCCTGGCCGTCATAGCCGGCGTGCTGATGTCCTGCTTCTACCGCTTCGTGGCCGCCGCCATGGACCTGAACAACTTCCAGACTCCCGAACCCGGCAAAGCCACACCCTACACCGCCTTCTTCATCTTCGCCGCAGGCATCTTCCTGAGCAACTTCCTCTGGGGCACGCTGGCGATGAAGTATCCCGTCGAAGGCAAACCGGTCGGCTACAAGACCTACTTCGAGGGAACACTCGGGACGCACCTCGTGGGCATCTTCGGCGGACTGGTATGGGGACTGGGCACCGTATTCAGCTACATTGCAGCAGGCAAGGCCGGAGCCGCCATCTCGTACGCCCTCGGCCAGGGAGCACCGATGGTAGCTGCCCTGTGGGGCGTGCTGGTATGGCACGAGTTCAAGGGTGCCGACAGCAAGACAAAGCTATTGGTGGGGCTGATGTTCGCCTTCTTCATCACAGGCCTGAGCCTCATCGTGATGGCGGGCGAGTAGCGCCTCCGCATCCCCCATTATCTCCCGCAGGGGAATCATCACGAAGTCGCGCTCCAGCATGCGGGGGTGCGGCAAGGTGAGTGTGGGCGTGGACAGACGGACGTTGCCGTAGAGCAGGAGGTCGATGTCGATGGGGCGGTCGTGGTAGATGCCGTCGCGCGACTTTGTCCGCCGTCCTAGCTCACGCTCTATCTGCTGCGTCGCCTCGAGGCATTGCATGGGAGAAAGCTTTGTCAGCACCATGCAGGCAGCATTCAGGAAGGGATGCTCGCTCTGGAACCCCCAAGGTTCGGTCTCGATAAACGACGATACGCGCTGCACCGTGCCGATGCGTTCGCCAATGAGCGCAATGGCACGGCGCAGCGTCTGTTCCCTGTCGCCAAGATTGGAGCCAAGAGACAAAAAGAGAGACCCCCCTTCCCCCTTTAGGGGGAGTCTTTTTTTAGCTTGGGATTCTGACATTATTCTACTACAATTTGTACTCCTAAAGAGGAGGCGGGGATTATTTATTCCCAACAACGCGGGCTGGAAGACTTCTTTATTCCCCCTAAAGGGGGTTAGGGGGTCTTTTAGTCATTCAGTATCAACATGGCATCGCCATAGGGGCCGAAGCGATAACGCTTCTCGGGGTCGTTCTCGTTGTGGCGAAGCGCCTCCTTGTAGGCCGTCATGATAAGGTCGTAGCCGCCGAAGGCACAGGTCAGCATGAGCATCGTGCTGTAGGGCAGATGGAAGTTCGCTATCATGGCATCGGCCAGGTGGAAGTCGTAGGGAGGGAAGATGAAGCGGTTGGTCCAGCCGTGGTACTCCTTGAGCTGCCCGTCGGTCGAGACCGCTGTCTCCAGCACGCGCTGCACGGTCGTGCCGACGGCCACAATCTTGTGGTTCTCCGCCCGTGCACGGTTGATGATGTCGCAAGCCTCCTGCTCCACGTGCATCTCTTCGCTGTCCATCTTATGCTTCGTCAGGTCCTCGACATCTATCTCGCGGAAGTTGCTCAGGCCGCAGTGCAGGGTGACGAAGGCAAACTCGATGCCCTTGATCTCCATCATCTTCATGAGCTGCGGCGAGAAGTGCAGACCGGCCGTGGGCGCGGTGACGGCGCCTTCCTTCTCTGCGAAGATGGTCTGGAAGTTCTCCATGTCGTCGGGCAGGACCTCGCGCCGGAGAATCTGCTTGGGGATGGGAGCCTCGCCCAAGGCAAAGAGGGCACGCTTGAATTCCTCGTGCGTTCCGTCGTAGAGGAAGCGCAGCGTGCGTCCGCGGCTCGTGGTGTTGTCGATGACTTCGGCCACCATCGACTCGTCCTCGCCGAAGTAAAGTTTGTTGCCGATGCGGATCTTGCGGGCCGGGTCGACCAGCACATCCCACAGACGCATGTCCTTGTTGAGCTCGCGCAGCAGGAAGACTTCTATCCTGGCGCCCGTCTTTTCCTTGTTACCATAGAGGCGTGCCGGGAAGACCTTCGTGTCGTTGAAGACGAAGACGTCCTTCTCGTCGAAATACTTCAACACGTCGCGGAAAGACTCGCGGTGCTCTATGACGCCCCGCTTGGCATGTATGACCATGAGGCGGCAGTCGTCGCGGAAAGGCGTAGGCTCCTGCGCGATGCGATCCTCGGGAAGCTTGTACTTGAATTGCTGTAGTTTCATGTTGTATTTGGTCGTTTAGGATATTAGTCGTTTGGTCGTTTAGGATATTATTCGTTTAGTTGTGTAGGATATTAGTCGTTTAGTCGTTGGGGGAATATGGTTGAGTCGTTGGGGGAATACAGTTGGGCCGCCTGAAAAATTATTATGAATTATGAATTAAGAATTATGAATTATTTTCAAGCCAGCCGGGGAAGTCTTCCACCTTCAGGCAGTCCTCCACCCTGTTGTCGCCAACGCGGGTGCGCCGAAGGGCGATGAGGTGTGCGCCGCTCTCCAGGGCCTGACCGATGTCGCGGGCCAGGGCCCGGATGTACGTCCCCTTGCTGCAGACGACACGTATCGTGGCCTGCATTGCCTCGGGGTCGAAGCCGAGGAGCTCTATCTCGTCGATGACCAGCACCTTGGGCTTGAGCTCCACTTCTTTTCCCCTGCGGGCGAGGTCGTAAGCGCGGTGTCCGTCCACCTTGCAGGCCGAGAAGGCTGGGGGCACCTGTTCGATGCGTCCGAGGAAGCGTGTCAGCACTTCGCGCACCAGGGGCTCGGTGATGTGGGCCGTAGGGTACGTCTGGTCGACGGGTTTCTCGAGGTCGAAGCTGGGGGTCGTGGCGCCGAACTGCAGCGTGGCGACGTATTCCTTGACGTGTGCCTGCAGCTCTTCGATGCGCTTTGTGGCGCGGCCCGTGCAGACGACCATGACGCCTGTTGCCAGGGGGTCGAGCGTGCCGGCGTGCCCCACCTTGAGCTTCTTTACGCCGAGACGTCTGGTCAGCTGCCGACGTATCTTGCTCACCACGTCGAAGCTTGTCCACCTCAACGGCTTGTCGAAGCAAAGTATCTCTCCTTCTATGAAGTCCATCAGTCAACCATTACGAGTGAATGCCCCGACCAGAGCAGGGCGAGGATGACGATGCCCACGATGATGCGGTAGATGCCGAATGCCCGGAAGCCGTACTTGGCAAGGAAGTCGACGAACCACTTCATGGCGGCCAGGGCCACGACGAAGGCTACGACGCATCCCAGCGCCAGCATCAGCAGATTGTCGCTCGTGGCCCAGCTGGCATCGGCCTCGTCGCCGAAGAAGAGCTGCAGCACGTCGAGCGCCGTGGCTGCGGCCATCGTGGGTACGGCCAGGAAGAACGAGAACTCGGCTGCGGCGCGGCGTGTCAGCTTCTGTGCCATGCCTCCAACGATGGTTGCCATCGAGCGGGACACGCCCGGTATCATGGCGATGCACTGGAACAGGCCGATGCGGAAGGCTCTGCCCTCTGTCAGTCGGGTCTGTTCGCTGCCTTTGCTGAAGAGTCGGTCGCAGAAGAGCATGAAGATGCCGCCCACGACCAGCATCACTGCCACGACCTCCACGTTCTCCAGGAAGCGGTCGATGAGGCCGGACATCTTGCCGATGAAGCCGATGACGATGGCGGGAATGAAGGCCACCAGCAGTTTCCAATAGAAGTCCCACTTGTGGAGGAAGGCCTGCAGAGGCGTGCTGCCGACAGGTGCCGGTGTGCGGTCCAGGCGGAAGAAGCGTTTCCAATAGAGGCACACGACGGAGAGGATGGCTCCGAACTGAATGATGATAGTGAATGCCTTCACGAAGGGTGTACTCTCCACGCCAAGCAGGTTCTGCGTGATAATCATGTGTCCGGTGGACGAGACGGGCAGGAACTCGGTGAGCCCCTCCACGATAGCGATGATGATTGTCTCGATAACTGTCATGCCTGTGCCTCCTTTACGGTATCATGTCGTATTCGTTCTTTGCCTTCGGCCTGTACATGATGGCAACCATGATGAAGATGAAGCCGAAGAGGCTCACCAGCGGAGCCACCTTGATGCGACGTGCACTGAAGATGTCGGGGTTGAAGAAACCCTCTGCGCTGCCCTCGCCGGACATCAGCACGAGGCCGACGATGACGATAGCCATGCCGATGGCAAGCAGGATGTAGTTCGTTTTGTTAAATGCCATGTTTATTTACGATTTGACAATTTACTATTTACTATTTATCTACTATTTCAACTTTCGGAAGTAAAAGAGGAAGTAAAAAAAGGAAGTAAACTCGCTTCGCTCGTGGAAGTTATATGCTACGCA
>DGTM01000069.1:0-5833 GCA_002394305.1 Prevotellaceae bacterium UBA4336
AAATAAGAGCCTAGGTCTTCCAAGATAAGAGCGTGGCGTGGTAAAAGGAAGAGGACATTCCTATTTGGAGTGTCCCCTTTTTCGTTGTCTTTATCTACGTCCGCTGCGACTGCTGCCTCTGTCCGACATGCCGCCGCCGCGACTTCCGCCACCGAAGCCCGCACCGCCGCTGCGCGTCATGCCACTGCTCCGGTCTTCCACCGGATTCCCTCTCTACCCGTCATCCCCTTGCGGAAAGACGGGTATCACCATTTGCGCCGCAATGTTACGGAATTTTATGAAAACGGCAAAGAAGAACGCCATTTTTTCCTTTTTGGTGAGGAAGAAAATCCGTTTCGGCACTCCACAAAACGCGAAAGTACGAATCAACATTTTCATAAGCGCACGGAGAAAAACAATTTCAGAAGCTCTGAAATTTATTTCAAAGGCTTGGAAATAGATTTCAAAGGCTCTGAAATATATTTCCAAGCCACTAAAAAAGTTTTATGTCGCGCAGCGACGGTTTTGTGTGCACGGGATGAGGAATTTGTCTCCCCGACCCCGCACACTTCACAACGTGTTAAAATAGGTTAAACTACAGTACCTTGTATTGCATAGTTCCAAGGGAATGCCTACCTTTGCAGCGGAATTACGACAAAAACAGAAAACCATGAACACAGAAAACTCGAAGTCGCAGATGCGGAAGGGGATGCTGGAGTACTGCATCTTGCTGTTGCTCAGGCAGAAACCGGCCTATGCGAATGAAATAATCTCGCGTCTGAAGGAGGCCGACATGATAGTGGTGGAGGGCACGCTCTACCCGCTCCTGACGCGGCTGAAGAACGACGGCCTGCTCCGCTACGAGTGGCAGGAGAGCACGCAGGGACCGCCACGAAAGTACTACGCGCTGACGGCAGACGGCCAGGCAGCGCTCGACCAACTCGACACAGCGTGGCAAGAACTGGCACGGACCGTCAGTTATTTAAGTGGAAAGTGAAGAGTGAAAAGCGAAACAATCAATCTCATAAACCAACAATACAATGAAAAAGAACATCACCATCAACCTCTTCGGAGAACTTTACGCCATCGACGAGGATGCCTACGAGTTGCTCGACAACTACCTGAACAGCATGAAACGCTACTTCTCGCGCCAAACGGACGGAGACGAGATAACCGACGACATCGAACACCGCGTGGCGGAACTCCTCTGGGAGAAGCGCAAGGCGGGAATGAGTGCCGTCAACATCGAGACGGTGCGCGGCATCATCGCCACCATCGGCAACCCGCAGGACATCGGCAGCGAAGGCTCGGGAGCATCGCCGACAGGCGGCTACAACAAACAGGAACGCAGCGACTCAGCCGGCGGAGAGTGGAGCGAACGCGTGAAGGACTTTGGCCGGCAGGCTGAACAGGCGTTCACGAACGTCACCGACGACGTGAAGAAACGCACGCGCGGCCGCAAGCTCTACCGCGACCCGGAGCAGCGGATGCTCGGAGGCGTCTGTGCCGGCCTGGCAACATACTTCGGCGACGCAGACATCATGCTTGTCCGCATCATCACCCTGGTCAGCATCTTCCTGCCCGTGCCCACACTCATCGTCTATCTGGTACTGTGGATTGTCGTGCCCGAAGCCCGAACGACGGAGGACCGCCTGCGCATGCAAGGCATCGACGTCACGCCCGAGAACCTCAACGAGGAACTGCTCCGCAGCGGCCTGAAAAGCGGAGAGCAGGGCGAAAAGCCCCGCCGCTCCGGCTGCCTCTGGGCGCTGATCATCGTCATTGCCCTGCCCGTGCTGGCTATCGTAATGCTCTGGCTGTCCGTCTTCCTCCAGTTCCTCAAGATTATTCCCGAAATAATTTTCTGATGCGAACAAGGGCTATCTGCGTCCGCCACGGCTGCTGCCGCCGCCCGACATGCCGCCGCCACGACTGTCACCCCGACTGCCGCCGCTGAAGCCCGAGCCGCCGCTGTAGCTGCGCGTCATGCCGCTGCCTCGGCTGGAACCTATGCTGGAGCCGCGCGATACACCCGAGCCCTGATAGCTGCCACGACTGCTGCCCGTGCGCGAACTGCTGCCGTCGAAGGAATTGCCGCGACCGACGGGGCTGCCCGAGATAATGCCGCTACGACTGCTGCCGTGCTGACCGTAATTGGAACCGCCCTGGTGATTACCATAACCGCCACTGTGCTGACCGTAATTGGAACCGCCCTGGTGATTACCATAGCCGCCACTGTGCTGACCATAATTCGAGCCGCCTTGGTGCTGACGGTTTGAGCCGCCGCCCTGACGTCCGTTCAGGTCGAAGTGGTAGCCCCTGCCGCTGCCGCCACGCATAACGCCGCCATGACCGTGCATGCCGCCGCTATGACCGTGCATGCCGCCATGATGCGGACCCATGTCGCGGCCGCGCAGACCTCCGTTCCACATGGGACGGCGATGCATGTAGAAGCCTGCGGAGTGATAGAAACGGCTGTGACCGCCACGATACGTCACCCATACGCGGGGACGCCCGTAGAAGAATCTGCCGCGGTCGTAGTAGCTATAGATGGGGAAGAACCAGCCGCCGGCACGCCACGCAATGGGGCGGAGGAAGTAGTCGGCTGCGACCAGAAGGCTGTACTGCCAGTCGTGGAGGATGCAGCGCAGGTCGCTCAGACGGTAGTCGTAGTAGTAGCCGTAAGCATCGGAGGGCGACTCCATCCTCAGGAAGTAGTCGAGGTTGATCTCGTAGGCGTCGTTGTACTGCTGGTCGTTGAGGTTAAGCTCGTAGGCCATCTTGTCCGTCAGGTAGAGGGCTTCTGCCTGTGCGCGACTAAAACTCATGGCGTTGGCACCTGCAAAGGCTGCCACCGAGAGTATCAGGGAAAGGAAAAACTTCTTCATAGCGGTATCGTTTTTTGTTGTTTGGTACTTTTGTTTTCTAATCACACTGCAAAGGTACGACATAAACAACATGGGGGAAGAAGGATTTTCCCTAAACACATGGGGAAAAAGCCTATATCAGTCCATCCGGTCGCGGTAGTCCTCGTAGCGATACTCGCGGAGCGTCTCGCGCGTACCGTCGGCGTGCTCCAGGACAATCGAGGGGTGCATGATGCCGTTGAACATCGTGGTCTTGACGGTCGTGTAGTGTATCATGTCCTCGAAGACGATTTCCTGCCCGACGTGCAACGGCTCGGGGAAACGCCAGCTGCCCATGTAGTCGCCGCTCAGACAGCTGTTGCCGCCCAGCCGGTAGATGTTCCGCTCCCTCGCGTCGGGCAGGGAAGCGGCCTCGAAGGGAAGACTCTCGGCACCGCGCACCTCGGGCTGGTAGGGCATCTCCAGGCAGTCGGGCATGTGGCACGTGAAGGAGACGTTCAGGATGGCCGTGCGGATGCCGTGGTTCTCCACGATGTCGACCACCTCGGCCACCAGCGGACCTGTCTGCCAGGCAAAGGCGCTGCCGGGCTCCAGGATGATGCGCAGGTGCGGATGGCGCGTGCGCAGTCCCCTTAATATATTAATAAGGTGTGCCACGTCGTAGTCTTTTCTCGTCATCAAGTGCCCGCCGCCCAGGTTGAGCCACTGCAGCTGGGGGAACCATCGGCCGAACTTCTCTTCGAGATGCACAAGCGTGTGCTCCAAGGCCGAAGCCGGACTCTCGCAATGACAATGGCAGTGGAAGCCCTCGATGCCAGTGGGAAGCACGTCGGGCAACTGCTCGCTGAGCACCCCGAAGCGGCTCCCCGGCGCACAGGGATTGTAGAGCTCCGTCTCTATCTCGCTGTACTCGGGGTTGACACGAAGGCCGTACGAGACAGGATGCCCCGCGAAGCGCTGGCAAACGGGCCGCAGACGCTCGTACTGCGAGAGGGAGTTGAAGGTGACATGGCCGCTGCAGCGGAGTATCTCGCCGAACTCGTCCTCCTCGTAGGCCGGGCTGTAGGTATGGGCCAGCGAGCCGAACTCCTCGAACGCAAGGCGTGCCTCGCACAGGCTGCTGGCCGTAGTGTGACGGATGTACTCGCGGAAGATAGGGAAGGTGCGCCACAAGGCAAAGGCCTTGAAGGCGAGGATTATCTCCACGTCGGCCTCGTCGGCCACGCGCCTGATGAGCTCCAGGTTCCGCCGGAGCAAGCTCTCTTGGAGTAGATAGTACGGACGCATCAGTACACCAGCTTCACGTTGTCGACCCAAAGCGTATTGCCGATGGTGCCGGAAAATGGTTCGCCATAACTGCTGTCGAAAATCAGTATCATGTGTGTGGGCGTCTCGTCAGCTTTTGCCCATCCGTCCTCCTGGATGGGGACACACTTCCCCTTGCTGTTGAGGGCATGATAGGCCTTCTCGCCCTTCATCAGTTCCATGCCTTCCTTGTAGAAGCTCTCGTGTGTGATGTCGCCATAGTGGACATCAAAGGACTGGCCTTCCTTCCATTCGGGTGTGTTCTGGGTGAAATACCGGAGCATGGTGCCTACCCGCAAGGCATGAATCTTGCCGTCGCCATCTTCCCATCGCTTCTGCAGGAGGCAGATGCACTTGCCCATGTCCTTCCCGCTCAGCGTCTGGCGGCGACCGAAGCCCGATTCGCGGATACGCTCCCCTCCTGTCGTGTAGTACTTGTAGTCAAACTTCACTGCCTTGGGCTTCTTGGTGAAGGGGATGCCGGTGTTCATCTTGCTCAAAGGGTCGGACGCACTGGTGACAGGTTCCAAGAGGGAACCCAGGAAGATGCTGCCCGGGGCGAGGACCGTGATATTGACGATCCCGAGAGCCTTGCACTTGAGAATCTGGGTGTAGAGTTTGGCACACTGTCCGCTGCCATGCTTGTCGGGAAAGACGCTGGAATTTGTCTTCACTATGCCCGACACCTTGGCGTAGGCATTGCTGGTTCCCCAAGGGGAGCCGCCCTGGTTGGTATAGGCGCGGGCACCGTCGAAGGTTCCCTTCGGACCTATCTCGTAGATTGTCTTTTTCTTTCCGCCGACGATTGCGCTCTCTTCGATGGTGCGCGATATCCACGATTCGAAGTCACCGAACCGTATCAGTTCCTCTTCTGCCGACAGGCTGGCAAAAAGCATGCAGCAAATGGCTGCTAATAATTCTTTGTTTGGTTTCATAGTTTTATTCCGTTTGTTGAGTGTTTGAAGCTGATGCATACAGGCCCTTTTCCCTAATCGCTTGCCAGACAGCTGGCGGGAGACCTTCGCCGGCATAGTCGGGGTCGTTGGCTATGCGGCGGCGGATGTCGGTGCTGCTGATGTCGTACAGAGGTGTGTCGGCCACGGTGACGCCCTCCGGCACATGGGGAAGGACGAAGCCCGGACGCGGGTAGATGATGATGCGATAGCCAGAGAGGATGTCCTGGCTGCAATACCACCGGGGGAAGCGCTCCCAGTTGTCGGCTCCGATGACGAGGACAAACTCGCGGTCCGGATGTTCGCGGCTCAAGGCCTGGAGCGTATGGAACATATAGGAAGGCCGGGGCAGGCGGAATTCGCGGTCGCAGACCTCCACGCCCGGCACGTCGGCCACGGCAAGGCGGGCCAAGTGCAGGCGCACCTCGTCGTCCATGAGTTGCACGTCCACCTTGAACGGATTCTGCGGCGAGACCAGGAGCCACACCTCGTCGACAAGGCGACTGTCGGCAAGCGCCTTTGCCAGACGGACGTGCCCCAAATGGATGGGGTTAAAGCTGCCGCCATAGATGCCGGTGCGTTTCTTCACTGGAAGGCTGAGGGTTAAAAGGTTAAAATGTTAAAGGGTTCAACTTTCGGAAGTAAAAAAGGAAGTAAAAAAGGAAGTAAACTCGCTACGTTGACTTCGTCGACCTAACGGTTCGTGGAAGTTATATGCTACGCACAGGA
>DGTM01000069.1:5956-27165 GCA_002394305.1 Prevotellaceae bacterium UBA4336
GCTTAACTTCCCATTTAACTTCATTTTATAACTCCCGAAACTTAAATTAAAGGGTTAAAGGGTGGGGCTCAGGAACTCGCTCAGGATTGCCACTGCCTCGCGTTTGGCTGTTTCGAGGTCGTCGTTGATGAGGATGCGGTCGAACTGCGGGGCAAACGTCATCTCGTACTCTGCCTTTGCCAGACGTTCCTCTATCTGAGCCATGTCGTCGGTGGCACGCCCCAGAAGCCGCTGGCGCAAAGCCTCCACCGAAGGGGGCTGGATGAAGATGCTCAGGGCCTTGTCGCCGTAGTGCTTCTTGATGTTGACGCCGCCCTTGACGTCGACATCGAACACGACGTTCCAGCCTGCGGCCAGCTTCTCGTCCACCTGGCTCTTGAGGGTGCCGTAGAAACGGTTCTCGTAGACCTCTTCGAACTCGAGGAAGTCTCCGTCCTTGATGTGCTGGCGGAACGCTTCGGGCGAAAGGAAGTAGTAGTCCACGCCGTCCTGCTCGGCACCTCGTGGCGGACGGCTGGTTGCGCTCACGCTAAACGCCAGCCGGAACTCCGGGTGCTCCTTCATCAGGAAGTTCACGATTGTGCTCTTTCCGCTCCCCGAAGGAGCCGAGACGATAAGAAGTTTTCCCATATTACATTACGTTCAGTACTTGTTCCTTTATCTGTTCCAGTTCGTCCTTCATCCTGACTACGATGTTCTGCATCTCTGCCAGGTTGCTCTTGCTGCCCGTCGTGTTTATCTCGCGACCCATCTCCTGGGCGATGAAGCCAAGCTTCTTGCCTTGGCCGTGACCGTCGAGCATCGTCTGGCGGAAGTAGCGGAGATGATTTGCAAGGCGTTGCTTCTCCTCGCTGATGTCGAGCTTCTCGATGTAGTAGATCATCTCCTGCTCCAGGCGGTTCTTGTCGTACTGCACGTCGGGGATGGCGGCCAGCCCTTCCATGATGCGCTGGCGTATCTTCTCCACGCGCTGTTTCTCGTAGGGCTCGATGCCGGCAAGCAGAGCGGCGATGTTGTCCAGCTTCTCCTCGAACTTCTTCTGCAAAGCCTCGCCCTCCTGCCTGCGGAATGCCACAAGCTGGTCGACGGCCTGCTGCACGACGCCGCGAGCCACTTGCCACTCTTCTTCCGTAAGTTCCTGCTGTGCCTCTCCGCGCAAGAGGACGTCCGGCATGCGGATGAGCGTGTTCCAGTAGTCGTCAGGCTCGGGGATGTCATACTTCGCCGAGATGTCCTGCATCTGGCGGTAGTAGGCGGCCACCAGTTCGGCATTGATGGGACTGGCCGCTGCCTGGTCCTGCTGTTCCGTCCAGAGATTGAACTCCACCTTGCCGCGCTCCAGGGCCTGCGTTATCATGGCCCGCACCTCCATTTCCTTCTCGCGATAGGCGGACGCCACACGTGTCGAAAGGTCGAGAGCCTTACTGTTGAGCGACTTTACCTCTGCTATAATCTTTTTTCCCTGGTATTCGGCCGAGGCTTTGCCGTAACCGGTCATCGATAGTATCATACTTATTAAATGTTTTGCCTGCAAAGATACTACAAAAATGTGAAAAAGAGAAGCACGGAGTACGAAATTTCTGTTTCCGCCCCGAATGTTGACCGTCGCCGTGCCCTGCTCCTTTTTTCTATGTTCTTTTTTTCGTACCTTTGCGGCATGAAAACGACGAATGTACTTTTGGCGTGTGCGATGCTTCTGCTCTGCTGTTTCGCATGCAAGAGAGGGGAGCAGCTCAGCCCCGAAGAGCAACGTATGCTGAAGATTTCGACGCTGGACTCTGCGCTGGCCGACTACGGCTTCCGCGCGATGGATGCATGTGATTTTCGTTAGGGAATTAGGGATTCGGGGGCCTTTCCGCAAGCATACTTTCCAGTACTCCCGCAAGAAAACTGCAGTACTCCCACGGTGGTACTGGAGTTTTCCCGCAGTGGTACTGGCATCGGGGCAAGGGGCGTTTTGACGGAGACACGGAGCACTTCCCGCGACCTACGTACATTTTTGCACGAAAAAGCACGGTTTATTGGCAAATATTTAGTATCTTTGCAGCGCGATAAAGAAAGCCTCACCCCCCTGCCCCTCTCCGAGGAGAGGAGGGTTCCGTCGCGAAAGCCTCTCCTCCTCGGGGAGGGAAGAGGGCTGGCAACTGATAAAACGACTAAACCGAAAAGAAAGTGTCCTGCATACTACATATCGAGACGAGCACGAAGGTGTGTTCCGTGGCCCTGAGCGAGAACGGCAGCCTCATCTTCCACAAGGAGGATCTGGAGGGGCCGAACCACGCCGTCGTCTGCGGCGTGTTCGTCGACGAGGCCCTGTCCTTTGCCAACTCCCACGCCATCCCCGTCGATGCCGTGGCGGTGAGCGAGGGTCCCGGCAGCTACACCGGCCTGCGCATCGGTGTCTCGCTGGCGAAAGGCGTCTGCTACGGGCGCGACCTGCCCCTGCTCGCCGTGCCCACGCTCAAACTGCTTTGCGTCCCTGTCCTATTGAACGACTCACATTTCCCCCCTCCCTTGGAGGGGACGGGGGAGGCTTTGCTCGTCCCTATGATAGACGCCCGGCGGATGGAGGTCTATAGTGCCGTCTACGACCGCGCCCTCCACGAAGTGCGCCCCATCGGAGCCGACATCGTGGAGCCCGACACCTACCTGCCCTACCTCGAGGAGCATCCCGTCTGGTTCTTCGGCAACGGCGCCGCGAAGTGCCAAAGCATCATCCGGCACCCCAACGCCCACTTCATCGACGGCATCCAGCCGCTGGCAAAGTGGATGTTCCCCCTGGCAGAACGGGCCCTGCACCTCGGCGAAAAGCAGGACGTGGCCTACTTCGAGCCGTTCTACCTGAAGGAATACATCGCAGGGACGCCACGTTCACCCCTGTCGAAGGTCGGGAGCTGACCGGAGCTCTCCACTTCGAACCACACAACACACGCTAAACTCTGAACACAAAACTCTAAACTCATACAAGTGCAGTACAATACACAAAGAGAACAACTCGTGATGCCGGAATACGGCCGGGGCGTACAGATGATGGTCGACATGGCGGTGCAGATAGCAGACCGCGAGGAGCGTCAGCGTTGCGCCGCCACGATAGTCAAGATCATGTCGGGCCTGCTTCCCTCGACGGCCAGCAAGAGCGACGACGAGCACCGCCTATGGAACCACCTGGCACGCATCTCGCACTACAAGCTCGACATAGACTATCCCGTCGACATCCTGCCGCAGGAAGAGGTGCAGGCACATCCTGCCCCGCTACCCTACCCCATGAAGCCCATACGCCGCCGCCACTACGGACACCTCGTAGAGCAGGCCCTGGCATACGCACAGACGCTGGACAACGAGCAGCAGCGCCAGTTCATCACCGAATGTGTTGCCAACCAGATGAAGCAAGACCTCTTCATCTGGAACCGCGACTCGATGGACGAGGCACTCGTGGCGCAGGACATCGAGCACTACACGGGCGGCAAGCTCCGTCTGAATACGGAAAGCTTCATCTTCGACCCCGTGGAAGAGTCTCCCCTGCAGCACGGCGACAACCAGAAGAAACGCAAACGGAAGAAATAGGCAGGCATGGCATCATTCATCATCGAAGGCGGCCACCAGCTCCGGGGCGACATCACGCCCCAGGGCGCGAAGAACGAAGCACTGCAGGTGCTTTGCGCCGTTCTGCTGACCAGCGAGCCGGTGCGCATCAAGAACCTGCCCGACATAGCCGACGTGAACAACCAGATACAGTTGCTCCGCGACATGGGGGTGGAGGTGACACGCCACGATGCGCACGACTACACCTTCGCGGCCGCCAACCTCGACGACTGCTACCTCAGCAGCGAAGCCTACATCCGCCGATGCCAGCAACTGCGCGGCAGCGTGATGATGCTCGGGCCCCTGCTGGCACGACGCGGGAGGGCCATCGTGCCGAAGCCGGGCGGCGACCAGATAGGACGCCGGCGACTGGACACACACTTCCTGGGCATGCAGAAGCTGGGCAGCCGCTTCACCTACGACGACACCCTACATATATATAATGTAACGGCAGAGAAGCTCACCGGCTCGTACATGCTCCTGGACGAAGCCTCCGTGACCGGCACAGCCAACATCATCATGGCGGCAGTCCTGGCACAAGGCACCACCACCATCTACAACGCTGCCTGCGAGCCCTACATCCAGCAATTGTGCCGTATGCTCTGCCGCATGGGAGCACGCATCGCAGGCATCGGTTCGAACCTGCTCACCATCGATGGCGTCACAACCCTGCGCGGCACACAGCACACCATCCTGCCCGACATGATCGAAGTGGGCTCCTTCATCGGCATGGCCGCCATGGTGGGCGACGGCATCCGCATTCGCGACGTGGGCCTGCAGCATCTGGGCATCATCCCCGACACGTTCCGGCGGCTGGGCATCCGCATCGAACAGGACGGCGCAGACCTCGTCGTGCCCCGGCAGGAGCACTACGAGATAGAGTCGTTCATCGACGGCTCGTTCATGACGCTGAGCGATGCGCCGTGGCCCGGCTTCACGCCCGACCTGCTGAGCGTCCTGCTCGTGGTCAGCACACAGGCCAAGGGGTCGGTGCTCATCCACCAGAAGATGTTCGAGAGCCGACTGTTCTTCGTGGATAAGCTCATCGACATGGGGGCACAAATCATCCTTTGCGACCCGCACCGCGCCGTAGTCGTGGGGCACGACCGCCAGCGGCAGCTCCGCGCCGGACGCATGACGAGCCCCGACATCCGCGCAGGCATCGCCCTGCTCATCGCGGCCATGAGCGCAGACGGCACCAGCTGCATCGACAACATCGGGCAGATAGACCGCGGCTACGAGAACATCGAGGCACGCCTCTGCGCCCTCGGAGCAAAGATAACGAGAGAGACCCCCCAACCCCCTTTAGGGGGAGAATGGTTTGCAGGGGAGTCGCCAAGACAAAACATACACAATAACATCCTCCCCTCCACATAGGGGGCGGGGGCATTCCTCCCCCTAAAAGGGGACGGGGAGTCTGTTATGATTAAGGACGACGAAGTATACAAGATAGGACAGATCGGGCGGACGCACGGCGTGAAGGGCGAGGTGACACTGAGCTTCACGGACGACGTCTGGGACCGTGCCGAGGCGGAATACCTGTTCCTGCGCGTGGACGGACTGCTCGTGCCGTTCTTCCTGGAGGAATACCGCTTCCGCAGCGACACGACGGCACTCCTGAAGTTCCTCGACTACGACTCGGCGAACGACGTGCAGTTCATGCTGGGCTGCGATGTCTTCTTCCCACATGCCCTGACCCCCGAGGCGAGCGAGGACGACGAGTACACATGGCGCTACTTCACGGGCTTCAGCCTCTTCGACGAAAAGGCGGGCCTCATCGGGACCATCGACCATGTGGACGACACGACGCAGAACGTGCTCTTCCAGGTCGGCCAGCGGCTCATCCCTGCTGCCGAGGCTTGGATAAAGGACATCAACCACAAGGAGCGCACCGTCCGCATGGAGCTCCCGGAAGGATTACTTGAACTATAAGGAGCCCCTCTCTGACTTCCCCCAAGGGGAGAACTTGGATAGAAACGATTAAATGGTAAATGACAAGATGAAAAGGATATGCATTTTAGGCTCCACGGGCAGCATCGGCACGCAGACACTTGAGGTCATCAGCGAGCACCCCGACCTCTTCGAGGCATACGTGCTCACCGCCGGCCGAAATGCCGACCTGCTCATCCGGCAGGCCAAGCAGTTCCAGCCCCAATGCGTGGTGATAGCCGACGAAAGCAAGTACGCCTACGTCTGCGAGGCCCTGAAGGACGAGCCGATACAGGTCTATGCGGGTGCCGATGCCCTCTGCCAAGTGGTGCAGATGGAGCCGGTGGACGTGGTGCTGACGGCTCTGGTGGGCTTCAGCGGTCTGCGCCCCACCATCAGCGCCATCGAGGCTGGCAAGCCCATTGCCCTGGCGAACAAGGAGACACTGGTGGTGGCCGGAGAACTCATCACACAGCTCTGCCTGGAGCATAAGGTGCCCCTGCTGCCAGTCGACAGCGAGCACAGCGCCATCTTCCAAAGCCTGATGGGCGAGGAAAGTCCCGTCGAGAAGATTATCCTGACAGCCAGCGGCGGCCCGTTCCGCACGTTCACGCTCGACCAGCTCCGCGACGTCACGCCCGCCCAGGCCTTGAAGCATCCCAACTGGGACATGGGGGCGAAAATCACCATCGACAGCGCCTCGATGATGAACAAGGGCTTCGAGGTCATCGAGGCCCGCTGGCTCTTCGACGTCACGCCGGAGAGGATTCAGGTCGTGGTGCATCCGCAGAGCATCCTGCACAGCGCGGTCCAGTTCGAGGACGGTGCCGTGAAGGGGCAGATGGGCATGCCCGACATGCGCGTCCCCATCCAGCTGGCCCTCTCCTACCCCTTCCGCCTCCGCAGCAGCTTCCCGCGCATCGACTGGTGGGACCTCCGGGACCTCACCTTCGAACGGCCCGACCCCGAGAAGTTCCGCTGCCTACAGATGGCCTACGAAGCGATAAGGATGGGCGGCAACGCAGCCTGCATCGTCAACGCCGCCAACGAGGTGGCGAACCTGGCCTTCCGCCAGGAACGCTGCAGCTTCCTTCGGATGGCCGACATCATCGGGGAAACCTTGCAGAAGGTGCCGCACCAGGAGAAACCCTCGCTGCAGGACTACCTCGACTGCGACCGCGAGGCGAGGAGAGTGGCCGAGGCCTTGCTCTGAGACACGGCACGGTTCGCACAAAGAAAAACAACAGCCCTCGGAGGGAGGGCGAAACAGACACACGATAACACAAAACAAATGGAAATAGTACTCATCAAAGCCTTGCAGCTCCTCTGCTGCCTCAGCCTGCTGGTCGTCCTGCACGAGGGCGGACACTTCGGCTTCGCAAAGCTGTTCAAGACACGCGTCACACGCTTCTACATGTTCGCCAACTACGGCTTCCACCTCTTCAGCACCTACGACGACTGGTTCCGCAGGCTCCTGGGCAAGCCGCTCGTCACAAAGCGAGGAAACGAGGGACAGAACTTCTTTGCCTGGCTCCGCAACAAATACTTCCTCCTCACGGGACAGAAGGATAAAGTCCAGACCGAGAACATCGGCAACAAGGTGTACGACGACACGGTAGGCACCGAATACGGCATCGGCTGGCTGCCCATAGGCGGCTACGTCGCCATCGACGGCATGATAGACGAGACGAACCAGAAGCTCTCAGCCGAACCCAAGCCCTGGGAGTTCCGCTCGAAGAAGATATGGCAACGCTTCCTCATCATGTTCGGCGGCGTACTGATGAACCTCATCACAGCCTGGGTCATCTACTCCGTCGTCCTCTTCGCATGGGGGCGCGACTACATTCCCATGACCAGCATCGAGAGCGGCTTCGAGTACAACGAACAGGCCCACAGCATCGGCTTCCGCAATGGCGACATCCCCATCCGCGCCGACGGCAAGGACATCGTGGAGTACAACGGCGGCGCCGTCATGCGCACCATCTCCAACGCCTCGACCGTCACCGTGCTGCGAGGAGGCGAGGAGATTGTGCTCACAATGCCCGAAGAAGGCCTCTCCATGCTCAAGATGATACAGGCACAGCCCATGTTCCTCGCCCCCATGGCAGAGGCTCTCATCGACTCCGTCGTGCCCGGCTCGGCCGCAGACAAGGCCGGCATCCGGAAAGGCATGCGCCTCGTCAGCGTCAACGGCAAAGACATCAAGACCTGGGGCGACTTCGACTTCGAAGTGACACTGCGCCGCCAGGACGTGCTCAGCTCGCCCGACTGCACAGCCGCCGACAGCCTCCGATGGCGCACACTCCACGCCGTGGTCGCTTCGGCCGACATGAGCCGCACAGACACCCTGAGCCTGCAGCTCGACGAAAACTACATGATGGGCGTCACACGCCACATACCCGACTTCAAGACCGTCCACCTCGACTACAGCCTCGCCTCCAGCATCCCCGCCGGACTGGGCTACGGATGGCGCGTACTCAAGAACTACGTGAGCGACCTCCGCTACGTGGCAAGCGCCGACGGAGCAAAGAGCGTCGGCTCCTTCATCACCATCGGCAACATCTTCCCCTCCGCCTGGGACTGGCAACAGTTCTGGCTCCTCACAGCCCTCATCAGCATCATCCTGGCCGTCATGAACATCCTGCCCATCCCGGGACTCGACGGCGGACACATCGTGCTCCTCCTCTACGAGGGCATCACCGGACATCAGCCTTCCGACAAGGCAATGGTCTGGATCGAGCGCATCGGCCTCGGCATCCTCATGGCACTCATGCTCCTGGCCATCAGCAACGACTTCCGCAACTTCGTCCTGCCCCTCTTCGGACTATAAGACACATAAGTCCCATAAGTCCTATAAGACCTATAAGACACATAAGTCCCATAAGTCCTATAAGACCTATAAGACCCATAACCCCCATGAAGCACCACCTCATACTTTCCCTGCTGACTGCCTGCCTACTGGCTGCCTGCACCCAGCAGACCACCGACGAGCGTGCCGCCAGCATGCTCAAGGAGGCACGCTATGCCCTCCACCACCACCTCTACAACGAGGCACGCGACACCATCCTCTCCCTCCGGCGCAACTGCCCCACAGCCATCAAAGCACGACAGCAAGCCATCCTCCTGCTCGACAGCATCGAAATGAATGCCGCCGCCGACAGTTGCAAGCTTGCCACCGGCGAAGAATGGAAGCGCCTCAACGTGAAACGCCAGTTCTTCGAGCGCAAACTGCAAGAAGACAAGAAGTCAATTCACAATTAAGAATTCATAATTCATAATTAGGCTACGCCCTGAGTTTATGATTATGAATTGAGAATCATGAATTATGAATTAAAAGAGATGGACTTAGTTGACGCCATAAAGGAATACGACGACTTCCGCCAGCGCACGCGCCGGACAGACCCGCTCCCCCTCATCGACAACCCCCTGCTGCGGCGCATCGGCAAGAAGGCCGACGAGCTGGGGCTGGAATGCTACGTCGTAGGCGGCTACGTCCGCGACATCATCCTGGAGCGCCCCTCGAAGGACATCGACGTGGTAGTAGCCTCACCCCCAACCCCTCTCCCGTGGGAGAGGGGAGATACCAGCAGCCCACTCCCCTCTCCCACGGGAGAGGGGTTGGGGGTGAGGCCGGGGCTGGGACCTGGCATCCTCCTTGCCCAAGCCCTTGCCAAGGACATGGGGCGAGGCGCCCACGTCAGCGTCTTCCGCAACTTTGGCACGGCACAGCTCAAGTGGCACGAGCAGGAGATTGAATTCGTCGGCGCCCGACGCGAGAGCTACCAGCGGGACAGCCGCAAGCCCATCGTGGAGAACGGCACGCTCGACGACGACCTGCATCGCCGCGACTTCACCATCAACGCCATGGCCGTCTGCCTCAACCACGAACACTACGGCCAGCTCATCGACCTCTTCGACGGACTGCTCGACCTGGAGGACGGCATCATCGCCACCCCCCTCGACCCCGACATCACCTTCAGCGACGACCCCCTGCGCATGCTGCGCTGCATACGCTTCGCCACCCAGCTACGCTTCCAGATAGAGGACGAGACACAGGAAGCCCTCCGCCGCAACGCCGAGCGCATCAAGATAATCTCGCAGGAACGCATCATCGACGAGTTGAACAAAATCATGATGGCACCCGCCCCGAGCATCGGCTTCATCGAACTGAGCCGCAGCGGACTGCTCCCGCTCATCCTGCCCGAAGTAGCGGCCCTCGAAGGCGTAGAGACCCGAAACGGCCGCGCACACAAAGACAACTTCTACCACACCCTCGAGGTGCTGGACAACATTAGCCTCACCCCCGACTCCTCCCTCTTCTTGCGTTGGGCCGCCCTCCTGCACGACATCGGAAAGCCGCGCAGCAAACGTTGGGACAACCAGGCTGGCTGGACGTTCCACAACCACAACTACATCGGGCAGAAAATGGTGGCACCGCTCTTCCGCCGCATGAAGCTGCCGACGGACGAACGCATGGCCTACGTCGAGAAGCTCGTCGGCCTGCACATGCGCCCCATTGCCATCGCCGACGATGTAGTGACCGACAGCGCCGTCCGCCGCCTGCTCTTCGAGGCCGGCGAGGACATCGACGACCTGATGCGCCTCTGTGAAGCCGACATCACGAGCAAGAACCGCGAGAAGAAGAAGCGCTTCATCGAGAACTTCCAGCTCGTCCGCGAAAAGCTCGCCGACCTACAGGCCCGCGACAACTACCGCACCTGGCACAACCCCATCACGGGCGAGGAAATCATGCAGACCTTCGGCCTCAAGCCCTGCCGCGAGATTGGCATCCTGAAGCAAGCCGTCAAGGACGCCATCTGGGACTCCGTCATCCCGAGCGACCACGACGCCGCCTTCCAATTCCTCCTGCAAAAGGCCAAGGAGATGGGTCTGAAACCCTACACGCAGACACCAACTCCTGCCCCTATGTAAATCGCTAAACCTTTTTGGTCTCTTTGCAAAAGCATAATCATAAAAATATTTAATAGAAATGAAAGCAACTAAATTCTTGAGTATGCTCATGCTTGTAATGGCTCTTCCCGTTTTAATATCATGTGGCGACGAAGAAGAAGAACCGCTTGAAAACGTTGTCGTTGGGAAGTGGTACTCCTATAAAGCCCTCGTTTCGAATAGTCTTGGCAAAAGAACGGTTGACGTCACTCAAAACGGAGAATATGCAGCCTTCTATATGGAAGCTATATTCTCATCAAACGGCACAGGAGTTGTTAAAGGTTGGAAAGAGGACGAAAACGGCCAAACAATGTATTGGGGCGCAGAAGAGAAAATAACATATACCATCGATGGCAACGACTTGAACCTGACATTTCAAACAGGAGAAAAGGTCGTGGCAAAGTATTATCCAGAGGATAGAAACATCATCTGGACAATGCTCGTGAAAGATCAGTACACCGAAGGCATGATAACATGCAATCTCTACTTTAAGAAGTAAAGCTTAACACATAGCAAACATCAAAAAACTTTATCCTTTATTGTGTCTTCTAACTTTGCTGGTCGGATGCGAGAAGCAGAAGTATGAAGATTTCATTGAGCCTGACGAACCGGAGCCAGACCCAATAAACATCATCTTATACTCAGATAAAGATAGCAAGGATGTTGATTCTGGTGACGATAGCAAGGACGTTGACGAAGGAGTAAACCTCTTGATAAACGGAGGGCTGGAGGAGTGGGAAACTTTTTGGGGACCAGAAAGGCCTAAAGGATGGTCTCTTCCTTCTAATGAGTATGTAAAACGAGACAAATCCGCCCATTACGAAGGGATTTTCTGTGCCAAGATGCAGTCTCTTGAAAAAGGCAATACAGCGAGGCTGGAACAAAAAATACAGGTTTCTCCCAATCAAAAAATAAGAATCCGTTTCCACTATGCCATAACTCAATGGAAGGACAAAGGAGCCAGGACATATTGTTACTTCCGGACACGGTCTGCCGAGTCGACCACTATTTCCGCAGAAGCATTGAATTATTTCTACGATGCAAACACTTTGCGCATCATTCGTGGCGGAGGATATGGGCTGACATATTTCCATCATGAGTTAAACAAATGGCTCACTTTTGACGAAACAATAGAAGTGCCCCCCGCAGCTAATTATTTTGCCTTTGGTATCAACAGCTACTACGGAACAACTATCTATGTGGATGACTGTTGGATTACCTATGTTTCTAATTAACCCCAAAAGCAAACCTGAATCCGGCTGCAAATGCCCTGGTTCGTGTTACCTGCTCATATCCAAGGAAAGTTCTTTGATGGCTCTGTCGAAGTCACTTTCAAGAAGACGCATTTCCCGCTCACGGTATATCTCAAACTCACGTTCTGCCTTTTCCATAGCATCTTGGTGCGATACAGCACCCGTGCCTTCGAGGATATGTTTGCGGAGACGCAATATCTGTTCGTCAAGAGCTGCCACCCAGTCGACCATCGTCATAGGATTCTGTTCAAGAGCTTGAAACTCGGCAAAGTCAAGAAATTGTGATGTGAGCAGGTTCAGACGCTGCAACTCCAATTCCGTCAGATAGTTCTTGGCTATCTTTACGTCGTCGCGCGTCACATAATTACCTTTGAAATTGGTCATACCCACAAAAGGCTTCTCATTATCCACCCTCTCGTAAATCAGCTCTGCTGCCGTATGCTCATGTACAGCATAGTGCATCTTATTCTGAACTGTAGCAAAGAAGAGCTGCGTGGTTTTGGAACGAGGGTCGTAGTCGGTAGCAGTAGCATAGATATCTGTCACTTGCTGGTAGAAGTTGCGTTCACTGCTGCGAATGTCGCGGATACGCTGTAACAATTCCTTGAAGTAGCGACTACCTCCTTGTTTCAGGCGTTCATCGTCCATCGTGAAACCCTTCTGAATGTACTCGTGCAGCCGCTGTGTCGCCCAACGGCGGAAACGCACAGCTATGGGCGACTGCACACGATAGCCGAGGGCAATGATAACGTCGAGATTGTAATGTCTTACCTGATAGTTCTTGCCATCGGCGGCAGTTGTTCGGAATTTCCGAACAACTGCATCCTCCTCCAGTTCTCTGTCTGCAAAAATATTTGTAAGGTGTTCGCTTATATTCGATTTGCTTGACTGGTATATCTCGACCAGCTGTGCTTGAGTCAGCCACACGTCTTCATCAGTGAAGCGCACGCTCAGGCTTATGCTGCCTTCTTCATCGCGATATAGAATCAGTCTGTTTTCTTTCTGAGCCATAACCTAAATCAATAGAAATCCACGCATTTGGACGTTTCCGTTCACAAAAGTACAAATAAACAATAGAATTACCAAATTTATTTGGATATTTCCTGAACCGAAGGAGCTGCCAATGCCTTGTAGGCTTACTTTCCAAGCGCAGCAATATATTATTTCGCTTTTCGTTATTCACTTTTGAATTTAAAATTTTGTATTTTGAATTAAACATCGTACCTTTGTCCCCAAATAGACTATGGCACAGAAGAACCTACAGACACAGACCGGGCAGCAGGTGCAGACCCAGCAGCAGGTGCAGCAGCAACAACTGCTGCCGCAGCAGGTCCTGCTCGTCCGCCTGACGGAGATGCCCGTCGAAGCCCTGCAACAGCGCGTGGAGCAGGAGTGCATGGAGAACCCATGGCTGGAAGTCTCGGCCTCGCCCGACCTCTCCGAAGGAGGGGAGGAAGAGTCTCCCTTTAAGGGAGATTCAGAGGGTCTTTCACCCTCGGAGGGGTCGGGGGAGGCTTCCGATGCTCTCTACGACTACCGAAGCGAGGAAGACATGCCCGACTTCCTCTCCGGCCCCAGCCACAGCAACGACGCTGCCGAGTATGTGTCCTACGACGACACGCTCTCCCTCACCGACCGGCTCCGCGAGCAGATGGCCGACTTCGAGCTCACCGACCACGAGAAGGAGCTCATGGAGTACCTCATCGGCTCGCTCGACGAGGACGGACTGCTCGGGAAGTCCCTGCCCGTCCTGGCCGACGAAGCGGAGCTCTACCAGGGCATCACGACAAGCCCCGAGGAGCTGGAAAAGGTGCTGCATATCCTCCAGCAGTTCGACCCGCCCGGCATCGGCGCACGCTCGCTGCAAGAGTGCCTGCTCCTGCAAGTCCGGCGGGACGAGAAGTTCCCCTATCGGGAGAAGTTCATCACGCTCCTGAGCAAGTACTTCGACGACTTCGTCCACAAGCGCTGGCATCGGCTGGCACAGAAACTGCACGTGAGCCTCTGGGACACAGAGCAGATGCAGAAGGAGGTGCTGCGGCTCAACCCGAGGCCCGGAGGCTCTGTCGGCTCCAAGACCAGCGACCGCGCCCAGAGCATACAGCCCGACTTCCTGGTCGACACCGACGAGGGCGGCACCGTGACCGTCACCCTGGCCCGGGGCAATCAGCCTTCGCTCGTCATCAGTCCTGACGCCGAGGGACAGCAGGACGCCTTCGTCCGTCAGTACGTGGAGCGCGGACAGATGTTCATCAGTGCCCTGCAGCAACGCTCCCAGACCATGCTGCGCACCATGCAGGCCATCGTGAAATGGCAGAAACGCTTCTTCCAGACAGGCGACGAGACGCTGCTGCGCCCCATGAAGCTCGAAGACATCGCCTCCGCCACGGGCTACGACATCAGCACCATCAGCCGTGCCGCCAACAGCAAGTACGTCGAGACCGTCTTCGGCACCTTCCCCCTGAAGTGGTTCTTCACCCACCGCGCCACGAAGAGCGACGAGGGCGACGACGTGACGGCCCGCCAGGTGAAGGCCGCCCTGAGCCGCATCATCAATGGGGAAGACAAACAGCAGCCCCTCAGCGACGAGCTCCTCACGCAGATGCTCCGGCAGGAGGGCTTCAGCATCGCCCGCCGCACCGTAGCCAAGTACCGCGAACAGCTGGGCGTCCCCGTGGCAAGAATGAGAAAATGAAGCCCCTTCTCTTCATAGCACGCATCTTCTCGGCAGTCTTCCGTCCGTCGTACTACCCGACCGTCGGCACGCTCATCCTGCTCAGCTTCACCTTCCTCGGGCAGTTCCCGTGGGCCTTCAGGCTGTGGCTGCTCTCGCTTGTCTACGTCTTCACGTTCTGCCTGCCCACCCTTTCCGTCTACCTCTACCGCCGTGCCCACGGATGGAGCGCGCTGGAGCTGCGGAAGCGCCACAAGCGAGCCGTGCCCTACATTATATATATATGCAGCTACCTCTGCCTCATGCACATCCTTTCCGTCACCCACATGCCCCACTTCCTGACGGCCATCGTCGGCATCGCGCTGCTCGTGCAGAGCGTCTGCGTCGTGGTGAACATCTGGTGGAAGGTGAGCATGCACTCGGCAGGCTCGGGCGGCGTCATCGGCGCCCTGATGGTCTACGCCGACATCTTCGGCTTCAACCCCGTCTGGTGGCTCTCGCTTGCCATCCTCGTCTCGGGCTGCGTCATGACGAGCCGCATGGTGCTCCGCCAGCACACCCTCGGCCAGGTCCTTGGCGGTACGCTCATCGGCATCGCCTGCGGCATCGTAGGGACGATACTGATGTAAGCCCCTCTCCTAACCTCCCCCAAAGGGGAGGAACACCAAAGCATTTACTATTTAACCATTTACTATTTACCATTTAAGTGTTTTTTTGCGGGAAAAGCTTTGCGTTTCCGATAATTAGTCGTACCTTTGTGGCGTGTTCCTCGGAGCACGTCATTTTATTTGCTCTAACGCGGCTTGAATTAGGACCTCAGACATGTGTAAGGGCAATATCAAACATCTTAGAGGCTTGCGCTATAAGTGCAGGCTTCCCATAGATGTTTGAAGGTAGTCCTAAACCTAAGCCGCGTATGGTGAAGTCCTGCGCTTTTCTTGTGCTCGCAAGTCAAGTGCTGCTTTGCCCGACGAAGGAGAGAGAGATTGGTATTAACACTTAAAAAAGCAAATGAAATGAAGAAGTTACTGTTCTTATTGATGCTCCTTTGCCCGATGATAGCTTCGGCGCAGGACGTGATTGTGAAGAAGGATGGCTCCACCATCGACTGCCGTGTGGAGAAAGTAAGCGAGACGGACGTCACCTACAAGCTTTGGAGCGACCTGAAAGGGTCGAGCTATGTGATGGACAAGACGCTTGTCTCTGCCATCAATTATGCGGA
This sequence comes from Prevotellaceae bacterium UBA4336, assembly GCA_002394305.1. Taxonomy (GTDB): domain Bacteria; phylum Bacteroidota; class Bacteroidia; order Bacteroidales; family Bacteroidaceae; genus Physcousia. The sequence continues at coordinate 21,567 of DGTM01000069.1, forward strand.
CGGCAGGAAGGACACCTTCAACAAAACAACAAGTATCTATACACCGAACAACCAAAACAACGGCGTGCAGACATTGAGTGATAGGGCGTTGCTGAACTTGGATATATCACTTGACAACTCTCCTGAGTACAAGAAAATAAAGAGGTTGAAGACATGGGGATGGATAGGTGGGGGAGTGTTGGTTGCTGGCGGTGCACTCTTTTTGGGTATTGCTGCAACCGACCAATATACCAATAATGGTGCAGCAGGAGGTGGCATAGCATGTTTATTAGCAGGTGCAGGCGTTACAACTACTTGTCTCATCGTTGCGCACAAGCAAAAGAAAAAGCTTGACGCTCTCGGCACTTCCTCTCTTTACCGCTACGACATTCCTTTCACCAATGGCTCCACACTCTCTGTCGGTGCCGACATGCTTCACGACCGCATCATGGACAAGCGTACCGTAGGCCTCGGGCTGAGCTATAACTTCTGATAAAAACGACGCAAGAAGATGAAACATACATTATATATATTGGCACTTGCAGCCTCGGCTGCAACCATATCATCCTGCGGCGGCATACGTTCCGGTGCAGGAGGCGCGAGCACAGGCTCTTATATCAACGACGGACACTACAGCGTCAATCCTCTCGACCTCGTTCCCGTCGGCGACCGCATCACCTATACCATTGACATCTCTACGCCCGAGGGACGGCAGAAGCTGCAAGGCATCTCGCTTCCCGATGCCAAGCAACTGGCAGAGACGGAAGCTTCGCGCAAGTACAACTGCGACCGCCTCATCGACCCGCGCTTCGATTTCCTCAAGAAGGGCAAGCGCATCCTGCGCATCACGGTGGACGGACGCCCGGGCAACTTCAGGACAAGGGACAAATGACCCCTGCCCCCCTTTAGGGGGAACAGATACTTTTTCCAGTACTACCGCAGGAAAACTGCAGTACCACCGCGGTGGTACTGCAGTTTTCCTGCGGTAGTACTGCCATCTTCACGTGTCTGCTTGGGCATCGCGGCACCAAGCCCTTTCGCCCTCTTCGCACGCGGAGAGCTTTTTTCATTCCTTCATTTTTTCATTTCTTCATTTTTCTTTGTATCTTTGTGGCGGGAAACGACATTCTTAACACTATGGAAAAACCTATCGTAAGCATTATCATGGGCAGCACAAGCGACCTGCCCGTGATGGAGAAAGCAGCTAAATTCCTCGATGAAATGGGCATCTTTTTCGAGATGAACGCCTTTTCAGCCCATCGCACGCCGCAGGAGGTGGAGGCCTTTGCACGCTCGGCCGAGGAGCGCGGACTGAAGGTCATCATCGCGGGAGCAGGCATGGCAGCCGCCCTGCCGGGTGTGGTGGCCGCAAGCACCACGTTGCCCGTCATCGGCGTACCCATCAAGGGGATGCTCGACGGCCTGGACGCCATGCTTTCCATCGTGCAGATGCCGCCGGGCATACCCGTGGCAACGGTCGGCGTGAACGGCGCACAGAACGCAGCCATCCTCGCTGCGGAGATGCTCGCCCTGAGCGACGAGACGCTTGCCCGGAAGCTCCGCGACTACAAGCAGGGCCTCAAGCAGAAGATCGTGAAGGCCAACGAAGAGCTGAAAGAGGTGAAGTACAGCTGCAAAACGAACTGAAAAGCCCCCCTCTAACTCCCCCTTAAAGCTTAAAGGGGGAGGACACAGGCGAAGCCCCCTCCCTTTAGGGGAGGGCCGGGAAGGGTCTTTACGGGGGGCGGTGCAGTCTTTTGCCCGCCGGATGTATCTATATAGACATGGGGCCACGGTCATATCCCGCCCCGACGTTAATATGGATCTAAACGACACTGTCAGCAAAGCAAAGGAAAAAGACGCCAAGGCATTCGCCTCGCTCTATGCGGCATACCAGCCCCAGATGCTCGGCGTGTGCATGAACATCATCCGCGAGGACAAGCAGACCGCCAGCGACCTTGTGCACGACGCCTTCATCCTGGCCTTTGTCTCGCTGGACAGCCTAAAGGACAACCATAAATTTGGGGAGTGGCTGACGACCATCGTCAGGAACGTCTCGCTGAAATACGTCAGCCGCAGGGAACGGGAACACCTGCTTTCGGTCAGCTCGCTGAGGGAGGACGATGCCGTGTTTGCCGCCTCCTCGCCGTCGCCCGAAGAGGAGCTTTACTACCAGGAACTGCTCCAGCTCATCAGCCGTCTGCCGGAAGGGTACAGCAAGGTGCTCAGACTTTCCGCGGTCGAAGGCTTCTCGCACCAGGAGATAGCCGATATGCTGGGCATCGGACCCCACAGCTCGTCGTCGCAGTTGTCGCGGGCCAAGCGTCTGCTCAGGCAGATGATGGACCGCCGGACCGTCGGCGTGATGGCACTCCTGTTGCTTCCCCTCGTGTCGTATTTCGTTTTCCGGCAGAAAGAAAGCCACCTCCCCGCTCCCCCTTCCAGCCCCCTCCCCGCTCCCCCTTTGGGGGAGAGCCTCATTCCCGCTGCACCTTCCGCTGAAGTACTCCCTCCCCCTAAAGGGGACGGGATGTCTCGGAACGAGAAGGGGGCTAAGCGGCATAGAGAAGAACACGAAGAGGCTTTAGATTCTGCCCAAGTCATTTCCCCGCCGGACATCAGCGAAGATGTCTTTATAGCAGAGGCTGAGGACGATTCTGTCAGCACGGTCACGAAGGACTCCATCGCTCCACGGGAAGTCCTGCCTCATATAGATATTGCAGAAGACGACACGCACGGGGAGGAAAGAAAATGGCAAATCTCCGTAGGCGGTAGCTTCGGACAGACCTCGACGCAAAGTGAAGGCATCATGCTTGCCACAAACACGCCGCCATCACCTTCCGTAGGCTCGGACGTGCCAGAGCCAGACGCACCCACGTTTGTTATTCCAGACTACATCAACACCTGGGAGGACTATGCCCGATACCTCCGATTCGTTTCCTCCAGCACTGCCAGCATCCCTGCCGACACGGTTGCCTTAATCACCATAGCCGACCACAACAACGGCGAAATCGTGCAGCGAGAGCATCACGACGTGCCCATCACCTTCAGTTTCTCGCTTTCAAAACAGATAGTAAAGCGGTGGAGCCTCGAGACCGGTCTGCAATACTCCCTGCTCAAGTCCCGTTTCCAGATGGGCGAGAACGGCTACAGCGTCAGCACCCGACAGCAGGCGCACTACCTCGGAGTGCCTTTCCGCGTGTCGTACCGGTGGCTGGAATACCGAAACCTTTCTGCCTACAGCTCGCTCGGCGTCACGTTGCACATCCCCCTCGCAGGCAATAGGCAGACGCAGTACATGGTGGGCTGGCAGAGCCTCAATGCAGACAGGCAGTACTTCACGCCCTCCCTGCAATGGCAGACAGGCGTGAGCTTCGGCCTTCAGTACAAGCTCGCACCGCACACCAGTCTCTTTGCCGAGCCCTCCTTCAACTGGTTCATCCCCAACGGCAGCGCGACGCACACGTCCTGGACAGAGCATCCCTTCATGTTCACCTGCCCGTTCGGCATCAGAGTCAGCTGGTAGCGGACGGCCGTTTCTGCAGTTGATACCAGCAGCTGGAGCTGAGGAAGTTCCTCAGGTATGGCAAGGCGGAAAGCCATCGGGGCAGTCTGCATGGCGGCAGTCCGAACTTGACCTTGTAGTGCGGATTGACGAGGAAGAGCGACCTGTCAGCAATCGTCAGGCCCGAAGGGCCGACAAGGCGCTCGAAGGACTCGACCGTCGTGCGCGTCTCTCTGATGGACAGCAGTTCTCGGAGGCAATCGTCGCTCTCGCCTGCCCACTTGATGATGCCTTTGTAAAGCGCGGGGGGCAGGAGGTGGACGAAAGGCAGGCGGGAGAGAAACCTGTTCCGGCATATCTGCTGATGTCCTCCGAAAGGCATCTGCCAGGCAGGAAACGACAGGAAGGCGACGCCGTCCTCGGCCAACAGACTGCTCACGAGCGAGAGCAGACGCGCTTTGTCGGCCACGTGTTCCACGACGTCGTGGCAGATGATAATGGAGAACTTCTCCCTGAGCAGAAGCCGGAAGATGTCCTGGCAGACGAACTTGCCCTCTGCCTGTTCCTTTGCAAAGAACTCCCTGGCCTGTCTGATTCGCACGTGAGCAATGTCGATGCCTGTCACTTCCAGCCCTGCCCTGGCGAAGGGAAGCAGATTGCCGCCCTCGCCGCACCCTATTTCCAGCACCTTCTGTCCTGCTCCGATTGCGTGCCGACGGCTGACGTAAGGCATGAAGTAGCGGCGGCTCGTCTCTGCCAACTCGTCGAAGTAGCGGCTCCTGTTGATGTGTCTGTCCTGCATATCTCCCTTTGTTAAAAGGTTAAATGGTTAAATGGTTAAATGGTTAAACAGGTAATTCGTTTGGTTCCGATTGCCATTAGCATTGATGTCGGGAGCCGGCGGATGACTGCACGGACGCAGTTTTGCCAAAAGCGATGCAGTCTTTTGCCCTGCGAGGGTATCTATATTCAGATGGTAGGAACGCGGCGTGGAGTGTCGGGCAATTTTCCTCACCGTATGTTTGGACAGGTGAAGAAAAATGCCTAACTTTGTGGCGAGAAAGAAAAAGACCCTCTCTAACTCCCCCTACCCATCCCTTTAGGGGGAACTAAATTATAGAATTGTTAAATCGTAAATAAATAGTAAATCGTAAATCGTCAAATCGTAAATGATATGGTGCGAAGAAAGACTCACGAAGTAAAGATAGGCAAGCTGCGCATCGGCGGTGAAAACCCCGTGGCTGTGCAGAGTATGACCACTTGTTCCACGCTCGACACGGAAGGCTGCATCGAGCAAGCCATACGCATCATCGAGGCGGGCGGACAGCTGGTTCGCCTCACCACACAAGGTACACGCGAGGCGGAGAACCTGCGCAACATCAAGGCCGGACTCATCGAACGCGGCTATGGCGACGTGCCGCTCTGTGCCGACGTCCACTTCAATCCGAACGTGGCCGACGTGGCTGCGACCATCGTGGAGAAAGTGCGCATCAATCCGGGCAACTACGTCGACCCTGCCCGTCAGTTCAAGACCTTGGAATATACCGACGAGGAGTACAGGCAAGAGCTGAAAAGGCTGGACGAGCGCTTCTGCCGCTTCCTTAATATATGTCGCGAGCACGGCACGGCCATCCGCATCGGCGTGAATCACGGAAGCCTCTCCGACCGCATCATGTCGCGCTACGGCGATACGCCCGAGGGCATCGTGGAGTCGTGTATGGAATTCCTGCGCATCTGCGAGAGGGAACGGTTCCGCGACGTCGTGGTCAGCATTAAGGCCTCGAACACGGTGGTCATGGTGCAGAGCGTCCGCCTGCTCTGCCAGCAGATGGAGAAGGAAGGCATGGACTATCCGCTGCACCTGGGCGTGACGGAAGCTGGCGAGGGCGAGGACGGCAGGCTGAAGAGCGCAGTGGGCATCGGTGCGTTGCTCATCGACGGCATCGGCGACACCATCCGCGTCAGCCTCAGCGAGGAACCGGAGAAAGAGATACCCGTCGCCCAGAGCATCCTGCAGGCAGCACGCGTACAGATGCACAAGACGGAGTACATCTCCTGCCCGGGCTGCGGCCGCACGCTCTACGACCTGCAGGACACCATCCGCCGCATCAAGGC
>DGTM01000069.1:27294-30185 GCA_002394305.1 Prevotellaceae bacterium UBA4336
TGCATCGTCAACGGCCCGGGCGAGATGGCCGATGCCGACTATGGCTACGTCGGCGCTGCCCGCGGCAAGGTCTCGCTCTACAAGAACAAAGAGTGTATCGAGAAGAACATCCCCGAAGAGGAAGCAGTGGAGAGGCTCATCCAGTTCATCGACAAGGACCTTCAGGGTAATTCATAGTTCACAATTAACTATTCACTATTCATTTTTAACGTCCATAAAAACTTCTTGTTTACTCTTAACATTCCATTATGATTATTTAACGAGGCAGGAGGTGAAGGTTGCGGAATTCTTCCTACCTTTGCTGTCGAATTTGTGAAAAAAGGACAGACACAATGAGACAATTAGCCCTTTGCCTCCTGCTTTTGTGGCCTCTTTGGGCTGCCGGCGGGGAAGAAGATGACACCACCTTTCAGATAGCACGTGTACGCACGCTGCAAGAAGTTTTGATTAAGGCTGAAGAGCCTGCATGGATAAGAAAGAAACTGAAACTCTTCATCCAAAGACGGGAAGAGAACTATCAACAGGAGCCGTGCTTTAGCAAGTATGATTTCTTCTTCCAAGACACAGGCTCCGACCTCCTGCGTGGCTCCCGACGAACCGTTACAGACTCTCTGACGGCTTATAGGTTCCAGAGCCAAGGCTTGTTGTTCTCGCCTTCAATGGTGCAGATGCGGCAGGACAGCGTCTTTCAGGTGGCACCCAAACGAAACACAGTCTTCGGCACCGATACAGCTTGCGTAAGCCAGCCCGACAGCGCCTATGTGCGTTGGAATTACCTTGACGAGATGCTTTACCAGAACCTCATCTGCTCCCTGGACAAGCACTTCCTCAGGCAACATCGTTTTGCTGTAAATGGGGAGTTCGAGCATCCCAATCCCAACGTCGTACAGCTTGTCTTCTGGTCAACCAAGTACAAGTTGGACCGTGGCTATCTGAACCTCGACACAGCCCGATGCATGGTCTTGGAGGCAGAGCGCCACAGCGGTTTGGACTGTGTGAAGCATGAGTTCATCAACGGCTTTGCCCTCTGGGCGTTAGGTAGGTTCATAAAGTTTCAGCTAAAGGACTGGACCATTCTGCTGCGTGCCTCCTACACCACGGAGGGACAGCCCCAGGAGTTCCAATATCAGTCCAGGAGGCATTTCGCCTCGTGGAGCGATGTGAAGAAGAAACGACGCGAATGGATGGATAACAAGACCACTTGGCGAGTCTCACTCCGTCTTCGACCCACTTCCGAAGAGGCTCAGTTCCCCGACCTCATAGACATCTATCCTCCCAAAAGCATCGAGATAGTAAACTCCAAAAGCCGCCGCTATCAGATGCAGGAACGCCTCAGAAAAGTCCCCAGACAGTACGTCCTGCTGAAGGAGTAAGCTGTTATCCCAGCACATTCCGTGACTGCAACGACGACTATCAGAATGCCCCGAACACCTTTGACGCACAAAGCATAATACGACCAAAAGCTCCCGCATCTCACAACGCAAGAGCCAGAGTGCCCGCACTATGCAACCAATGTTCCATCATCTTACGCAGTCTTCTCTATACCTTAATATCAATCCCTCTGCTATGGCAACTTTACATAGAAAGCCTTCGAGTTAGACAGCTATAGACAGCTAAAAAGACGTCAGTCCACAAAATTGTGGTCCACATACTTGTGTACTTTAAATCATTTGCTTATATTTGCACTCACAAACAAAATATCACGTTATGGAAAGGGCTTTTGTATATGGTATGTCTGTTGATGGAGAGAACTTCACAGACAGGGTCAAAGAGACGAAGCGACTGAAGATGAACATGGAGAATGGAATCAACGTCATTCTTGTGTCACCTCGACGAATCGGAAAAAGTTCCATTGTGCGTAAAGTCACGAAAGAGATTACCAGCCCAAAGATTAGAACTGTCTACATGGACATCTACGATTGTCGCAGTGAATATGATTTCTATAACCGATTCGCTTCCGAGTTGCTGAAACAGACCGCCAACAAGACAGGACAAGTAATTGAAAACATAAAAAAGTTCATGGTCAGGTTGACCCCCAAAATCTCTTTCTCACCAGAACCCATGTCCGAATTCTCTCTGTCATTAGGTATTACGCCACAGAACTACAAACCGGAAGAGATTCTTCAATTGCCTGAGATAATTGGTCAAGCACAAGGAGTTCATATCGTGGTGTGTATCGACGAATTCCAGCAGATTGGCGAGATGTCAGACACATTGACCATTCAAAAGCGGCTACGCGGAATATGGCAACATCAGCGCAACGTGTCGTATTGCCTTTTCGGCAGCAAGAAACATCTGATGAACAAACTCTTCCAGAATCGAAGGATGCCCTTCTATCAGTTCGGCGAAATGATGTATTTGGACAAGATACCGACAGAAGACTGGGTGCCGTTTATCTGTTCGAGATTTGAAAGCCAAGACAAAAAGATATCAGCAGAACTTGCACGACTTATCTGCGAGACAGTTGAGAGCAACTCCTCTTACGTCCAACAGTTGGCTTGGAATGTGATGGCTGAAACAGGGAAAGTTACCACAGAAGAAGACTTCCATCACGGCGTAGATGCTTTGCTGGCTCAATGTTCAGCACTCTTCGAGGAGCAATTGAAAGGATTGACAGGATATCAGATAAACTTTATCCGTGCCTTGTGTGATGGCGTAAGTTCCGACTTTGGAAGCAAAGCTATACTCGAGACCTACAATCTTGGCACGAAATCAAACATATCGCGCATAAAAACAGCGCTTCTTTCCAAAGAAATGATTGACTTTGACAAGGACAACGTCTTCTTGGAAGACCCTGTATTTAAAATCTGGTTTAAAAGATATATGAAATAGAATTCATGATGACTCCTCAGGGTACTCATTAGGTTTTGCAACCAATGTGCCAACATTAT
>DGTM01000061.1 GCA_002394305.1 Prevotellaceae bacterium UBA4336
TCCGCGGTGCTGCAGCTGCCGCTGCTCTCGGCAAGCAGGAGGTGCTGACGATGCAGAACGGTGCAAACGGCGTTGGCTTCTACAAGTACAACGGTGAGAACCTGGCCGGCTTCAAGGCATACATCAACGTCAGCGATATCCCAAGCGGCATCAAGGGCTTTGCCTTCGACTTCGAAGATGCTGCTGACGGCATCGAAACCATTGAACATTCACCAATGGCCTCTGAGCAGTCTATCTGCAATGTTGCCGGTCAGCGCCTCAGCAAGATGCAGAAGGGCATCAACATCGTGAACGGAAAGAAAGTGATCGTTAAATAAGAATCTCAACCCTACAAATACTAAGATTATGAAAAAGACATATAGCACTCCCCAGACGCTCGTAGTGAAGATAGGTGTCAGAAGCCACCTTATGGATGTCTCTTATCAGGGCGACAACCTTAACTCCATGAGCTTCGACCTCAACAGTGAAGACATCGGCGGCGACCAACTGGTAAAAGGCAACAAGTCCCTCTGGGACAACGAGTGGTAGAATCCAACCTTAGCTTTCCCTAAGAGGAAAAGAATCTTATACTCCAATAGAGCCCCAAGAGTCTAAGCCAACGACTCTTGGGGCTTTTTCTGTTTGCTTCGGGGGTAGGCGATTAACAGCTTATTAGGTATTAACCAAACACAAAGAAACAAAAGCACAAAGGATCAAACCACCGAAAAAGACACAAAAATCCTTGCCTTGGCAAGCTTTGTGCCTTCATTTCCAGCGTAACACTTCGAGTCTTTGTGACTTTGTGTTCGATTATAAACATCCGAGACATAAGTCTTTAACATGTAATTGCCATAATGCCACAAATTGACACGAATAATATATGAACATCGAAAGACACGAAATGCATTAATGAATCTCTCGATATAGGCTTTCGTCTATTTCGTGCTTTTAGATGTTACAATTCCATGTTATGTTCCTTGTTTTTAGATGTCGCTAATCGAGAGGAAACAAAGAAAACCATTTTGACTAAAATTTAACGAGAAGTGATGGCAGAATGAAATAAAATCGTTATCTTTGTAGCGTAAAACAGGAAAAAGGAATGATTATGGCACAGGTTTCTATGACCGTAAGGATGGATGCAGGCATTAAAGCCGCATTCGAGGAGCTATGCTCACAGTTTGGTATGAGTGTGAACACTGCGATGAACGTGTTCGCAAATGCCGTTGTGAGACAACGGCGGATTCCTTTTGAAGTGAGAGCGGCAGAGAGAAGTGACTCGATGAAAGGGCTTGAGGCTTTTCACAGAATAAGGAAGATGGCGGAAAATGGTCAACTGCCCGACTTGACTTTGGAAGAGATAAACGAGGAAATCAGGCAGACTCGCGAAGAAAGGGCTAACCGCAAGCACAAAGATGCGATATGATTTGCACCGTTCGCAGAAAACGATTAACTTTGCAGTAGGATAAGACAACACCACAGAACAAGACATCACAACTGGATAAGACAACACAACATACTCTACACATGATGAAGGAACTCTGTATACTGCTGGCCCTGGTGGGCGAGACACTTTGCCTGGGGGCGGCGACGGACGACAAGATGGACAGCTTCGTCAGCTCGCTAATGAAGAAGATGACGCTGCGCGAGAAGATCGGACAGCTGAACCTGCAGCCTGCGGGCAACATCACCACGGGCGGCGCGATGGACACCGAGGTGGGCGGCCTGGTGATGAAAGGCGAACTGGGCGCCATACTGAACCAGACGGGCAAGGACGAGATACGCGCCATACAGGAAGTGGCCGTGAAGCGAAGCCGGCTGGGCATCCCGCTGCTGGTGGGGCTCGACGTGATTCACGGCTACAAGACCATCCTGCCCATTCCCTTGGCACAGGCCTGCTCGTGGGACATCCCTGCCATTGAGGGCGGCGCACGCATCGCTGCCGAGGAATGTTCGTCGGACGGCATCTCGTGGACCTACAGCCCGATGGTGGACATTGCCCTGGATGCCCGATGGGGACGCATCATGGAGGGCAGCGGCGAGGACCCCTACCTGGGCAGCCTCATCGCGGCGGCTCTGGTGCGCGGCTATCAGGGCGACTTCAAGGAGAGACACAACATCATGGCCTGCCTGAAGCACTACGCCCTCTACGGCGCTGCCGAGGCCGGTCGCGACTATAACACCGTGGACATGAGCCGGTGGCGCATGTTCAACCAGTACATGCCGCCCTACGAGGCTGCCGTACGAGCAGGCGTGGGAAGCGTGATGACCAGCTTCAACATCGTGGACGGACAGCACGCCACGGCCAATCCCTGGCTCCTCCAGGAGGTGCTGCGCCGCAAGTGGGGCTTCGAGGGCTTCGTCGTAACCGATTATGCCAGCATCACCGAGATGACGAGCTGGGGCTTCGGTTCGCAGAAGGAAAACGGCATAAAGGCCCTGAAGGCTGGCACCGACATGGACATGTGCGCCCAGGCCTTCCTGCACCACTGCGAGGCAGCCGTCAGCGAAGGACTCCTGACGGAACAGGACATCGACCAGGCGTGCCGCCGCGTGCTGGAGGCAAAGTACAAGCTCGGCCTCTTCAAGGACCCCTACAAGCACTGCGACATGAGCGACAAGGAGCAGGCCCAGCACATCTTCACCCCGGAGCACCGTCGTGCGGCACGCGACCTGGCAGCCGAGACGTTCGTGCTGCTGAAGAACGACGGCGGCGTCCTGCCCCTCAAGAAGCAGGGCAAGGTGGCTCTCATCGGGCCCAATGCCGACACGACCGACGGCCTGCTGGGCTCGTGGTGCGTGGTGCGTCCACAGCGCGATGCCTACCCCTCACTGCTCGGTGCCATGAAGGAATACCTGCAAGGGCAGGCCGAGATGCTCTATGCCCAAGGCTGTAACCTGACCGACGACGAACGGCAGGACAAGGCGGGCTTCGCGAATGCGCCCTACCGGACCGTGCCCCGCGTGGACAGCCACCAGGCTCTGGCCGAAGCCATGCAGGTGGCAGCACAGGCCGACGTCATCGTCTATGCCGGCGGCGAGGGTGCGGAGTGGAGCGGCGAGAGCCACAGCCGTGCCGACCTGAGCCTGCCCGAATGCCAGAAGAAGCTGCTGGCTGCCCTGCAGTCGCTGGGCAAGCCGCTGGTGATGCTGAACTTCTCGGGCCGTCCCACCGCAATGGGATGGGAGAAGGAGCACCTGCCCGTCCTGATGAACGTATGGTTCGGCGGCACGGAAACAGGCCCTGCCCTGTGCGACGTGCTCTTCGGTGACAAATCGCCCAGTGGTCACCTCACCGTCTCACTGCCGCAGACGACGGGTCAGGAACCGCTCTACTACAACCACCTCAATACGGGCCGTCCCGTCCGCGACGACGACGACACCTTCCGCCAGTACCAGAGCAACTACTTCGAGGTGAGCAACGGTCCGGCCTTCCCCTTCGGCTTCGGACTCACGTACACCACGTTCCGGTACGGCGAGATGAAGGTGGAGCAGGACGGACGCAACGTGACGGCCAGCGTGAGCGTCAGCAATACGGGCGAGAGCGAGGCAGCCGAGGTGGTGCAGTGCTACATCCGCGACGTGGCCTGCCGCTACGCCCGTCCCGTCAGGGAGCTGAAGGGCTTCGAGCGCATCACCCTGCGTCCGGGCCAGACACAGACGGTCAGCATCCGACTGACGGAGCAGGAGCTCGGCTCGTACGACGCAGAGGGCAACCTCTTCTTCGAGCCCGGAGAGTTCGACATCATGATGGGCGGCAACAGCCGCGACGTGCAGACCAAGCGCATCACGGTGAAATAGAGGCCGGCCTCCCTGCCCGAAGGAAAGAAACAGCAAATCGTCAAATAGTAAATTGTAAATAGTCAATTATCAAATTGTAAATAGTAAATTGTCAAATTGTAAATGATGAAGTATGTCAGCTGGAACGTCAACGGCCTGCGTGCCGTGGTCGGGAAGAACTTTTGCGAAACGTTCAACGCCCTGGATGCCGACTTCGTGTGCCTGCAGGAGACGAAGATGCAGGCCGGACAGCTCGACCTGAGCTTCCCCGGCTACCAGGCCTACTGGAACTATGCCGAGAAGAAAGGCTACTCCGGCACCGCCGTCTTCACGCGGCAGACGCCCGTGGCCGTGACCTACGGCATGGGCATCGCGGAGCACGACCACGAGGGGCGCATCATCACACTGGAGATGGCGGACCACTATCTGGTGTGCGTCTACACGCCGAACAGCCAGGACGGGCTGCGAAGGCTGGACTACCGCATGCAGTGGGAGGACGACTTCCGTGCCTATCTCATCGGGCTGGACCGGCGCAAACCCGTCGTCGTGTGCGGCGACATGAACGTGGCTCACCAGGAGATTGACCTGAAGAACCCTGCCACGAACCGCAGGAATGCAGGCTTCACCGACGAGGAGCGCGGGAAGATGACCATGCTGCTGGGCAGCGGCTTCGTGGACTCGTTCCGCCACCTGCACCCCGATGCCAGGGACCGCTACAGCTGGTGGAGCTACCGCTTCCACGCCCGGGAGAAGAACGTGGGCTGGCGCATCGACTACTTCCTCGTGTCCGAGCGTCTGGCACCGAGCATCGTGGCAGCCGACATACACGACGACATCATGGGCAGCGACCATTGCCCGGTGTCGCTGACGATGTAAGTGGAAAATGAAAAATTAAAAATTAAAAATTAAAAGTGAAGAGTGAAAAGTGAACAATTTGCTGCCGCCCAAAGGTAAACTGCAAATGGTAAATAGTAAATGGTAAATGTGAGATGGCAAACCTGAAAGCTCTGGCCAAGGATACGGCCATATACGGACTGTCGAGCATCGTGGGGCGTTTCCTCAACTACCTGCTCGTTCCCCTCTACACGCACTACATGCCGAAGGCTTCGGGCGACTATGGCGTGAGCACAAACATGTACGCCTACACGGCCCTGATGCTCGTCATCCTGACGTTCGGCATGGAGACCACGCTGTTCCGCTTCGCCAACGACGAGCGCGAACAGCCCGACACGGTCTTCTCCACCGGCTTTGCCATCATCGGCAGCCTCACGGCGCTGCTGCTCCTGCTCGTCTTCGGCTTCACTGCCCCCATTGCGAGCCTCACGGGCTACGCCGCGCATCCCGAATACTTGCTCATCATGACCACGGTGGTCGCCCTGGATGCCCTGCAGGCACTGCCCTTCAGCTACCTGCGCTTCCAGCACCGCGCCATACGGTTCGCCTCGCTCAAGCTGCTGTTCATCGTGCTCAGCATCTCGCTCAACGTGGTCTTCTTCGTCTTCCTCGGCAAGACGGCCGTGTTCTACGTCTTCCTCATCAACCTGCTCTGCACGGGGTTCATCACCTTCTTCTTCATTCCCGACCTGCTGCGGATACACTGGCATGTGGACGGCCGCCTGCTGCGCCGCATGGTCTCCTACTCGTGGCCCATACTCCTGCTGGGCGTAATGGGCATCCTGAATCAAGTGGCCGACAAGATCATCTTCCCGAAGGTCTACCCCGACAAGGCACAAGCCAACGTCGAGCTGGGCGTGTACGGCAGCTGCGCGAAGGTGGCGATGATTATGGCAATGATAACGCAGGCCTTCCGTTACGCCTACGAGCCCATCGTCTTTGCCAAGGCGAAGGATGCCGACAAGACGGAATACTACGCCCTGGGCATGAGGTACTTCGTCATCTTCACGCTGCTGGCTTTTCTCTGCGTGATGGGCTGGCTGCCCGTGCTCCGCTACATGATTGGCTCCGACTACTGGGAGGGACTGAGCGTCATCCCCATCGTCATGGTGGCAGAGATTATGATGGGCATCTACTTCAACCTCTCGTTCTGGTACAAGCTGACGGACCGCACCATCTATGGCGCCCTGTTCTCGCTGATCGGCTGCATCGTGCTGCTTGCCGTCAACATCTGGGGCATCCCGCACTACAGCTACATGGCCTGTGCGTGGGGCGGCGTGGCAGGCTACGGCACAGCGATGCTGCTGAGCTACTTCGTCGGGCAGAGGCTCTATCCCATCCCCTACCCGATACGCGCCATGGCAGGCTATACGGTCCTCACCGCCGCCTGCTACTACGCGATAACCTGCATCCCTGCCGACGCACCTCTGTGGCTTCACCTCGGCATCAGCACAGCCATTATCCTCGCCTTCGCGGGCATTGTCTACAAGAGGGAAATAAAATAGGACCTATAGGACTTATAGGACCTATAGGACTTATAGGACCTATGGGACTTATAGGACCTATGGGACCCACCTTTATTCCTTCATGATTATCTTGCGCAAGGCATCCATCATCTGGTCGCCCAAGCCGATGCTGTAGCCCTGCCGGAACCAGACGACGCGGTTGAACGTGTCGCAGAGCATCAGGATGGGCAGCTCCTCGTTGCCGTGGGTGAGCTCCTGGATGTGCATGGCTTCGGCTGTCTCGGGGTCGGCCACGCCGAAGAGCACGTTGCTGGGCAGGTCGTCGAACTCCTTGCGGTCGAAGTTGTCGTAGTCCTCCTGGCTCGGGAAGAGCATGAGGTAGCACTGCGACCACTGCGAGAAGTGGATGTTGGCCGCCTCGATGTCGTGCAGGAGGTGCGTGCTTGGCTCGTGTCCGCTGCGGATGAGGGCGATGATGTAGAAGCCCCGGCCCGTGGTCTCGAGTATCTTCTTATGCACACCGCGCGCGTTGGTGAAGTACTGCTCGCAGTTGAATTCAGCGATGACACGCAGTCGCTCCTCGTCCACACGCAGGTGGAGGGGAAGAGACCCTCCGGTGCCCCTTATCTCCACATGTGCCAGCACGCCGCCATTGGCAAGACGCATGCCGCTCAGCAGCATGTACTGCCCGGCCTCGACCTCCACACCTTCCCGGAAAGTGTCCCTCCACGTCGTGCCCTCGGGGTATTCCTGCACCTGCGGACGGCCATCCGCGATGCGCGAGAGGGCGAAGTGCGTGTAGTAGACAGGATTCTCCTTCACCGCCTGGTCGGCGTAAGTGAGGGACAGCCTCACCGTCTCTCCCCTTGAAGGAGAGGCTGCATTAAGCTCCTTCCCGACAAGGGGAGGCTGGGTGGGGTCTACCTCGTTGATGCGGGCAGGGATGCCGATGGCGCGGGCAGCCGAGACGAGGAAGATGTCGCGGCTGTGGGCATCGCACGTCCGGTGGCGAAGCACGCCGAGCGGACTCATGCAGAGGTGCTGCGGGTTGCGCGTGTCGTCCACAGTGATGCTGTCCCTCACCCACTGCAGGAGCTGCTCCTCCGTCATGCCGCCGAAGTACTCTTTGAGTTCAGTGCGGCAAGGCGTCAGGCGTTCGTTGGCAACACGGCCCACTCCATCCATCAGGACCTCCATCGTCACGTCGCGGAAGTCCTTCTTCGAGAGACCGGCAAAGACTTCGGCGGAACGTTCGCTGCCCACCTTCTCGCGAAACGCCGCAATGGTCTGCCAGTTGGCTCGTGCCAGGGCCTCGTAGCTGTCGGGAGCGGCATTGGGGCAGAACGCCTGCTGCATATAGGCCGCACGGATGCTGTCCTCTCTGGCAAGACGCTGGCGGTTCGCCCGCAACGACTCCGCGCTGACGTCCGGCTTGTTGTCCTTGCCGAGAGGCGGAATCAGGTCGAGGTCGAACGAGGCGCTGTACGTGCTGTCCTTGTCGAGGCAGATGCTGACAAGGTCGTCCTGGCCGACGCTCACCTTGCGGAAGCCGAAGCGTCCGTCCTTGCTGGCCCACACGATGAGGTCGCCCTTGCCGCAGGTCAGGGTGGACTGCCCCTTGGCATCGCTCTTCTTCGTGACAAGGGGATAGAACTCCGCGTAGTTGTACAGACGGTAGTCGACCGTGGCGTCCTCCACAGGCAGACTGTCGGCGCCGAGCACCGTTACCTTGACCGTGGCGACGTCGGCATAGTTCTTCGTGACGTTAATCTCCGTGTAGCAGGCATTGCGGCCCACCACTTCCTCCGGTCCGTCGTAGCTGCCGAACACCTTCGTGTGCATCAGCATGCCACGGGCTGCCGGCTCGTTGAACCAGCCGAGGTTGAGCACAGGCTCGGGCTCGCAGGCTCCGAGGAAGTACCACCTGCCGTCCACCCAGGCCTCCACCCAGGCATGATTGTCGTCGGTGTGCGCCCAGCGCGGTGTGTACACCTGGCGGGCCGGGATGCCGATGGTGCGGAGCGCCGAGACGGTGAAGGTGCTCTCCTCGCCGCAACGCCCGATGGCGGAACGCAGCGTGTTCATAGGCGACGAGGTGCGACTGTCGCTGGGCTGGTAGCTGACGTGCTCGTGACACCAATGGTTCACCTCGAGCACGGCGCCGTACATCGTCTTACCCTTGACACGCTCCTTCAGCTCGTCGTAGTAGACGATGCGGAAGGAGTCGAGGTCCTCGTTGTTGACACGCAGGGGCAGGACGAAGTGCCGCCACTCCCTGCCGGGGACCTTCGCGCCCCAGGGCATCTCGCGCCGGGCCTTCAGGGCGACCTCAACATTAGCCTCCCAGAACCCGCGCGGATAGTCCACGCTGTCGGGCAAAGGCATGTTGGCGTACAGGAAGTCCAGCGCCTCCTGCTCCTCGCGGCTGCTGCCGGTGCAGGCTGCCATAAAAACAAGGAGCCCCACAATGAGGGCTCCCTGCAGTATCGTTTGCTTCTTACTCTGCATACATGTCTACGATGAGTTCACCAAAGATTGTATTGGCCCATGCAAACCAGCTGCGGGTGAAGTCCGTCGCGTCGTCCTTGTTGAAGGACTCGTGCATGAAGCCCTTGCCGCCGTCGGTCTTGAGGATTTGCTGTACGCACCATTCCTTCTCGGCACGGTCGTTGGTGGTGAAAGCCTTCATCACCAGGCTCATGGGCCAAGGCTTGTCCAGTCCGCAGTGCGGGCCGCCGATGCCTTCGCCTGCCTTGCCACGGAAGAAGTAGGGGTTGTCCTCGCTCCAGACGAAGCGGCGCGTGTTCTGATAGATGGGGTCGTCGATGGCTACATCGGTCAGGTAGGGCAGACACAGCAGGCTGGGCGCGTTGCTGTCGTCCATGAGGAGTGCGCTTCCGTAGCCGTCAACCTCGAAGGCATAGATGGGGCCGTACTTGGGGTGCTCCACTACGGCATACTCCTTCAGGGCCGCATCCACCTGGTTTGCCATCTGCTCGCACTCGCCGGCAAGCACCATCTCTTTGTTCACCTCGCGAAGAATCGTTGCAGCCTTGCGCAGCACGCTTACGGCAAAGAAGTTTGAGGGCACGAGGTAGGGGAAGATGGTGCTGTCGTCGCTGGGACGGAAGGCACTGGCAATGAGGCCGCAAGGCTTGCCCGGATGGCCGTAGCCGCTGTTGCTGCGGGTGTCGTGGAGTGCCTTGGTGTTGCGGCGGAAGTGGTAGTTGGTCTTGTAGCCGTTCCAGTTCTGCTGGTCGCGGAAGACGTCGAGTGTGGCACGCACCACCTTGAGCCAGTTCTCGTCGAAGATGCTGGCGTCGCCCGTCTTCTGCCAATAGGCATAGGCAAGGCGCAAGGGGTAGCACAGGGAGTCAATCTCGTACTTGCGCTCGTGCAGCATCTTGTTCATCTCCGTCTCGTCGGACTGCCACTCGCCGTCCTTGGGCTTGATGTTGAAGGCGTTGGCATACGGGTCGATGAGGATGCAGGCAAACTGCCGACGGATGACGCCGCGGATGAGGTGGCGCAAGGGTTCGTCCTGATTCACATAGCGGAGATAGGGCCACACCTGTGCGGCACTGTCGCGCAGCCACATGGCCTCGATGTCGCCGGTGATGACAAAGGTGTCGTCGTCGCCGCTCTCGTTCGAGTACCAGACGGTCGTGTCGAGCGTGTTGGGGAAACAGTTGACGAACATCCAGTAGAGTTTGGGGTCGATGGCCGTGAGCTTCTGCTTGAGGTCGAGTATCTGTTTCTCGATGGCATCGCTGCGGAAGAGGCGCTTCTCAGGCTCGGGGCGAAGGTCCTTGATGGTGCTCTGCGCTGCCACCTGCTGCTTCTTGTCTGGTACGGGGATGTCGTAGGCACTGTTGCTGAAGGCAGACATCGGTGCGCCCATCAGCAGGGCAAATAGAATCTTTTTCATCGTTATTTCGTTGCTTTCGTTGTTTACTTTGTTTCGTTATGACGTTATAACGTTATTTCGTTATGACGAGTGTCTCCTTCCCTTTTGGGGGAGGTCGGGAGGGGGCTCCTTACTTCGTCATGTAGACATCGAGCGTACCGCCGGCCATGATTTGCTCGTGGGTGATGGTGGTGCCCTTCAGGGTCTGGCCGTTCAGGACGTACTTCTTGACATAGATGGCCTTGTCGCTGCCGCCATGTGTGCGGATGGTGAAGGTCTTGCCCTCGCCGACGGGAATGACGGCCTCCTCCACGATGGGCGAGCCGAGCTGATAGACTCCGCCGCAAGGCTCTACCTGATAGAAGCCGAGGGCCGAGAGGATGTACCATGCGGACATCTGACCCACGTCCTCGTTGCCGCAGAGACCTGCGGGCTGGTCCGTGTAGAGTTCGTCCATCACCTGGCGAATCCGCTTCTGTGCCTTGCGAGGCTGACCCACATAGTTATACATATATAATATGTGATGGCTGGGTTCGTTGCCGTGGGCATACTGACCGATGAGGCCGGAGATGTCGGGAGCTGCGCCTTCGCCCAGGTCGCTGCTGGCAGCCAAGAGGTCGTCCAGGCGTTTGTCGAGCGCCTTGTCGCCGCCCATCAGCTCAGCGAGGCCCTTCACGTCGTGGGGCACGAGGAAGGTGTACTGCCAAGGGTTGCCCTCGGTGTAGTCGCGCGTCTGCTGGTTGGGATTGAAGTTCTCGGGCAGGGGACGGAACTCGCCCTTCATGTCGAGAGCACGCATCACGTTGACACGGCGGTCGTAGAGCTTCTTATAGTTCATGCTGATGTTGTAGAAGCGGACGCTGTCCTCCTTGTGACCAAGGCGTCCGGCCAGCTGGGCTGCAGCCCACGAGGCGATGAAGTACTCCATGCTCTTGCCGACCACTTCGCCCTCGCGACCGTCGTAGGGAAGGTAGCCGAGCTCGGCCAGATAGTCCTTGCCGCGCAGGGGAACACGGCGCACCTTGGCGTATTCCGTGGGCAGCATGCTGGCACAAACGGCCTCGTAAGCTTCGCTGATATCGATGTCCTTCGCCTCACCCTTCAGGATGATGTCGGCCAGGACGGGCACGGCAGGTTCGCCCACCATGCAGTATGTGTCGTTGCTGACAAGATGCCAAACGGGGAGCTCGCCCCATTCGCGGTACATGGCAAGCATCGTCTTGGCATAGTCGCGCATGCGGTCGGGCATGATGATGGTGGCAAGGGGATGAGCGGCACGATAGGTGTCCCAGAGGCTCCATGTAGTGAGCGTGGTATAGTCGGCGCCGCGATGCACCTTGAGGTCGCAGCCCATGTAGTCGCCCGTGACGTCGCACCAGATTTGAGGCGCCACCATGTAGTGATACATCGCCGTGTAGAAGATGGTACGCTCGCGCTCGGTGCGGAAGGTCGCCTTGATGCGCGAGAGCTGCTGGTTCCAAGCTTCGGAGGCAGCGCTGGCCAAGGCGTCGAAGTCCCAGGCATCGCCCTGCTCGGCATTCAGGTTAATGAGGGCATTGGCCTCGCTGGTGGGCGAGAGGGCCACCTTGACCATGACCTGGTCGTCGGGGTTCACTTCGAAGGTAGCCTGGCCGTACTTCGCGTCCGGTCCCTCGCTCAGCCAATTGTGGATAGGCTTGTTGAAGCGCATGCAGAAGTAGACGATCTGGTCGTTTGCCCAGCCGTGGCTGCGACGATAGCCCATCAGGGTGTAGTCGTCGACGGGGATGACGCGTGTGTCGCGGGCCTCGTCGCCAATGGTGTTCTCCAGGTCGATGATGATGCGGGCATTGTTGCTGCCGCGGGGGAAGGTGAAGCGATAGAGGGCGGTGCGCTCCGTGGCAGTCACCTCGGCCATGATGCTGAAGCGGTCGAGGAGGACGCGGTAGTAGCCCGGGACGGCCATTTCCGTCTCGTGGCGATAGTCGCTGGCAATGCCCTCACGGGTGAGCTCTACGTCGCCATAGGCAGGCATGAGGCCGATGTCGCCCAAGTCGCCGCAACCGGTACCGCTGAGGTGCATTTGGCCGAAGCCGATAATCTTCTTGCCCGACTCGTGATAGCCGGAGCACCAGTCCCAGCCCGTCTCGAGCTGTGTGGGGCCGGCATTGACCATGCCGAAAGGCACGTTGGCCCCCATGAAGACATGTCCGTGGTCGCCCGTACCGATTCTCGGGTCAACGTACTTAGCAAGGTTTTCCGATGCAGGAGCATCGGTCTGCGCATCGGCAGCGCGGCCTTCGGCCTGTGTCATGGCTGCAAGCAGAAGGCCAAGGATAATGACTTTTCTTTTCATGAAGCAGTTCGTTTTTTTGCATTTTCGCCACAAAGATAAGCAATTTTCTTCACATTGCCTTACTTTCTGCCTATATTTTTGTGTTACGACATGGAGAAAGGGACATTCCGGGAAGCAGCGAACGCAAAAGAGGGACGGGCAAGGTGCAGGAGCAGGACGCGCCGCACGAAAAAGGGGGATGTGCCAGATGACTGACACATCCCCCTTGCTATGTTCGGGAATCCGTGGCGCGGGCTTACATCATGCCGCCCATGCCGGGAGCGCCCATAGGCATCTCGGGCTTGTCCTCCTTGATGTCGCAGATGACACACTCGGTGGTGAGGAACATGCCGGCGATGCTGGCAGCGTTCTCCAGGGCTACGCGTGTCACCTTGGCGGGGTCGATGATGCCGGAAGCCTTCAGGTTCTCGTACTTGTCCACACGGGCATTGTAGCCATAGTCGCCCTTGCCGTTGCGCACTTCGTTGACGACTACGCTGCCTTCCAGGCCTGCGTTCTCGACAATCTGGCGCAGAGGCTCCTCGATGGCACGACGGATGATCTGGATGCCGGTGTTCTCGTCGGTATTGTCGCCCTTGAGGTCGGCAAGAGCCTGCTGTGCGCGGATGTATGCTACGCCGCCGCCGGGGATGATGCCCTCTTCGATGGCTGCACGTGTGGCACAGAGTGCGTCGTCCACGCGGTCCTTCTTCTCCTTCATCTCCACCTCGCTGGGAGCACCGACGTAGAGCACTGCCACGCCGCCGCTCAGCTTAGCCAGACGTTCCTGCAGCTTCTCCTTGTCGTAGTCGCTCGTGGTGTTGGCAATCTCGTTCTTAATCTGGTTGATGCGGTCCTGGATGAGTTCCTTCTGGCCGTGGCCGTTGACGATGGTGGTGTTGTCCTTGCTGACGGTTACCTTGTCGCAGGTGCCGAGCATGTCGATGGTGGCCTGTTCGAGCTTGAGGCCAGTGTCTTCGCTGATGACGATACCGCCGGTGAGCGTGGCGATATCCTGCAGCATGGCCTTGCGACGGTCGCCAAAGCCGGGAGCCTTCACGGCGCAAATCTTGAGCTGTGTGCGCAGGCGGTTGACGACGAGCGTGGTGAGTGCTTCGCTATCCACGTCCTCGGCAATGACGAGCAGCGGACGGCCGCTCTGCACGGCGGGCTCCAGGATGGGCAGGAAGTCCTTCAGGTTCGAAATCTTCTTGTCGTAGATGAGGATGTAGGGATTCTCCATGACGCACTCCATCTTCTCGGTGTCTGTGACGAAGTAGGAGCTGAGGTAGCCGCGGTCGAACTGCATGCCTTCGACAACGCCGATGGTGGTGTCGCGGCCCTTGGCTTCTTCGATGGTGATGACGCCGTCCTTGCTGACCTTCTGCATGGCGTCGGCCAGGAGCTTGCCAATCTCAGGGTCGTTGTTGGCGCTGACGGTGGCAACCTGCTCTATCTTCTGGTAGTCGGCAGCGACGGGCTCGGCCTGTGCCTTGATGTTCTCAACGACAGCAGCTACAGCCTTGTCGATGCCACGCTTCAGGTCCATGGGGTTGGCACCGGATGCCACGTTCTTCAGTCCTTCGCGCACGATGGCCTGAGCCAGTACGGTGGCCGTTGTCGTGCCGTCGCCGGCGTCGTCGCCGGTCTTGCTTGCCACGCTCTTGACGAGCTGTGCGCCTGCGTTCTGGAAGGGGTCTGCCAGCTCTACTTCCTTAGCCACGGTGACACCGTCCTTCGTTATCTGCGGTGCGCCGAACTTCTTCTCGAGGATGACGTTGCGACCCTTCGGGCCGAGTGTCACCTTCACTGCGTTTGCCAACTGATCCACGCCCTGCTTCATCTGTTCGCGGGCCTCTATGTTGAATTTAATATCTTTTGCCATTTTATTCAATTCTTAATTCATAATTCATAATTCACAATAATGCCAGCGAAGAATGAATTATGATGGTTAAACACTTTTTCTTGATTATTATAACTCACAACTACGTCCACGCGACCAAGCGAAGCGTAATTATGAATTATGAATTCTTAATTATGAATTAACTAAGTATTGCCACCACGTCGCTCTGGCGCATGATGAGGTACTTGCTTCCCTCTATCTCGAGCTCGGTGCCGGCGTATTTGCCGTAGAGCACTTGGTCGCCCACCTTGAGCACCATTTCCTCGTCCTTTGTTCCGCCGCCGACGGCTACGATTGTACCCTTCAGGGGCTTCTCCTTTGCGGTATCAGGGATGATGATGCCGCCTACTGTCTTTGTCTCTGCAGGTGCGGGCTCAATGAGCACACGGTCTGCCAATGGTTTTACGTTCATAGTATATTTATATTAATGAGTTAAACATTCCACCTATTTCCATACAAAGTGTGTGCCAAAACGGGCAAGGCCGTCAGATTATTTGCCACGACTGACAAAACGTGCCAGTGCGGACATGTGGCAGGACACCTATGCCGTCAGGTCAGTCCCGCCGCAGAGGAACGTCAGTACCACCGCGGGAAAACTGCAGTACCACCGCAGGAGTACTGGAGTTTTCCCACGGTGGTACTGGAAATGGTCTGCAGGATGCCGGTCGCCGCCCCAACGGATGGCAGGACTGACACGACGGCTGCTGCGCTATGCCTGGCGGCTTTTTCTTACCCGGACGACGAGCAGGACGACGAGCAACAGCGCCAGCACAGCCAGGGCTGCATAGGCGATGGCCTCGGTGACGTGCACGGTCTGCGGGTCGAAGGTCATGACGACTTCGTGCGTTCCGGCAGGCACCTTGATGGCACGCAGCACGTAGTTGACGCGGGCGATGTCGGTGGGTTCGCCGTCCACGGTGCAGGTCCAGCCCGGATAGTATATCTCGCTCAGGACAACCACCCCACCCTTCTGGCTCCGAACCGTGTAGGCCAGGCGGTTGGCTTCGTAGGCGGTGAGTTCCACTGTGGCCGTAGAGTCGGGCTGCATGGCGTCTTTGCCCAGGATGTCGGCGAACTTCTCGTCCGCTACGGCCACATGCCGGAGGTCCGTGCTGTGCAGGGCAGCCAGCTCGGCATCGGCGTCGGGGACATAGTCTACGCCACGCACGAACCATCCGTTGCCCTGGGCCCAGGGATTCCTGACGGGCACCTTTGCGCCGTCCGTCGTGCCGAGGATGACATACTTCGTATTGAGCATGTCGAGTACGGGGAAGAGGCTGTCGCCCGAACAGGTGTCCAGATGGCCGGCGCCGTCAATGGCAGCCCGCTGTATGCGGCCCATCTCGCCCTGCAGGTGCTCCTCGATGAGTTCCTGGTAGCGGCGCAGCTTGGCAGCATGATAGCCGCCGATGCTCTTGTGATGGAACGAGGTGGTGTTGTCGTTGAAGGTGCTTACAGTCAGGTTCAGCACGCGGTAATAGGTGTCGGGGTCCTGACAGATGAGGCGGTCGGCATCGCTCATGGGGAAGGCCTGTTCGTTGGTCTTCGGGCGGG
>DGTM01000053.1 GCA_002394305.1 Prevotellaceae bacterium UBA4336
TCCCCATGCTCCTACCCAATTTTATGGGGCTTATGGGGCAAATGGGGCTGATGGGGTTTATGAGGGTAAGGGAGCCCTGCGCTGATGCGCAGGGCACGGTGGCTGACGGGGGAGAGGAATGGGAGCAAAGGGAGGGAATGGGAGGAATGGGAGGAATGGGAGGAATGGGAGGGAATGGGAGCTAGGGGAACTGGGGGTTGGATGTTATTTGTAGGATGGTGGGGCGATTTGGGTTCCCCATTTTGTGTTGGGTTTGTCTGATGTGGCATATTTCATGATGGCGCCATCTGCGAGGTCTTTCCATGCGAGCCATGTTCCTTTGCATTCTTTTCCGTTGATGTTCAGGGATTTGATGTATGGTTTTCCGTCTTGTGAGCTTGTCTGTACGATGTCTTTTCCGTTTGGCAGATGTATGGTTATGCGTGGGAATGATGGCGTACTCAGTGCGAATCCTGCCACGCCGGGAATTTCGGGATATAGTCCGAGGCTGACCCACACGTACCATGCCCCCATGGCTCCGAGGTCGTCGTTTCCTGGAAGTCCATCTGACACGTCTATATATATTTCGTTTAAGACGCGTCGTATGACGTCTTGTGTCTTCCATGGCGACCCGACCCAATTGTATATCCATGGGAAACCGAAGCATGGTTCATTGCCTGAGGCGTACCAGTCGTCTCCATAGTCGGCATCGAGGCGGCGGAAGTATTCTTGTAGGCGTACTTCTGCGGAGTCGCGTCCGCCGATTGTCTCGATCAGTCCGTTGATGTTGTATGGTACCATCCAGAAGAAGTCCTTGTAGGTTGCCTCCATGAATCCTTCGTCGAGCGACTTCCAGTTGCCGTTTTGGTCGCGCGACTGTATCCATCGTGTCTGCGGATTGTAGAGTCTTTTCCAGAAGCGTGTCCGTTCCATGTATTTGTCGGAGAGTTCTTTGTCGTCGAGTGCTTCGAGAGCGAACCTGGCGATGGCGAAGTCTGCGGACATGAATTCCAGCTGCCTTGATGCGTCGAGGTTGCCTGTTTCCAGGTAGTCTTTCAGGCCCGGGCGTGTCTCGAACTTCTGGCATTTTGCACCAGGCACTTCTGCTCCCTTCCTCATCACTTTGATGGCGGCTTCTTTGTCGAAGTTTCGTGCTCCCCATATCCAGGTGTTAGCCACGATGATGCTCGACGGGTCGCCTTCCATGATGTTTGTTTCCCAATTCGCCACGACCCATCGCGGAAAAGAACCTCCCCCTTGTTCTGCGAAGTCGATGTGTGACTGCGCTATGTCGGCAGCCACGTCTGGTTCGAGCATGACGAGCAGTTGTGTTTGTGTGCGATAGGTGTCCCAATTGCTGAATCCGGTGTATTGTCGCGAACGCGATTTGTGAACTTTCTCGTCGGCTCCCATGTATTCTCCGTTGACGTCGCTTGCCAGGCTGGGATGGATGAGAGCGTGGTAGAGGTGGGTGTAGAACTGTGTAATGCGGCTTTTGTTTTCGCCGTCCACTTCGATGCGTCCCAGGTAGTCGTTCCATTTCCTCTCGGCTCTTGCTACCACTTGGTCGAAGTCCCATCCCAGGTTGTCGGCCTTCAGGTTTTCTCTGGCATTTTCTATGGAGACATACGAGAGTGCGAACCTATAGAGGAGAGTTTTCTGCTGCTTGGTGTCGAATGTGAACCAGAAGCCCGACCTGGGTCCTTCTACGAAGTTGGAGCCGGCGATGACTTTGTCTTCCCGCCAGATGCCGCGTTGGCTTGAGGCGACATTGAATTCGCCCACGATGTAAACCTTATACGGGGTGGGATAGGCTTGCCCGCAGAAGCTTCCGCCTGTGGCGTAGCCTTCGAAGTGGTTGGCATCCGTCATGGCGACTGCCGCCTGGTAGATGGGTGTGGATGCCAGTCCGGAGCCGATGATGACTGTTCCCTTTTCCGCATCGCTGGGGAAGGTGAAGCGCCCCATACCCGAGCGCTCGGCCACCGTCAGCTCGGCCAGCACGTCTCCATTGACCTTTGCCTGGTAGTAGCCGGCGTGTCCCTTCTCGTCGCTCACGGTATAGTGTGCGGAGCGGATATCGTTGGGCGATTTCGTCAGCTCCCCTTTGAGAGGGAACATCGGGAAGTTGCCGAGGTTGTAGCATCCGCCGCCGCTGTACTGGTTCGCCACGAAGCCCGAGTTCTTCTCGAAGTAGGTCGGTGTGAACTGCACCATTCCGTGAGGATAGGTAGCGCCGGGGCAGATGTATCCCGAGGCCAGCCCGTGGGTGGTGCCTGACCCGATGAGCGTGTTCACGAGGTGTGCGAAGTCAGCAGTCTTTGCAGCAGACAGGGCGATGGAATAGAAGAGAGCCACGATGGCCGGCATCATAGGCCTGAAAAGACGCGATGGGGAAAACGGTTTGTTCATAGTTTGAGGTATAATTTGGAATTTAAGTTCGCTTGCTATCTTTCTTTTGTAGTTAAGTAGTTAAGTAGTTCTTGCGCTCCGTTGGTGCTCAGGCGGCAAAGCCGGAGTCTCGCTTCGCTCGTCCTTCGGACAGTAGTTAAGCCAATACCTCTTTCGCCTGCTTTCTGTTTCCAAAGCATTCGGCTTAACTACTTAACTACTGACTACATAACTACTTCGGGAATTAAGTAAGGAATATGATGGTCGTTAGCGGGAAACGCTTCAATCCCTACAAAATTAGGAATAATTTCTCAGACGGACAAGTCAAGGGGGGATATTTGAATGCTTATTAAAGAAAATTAACTTTGGCTGAGTGGGGGCGGCGGTTCTGCGAATGAGCGTGCACGTCCGGCGTCGGGCCCACTTGTCGCTTGCCAGGCTCAGTAAACTCCCACGTGTGGCGTCGGGCTTTCCTTGCTGTGGCGTCGGCAGTTCCTTGCTGTGGGAACGGGCTTTCCTTGCTGTGGCGTTTTGGCTTCTGATGATAATAGGTCAGATGCACGCCGAGATGGTTGGAATTTTTATCGTGGTTCTTTTGCTCGCATGGAAAAAAAGATGTACCTTTGCAACTGGTTTTACTGCGGAAGCTGGCTTTTGCTTACGGCATCGTGCCAGCGGAGCATTTGCGTATATGATGAAGAAAGGTTACTATGAGTTCGGGCTGTTGGTGGTTGCGTGGCTGTTTGTGACGGTCTTTTCATATACGACTTCCCCTTTGTTCCATGTCTGGGGTAATACGCCGGACTCGCCGATTTTCCAGATTGTCGGGAAGTATTGGGCTGAGGGAGATGTCCCGTACCGGGACTTGTGGGACATGAAGGGCCCCTATATCCTCTTTGTCAATGCTTTGGGCTATGCTCTGACGGGTACGAAGACGGGTGTGTTTGTACTCCAGGGTATTTCCCTCTGTCTGACGCTCGTCGTGATATTCAGGACGTTTCTCCTGTGTTTGCCTGCGGCGGGGGCGTTCCTCCTGACGTTGTTGTCGCTGTGCGGACTGTCGTACGTCTACGAGGGCGGGAACATGACGGAGGAGTACCTTTTGTTCCCGCTGTCGTTGTCGTTCTATTATATCCTGAGGTGGGTCGATGCTTACGAAGAGGGCGGTGTGGTCAGACATCCGGTGCGGTGTGCGTTTCTCTACGGGATGGTCCTGGGCCTGAGCCTGATGTCGCGCCTGACGAATGCTTTGGGCCTTTGCTCTGCGGTGGCTGTGATTGCCGTGACGCTGCTGCGCCGCAGGGAGTACAGGAACTTTTGGGCAAACGCGGGCATGTTTGTCCTCGGCTTCGGTGCCACGTCGGTGCCGTTCGTGGCTTACTTCTACAGCCATGCCGCTTTGCGTGAGATGTGGGAGGCGACCTTCCTGTTTGCCTTGGGATATGCCGGCAATGCAGGGATGAGCTTGTCCGAGATAGGCATCCACTACTTTGTCCTGAGCTATCTGAACAGCATCCTGATTGTGGCTGTCGGCGTCTATGTGGCCTGCCGCAGCCGGTCGTTGTCGGTGCGGACGTGCCTGTATTTCCTTTCCGGAGCGGTGCCTTTCCTGTGGTTCTGCCAGGGGAACGGCTACGGTCACTATGGGATGATTGTCTATCCCATGTTTGCCTGGGCTGCGGGGGAACTTCTGGGCCGCAGGCTACGGCTTGCCTTTGCCGTTGTCTCCCTGGCGGTTATGGTCGGTGCCTTGAGCAAGGTGCGCTTCATGTGCACGATGTATCATTGGGACAACGAGGAGGTGAGGGCCTGCCGGAGGTTTCTCGAGCAGGAGCCGATGCTGGACTATACGTCGTTCGTCGCCTACGGGTGCGACCCCAATCTCTACCTCGAGCTCGACGTACACCCGGCGGTCCCGGTGTTTTCCCTTCAGGAAATGGGGCGTGAGAGAATCCCGGAGTGGACGGACTTCCTGCTGTCGATGTACGCAGAGAAACAGCCGCGTTGGATGCTGGTCTGCCGCGATATGGGCGGTGACTCGCTCATCATCGAGCCATTGCTTGCGCGAAGCTATCGCCAGGTGTCGTCCGACCCAGTTCATCACCTTGAATTGTACAGGAAAAGATGAAGGCTCCCGGACGAAAAGGCGCGAATGCCTGCGAATGTTTGCTTTTTTTTGTAATGAAACAATAAAACGCCCCTCTGATTCGTTATATAAATGTAAATTTACTTTTCAGAAGTTAAAACGTAAAAACGTCGGAGCGTGTGGTAACTGTCTGTTCCCAGGCTTTTACGAACAAGGAATGATAACAGCGTCGATAGTAACATACAATAATAACCTGCTGGACCTGGAGGGAATCCTCCGGAGCCTGCTCATCTCACCGGTGGAGAAGGTGTGGATAATAGACCACAGCGACGAGTTCCTGCGACTGGAAGGCGAGCTGCTGGAGTATATGCGCAAGGATGAGGACTTCATCAAACATTCGGGCAGAGGCTTCCGCCTGGAATACATGAAACGCAACAACAAGGGCTACGGCTGCGGGCACAACATAGCCCTGCGCAAGGCCATAGAGGAGGGCAGCCATTACCACCTG
Source organism: Prevotellaceae bacterium UBA4336 (assembly GCA_002394305.1). Lineage (GTDB taxonomy): Bacteria > Bacteroidota > Bacteroidia > Bacteroidales > Bacteroidaceae > Physcousia. Next base: position 4,965 of record DGTM01000053.1, read on the forward strand.
GTGGTCAATCCCGACGTATGGTTCGGCGCAGAAGTCATCCCGGCGCTCTGGAGGCTGATGGAGGAGGACGAGAAGGTAGCGCTGGTGATGCCCAAGGTGCTTTTCCTCGACGGCTCGGTGCAGCGGCTGGCGAAGCTGCTCCCCACTCCGCTCGACCTCTTCGGCCGCTTCTTCCTGCCCCAGTGGCTGATAGCCAAGCGGAACGACCGCTTCGAGCTGCGTCACTCCGGCTACGACACGGAGATGAACGTCCCCTTCCTCTCCGGATGCTTCATGTTCCTCCGGGTGAGCGCCCTGCAGAGCGAAGGCATCTTCGACGAACGCTTCTTCATGTACATGGAGGACGTGGACATCACACGCCGCCTCCACGCCAAGTACAAGACGCTCTTCTACCCCTCGGTGAGCATCTACCACCGCTTCAGCCGCCTCTCCTACCACAAGTGGCACCTCTCGCTCATCCACATGTCCAGCGTCGTGAAGTACTTCTGCAAGTGGGGATGGGTGTACGACCGGGACCGGCGGCGCTTCAACAAGAGAACACTAAAGGAAATAAAATCATTCAGGGAAGCAAGAGAATGAGGACAGCTAAATTCATCACAGCAATCCTGTGCCTGCTGCTCGTCCCCCAGGGAGGCAAGGCGCAGATAGAACGCCTCGGCGAGGACGTGCAGTACGGCGGCAGCCTGCGCGGTACGTTCGGCGGAGGCGACAATGCCCCCTTCTGGTTCACCAGCAACAGGTACGGGCTCGGTCCCGTCGGCAACAACACCGTCCAGGCCCGTGCCTACATCAAGCGCGACGCCGAGACAGACTCGCTCATGGCCTGGCGCCTGGGCTATGGTGCCGACATCGCCGCAGGCTACGGGGGCGAGAGCTACTTCAACGTCCAGCAGCTGTACGCCGACGTGCAGTGGAAGATGCTTCGCCTCTCCTTGGGACAAAAGGAACGTCCCTCGGAACTTAAGAACGCCGAGCTCTCCACCGGCGGCATGACGCTGGGCATCAACGCACGCCCCGTGCCACAGGTCAGGCTGGAGATGCCCGACTTCTGGACCGTCCCCGGCACACGCGGACTCTTCTCCTTCAAGGCACACATCGCATACGGCATGTACACGGACAACGCCTGGCAGCGCCACTGGGCAGAAGGTACCACCAACCTCTACACCAAGAACAGCCTCTTCCACTCCAAGGCCCTGCTCCTCAGGGTAGGCAACGAGAAGAAATTTCCCCTGTTGCTGACCGGCGGACTGGAGATGGCCTGCCAGTTCGGAGGCAGAGGCTACAACCAGGTGGGCTACAGAGGAGAGCAAATAGAGCAGGACGTCAAGCTCGGGGGCAACATCCTCAAGGCCTTCTTCCCGAGCGGCGGCGACATCAACGACGACGACTTCTCCAACGCCTCCGGCAATCACCTCGGCTCGTGGCACCTGCGCCTCGACTGGAAAGACAAGCGCTGGAGCGTGGCAGCCTACATGGACCACTTCTTCGAGGACCACAGCCAGATGTTCTGGCAGTACGGTTTCTGGAAGGACATGCTGCTGGGTCTCGAGGTGAACCTGCCCTGCAACCGCTACCTCAGCACCGTTGTCTACGAGCACCTCGGCACGAAGCACCAGTCCGGACCCATCTATCATGATGCCACAGCCGAGAACCCCATGCAGATAAGCGCCAACGACACCTATTACAGACACCACAACTACGGAGCATGGCAGCACGGCGGCTTCGTCATGGGCAACCCGCTCATCCCCTCGCCCATGTACAACGCATACCTCGGAAGCCCAGGCATGCTGAGCATCAACTTCAGCCGAGTCAACGCACATCACGTAGGACTGAAGGGCAACCCCAGCCGCTATTTCTCGTGGCGCGTACTGTATACCTACGAGAAGAACCTCGGCTCGTACGACAAACCCACGATGGACCCCCTCGTGGGGCACTTCCTCCTGCTCGAGGCAACCTATGCCCCGAAGAAACTCAGGGGACTGAGCTTCTCGGCAGCCTACGGGCACAACCACGGCAGCCTGCTCGGCCGCTCCAACGGCATGATGCTCACCGTGGCATGGGACGGCTGGATATACAAATGCAACTAACCCGACAAAACACACAGCACAACGTGAAAGCAAAACTCTACATATTAGCACTTGTGGCAGCCGTGCTGAGCATGAGCAGCTGCGACAAAAAGGACTGCAACGGCGACCTGGACGGCATGTGGCAACTGACGGAGTGGCGAGGCGCCGATGGCACCGTGAAGGCCACCAAGCAGGACATGATCTTCTACAGCTTCCAGCTGCAGATGTGCAGCTTCTTGAAAAGTGGCGACAGCGACTTCTACATGCGTGCCTTGTTGAAGGTCAGCCCGGAGCAGATCACCATCTACAATCCCTTTGACTACGTAGGAGACAGCCACGACGAGGTGCGCCCCATGTCCGTCCTGGCGGTTGCAGGCGTTCCGGAGGACGGCATCTTCCAGATAGAGACGCTGACGGGCAGCCAGATGCTGCTGAAGACCAACGACGGCGAGCTCCTCTCCTTCAGGAAGTATTAGCATCATCCTACAGCCCAGAAACAGACACTCCATGAACTCTACCATACTCACCTTTGTCCTGGCATCCCTCTCGGCAGCCATCGTCACAGCGATAGGACTGCCCCTCATCATCAGGGCGTGCCGGTACTTCAAGCTCTACGACCTCCCCAACGAACGAAAGATACACCACAGGCCTGTGCCGCGGCTGGGCGGACTGATATTCATGCCAGCCGCTGTGGTGGGTCTTGCCGTGGCCTCGCGGGTGCAGGCCCTGATGGGCGAAAGCGAATTTGTCTTTGGCGCTTCCACGTTAGCCATGTCCATCGGCGGACTGATGATCTACATGATAGGCATCATCGACGACCGCGTGGGCATGAAGGCCTCGCACAAGTTCGTCATACAGGCCATCGCGGCGCTCATCCTGCCCCTCTGCAACCTCATCATCACTGACCTGAATGGCATCTTCGGCCTGCATCAGATAAACATCTGGATAGGCTACGTGCTGACGGTCATCATGATTCTCACCATCGTGAACGCCATCAATCTCATCGACGGCATCGACGGCTTGTCCTCGGGCCTCTGCATCCTGATACTGACGGCCTACACGTATCTGCTGCGAGGCAACCCGGCCATTGCGTCGCTCGACGCAGCCATCGTTGGCTCGCTCGTCGTCTTCTGGTGCTTCAACGTCTTCGGAAAGGTGGGGGGCAGGAAGATCTTCATGGGCGATGCGGGCAGCCTGTTTCTGGGGTACGTCTGTGCCTACATGAGCATCAAAAGCCTGATGCGCCCCATTGCGCCCGTGGATTGCGGCGAAGAGCAGATGCTTATCTCCATCACGCTGCTGCTCATCCCCGTGCTCGACGTGATGCGAGTGGCCGTGCAGCGCCTGCTGACGGGGCACGGCATCTTCGTGCCGGACAAGACGCACATTCACCACATCCTGATGAATGCCGGCCTGTCGATGCACGCGGCCTTGGTCTGCATTCTGACGCTCTTCCTCCTGATTTGCGGCATCAACTATGCTTTGTGGCAGTGCCACTTCCTCATGCCCGTCATTGTGCTGACGGATGTGGCAATCTACGCGCTCATTATTGGCGTGTTGATGATGTTGGGAAAGTCGGAAAACTAAAGGGGTGAGGGCCGGTCAGTCCAGTGCTTCGTACTTTGACTGACGGCTCTTGAACTCGGGAACAATTTCCTTCATGATCTTTACGATAGCCATGTCGTCGTACGTGAAGCTGGCTTCGAGCAGACGCTGTTCGTTCTGGCAGGCCTGGTCGTAGTCGTATTCGCGCACCTGAGCCACCATAATCTTGGGGTGGACGGTGGGCAGGGTGTGCTCGGCATCGTTGAGGACTTCCTCGTAGAGCTTCTCTCCGTCGCGCAGGCCTGTGAACTCTACGCGGACGTCGTGTGCGCCGCTCAGGGTTATCATGCGCTTTGCCAGGTCGGCTATGCGTACGGGTTTGCCCATGTCGAAGACGAAGATTTCGCCGCCCTTGCCCATCGTTCCTGCCTCGAGAACGAGCTTGCAGGCCTCGGGGATGAGCATGAAGTAGCGGATGATGTCGGGATGTGTCACGGTGACGGGGCCGCCTTTGGCTATCTGGTCCTTGAAGATGGGGATGACGCTGCCGTTGCTGCCCAGGACGTTGCCGAAGCGTGTGGTGACGAACTGTGTGCAGGGCAGTTGGCCGTCGGCCTGCAGCAGTTTGGGGTTGATGCCTTCTGTCTGCCCGGCCTCGTTTGCCTTTTCGATGGCGCGGTTGAGCGACTGGCAGTATATCTCGCAGATGCGTTTGGAGCAGCCCATGACGTTGGTGGGGTTGACGGCCTTGTCGGTGGATATCATCACGAACTTCTTGGTGCTGTACTTGACGGCGAGGTCGGCGATGACACGTGTGCCGTAGACGTTGTTCTGCACGGCCATTGCCGGGTTGTCCTCCATCATGGGTACGTGCTTGTATGCTGCGGCGTGGAAGACGTAGTCGGGCTTGTAGCGGCGGAAGATGTTCTCCATGAATGTTTGGTTGGTGATGCTTGCCACGATGGTGTGGCAGAGGATGTCGGGATACTTGGCGGCCATGATGCGGCGGACGTTGTGCATGGGTGTCTCGGCCTGGTCGATGAGTATCATTTCCTTGGGGTTGAAGCGTGCCACCTGGTAGACCATCTCGCTGCCGATGCTGCCTGCGGCGCCGGTGATGAGGATGCGGTTTGCCTTGAGCAGCCGTCCGATGGCCTGCATGTCCACTTCTATCTTCTGGCGTGGCAGCAGGTCTTCGATGTCCACTTCATGGAGCAGGCTGGAGCGCAGCTCGCTCTTTCCGTCCCACTCCTCTTCGGTGTTGGGCATCATCATGATTTTGATGCCGGCAGAGATGAGTGCGTTGATGATGGTGTCCTGTTCGCGGAAGTGTGTTGTCTGCAGGGGGCTGACTATCAGGGCGGTTGCTCTTTCCTTGCGCATGAGTGTCACGAGGTCGTCGCTGTCGGTCCAGACGGGTTTTCCCATCACCCAGTGTCCCTTCATGTCCTCGTCGGGGCTGACGAAGCCGCGTATGCTGTAGCGTGCAGGCACCTCGTTGCGTATGCTCTTTGCCAGGCTGATGCCGCCGCTCTGGGTGCCGTAGATGAAGATGCCCCGCGTCATTTCGCTGGTGCGGAAGAGGTCGTACATGGTCTTGACCACGACGCGGACGGCGCACATGGTGGAGGTTGCCATGATGACGAAGACGAGCATCAGTCCGGGGCTGCTCAGGAGCACCTTGTCATTCTCGGGCAGGAAGACGTAGCCGACGTAGGCGATGGCGGTGCCGAGGGCCATGGCGTAGAAGATGCGGGTGAGGTCGACGAAGCTGCTGAAGCGGAAGATGCCGCTGTAGGTGTGGAAGATGCGGAAGGCAATGGTGTAGGGGATGAGCAGGACCAGCAGTTGCAGCAGGATGCTCCAGAAGTTGCTTACTATGGCTGAGCCGCCGCGCAGGAAGTAGTATCCGAGCAGTCCGCTGATGAGGATAATGGTGTAGTCGATGAGCAGGATGCACCAATACGGGAGCGTCTTACGGTTGAAGTACCAGTTGACGATGCTTGAAAATATCTTCATGTCTACTCTATGTCAATCTAATATATATATATGTGTCGATATATATGTGTGGTTTAACGTTTCTGTGCAAAGTTACAGCTTTTTTGCTATATTTGCAAGATAAAGTGGAAAAATTGACAAAAAAACAGGAGTCGGAACACGAAATGCTCTGAAATTAAGAATAAAGTGCAAGGTTTTGGACCGAAGTGGGGGATATTTCGGAAGGGAGGGCCGGGCGGAGGCGCAGGGTGTTTCAGAGAAAAGCGCAGGCTCTTCCGAGATAAGCATTAGGCTCTTCCGAGATAAGCGCTAGGCTCTTCCGAAATAAGCGCTAGGCTCTTCCGAAATAAGCGCTAGGCTCTTCCGAGATAAGACCTAGGCTCTTCCGAGAGAGGCGGCAGGCTGTGTCGGGTTTCAGAACATGGCCTTCCAGGAAGAAGCGATAACCCAGCGGTTTGGCAGGAAGCTGGTGCCGAAGGTGTGGAGGAAGTCGAAGGAGAAGCCGACCGTCTGGTTGTACCGCTGCAGGAGGTCGATGGTGATTCCGGCTCCGCCTGCGGGGCGCAGCTGTGGGGCGATGCGGAGCAGCTCCGGCCCCATTTGGTGCCCCTCGGCAACCTGCCGGAAGGTGACGGCCTCGTTGTAGCGGATGCCCCACAGCGTGCGTGCCCCGACGCGCACATCCCTGAGGAGGGGGTAGCTCCAGCCTGCTGCGATGTTGCCATGATAGATGCGTGTGTGTTCGCCCCAGGCCGTGACGTCGTAGCGCGGAATCTCCAGCTTTGCCTGCGAGAGGGTGTAGCGCCCGATGGCAGAGAGCGACAGGTAGCTGCCCAGGAACCATTCCGCCTCGAACCCCGTGGTGATGGATGCGCTGGTGCGCAGCGTGACGTCCGTCATGTCGAAGCCCGGTGCGGCCTCGGCAAAGTCGGCCACATCCAGCGAGCGCCCGTTTGTCTCGGTGCCGGAGACCAGCCGGAAGCCGGAGCCCCAGCAGGGGCCGTTCACGTCCGCGGGGTTTCCTGTGCCAGAGGGCCTCCCTCCCCGGAAGGAGGCGGGGAGCGGGGCTATGCCCTTCCTGCCCAGTATCTTGTCCGTGAGGTAGTAGGCCAGGTTCGTGCTGACCACGCCGATGCCTGCTCCCATGAACACGTCGTTCATCCAGTGTGCGTTGTGCTCGATGCGCAGCACCTGCGTCCCCGTGGCCGCGGCATATCCGCCGATGGTAATCCAGGGACTGATGTAGCCGTATTCGCGGCTCAGGATGGTGGCGCTCATGAAGGCCAGCGATGCGTGCATGGACGGGAAGCTGCTGGCGTCGGAGCCGTCGGGCCGGTCCTCCGTCACGCTCCATCGCAGGGTCTGCGCCAGCCCGACCGTCAGTCCGGCGGCCAGTCCGCCCGAGACGAGCATGCGCTGCGTGGTGCTCCTCGACTTTACGCCCAGGGCCTTCAGCGTCCATGTGGCAGCCAGGGGCGAGAGGGCCAGGCCATAGTCCGCCCAGCGGCCGCTCTTGTCGGGAAAGGGGCCGGGCAGCCGGTTGAAGCTTCGGTGGGTAAAGGTCTGGATGAGGCCGCGCAGGGGCATGAACATGCCGTCGCGGCAGAAGCGCATTTCGTCGCGGTCGAGGCTGTCTTGCTCGAGGAGCTGCTTCAGGAGCTCATACTCCTCCTGCCGCCTGAGCATAAGCGAGTCCTGACACATGCCTTTGGCAGCAAGGCAGAACAGAAGCAGGGACAGGAGGCAGCGGCTCATGATTATAGAATTCATAATTCATAATTCATAATTCATAATTCATAATTAAGCTACGCCCTAAGCGCATCGTACAGCATAGCAGGCAGATAATTATGAATTATGAATTGTGAATTATGAATTATGAATTGTGAATTATGAATTAAATAGTTAGATGAGGTACTGCTTGGAGATGCTCTCGTTGTTCTCCACACACTGTATGGTCTTAGCCAGCAGCGGAGCGATGGAGAGCTGAGTCACCTTGCTGCAACTGCCGTCGTAGGGGATGCTGTCGGTGAAGACCATTTCCTCGATGGCCGACTCCTCCACGCGTTCGTTGGCCGGACCGCTCATGATGCCGTGGCTGGCAAAGGCGCGTACGCTGCGGGCGCCGTTTTTCTTCATCAGGTTGGCAGCCTTCGTGATGGTGCCAGCCGTGTCGACCATGTCGTCGATCAGCACCACGTCGGCATCGAACACGTCGCCGATGATGTCCATGCTTGCCACCTCGTTGGCCTTCTTGCGCGTCTTGTTGCAGAGCACCAGCGGGCAGTTCAGGTACTTGCTGTAGGTGCTGGCACGCTTCGAGCCGCCCACGTCGGGCGTGGCGATGACCAGGTTCTTCAGGTTGAGGCTCTGGATGTATGGCATCAGGACGCTGGAAGCGAACAGATGGTCGACGGGCACATTGAAGAAACCCTGCTCCTGGTCGGCATGCAGGTCCATCGTGATGAGGCGGGTGATGCCTGCCACACTGAGCATGTCGGCCACCAGCTTGGCGGCGATGCTGACGCGCGGCTTGCTCTTGCGGTCCTGCCGCGCCCAGCCGAAGTACGGCACGACGGCGTTGATGGTGCGGGCCGATGCACGCTTGGCAGCGTCGATCATCAGGAGCAGCTCCATCAGGTTGTCGGCGTTGGGGAAAGTGCTTTGCACCAGAAAGACGTCCATTCCGCGTATGGACTCTTCGAAGCAGACCTCAAACTCGCCGTCGCTGAAGCGTGTGATAGAAAGATTGCCCAGTTCGCACCCCAGGCTTTGGCAGATCTTCTCTGCCAGATAGCGTGTCTTCGTGCCGGAGAACACCTTGAATGACTTTGTTTCTTCCATGTTATCTGATTACTCTGATTTTACCGAATACGATGGTTGTCGTTGTTAGTGGGACGCAGCCTTCCTCAGTTTCCTGAAGTGTGCGATGAGGTCCCTGTAGTCGCGCTGCGAGTGGACGTCGAAGTGGTTCCACAGGTCGCCGCGTATGGCTACGCCGCCAAAGCCCAGCTCGCGCACCTGGTCGATGTTGTCGAGCGCCACGCCGCCCTCGGCTATGACCTTGCGGTCGATGATGCCCTGCCGTGCGGCATCCCGCAGCTCGTCGCGCGTAAAGGAGGCCTTGTTCTCGCTCTCCGATATGCTGTCGAAGATGTTCCGGAGCAGGATGTATTCGCACTGCGGCTTCTGCTGCGGTACGCTCTGCAGGTCGTAGCAGGTGCGGGTGATGGGCCCGTTGTACGAAGCGGGGGCCTCCGGATGCCGCTTGCTCAGGTGGATGCCCAGCAAGCCGAATTCGTCGCGCAGGTAAAAATGGTCGTGCACCACAATCCGCCTGCGGTACTCCTCGGGCATGAGGCTAAGCAGACGCTCGCAATAGACTGGTTCTGAATTTGGTTTGCGCAGATGGAGAATGTCCAGCCCTTCCTCGAAAAGAGTGGTCAGAATCTTGTCTTCCTCCACGAAAAACTCAGGGCAAGTGAGCAGGATAAGTTTCATTCCGATTCTCTGTGTCGTTTTCTGCGTGCAAAGGTACGAAAAATTGTTTATAGTTCATAGCGCGACGTTCAAAGTTTTTGTCTTTTTCCCGAATTAACGCAGAATTATGGACGAAGGGCAACGAACTATGAACTATTTTTGTTATCTTTGCATGCGGAATAAGTAAAAAGCACAGTATATATAATTATGAAGAAAAGGACATTACTTGCAGCGCTGCTGACAGCCGTTTCAGCCCTGTCTGCAAATGCACAGAAGAAGTTCACCAACCCCGTCTTCGGCTCAGACTTCCCGGACCCGACCGTGCAGCGGGCCCTCGACGGCACGTTCTATGCCTACGCCACCGGGTGCAAGTGCAAGAAGAGCACCGACCTTGTCAAGTGGAGCGACGTGTCGGGCGTCATCTCGCGCCCCACATGGAACGACTCCACGAAGGCCGACGGCTCGCGCGACTACTACAGCCTCTGGGCTGCCGACGTCAACTACGTCGACGGCAAATACATCTGCTACTATGCCTCGGCGCTGTGGGGCAACGGCTCGCGCACCGGCATCGGCGTGGCTGTGGGCGACACGCCTACCAAGTTCACCGACAAGGGAAAGCTCTTCCGCAGCACCGAGATCGGCGTGAAGAACAGCATCGACCCCTGCTACGTCGAGGAGTTCGACAAGAAGTACATCGTGTGGGGCAGCTTCAATGACATCTGCATTGCCGAACTGACGGACGACGCCCTTGCCATCAAGAACTTCACCCCCATCAACAATCCCCAGCCCAACGGTTCGTGGACACGCCACCGCGGCGTGACGAAGATAGCAGGCGGAGCCTTCGAGGGAGCCATGATCTACAAGCGAGGCAAGTACTACTACCTGTTCTGCAGCGTAGGCTCCTGCTGTGAAGGCGAGAACAGCACCTACCGCACCGTAGTGGGCCGTGCCACGAAGCTCACGGGCCCCTACGTCAACAAGCAGGGCGGACAGATGGTCAGCGACAACTACACGACCATCATCTCCGGCGACGACCGCTGGAAAGGCCCCGGCCACAACAGCGAAATCATCACCGACGACGAGGGACAGACCTGGCTCCTCTATCACAGCTACGACAGGAACAACAACTTCAACGGCCGCCTCATGCTGCTCGACAAGATTACCTGGCAGAACGACTGGCCCGTCATCAACGACGGCCATCCCAGCAGCACCGAGCAGGATGCCCCCGTCTTCTATACAGGCAACGGCGCCAACGTCACCTACAAGATGAACAACATGGACCTGAGCAAGAGCCAGTGGAAGGGCTGGGACGTCGAGGCCAGCGAGGATTGCAACAATGCCAGCGGCCAGGGAACAGCCTTCATGCCGTTCGGCCAAGCCAAGAGCGGCGGCACGTTCGACATCTCGCAGACCTCTGCCGTCAAGGTCACCGACGGACTCTACGAGATGAAGCTGAACGGCTTCGACACAGAGCACAGCGTCGAGTACTACGTGGGCAATGTGGCAACCCCCGTCCTTTGCCCTGCCGACAACGGCACGACGGCCCCGGCAACTCCTGCAACCATCTCCAACAGCTTCCTCAACGGCAGGTACAGCCAAAGCGTCTACGGACTCATCGTCGGCGGCAAACTCACCGTCGGCATGCGCACCAAGCAGCCGCTCGCCGAGACGGAACGCTTCCACGTGGGCAACATCAGCATCATCTATCGCGACAGGGCCGCCTCGTCCGACCCCACGGCTCTCGCATCTGTCCTGAACAGCTACTATGAGATGGCAGAGGACCTCGCACAGAGCGGCAAGCCGTACTACAGCGGGTACAACCAGACGATGGCGTCCTACCGCGAGACGGCAGAAGGCACCGACGAGGCTGCTACGCGCTACACGCAGTTGCTGAAGATAAACCGCACCGTGGACAGCATACAGGCGAGCATCGACACCTATGCCGACCTTGCCGTGGAGGCACAGTCGCTGCAGGAGCAGATTGCCAAGGCCGAGGCTGGCGGCTATGCCACCCAGGAGGCAAGGGATGTCCTGGCAGAAGCTCAGCAGGTGCTTGCAGCCTGCAGCTACAAGGACAAGGAGGTCAATGCACTCATCATAAGGATGAAGTCTGCCGGACACAGCATGACGTACTCCTACCAGACGGGCGACGGCTCAAAGGAGAGCCCCTACGTCATTCTTCGCCCCGAACAGCTCGACCACATGCACGATGTCCTCAAGCAGGATGAGATGGTCTACTTCGTGCTCGGTGCCGACGTCGACATGGAGGGGTACGACTGGCAGCAGCTCAATACGAGCTCCAACAGCTACCGCTACTGGATTAACTTCGACGGGCAGGGACACATCATCCGCAACCTGACGCCCAACGGCACAAAGAGCTACCCCAGCTTCTTCGGCACCATGTGCGGCGAGATACGCAACACCGGCTTCGTGGATGCCAAGGTGGAGGGCAGTGTGTCCGGTGCCGCTGTCATTGGCGGAACGCTGGGCCACAGCACATTCAAGGATGCGGAGGGCAATCTTCTCCCCGTCATCATCGAGAATTGCTACGTGACGGGTTCCATCGTCAGCAAAGGCTATGTCGGAGCCTTCGGCGGCACGTTGGGCAATTCGCCCGTCATCATCCGCAACTGCTACAGTGCAGTCTCCGTCACGGGCAACGGCTCTTCGGCCAACTATTCCGGCGGTCTCGTGGGGCGCGTCCGCACGGACCTCACCATCGAGAACTGCTATGCAGCGGCTCCCGTGTCCTCTCCCATAGCGGGCGGCATCGTGGCAGGCGGACAGAACAGCGACACGCCTGGCAGCATCTACCGCAACGTCATTGCGTGGAACCCCAGCGTGAGCGGAACGACAGCCTCGCCCTTTGGCGGCCTGGCGGAGTCCGACGTCCTCTCGGGCGTTTATACCTTTGCCGACATGTTGCTCAATGAGGTGAAAAACGCAGAGGGCAAGAGCCACGAGGAGCTTCAGGAGATTGCCGCAGGGTGGGGCACACCCTGGTACAAGGACCCGTCGGCAGGCAACGGCTATCCCATCCTGCAGTGGCAGTACGACCGCGGCGACTACCGCGACATCTGCGGCTTCAGCAAGGAGGGCGCCACTGGCCTGACATCCGCCATGCCCGGCACGACCGGAAGCGGCGTGTACAACCTGTCCGGACAGCGCGTGAGCCGTCCCACAAGGCCGGGCATATATATAATAGGTGGACGCAAGGTGCTGAAGTGACATACTTAAAGAAAACAGACTATGAGACAGCAAATCCTTATTCTCATGCTTCTCTGCTTCGCACCGATATGGGCGCAGCAGCAAAATGTCAGCGGTACGGTGAAAGGCCCCGACGGCGGCATCGCCAAGGTCTCCGTCCGTGAGATTGACGAGAACCGCCGCGTCTTCAACCATACCGCCACCGACCAGAACGGACTCTTCTCCTTCCAGGTACGCGACACACAACATTCCCTGCAGTTCTACGCACCGGGCTACCGCACCCTGACGCACAAGATGCTCGGAGCTACATCGCTGCGCGTGACGATGGAAAAGCGCCGCACCTCTCCCTATGTCGCCACGGCGAAGGTCCTGTTCAAGAGCGACAAACTCGTCTGCGGCCACTACCTCGGCGACATCGTGCCTCAGCAGGCGTGGGTGGAGAAGCTGTGCGACACGCTCTATGCCATCATCCTCCCCGTGGAGATGGAGCGCATGGTGGACGAGTACGCCGCAGGTCGCTCGCTGCTTGTCCTCGATGAGATGGGCAGGCAGGTGATGCAGTGCGAGAACGTTGTCGATGTTTATCCCCTGCGGGAAGCCCCCGACGAGGTGGACCAGTCGCGACTGGCCCAGAACTATACCGGCGTGGGACGGGTGACAGGCGTCGATGACGAGGGCACGAGGCTCTACGCCTATCCCCACTTCCAGTTCTCACGAGCCCAGCTCGAAAAGCTCTGCGACAATCCGCAACTGCTTGGCCGTCTGGCCGTCGACACCTATCGCGGCAACAACTATTGGAACTTCTTCCCGACGGACCGGACGGTAATGCTACTCAGGAAAGCGCTGAAGAAATAGCGAAAACAGATAAGACTATGAAGGGACATCTAACCGCCGTGCTGCTGCTATGCTGTGCGGCTTTCTGTCGTGCTGAGGACGAGAAGACCCTCTTCTTCATCTCCAACACGCATCTCGACACGCAGTGGAACTGGGACGTCCAGACCACCATATCGCAGTACGTCAGGAACACCCTGGTGGACAACATGAAGCTCATGGACAAGTACCCCGACTTCCGGCTCAACTACGAGGGCGCCATCAAATACATGTGGATGAAGGAGTACTACCCCACGGAGTTCGAGCAGCTGAAGAAGTACGTGCGGAGCGGGCAGTGGCACGTCAGCGGTATGTCCATCGATGCCAGCGACGTGATGATGTCCTCGGCCGAGAGCATCCTGCACAGCATGCTCTATGCCAATCGCTTCTACAGGCAGGAGTTCGGCGTGCGGGGCGGCTATGACGTCATGCTCCCCGACTGCTTCGGCTTCTCCTATGCTTTGCCCAGCCTCATGCGCCACGCCGGGCAGAAGGGATTTCACACGGCCAAGCTCGGCTGGGGCTCAGCCGCGTATGGCAGTCTGCCGCCCTTCGGCGTGTGGCAGGGCGTGGACGGCAGCCGCGTCTACGCTGTCTATAAGCCCGAAGCCTACGACAAGCACGAGGATTACAACAAGGACTTCACCAGCAATGCCTCCACCCTGAGCGAGATAAACAAGAACCTCAGCAACTACGGCCTGCCGGCCATGTTCCGCTATGTCGGGCCGCGTGGCGACCGCGGCGGAGCCCTGCAGGACAATCCCGACAAAGAGGGTGAGAACACACCCTACTGGCTCAGCTACAATGCAGCGAAGCAGGACGGAGCCGTCCGTGTGCGTCTCGCCTCGCCCGACGAGTTCTTCCAGTACATGGAGGCTGGCGATAAGGGGCAGTACAAAGTGTGGAACAGCGGACTGCCCATGCGGACCCACGGCGTAGGAGCCTACACGAGCTGGGGAGCCCTGAAGCTCTGGAACCGCAAGAACGAGCTCCTGGCCGATGCTGCCGAGAAGGCTTCGTCCCTTGCCATGTGGCTCGGCCTGCGCGACTATCCCTCCCGACAGCTGCGCGACGCCTGGGTGCGTACCCTCTGGCAACAGCATCACGACGGCATCACTGGCACGAGCATCCTCCCGGCCAACGAGTATTCCTACAACGAGTACTACCTTGCCAACCGAGCCTTCGCGCAGGAACTCACCACGAGTGTCGGTGCCATCATTCAGCAGATGGACACAGACACGGAAGGCACGCCCGTTGTCGTTTACAACCCTCTTTCGCACGAACGTACGGACATCGTCGAGGGGTCGCTTTATGTGGGCCGCATGCAGACAGGTGTCCGTGTGTTCGGCCCCGACGGGGACGAAGTCCTTTCCCAGGTGACGGGCTACGACATGCAGACGCGCCGCCTGCATTTCATCTTCCAGGCCACCGTCCCGTCGCTTGGCTACGCCGTCTACGACGTCAGGCTTGGCGAGAAGTCGGAGCTCACCTCGGCCCTTTCCTGCGAGGTCAGCGCAGGCTCGCACAAGATGTCCAACGGGCGGTATCGCGTCACGGTGAACAGCGGCGGCGACATCTCCAACCTCTACGACCTCGAAAACAATCGTGCCCTCATCAATGCCGCCGTGCGTCAGCAGTTCATCTACGACCACGAGGACACCTGGCCGGCATGGGAAATCAGCTACACCGACGAGTGCCGCACGCCGTCGGCCTTCGTCTCGGGCGATGCCAAAATAGAGCTTGTGGAAGACGGACCGCTGCGCAAGTCGCTGCGCGTGGAGCGCCAGAAGGAAGGCTCCACCTTTGTGCAGTACATCCGCATGAACGCCCTGAACGCCCGCGTGGAGTGCGTCAACGAGGTGGACTGGCAGACGCACGAGCGCATGCTCAAGGTCAACTTCCCCTTCACATACAGCAACCAGAACGACACGTACGACATCTCGCTGGGTACCGTCACGCACGGCGTCCGCACGAGCGACGAGTACGAGGTGTGCGGCCACCAGTGGGCCGACCACAGCACGACGACGAACCGCTACGGCGTCTCCATCCTGAGCGACTGCAAGTACGGCTGGGACAAGCCTTCGGCCACAACGCTCCGCCTCACGCTGCTCCACACGCCTTCGTGCAAGAACTACAGCCATCAGGCCAACATGGACCTTGGGCCCAATAAGTTCACCTATGCCCTGCTGCCCCATCAGGGCGGCTGGAGCGAGCATACACAGATGCAGGCCGGAGAACTCAACCAGCCGCTTATTGCCTTCGTCGCCACCAAGCATCATGGTGGGCTACTCCACCGCAAGAACCGTTTCGCTTCGCTCAGCACCGATAAGGTTGCCATCAAGGTCCTGAAGAAGGCCGAGGATACCGACGAGTTCATCGTCCGCGTCTATGAATGGGCCGGCGAGGACCAGAAGGATGTGCGTCTCTCCTTCCCCATGCCTGTCCTCTCTGCCCGCGAGGTGAACGGCATCGAAGAGGACATCCCTGATGGTCAGTGCACAATCGTCGACGGAAAGTTGTCATTCGACATCGGACACTACCAGCCCAAGACCTTTGCCGTCCGTATTCCCATGATGAGCATTATCACCTTTGGCGATGGGGGCGAAGTCGGTGTCCCCGGCTGTCCGATAGAGCTTCCCTACAACATCGACCTGATGAGCTACGACAGCTCGCGGGGTAATGCGTCCAGTACCTACACATACGCCTACCCTGCCGAACTCATCCCCGACACGCTCTTTGCCGACGACATGGACTTTGTGATGGGGCCGCGAGCTAACGGCGAGAAGAACGTGCTTCGCCTCGGCACTTCTCAGACTGTTCCTCTCCCTTCGTGGGTCAGCGAGAGCAAGAACAAGTACAAGCTCTACCTGCTCATGGCGAGTCCTACGGAAGCCGGAGCGAAGGTGACCGTGACGGCTGGCGACGAAGTGACCGAGCTGCAGGTGCCCTACTTCAGCGGACGTGTGGCCGAGCCGCCATCGTGCACTGCGCTCACCGAGAACTACCGCAGGGAGAACATCGTCTTTGCCTCCTCGCATGCGCACAAGGTGTCGGGGGGAACGAATCAGGCCATGCAGATGCTCTATATATATAAATATGGTATAGAGCTTCCCGAAGGCGTCACCGAGGTGACGCTCTCCGCCTCCGACCGCAAGACCTTCCTTTTCGCCGCCACTGTCGCTGCCAACCGTGCCGACGACATCGCCCTCTTTACGCCGCTCACCACCGAAGTGGAGACGCAGACGGCCAGCGGCCAGTCGTCAAGTGGCAAATGGGACGACGGCCGCCTTGTGCCGCGCTCCGTCTCGGCATCGCACCAGAACGGCACGAACGAGGCGGCAGGCAAGGCCAACGACCAGGACCCCACTACGAAGTGGTGCGTCACGAAGTCGCAGAGCCAGACACCCTACCTGCAGTACATCATGCGCGACACCGTGGTCATCGACCGCTGGGCTGTGCTCTGTGCTGCCCGCGAGAGCGGCGACTACGTAGCCAGCGCCTTCAAGCTGCAGTATCAGGCAGCGGACGGCACTTGGGTGGATGCCGATGTGGTGGAGGGCAATCAGGTGAACAAGGTCATCCGCACGCTGAAGAGTCCCATCACGGCCACCCGTGTCCGCCTGCAGATGGTGCAGGGCGAGCGCGAGGGCTATACGACCCGCATCTACGAGTTTGCCGTCTATGGTTACGTCAAGGCCGACGGTCCGGACGGTATCTCCCTTCCCGACGGGACGGATGAGGCTGCCGATGGCGACGCACAGGACGGCCCGTGGTACAGTCTCTCCGGGCAGCGTGTAGGCACTCCGCAGCAGAAGGGCATCTACGTCCGCCGTGGCCGTAAGGTCCTTCGCTGACGGGCGCTATTTGCCCAGGAACTTCGTGTCGAGATACTGACGGAAGGCTTCGCGATACAAGTCGCCGATGGGCAGGAACGTGTCGCGGTCCATGATGATGCGGCTCTTGCCCACCTCGCGTATCTTGTCGAGGTTGACGATGTAGGAGCGGTGGATGCGCATGAAGCCCGCAGGCAGACGCTCCTCCATCTTCTTGAGTGGCAGCAGGGTGACGATGGGCTTCGGCTCGCCTTCGAGGTACACTTTCAGATACTCGCTCATGGCTTCGACGTAGCGTATGTCGCCGATGCTGACCTTGACGATGCGGTGGTCCGTCTTGAGGAACAGGCTGTCGTCCGCCGGGCTGTTCTCGCTGGCGGGGGTGTCAATCCTCAGGCGTTCCCTGAGCCGTTCGGCGGCCCGCAGGAAGTCCTGCAGCCCGAAGGGTTTGAGCAGATAGTCTACGGCATTGACCCGGAAGCCCTCGACGGCGTACTCGGCGTACGCTGTGGTGAAGACCACAAGGGGCGGCGAGGGCAGCGACTTGATGAAGTCCATGCCGTCCATGTCCGGCATGTTGATGTCGCAGAAGACGGCATCGACCGGCTCCTGCCGGAGGAAGTCGCGTGCCTGCAGGGCGCTCTGGCACTGCGCAGCCAGTTCCAGGTAGGGTACTTTGCCGATATAGGCAACAAGTTGCCGAAGAGCCAGTGGCTCATCGTCGATAGCCAAACATCTGATCATACAAGTGGTATTTCAAGTTCAACGTCGTAGGTTTTGGAGCGGTCGTCGATGCTGAGCGTGTAGTCCTCCCCGTAGATGAGGTCCAGCCGCTGCCGCACGTTCGTCAGTCCCACGCCGCCCTTCTCGCGGATTTGCCCGGAGCCTTTGCTGTTGCTGCACCGGAAGTGCAGGCGACGGCCGCTGACGGTGGCCCCGACGTGTACGAAGGAGTCGTGCTCGTAGCTGATGCCATGCTTGAAGGCATTCTCGACGAACGTGATGAGAATCAGCGGCGGCAGCTTGGCATTGACAGCTTCCGGCAGCTCCAGCTTCACTTCCACCTTGTCCGTGAAGCGCAGCCGCATCAGGGCTACGTAGTGGCGGAGGAAGTCGAACTCGCTTGCCAGGAGGACGTCCTTCTTGTTTCCTTCGTAGAGGACGTAGCGCATCATTCTGGACAGCTCCACGATGGTGCTCTTGGCCGTCTCCGGGTCGATGTCCACCAGGGCGTGGATGTTGTTGAGCGTGTTCATGAAGAAGTGCGGGTTTATCTGGTAGCGAAGGTATTCCAGCTGCTGTTCCAGGCTCTCCTTCTCCAGTGCGGCAAGGCGTACTCTGTCCTCTCGCGACTTGAAATAGGACTTGATGCCGAGGTTAAGCCCCAGTATCAGCACGAGCACGATGATAGCCACGATGTCATGCTCGCCGATGATGGCGGGCGGACGTTTGACGTGCTGCGGAGGCTCGGCAAAGGGCGGCGGCATTTCCTGGCGCTCAGGGTGATGGAATTGCGGCTCCGGCGGTCGGGTGGAGCACTGGTAGAACGTGAAGCATGCCAGCATCGCAAGCGTCAGCACAGCATAGTGCCACGGCTTCTGCCGATAGATGAGGAGCGGAGCAAGGAGGACGTCGTGTATGACGAACAGCAGCAGGAAGGGCATCAGGTGCAGCCAGAAGAACCGGACATCGTACCAGCGGAATACCATGTGCCCGTCGCTGAGCGAGTGCACGTATTGGCTAAGCAGAAGGGCAATGAACGGGACTGCCCACAATGCCACATACAGGAGATTCTCTTGCCGCGACTGATGCTTCATCCAGTAGAACTGCTTCTTTATCATAATAACGGAAAGTTGGGACGGAAAATTGTGTAGGTGTCAAACTATTTGCATTCGGCTGTTACCACCAGTGCCCGCCGCCACCGCCGGGACCGCCGCCGCCGCTGCTGTATGTGGAGAGCGACACGGACGAGCCGCCGCTGCAACTGTCATAGCCGAAGCCGTTCCAGAAGGAGGTGCCGCTGCCCGTCACGTCGGACTTCAGTGCAGGCGCTGCGGTGGTGTAGACGGCAAGGGTGCTTCCCATGCTGCTGTTCGAAGGCACCTTGAAGGCAAAGGCCAGGGCCGAGCCGTTGTAGAGGGCGTACCATTTGCCTTTGCTGATTGACGTTGTCTGCTTGGCCGTGCCGCCCGAGATGCTCGAGCCGCTCTCAAAGCCTCCGATGGCAACGACGTTCCCGCCAGTGATGTAAAGTTGCTTCCGTCCCTCAGTGTTGGCGTCAATGCCCACCTCCGGGTTTCTGGCCGCAACGGCCACCACGTTGCCGCCCTTAATGTAGAAGTTGCCGTTGGCATCCAGTCCGTCGTTGCCGCTGGAGTTGCCATACACGTAGCCGCCGCTGATGGTGAAGTCGCCGGCCGTGTTGATGGCATCGTCGCTGGCAGAGGCGTAGACGTAGCCGCCCGTAATGGTCAGCGTGCTCTTGCTTTCGATGCCTTCGTGGCTTGCGGAAGAGGCGACGACCTCGCCGCCCGAGATTGTCATGGCTCCCTCGCTCTTGATGGCCTTGGCGGAAGCCGTCAGGCTGCTTGTGTATCGGTAGAGACTGCCTGTCGATGTTGCCGAGGTGTAGCCGCCGCTGATGTCGAGCGTGCCGTCGGCCTTGATGCACTTGCCGCCGCTGCCCTGGGATTTCAGGGTGAGCGTTCCGCCCGAGATGCTCATGTTGCCGTCGCTCTTCAGCGCAGCGCACCCCTTGGCATCTCTTTCGTCGCTGTCATAGACTCCGCCTCCCGTCGTGGTCACGCTGACGGTCCCCTCGCTGACGTTCAGGTCTCCGGCAGCCTTGATGCCCTTGGCCGCGGCGGCACTGATGTTCAGGTTGAGTGTGCCGCCCTCGATGTAGATGTTGCCCGAGTCCTCATCCTCGTGGTCGGTGGTCTCGCCGGTAGAGGTTGTGCCGCCCAGGTCGCACTGGATGCCGTCGTCGCCAATGCCGCTCATCGTCACCGTGCCGCTCTTCATCTGCAGGTATTCCTCGCAGTTGATGCCGTCGCCCACGGTCGAGGTGATGTTCAGCGTCAGGTTCTTGATTGTGATGTACGAGGCGCTCTTGATGCCGTGCTTGGTGCCTGCAGCAATGTTGAGCGTGCCGCCTCCCTGGAGCTGGAGTTGCCCCTTGCTGTAGATGCATGCTTTCTGCGAGCCGCCGGTGCCGTCGGAAAGGGTGTTCTCCGTGCCCTTCTTGGCCGATATCTGAATGCGTTTGCTATTGGTGATGTTGATGGCGGCGCCGCTTGGATTGTTCAGGGTGAGGCCGGAGAGCGATACGGTGCACTTGTAGGAGCCGGAGAGCTGGAAGTCACCGTCGGCACTTGTTCCCGACAAAGTGTACGTTATCTCGTCTCCGTCGACGGCATCCGTGTTGCTTTGGGCTATTGTGACATGTGCTCCGCTCACGGTGGGTGTGACGTACTGCGCCACGTTGCCTGCCACGACGACGGATGCCGAGATGCCGTCATAGGCGATGCTGACCTGGTTGTCGGTAACGGGTGTCTCGTCGGTGTACATGGCGGTGACGTCTGCCAGGTCAAAGGTCTTGCCCATGACGGACAGGGATGTGCCTCCCGCGAAGGTCATTTCGCCTGTCTGTGCTGCGGGGAACTGGTAGGTCACGCCTTCGGAGACGATGTTGAGTGTCTGTGCCATTGCTGCCGATGCGGCCAGCGACATGGCTATGGTGGAGAGAAGCGTCCTCATTGTCTTACTTGTACTTTAATGGTCGTTCCGTTGGTCTTCATGATGTATGTTCCCTGCGGCAGCTTGCGCCCCTGCTGCATCTGCCGTCCGTTCAGGTCGTAGATGGTGATGCCATCCGCTGGCCGGAGGTCGTCGAGGCGTATGTCGCTGATGCCTGTCGCCTCGGCTTCGGAGAACTCCATCTTCGTGAGCGAGGCAAGGGGGAGGCTGAGGGAGTTTGTTCCGTCGGTCACGGTCAGCGTGCCTTCGGCGCAGGTGATGTTCAGTCCGGTGGCGGTGATGCTCTGTGTGGTGCCGTCGGTCAGTGTGAACACGAGGCTGTTGTAGTCGGTGGCGCTCATGCCTGTTGCCAGTGCGGCCAGTGCGGCCAGGATTATAAGTTTCTTCTTCATAGTTGCTATTCTTGTGTTGTCAGATTAAAAGAACCGGCCTCCGCCAGGGCCACCCATGCCGCCTGTTTTTCCGCCGGAGTAGGAGGAGAGGGATGCCGACGAGCCTCCGCTGATGCTGGCACCCGTGACGGCCAGTCCGCCGAAGTACGATGTGCCGCCCGTGACGGTGATGCCCGAGGTGAGGCTGGGCGTGGAGGCTGTGGAGATGACCAGTCCGCTGCCGCCGCTCGTGGGTGTGCGGAAGCAGAAGGTCTCGCTGCCGCCTGTCAGCGCATACCATGTGCCAGCGCTCCACGACCCCTGGTAGCACGACTGGCTCAGGCTGCTGCCCTGCTCCAGTCCGCCGACGGCAACGATGGTGCCGCCCTGTACGTAGAGCTTATAGCCGCCCTCGGTGTTGGCATCGAGTGCCACCTCTGCGCCGCCGCTGCTGATGGCATAGACCGTTCCGCCCAGGACGTACATGTTGCCGTTCGCGTCGATGCCGTCGTTGTTCCGTCCTTGGGCGAAGACATATCCGCCCGAGATGGTCAGGTGGCTCTTTGAGTTGATGGCGTCGTCGTAGGTGTAGGCAGCCGTCTCGCCGCCGCTGATGGAGAGTGTGCTCTTGCTCTCGATGCCTTCGCCGCCGGTGCCGCTGGTGCGCACCCAGAGGCGTCCGCCCGCGATGTCCAGTGCGCCGTCGGCCTTGATGCCCTTCGGCGAAGCCGTGTCGCTGTAGCTCTTGTACTGGCCGCCTTCGGTGATGATGTAGGTGCTGCCGCCCAGGAAGTGGCTCTCCGTATCGGTGCTGATGCCTTTGCCGCCCGAGCCTGTGCTCTTGAGCCACAGCTCTCCGCCGCGGATGGTGAAGGTGGAGTCGGCCTTGATGCAGGCGGCTCCCTTTGCTTCCTGTTCGTCGGAGTCGTAGGTGCCGTCCCCTGTCGTGATGACGGTCGTGCGTCCGCCGTTTACGCAGATGTGGCTTTCGCAGTTGATGCCCTTGGCTGCAGCAGCCGACACCTCGACGTTCAGTATGCCGCCGTTGATGTAGATGCCGTCGTTAGCCTTGATGCCGTGGCCTGCCGAACTCTTCACGTAGACGTTGTTTCCTGTGCGGAAGACGATGTAGTCCGCCGAGTGGATGCCGTTGTTGTAGTTTGCCGTCACGCTGAGCGAGCCGCTGCCGTTCATGAGGAGCTTGCCCTTGCAGTAGAGTGTGCCCTTGTGTGCGTTCTGCGACGTCGTGCCGTCGGCCAGGGTGTTGGTCGTGCCTTCGCCCAGGACGATGTAGGCCCGCTTGGAGCAGAGCAGGTTGAGGGCGGCAGAGTCGGGGTTCGTGATGCTGACCCCTTCGAGCCGCACCTCGTACTTCTTCTCGCCGACGACGGTGAAGGAGCCGTTGCTGGTCGAGCCGCTCAGCACGTAGCAGACTTGTTTCGTCGTGCCGTGGTTGGCGGTGATGTGTCCGTCGCGGACGGTCACCTCCACGCCGTTCTCGTTCATTTCCATGGGGTTCGAGAGGTCGATGCTGACCTCGGTGTCGAAGGTGTTGTTCTCCAGGGGGTCCTCGTCTGCGTTGGGGAACTGCTCGTCGGCTGTCGTGGCGGGTTCGGCGCTCGTCTTGTCGATGCCGACGGTGAAGGATGTCAGGCTGCCCGTCGTGGAGGAGCCGGTGCCAGAGGCCGTGCCTCCCGAGGTTGGCGTTGTGATGTCGTCCAGGACATTGTCGCTGGAGCATGCTGCAAGCAGTGTCGCCAGGGCTGTCAGCATCGGGAGGATGGTCTGATGAAGTGTTTTCATGGTGTTGAGTCTTTAGTTGAGATATCCTGTGTTTATGTTGGTGCAAAGGTATAAAGAAAGAGCCGTTCCGCGAAATTTATTCAGCGAAACGGCTCTTTTTGTCTGCGAACGGACTTGTCGGCGACTTATCTTACGGCCCATTTCCTGCCGTCGGCGATGTAGATGTTCTGCGGCAGCTTGTCGATTGTGCCGTCCGCGGCCTTGCGGCCTTGCAGGTCGTAGATGCCGTGGTCCGTGGCGTTGTGTGCGGAGGTGCGTGCATGGCGGATGCCGTCCGAGCTGTCTTCCACCCGCTCGATGCGGAAGTGGTCCACCTTGAACCATCCTGCGGGTTCGCTGGCGGAGGCTTCCGTGCCGTCGCTCTTCATGCAACTGGTGCGGATGCCGAGCGTGAGGCTCTCGCCCGCCTTGACTTCCACGGTCACTTCCATCTCCTCGAGTCGGAAGGGAGCGCCCGACGTGCCTTTGTGCCCGGCGAAGGTGGCCGTCTCGCCTGCCGTGAGGTTCTGGCCGTAGTCGCTCTCGCTGCCGAAGTACTGCACGTTGTTTCCGGCAAAGAGGCGGCAGGTGCCCAGGGCGCCCTTCTGGCACCAGAGCAGGCAACGGACGCGGTAGGTGCCGGGTGTGAGTTTCGAGGCCGGGATGGTCTGGTACAGCTGGAAGTTGCGCGGGAAGGGCAGGGTGCGGTACCAGCAGACGTTCTCTCCGTAGTGGTTCATCGCGTCGTGGTTGATGCCGTAGCTGCTGCCGCTCAGGGTTCCGCGCACGTTCCATCCGTAGGGGCGCACGGTCTTCTGCTCTACGCCGCCGTGGTTGACGCGTTTGGCAGAGAGGAGTTCGAAGTCGGGGTTGACGAGGAGTGCCTCGGTGAGCGTCTCTTGTTCGCTGCGCAGGGCGTCGGGGAAGACACTGACGCGCAGGGTGGTTGCCCCGTAGGGCACGAGGGAGATGCTGCGCTGCTCGCCGGTGGGCGTGATGTACTCCGAGGCGGGCAGGACGGGATTGTAGCGTCCTGCCTCCAATGTCCAGTTGAAGGGGCGGACGGGCAGTTCGATGCGCCATGGCGTGCCGTCGGGGTCGAAGGGATAGGCACTGGTGAGTTTCTCCTGGTCGACGACGAGGGGGAGCGTCTCGGCGTCGGTGTTGATGGCAAAGCCGAAGGGTTCCTTTGGCGTCATGCTCCAGCACTTGTAGCCGTCGCCCGGCACCTTGCCGTTCATGTTGCTGTAGGTGTTGGTGTCCTCGGTGACGGTGGCGGGCACGGGGTAGGTCATGAGCAGCGGTCCGCACTCCACGTATTTCCCCTGGCCGTCGGCAGCTTGGGCCACCTTCGGCGTCATCGTCAGGGCGAGCTTCACGACGTCACCGTCCTTCCAGTCGCGTTCCAAAGTAACGAAAGTCCCCTCCCTGCTCTCTCCTTGGGGAAGTGCTTCCTCGCCGTTGACGGTGAGGGAATGGCTCTTGCACCAGCCCGGGATGCGGAAGACGAAGGGGAAGCGCTTCCCCTCGGGCATGGAGAAACGGAAGGTGATGTCGCCGCTGAAGGGGTAGTAGGTGTCCTCGGTGATGTGGCACGGCGTGTCGCCCACCTTGAAGTCCACTTCGCTGGGGGCGTACATGGCAGCCACGATAGCCTCGTCCGCTCTGCGCATCCAGAGGCGCGAGGCGAAGTTCGGCATCATGCGGTGCACGTTGCCCGCGCAGCATTCCGTCTCGTGTGTCGGCCGGTACGCCATCCATGTCAGTCCGCGCTTGAAGGAGTTGTTGTCCGACGTGCCTGTGCAGATGACCTGGTTGACGGACGAGAAGTACTGCAGGGCATCGAAGTTCTTGGTGACGGCTCCCGGGGCGGCGTTGAAGATGGCACGCTCGATGCGGTCGGCCCACTCGGCCTCTCCCGTCACGGCCAGGAAGTAGCCGAGCGACCAGGTGTAGTCGGCGATGTCGCACGTCTCGTGGGCGATGTCGATGTCGTGCCCCAGGGTGTACTCTGCGCTGCTCGGCACGCCGTCGGGCAGCAGGTGGTCGCGCTCCAGCTTGCGCTCGGCGTTGAGGGCTATGCGCAGGTATTCCTCGTTGCCGGTATAGGCGTAGAGGAGCAGGGGCAGTTTGAGCATCTCGCAATAGGTGACGCCGTGCAGGTGGGTGAACTCGGGGCTGCCGGCTGCGGAGGCGTCGAAGTCGAACCCACCTGTCTTGTAGGCGTTCTCGGCCTTCGTCAGGAGCGACTTGATGCCGGTCTCGCCGTAGAGCCAGAGCAAGCCCTCCAGGTTGAGGATGTGCCTGTGCCCTTTTGTCAGGTCGCTGTTCGTCATGGAGTTATAGTTCCTCCGCAGAGCCGTCTTGAGCGTTGTGGGGGAGCCGTGCACGTCGGCGTAGGCTTTCATCGCACGCCAGAAGACGACCTGCGGCCAAAGGCTGCTGATGACCGACGAGCCCAGTCTGCCGCTCGACTGCGGGTGGGCCATCGTGTACTTGATGCCTTGCTCGCCCTTCGTGATGAGTTCCTCGTCGTCCAGCAGATAGCCCAGGCGGAGCAGTCCGTCCGTGTAGTAGGCGGTCTGTTCGTAGCGCCACCAGTCCTTCCCGTAGTTGCCGTTGCGCGGAATCTCGCCGGCCCAGAGGCACGTGTTGTAGGGGTAGGAGAGCGACTCGGGGTGCCCCGTCATTCCGGCCTTCTGCCTTTGCAGGAACTCCAGGAGCCAGCCTTTGGGCGTGATGTCGGCGATGAGGCCTTCGCGGAAGGCAAACTCGGCCCGCCCGGTCAGGCAGGCGGCAAACATTACGGTCAGTAGGAAATGCCTCTTCATAGTGCGTCGTATTGTGTTCTTTCCGACTGCAAATGTACAAAGAAAAGCAAGAATCTGCAACAGAAACGGCAAAAAAAGTACAATACAGTATGAAAACAATCCCCTCGCCTCGCGGAGACAAACCCGGCGCCAAGCGGCACGAAATCCTTCGCCGCCCGCCATAAAACAATTTCAGTGGCTTGGAAATATATTTCAGAGCCACTAAAATATATTTCCAAGCCACTGAAATAAATTTCCAAGGCACTGAAAAAGTTTTATACCGCATGGTTTGGCAAAAGAGTCCATGTCGTGACGGATTTTGCCATACGTCGTGAAGGAAAAGGTGACGTGGAGTCAGCGTTTTTTCTTTCCGCAGAGCAGTCCGAGCTTGCAGTAGGCGCAGGTTCCCGCGTCGCTCGTGCAGGTGAAGGGCCGGGCGGGGTTGAAGATGTCGGCAAGGATGGCTTCGAGTCCCTCGCGGAAGGCTTCGGCATGCTGGCGGGCGAAGTCGAGCACCGGTTCGCCGTCTATCTTGAGCGACGGGTCGTAGTCTTCCTGACCTGCCTTGATGGGGAAGAAGAGGACGGGCTGAATGGGCAGCGTGGTGCCGGAGTGCTCCATCTCGGCCAAGGCATAAAGGAACGTCTGCAGGTAGTAGCGTTCTTCGCTTCGCTTAGGCGCAGACGGTTCGTGCGCAGCAGTCAGGCCCACTACGTTCTCCATCTTCACCTTGTCCGTCAGCTTGTACGCCCCGGTCTTGTAGTCCACGATGCGCAGCCTGCCGTCCATCACGTCGATGCGGTCGAGCCTGCCGCCCACCTTCAGCGTCACGTCTCCGGCTTTCAGCTCGATGGCCCGCTCCTTCTCGGTGCCGATGATGCGGAAGGGTGCGTGGCGTGCATCGTAGCGGACGAGGGTGTGCAGGTAGCGCAGCAGCACGTCGTGGGCGATGCGGGTCGTGCCTTTGTATTCATTGTCCTTCGCGGAGTGGAACCAGCAGGCGTCGAATGAAGCGTGGAGCATGCGCTGCAGTTCCCTGCTGATGACGTCGCGGACGACAAGCGTGCCGTCGGCTCTCCGCTCGCATAGCATGTCGGCACTGACCGTGTCGCTTCCGGTGCGTCTGCAAAGCCAGTCGTAGAAGGACTCGGCCGTGTCGTGGAAGATGTTGCCGATGATGTCGGCCGAGATGCCTTCCTCGGGCTCGTCCTCCTGGCGGATGCACAGCACGTTCTCCAGGTAGAAGCGCATAGGGCAGGCCATGTAGGTGTTGATGGCCGAAGGGCTGAGCATGATGTGCTCGCCCTCGGGCAGGCTTTGGTCGTAGCGTTGGTGCAGGCGGGCCATCACGTCGTCGGTCTTCTCCACGGTGAGAGGCACGGCAGGCTTCACCTGCGGCGTGCTGCGGAGCCAGAGCGTGCGGATGGGGATGTCTGTCTCGGCAAGCATCTGGCGGAGGAAGCGCGACATCTCGTGCTGTGCGCCGTCGGCAGTGCTCTCGTTGTAGACGCAGGTGAGATGCTGGCAGCGCCCCACCAGCCGATAGAAGTAGTAGGCATAGACGGCGATGCGGTGGCGCTGTGTCGTCAGCCCGAACGCCTCGCGCAGATTGGCGGGGATGAACGAGTTGGCGTGCGAGCTTCGCGGCAGGTAGCCTTCCTCTGCCGAGAGCAGGAGCAGGTGCTCGAAGTCGAGGCAGCGCGTCTCGAGCATGCCCATCACCTGCAGTCCGCGGTCCGGTTCGCTGTGGAAGGGAATCTTGGCCGTCGTGGTCATCTGGCGCAACAGGCGGCGCAACGTGCCGGGCAGGATGGTGAGGGGGTGCCGGGGATGCCGGACGAGGTCGCGCAGCAGGCACAGCATGCGGTCGATGCGGAAGGCCGTCTCGCCGTAGAGCTGCCCGAAGATGCCGGACTCCTCGTCTTGTGCGAAGTGGGCGGCGATGCGTCGCAGGTGGAGCAGCAGGTAGTCGAGCAGGGCAGAGGTGTCGCCGGCTTGATAGACGAAGCACGCCTCTTCGTCGAGCAGCTCGAAGAAAGGCTGTCGCCGCAGCGCTTGCTCGAAGGGATAGCGGAAGCGGCCGAGCGTCGTGTCGTAGCCCTCTATCTGAAGCCGCAGCAGTGCCATGATGATGCTGTAGACGGGCGTGTCGGTGAGGGGAAAGCCCATCGTCACGTTCACCTCCTTCAGCGACTCCGGGATGGCGTGCAGCACGGGCTGCATCAGCCCCTCGTTAGCAAGGACGACGGCCAGGGAACCGCCTCTCGCCCCTAGCTCGCCTCCCGGCGATTCTGAACTTAATAATTCTGAATTTTGAATTAAGTAGTTATTGACGTAGCGTGCCGCGGCATTGTCGGAGGTGCAGGCGATGAAGGTGACGTCCCGGAGGCGGCGGAAGTTGTCGAAGGCATCGGTGTCGCCGATGGCGCTGGGGAAGTCGCGGAGGTTCTGCTTCATGAAGAAGCCGGCCTCAAGGTCGGTCTTGGGGTCGCAGTAGTAGATGTCGTAGTCCCAGTAGAAGCGTGCCTTGCCCTCGCGCTGGATGGCGCTCATCATGGTGTGCTCCACGTCCATCAGCACGTTGAAGCCCGCAAAGACAATGGTGTGTCCCTCCGGCAGAAGCTTGCCTGTCAGGCTGTCGTCCCTCAGCATCTGTTCCGCTACGTGGCGGAAGAGTGCGCCTTCCCAGAGCTCTCCCTCGGCAAGCAGGCGCTCGTGCAGGGTGGTGTATATCTCGTGCATGTGGCTCCACGTGTGCAGGAACTTCTCCTGGAGGTGCGTACTGTTTTCCAGCGAGAAGCGTCCGAAGAAGCGCTTCAGCGTCTCGCGCTGGTGCTCGTCCAGGTAATCCAGGTTCTTGAGGCGCTCCTGGTCGGTGATGTTCGTGAAGATGGCTTTTGCGTCGGCCATGTGCTTGTCGATGTCGTCGAAGTCGGCCATGAGCACCTCGCCCCAGCTCCAGAACTCGTCGAGTGTCTCGGTGTAGTCTGTTCCCAGCACGTCCTGCATGACGCTGTGCAGCATGCAGATGCACTTCAGTGGGTCGGCCACGCGGAGCGGCGTAAGGCTCTGGAAGAGGTCGCCCATCGTGCAGTAGCGTGGTGTCCACACGGGCTTGTCGCTCAGGGCGGCAAACTCGCGGTTGAGGAACATCCCGGCACGTTTGCCAGGGAAGACCACCGTCACGTTGCGCATGTCGCAGGAGAAGTGCGCCAGCATGTCGGCTGCGATGATGTGGAGGAAAGAAGCCCCTCTCCTAACCTCCCCCAAAGGGGAGGAACCTGTATGGCTTGACGACTTATCCATGTTCTTTGTTATTGTTCTCCCCTTTGGGGGAGTTAGAGGGGGGCGCAACCCTTATCGCCTTTTTGCCCACGACGTACCAGATGTATCCCTCCACGCGGCTCTGCGGGTACATCTGTCGCATGAGCTTCATGTAGGCTTTCACCTGGTCGTGGTAAACTTTGCTCGGGTGGCCGAACTTGTAGTCGACGACGGTAATGTTGTTCCCGCTGACGATGACGCGGTCCGGGCGCAGGACGCAGGGCTGCCCGTTGTCGTCCTTGCTGGCTATGCTGCACTCGTTGTATATCGTGTCTCCGGCCTTGAACCACGACGCTACGAGCGGATTGCTGAAACCTTCCCTGGCGCACTCCACGATGTTGTCCCACTCGTCGCTTTCGCCGATGATGCCTTCCTGCCGTGCCTCGCGCAGGATGTCTTCGAGCTGACTGGCGTCGTCGATGCGGCTCAGCACCTCGTGCATGCGTTTGCCAATCTCGCGCTGGGAAAGGGTGTTGGCCTGTTGCAGGTAGTCCTGCGCCTGGTTGCTTTGGCGGAAGTTGAGCATGGGGTTGCGGGTGACTACCTTCACGTCGATGGCATCTGCGTCGCGGTGCCTGAGGTGCAGGCGATTGGTCCCTTCCCCGCTTCCTTCTTGGGGACGAGTCTCTATCTCACTTTTGGCGGCAATGGGGCACTCCCCCAAAGAGGGAGCGGGGAGGGGGGCTCCCACTTCATAGGTGAAGCAGTCGTCGTCCGTGTCGTTCTCCTCGTTGCGCAGCGTCATGTAGATAAGGTCGCCGGCTGTGGTGATGCTCTTTATCTTGGCGGCGGGCTTCGTCTTGCCCCACACAAGGAGGTTCGTGCCGGCGCGGGTGAAGGCCACATAGAGCGTGTCGAGCGCATCCACGCGACGCTCCAGGTGCTCGGCTTCGTAGTCGGGCGCGAAGACAGAGTTGCGCACGTCGCGCGAATGGATGGAGATGGGCAGTGCGCCAAGCTCGTTGTAGGGCCGGACATCCGTCTTGCACCAAAGGATGTCGCCCTGCCTGTCGCTTTCTATCGACCACGAGCTGAAGGGCAGCAGCACGGTGTGGAACTCCAGTCCCTTCGCCTTGTGGATGGTGAGGATGCGCACGCCCGTCACGGCCGAACCGGGCACGGCACGCAGGCGCAGCTTCTCGTCCCAAAGGCTGAGCAGCGTCTGTATGTCCGGCGTGGCTGTTCCGCGCAGGTGGTTCTGCAGTTCGTCCAGGAAGGTGAGCATGTAGATGTCCTCCCCCTGGATGTTGCTCAGGGAGAAGATGCGCCACAGGCGTTCGGCCAGGATGTAGAGCGGCAGTTGCAGCAGCTCGTCGCGGTGTGCCGTGAAAGCCTCGGGCAGCACCTGCTCTGCCTCCTGCCTGGCGACGCTTTGCATGGTGACGTCGGGCAGGCCGAGCACGTCGCGCTGGTAGTGCAGCATGAGGTACTTCTCGGAGATGCCGTCGCCGTGGTGCTTGTCGACGAGCATGCGCATGGCTGCCACCACCATCTGCACGGTGGTCGAGGCTTCGAGCAGGAAGGCTTCGTCGCTGACCAGATGGATGTCGGGCGCGTACTGGCTGAAGCCGTCGATGAGTTGCTGTGTCATGGCATTCTTGCGGACAAGGATGGCAATCTCGCTGAGGTCGAGGCCGCCAGCTTGCAGCGCCCTTATCTGTTCCGCCATGTCGCAGAAGAAGTCTTCCTCGCCGTTCTTGCTTAGCTTCACGCGTATGTAGCCCAGCCCGTCGGCTTTCTTCGCCTTCTGCCTGACGTCCCTGTAGATGTGGGTCAGCTTGATTTCCTCGTTCGGCTGCACGGCATCGAGCAGTTCGGCGGCATGCGGGAAGAAGGCGTTGTTGAAGTCGACGACGACCTGGTGGCTGCGGAAGTTCGTGTCGAGCGTCCGTGGACGGATGTTGAAGCGTTGCAGCTCGCGTTCCTTCTCCACGCCGTAGAGAATCTTCCAGTCGCCGCTGCGCCAGCGGTAGATGCTTTGCTTGATGTCGCCCACGAGCAGACCTTTGCCGCCCGATGCGAGCTTCTCGAAAAGGAGTTTCTTGAAGTTCTCCCATTGCATGCGGCTCGTGTCCTGGAACTCATCGATCATCACATAGTTGATGAGAGTGCCTATCTTCTCGAAGATGAAGGGTGCGTCGCTGTCCTCTATCATCTTGCTGAGCAGGGCAGGCGTAGAGCTGAGTGTGAAGCGTCCGTCGTCGCTGCATATCTCGCGTGCGCGTTCATCTATATATATCAGCAGTCGGAGCGGACCGAGATGGCGGAGTGCGAGGGAAGCGGAGTTGTAGGTGCGGCGGCGGTCGGCATAGAGTGCAAGCAGGGCGGCAAGCGACTCCTGAAGGCTCCCGGCCCCTTCTTGCCCCTTCTTGTAGAGCGGCTTGCTCCCGTTGGCTTGTCCCTTTATGGTGTCCGACGGACCGTCGCTCTTCATTGCCCTTGCCTCCAGGAGGAACTTCCGCAGATTCTTTCCGTAGCTGATGCCGTCGAAGGAAAGCGGACTGTCCTCTATCTGCTGCATCACGTCGTCCACGGCTCGCTGGACGTCCTGCTGGGCGCTCTGGCGCAGGGCGTGCATGCGACGCTTGAAGGCTCCTACGGCCTGGGCATCGCTGATGCGTGCCAGCTCTTCCTCGCTGCGGCTCTGGAACTCTTCGCGGAAGATGTTGCCGGCCAGCGCCTTGAGCGGTCCGACGATGTCCCACTTGTCGCCGCTGTCCAGCTGTTCGCGCACATAGTCCATCACCCATCCGCTCACTTCGGGTTGGCTGTCCATCGTCTCGATGAGGCTGTCCACGGCGCTGCTGACAATCTCGTCGTGCGAGAGCTCAACCTGCAGGTTGGCAGCCAATCCAAGTTCGCGTGCCATGTTGCGCAGGATGCTTTGGAAGAAAGCATCGATGGTCTCTACGCGGAAGTAGGAGTAGTCGTGCAGGATGGCTGTGAGTGCCTTCCCGGCGCGTTCGCTTATCAGGGCGGGCGTGAGCGTCATGTCCGTTTCGGCAGCACGTTCCAGGAGGACCGCCATGTAGTCGCGTGCCTCCGGCAGGTTGTGCTTCAGGCCGTAGAGTGTCTCCAGGATGCGCCCCTTCATCTCGGCCGTTGCTTTGTTGGTGAAGGTGACGGCCAGGGTGTGCTCGAACTCCTGCTGGGCATGCGGAGCCAGCAGCTGCAGGATGTATTCCACAGCCAGGGCGAACGTCTTGCCCGAGCCTGCCGAAGCCCGGTATATGGTGAGTGATTGTTCCATGCCGAAGCGAATTCCTCCTCTTTGGGGACAAAGATACAAAATAAATCATAATTAGTAATTCATAATTCAGAATTATTTTATACTTTTGCACGCCGTTCAGGACAAGCGGCACAGAAAAGCCTCACCTTCTGTCCCTCTCCGGGGAGAGAGGAGTCCCGCCGCGAAGGGTAAACAGGAGGTCATAAAATCATTAAATAGTAAATCATTAAATCCTTAAATAGTAAATCATTAAATCCTTAAATAAATAAGATGGGAGGATATTTAGTCAGTGATGCACGAAAGGTGACGACTCACCGTTTGATAGAGATGAAGGAGAGAGGAGAGCAGATAGCCATGCTCACCTCCTACGATTTTACGATGGCACAGCTCGTGGACGGAGCGGGCATAGATGTCATCCTCATAGGCGACAGCGCCAGCAACGTGATGGCAGGCAATGTGACGACGCTGCCCATCACCCTGGACCAGATGATATACCATGCCCGCAGCGTGATGCGCGGCGTGAAGCGTGCACTCGTCGTGTGCGACATGCCCTTCGGCACCTATCAGGTGAATGCCACGGAGGGTGTGAAGAACGCCATCCGCATCATGCAGGAGAGCGGTTGCGATGCCCTCAAGCTGGAGGGCGGCGTGGAGATAAAGGACACAATCCGTGCCATCCTTGATGCCGGAATCCCCGTGATGGGACACCTGGGGCTCACGCCGCAGAGCATCAACAAGTTTGGCACGTATGCCGTACGCGCCAAGGAAGAGGCCGAGGCCGAGAAGCTACTGAGCGATGCCCGCCTCCTCGACGAGCTGGGCTGCTTTGCCATCGTGCTGGAGAAGATACCGGCTGCGCTGACGCGGAAGGTCTGCGAACAGGTGCGGGTGCCCGTCATTGGCATCGGAGCCGGACATGCCGACGGGCAGGTGCTCGTGGCACAGGACATGCTGGGCATGACGAACGGCTTCTCGCCGAAGTTCCTGCGTCGGTATGCCGACCTCTCCACCGTCATCACCGATGCCGTGGGGCAGTACGTCTCCGACGTCAAGGCGTGCGACTTCCCCAGCGAGGCCGAGTCGTATTAATCAATTCACAATTCACAATTCATAATTCATAATTACTTTTCAGCTCTTAAATATAAATGAAGCTCAGGGCGTAGCCTAATTATGAATTATGAATTGTGAATTAAGAATTGGTCAAAGCCAGCCTTCCTGCTTGTACCAACGGATGCTGGCCTCCACTCCCTGTTCGAGCGACCAACGCGGCGCATACCCGAAGTCTGCTCGGGCAGGTTCTATGTCGCATTGCCAGTTGCGTTGCGACAGGATGTGGTACTTGTCGTCGTTCAGGGCATTCATCTTTCCTGTGAGGCGGCTCACCTTCCCGCTCACCCAGCAGACGGCTCTCAGCAGGCAGAGCGGCAGCTTCAGGTGGAGCACCCACGGGTCGCCCAGGCTCTGCTGCACCAGGTCGCTGTACCGGCGGCTGTTGTAGACCATCCCGTCGCTCAGGAAGTAGGCCTTGCCATCGGCCTTCGGCGCCGTCATACTCTCGAAGACCGCCTGCACCACGTCGTCCACATAGACGAACGTTATCTCCTGTGGCGAGAGGCCTGCGGCAATGTCGATGTGCTGACGGATGCTCTGTGCCATGAGGAAGTAGTCGCGTTCGCGAGGACCGTAGACACCCGTCGGGCGCAGGATGGTGTAGGGGAAGTCCTGCTGCTCGCGCAGGTACTGTTCGGCGGCAAGCTTGCTCTCGCCGTATGCCGTGTTGGGGCGGGGCGTGTCTGTGAGCAGGATGGGGGAGTAGATCCAGGGATTCTCGGGCGTAGGCTTGCGGACGGGCTTTTCCCTGATGGCCCCGAAGATGCTCAGACTGCTCAGGAAGACGAACCGCCGTGGCACCATTCCCGTCTCGCGCAGGGCATCGATGAGGTTCTTTGTCCCCTCGGTATTCGTGCGGAAGAAGTCCTCGCGGTGCAGGCACTTCGTGGCTCCGGCAGCATGCACCACGTAGTCCCAGCCTCTGCCGCCCATCTCATCCTTGTAGGCGAGGAGTTGTTCGCGCAGCCGGGCGGGGTTCTGCATGTCGAGCTCCGCGAATCGGATGCGTTCGTCCCTCAGATACTTGCGGCTCGAGGTGCCGCGCATGCCGGCCCAGACGTCGAAGCCCCTGTTCAGGCCCTCCGCCACGATGAAGCTGCCGATGAAGCCGCTGGCTCCGGTCACGAGAATATGGCCCCTCTCAGTCGCCCCGAGGGTAGGGGAAAGATTGTTTGTATGTTGTTCAGTGTTCATAGCTTCCCAATTTCTTTTGCAAAGGTACGATGTTTAATTCAAAATTCAAAATTAATAAATTCAAAATTATTAGGCAGGGGCCATTCCGTTGTCGCCGACACGCCACGCTCTTCCGAAATAAGAGCCATGCTCTTCCGAAATAAGCGTTAGGCTCTTCCGAGATAAGCGCTGGGCTCTTCCGAAATAAGCGCTGGGCTCTTTCTGAGGGTCTCCTGCTGCTATAAAGTGATATTGTTGTTGTGGATGGGGGCGTGGAATGTGTGCCAGGTAGTAAGCGATTCTTCGTTGTCTTATACGCAACAAATCCGTTTTCTGCCTACATACTCTTTTGCACCAACAGACTATAAGAGTCCTTTCCATGATTCGCCGAATGAAATTCCTTCAAACAACCGAATGAAATTCCTTCAAACAACCGAACGAAATTCCAACAAACAACCGAACAAAAGGTTAATCTTTGAAAAGAAAAGTAAGTTTGACACAGTTTTTGAAGGAAAAGCCATAAAAAAATTTGTACCTTTGCAGACAGATAAATCAGATAAATCGGAATTTATGGACAAGATAAAAATA
>DGTM01000002.1 GCA_002394305.1 Prevotellaceae bacterium UBA4336
CAGCACGCAGTGCTTTACTTCCTGCGCTGAAAGCGCATAAATTCCTATTTAACTCCATTTTATAACTTCCGAAACTTATACTGATTCATAATTAAGACTGCGTGAAGATAGGAACTCTTGAACTTGGAGAACGGCCCGTGCTGCTTGCGCCGATGGAGGATGTCACCGACATTGGCTTCCGCCTGCTGTGTCGGCAGATGGGGGCCGCCATGGTGTACTCGGAGTTCGTCTCGAGCGACGCACTCATTCGCATGGTGAACAAAAGTCTGCTCAAGCTGCAGATCTGCCCCGAGGAACGCCCCGTAGCCATACAGATATACGGCAAGGACGCGGACACCATGCGCGAGGCGGCGCGTATCGTTGTGGACCAAGCCCACCCGGACGTGCTTGACATCAACTTCGGATGCCCCGTGAAGAAGGTGGCAGGCAAGGGCGCAGGCGCAGGCATGCTGCAGAACGTGCCCGGCATGCTCAGCATCGCTCGTGCCGTGGTGGACGCCGTTCCCGGCACACCCGTGACGGTCAAGACACGCCTCGCCTGGGACGAGAAGCATCTCCTGCTGCCCGACGGCACGCCCTTCATCGTCGACCTGGCCGAACGGCTGCAGGACTGCGGCATACAGGCCCTCACCATTCATGGCCGCACCAGGGCGCAGATGTACACCGGCTCTGCCGACTGGACGAACATCGGTCTGGTGAAGTCCAACCCGCGCATGCACATTCCTATCATTGGCAACGGCGACATCACTTCGGCAGAAGAAGCGCAGCAGGCCTTCGAGCGCTATGGCGTGGATGCCGTGATGATAGGTCGCGCCACCTTTGGCCGCCCGTGGATATTCCATGAGATAAAGCATCCGGAGCAACCCTTCACGCTCGACGAGAAGGTGGACATCCTGCGCCGGCAGGTCGACATCAGCATCGAGCGGGCCTGTCTGAACCCTGCCTACGCCGCCAACGGCAAGAATCCCGAGCTGTGCGGCATCATGCATGTCCGGCGCCACCTCGCCGCGACGCCTCTCTTCAAGGGCATCCCCAACTATCGCGAGACGCGCATCGCCATGCTCCGTGCCGAGACTCGCGACGAGGTCTTCGCCTTCATCGAGAAGTCGAGGCAGATGCTGAAGGCATGCATCTGAGGTCTTGCCGCGGGCATTGCTTGCCGCGGATGACACAACTTTCGGTCGGCTCACGCATTTTTCGCCGTTATTGTTTGCAAGGACGAAGAAATAGTCTTACCTTTGTGCACAGAAACCAAAACGACACGACTATGGGATTAGGTAGCTACTGGGTCCGAAAGGACGACCATACGGGCGAGGCAAAGACCATCAAGCCCTGGGAAGAACAAGTCAGCAACGGAGACAAGCGCTTCCCGGACCCGCACTCACCCGCAGACGCTTCTCCCTCCGAGGAGGAATAGGTGCCGAACACACAAACCGCGAATTGCACGAATCGCACTCATTCGCCTTTATCCGTTTGCCGGATAAGAAGGAACGAGTGCGATTCGTGCAATTCGCTTATATATTATATATAATGTATAGCGAGGCTGATGTCTGCGTTTGTCGGCAGAGCAGCGTTTACTTCGTAGTGAACTTATAAATGGTGTATGTCAGGTAGACCTCTCCGGGACGGAGTGTCGTGCTGGGCCATTCGGGGTGGTTGGGGCTGTCGGGATAGTGCTGTGTCTCGAAGCAGAATGCGCTGCGACGGGGGTACTTCACGCCCTTCTTGCCGACGAAGCTGCCGTCGAGGAAGTTGCCTGCATAGAACTGGACGCCGGGCTGGTCGGTGAACATCTCCATCTGGATGCCGCTGTTGGGGTCGTAGAGCGTGCCGAAGCTGCGGGGTGTGGAGGTGACTTCGCCTGCGCCGTTGAGAATCCAGTTGTGGTCGTAGCCATGTCCGTTCTTGATTTGCTCGTTGCTCTCGTCGTCGATGCGGTCGCCGATGGCCGTGGGGGTGCGGAAGTCGAAGGGAGTGCCTTCTACGCTGAGCACTTCGCCTGTGACGGCCACGTCGGGGTCAACAGCCGTGAACTGGTCGGCGTCGAGCTGGAGGATTTCGTCGAGGCAGTCCTTGCTGGGGTCGCCGCTGAGGTTGAAGTAGCAGTGGTTGGTGAGGTTCAGCACGGTGGCCTTGTCGGTTGTGGCGGTGTACATGATCTGCAGGGCGTTGTCGTCGGTGAGGGTGTAAGTCACCTTCACGTCGATGTTGCCGGGATATCCGTCCTCACCGTCGGGGCTTGTGGTGGAGAACTCCAGGTTCTGCTCGTCGATGGGGTTAGCCTGCCAGATGCGGTTGTGGAAGGCGATGGGGCCGCCGCCGTGCAGGCTGTTGGGGCCGTTGTTGATGGGGAGCTGGTAGTTCTCGCCGTCGAGGGTGAACTGGCCTTTGGCGATGCGGTTGCCGTAGCGTCCGATGAGTGCGCCGAAGTTGCAGCCTTCGGCTCCGTACTTCACGTAGTCAGCGATGTTGTCGTGTCCGAGGCAGACGTCCGTCATGTTGCCATCCTTGTCGGGCACCATGATGCTGACGATGCGTCCGCCGAAGTTGGTGAAGCATACCTCCATGCCTGCTTCGTTGCGGAGGACATAGAGTGCCGTAGAGTCGCTGGCAAAGTCAGCGGGGTTGAGACCTGAGAGGGTGAGGCTGTCACCGCTCTGCGTGCCTGCTTCCGTCTTGCTTCCGCAAGCGGTGAGGCAGAGTCCGGCTGCTATTGCAGCGAGGACGGGGAAGATTTTTTTCTTCATGTGTTTGGTTTGTTTGTGGTCCCTTCCGCCGGGGGCGGGAGGCGACGGTTGTTATGTTATGGTTTGTTTCCTTATTCCTCTGCTGTCTGTGCGGGGAGGTAAAGCTTGGCGCTCTTCTGTCCGCGCGAGATGATGCCGCTCTTGGGGTCGTCGGCCAGCTGGCGGAGCTCGAGCGATGCCGTGGTGTAGGACAGGCCGGTGAGCTTCACGTAGTCGTAGACGTGCATGAATCCGTTCTTCGCCATGAACTCCCGTGCCAGGTCGAGCCGCTCGGCGGGGCTGTACTTCGAGCGTGCCAGACGGCGCTCGCCGGCCCGCTCCAGGGTGCAGTTCTGGTTGGTTATCCTGACGAGCTTCTTGTCTGCTCGGTACACGATGCCCGACACCTCCAGGCTCTGTGCGTTGCGCTTCTTCTCGTCCTTCTCGAAGTTGTCGAGCTCCTTGGTCTCCTTCACGCCGAGCTTGGTGCTGAAGGTGCCCAGCCCGTCGATGGTCACGGAGTAGCCGTCGGCCAGCTGGCGTGCCAGCTCCTCGCTGACGATGGCCAGCGAGCCCATGATGGCGCTTTGCGGCATGCCGCCGTGCTTGGCGCACTTCTCCATGAATTCCTTCGAGCTGATGTTGCTGAACGTAGCCATACGGTAGTATGCGCCCGTCTTGCCCTTGCCGCTCAGGTCGGGCATCTCTTTCTTGATGTACTTTGCCATTTTTCCGTTCTTTATTATATAAAATATGTCACTCCCGTCTGCAAAGTTACGAAATCCCTGCGACAAAACAAAATCTAAAGCACTAAAATATATTTCCAAACCACTAAAATATATTTCCAAGCCTTTGAAATATATTTCCAAGCCACTGAAAAAGTTTTATGCCGAGGGGCGAGGAATTTTATGGCCTGCGGTGAGGGAATTCTGAGCCCTTGATATGATTTTTAGCCAAGCCTAAAGGAAATTTACACAAAACAAAAAAAATTCGGGCAAATTGTTGTTTTGAATCAGATTTTATGCTAACTTTGTGGCATACTTTGCATGAAAAAGGAGTAAAACAAACCACAATGATACGCATCAAGACCTCTTTTAAGCTTTTCCTCGCCGCCCTCGCCATCGGCTGCGTCTGCGGATGCACGGAAAACATCGACACCTCGTCACGCTATGTCTTCACGGAGGAGACCATCCTCAGCTACCTGGAGAAGCACGAAGCCTACAGCTCCTACGTGGACCTGCTGCGCAAGGTGGACGTCAGCAGAATCAGCGGTTCGAAGGTCAGCCAGCTGCTCAGCGCACGCGGCGTCTTCACCGTCTTTGCCCCGACCAACGAAGCCATCCAGACATACCTGGAGAGCCTGGTGGAGGAAGGGCTCATCACGGAACCCTCGTGGGACGCCTTCCCCAACCAGCATAAGCTCGACTCCATCCGCAAGGTCATCGTCTTCAACAGCATCATCAACGGCGGAGACGAGCCCGAGGCATTCTACTACACCTACGACTTCCCGGAGAAGAGCGGCGACGAGTTCATCCTGGCTAACCTCAACGACGAGAAGCTCTCCGTGCGCTACGTTGACAAAGAGCCCGACAGCATCTACATCAACAAGGACTGCCCCATCAGCAGCACCGAGCGCGACATCCTCTCCATCAACGGCATCATACACCAGATAGGCAAAGTCATCGCGCCCAAGAACATCACAGCCACCAAGTACATACAGGAATGCCTCGACGAAAAGAAGGGCGACTTCCTGGCATGCTTCCGCGTCATACAGGCCTGCGGACTGCTCGACACGCTCAACGCCGTGCGCGACGAACGCTACGAGGAGCTCTACCAGACAGGCCAGATTCCCAACCTCGTCGGCATGACAAGCTACGGCTTTGCCGAAGGCGAGATAGGCTACGCACCCAAGCACAGGCTCTACGGCTTCACCATCTTCGCCGAGCCCGACGACTTCTGGCGAAGCGAAGGCATCGACCCCCAAGACCCCGACCTGCTCAAGAAGCTCATGCAGTGGATTATCGACAATCACCAGTACAGCGAAGACGACAAGTTCACGACCGACGAAAACTACGAGAGCGAAGACAACCTGCTCTACCAGTGGATTACCTACCACATCCTGCCCATGCGCATCCCGAAAGGCAAGCTCGTCTTCCACTTCAACGAGTACGGCTACAACCTGAGCAAGCCGCTCACCTACTCCATCCCCGTCTATGAGTTCTACACCACGATGGGCAAGCGCCGCCTCTTCAAGCTCACCGAAAGCGGAGCCAGCAACGGCGTCTACATCAACCGCTTCCCCATCACCGACAACGGACGGCAAGGCACAGGCGAGGAAATAGGCTGCAAGCCCGATAAGGTGGGCGCCCTCGTCGACGCAGACTCGCCCAAGGCTATCCTCGAAGACATGACCAACTGCATCGTCTACCCCATCGACGCACCCATCTCCTACAACGACAACGTGCGCGACGACCTGCAGCGCAACCGCATCCGCTTCGACGGCATGAGCCTCTTCCCCGAAGCCATGAACAACGACATCCGACTGAAGAAAGCCACCGGAGAAGACGCCAAGCACGTCTACATCCCCAACACCGTGCGCACGTACAACTACTTCGAGAACATGCAGCAGAACGCCGACATGAACTTCGTCTACTACAACGCATGGAACGACGACTGGTGCAACCTGCATCGCGACGAGATGAAAGCCGTCGGACGCTTCGACGTCACCTTCAAGCTCCCGCCCGTACCGCGCCGCGGAACCTACGAAGTGCGCTACAAAGTGCTTGCCAACGGCAACCGAGGCATCGCACAGATATACTTCGGAACCAACCCCGACCAGCTCCCCGTCACAGGCATCCCCCTGGACCTGACAAAAGACTGCCGCAACGCCCTCACGGCTCAGGAAGTGGGATGGGTTGTGGATGACCCCAACGACGACGACGCCAACGCCGAACACGACAAGAACATGCGCAACAACGGCTACATGAAAGGCCCGAAGTCCATCAACTCGAACGACGGAACCGAACGCGACTACAACGACCGCGAGAACATCCGTCACATCTTCGTCCGACAGACTCTCGACCCCAACGAAACGTACTACATCCGACTCAAGTCTGTGCTCGACTCGGAAAAGAAGGAGTTCTACATGGACTTCATCGAATACTGCGCAAAGGAAATCTACGACAATCCCAACGAACCGGAGGACATCTGGTAAAGACCCTTCCAAGCCTTCCCTCAGAGGGGAGGCTTTTTGTTTTGTCTCTCCCCCCTCAGGGATGAGTCAGAGGGGGCCTTCTCACTCCCCTCACAGCCTCCGCCTCCAGCGGATTGTCCGGCCAGGAATGCTTGGGGTAGCGACGGCGCAGCTCGCCTCGCACCTCGAAGTAAGTGTTCCGCCAGAAGCTGCCGAGGTCCCGCGTCAGCTGGACCGGCTTGAAGCCCGGCGAAAGCAATTCCATCAGGACGGGCACACGGCCATCGTCCACACAAGGCGTCTCCCTCATCCCGAAACACTCCTGCAAGCGGACACTCAAGACAGGTGCCTCCGCTCCGACACGATAGTCCAGGCGGATGCGACTGCCCGTCGGCACCACGACGTGCGACGGAGCCAGACGCTCCACCCGTTGCTGCACATCATAGGGGATGAGCGCCCACAGCGCTTCGCACAGATTGATTTTGCGAAGCGCCGCTCCCGTCGTACGCAAGCGACCGCCATCGTCAAGATAAAAAGGCAGCCATTCGTGCGCCGTCTCAAGCAGATGCGGTGTGGAGAGGTCAGGGATGTCCAGCTCAGGATGCCACGCGGCAACTTGAGCGACACGCCGCTGCAAGGCACCCACCTCATCGTCCCATGACAACATGCTCAGCCCGTTCTTCGCCACAGCATCGCAGATGGCACGTTCCTGCAGGTCGCGCGGAGCATCGTGAAGGGGCTTGGAGCGGAGCTGGAGGCACCCTATGTTCCATTCATGCTGCATGAGCAGAGAGTCCTGCCTGGTGTCCCATGCCACAAGGTCGCGCTCCGCGGCCAGTTCCTCCAGGTCGTCCGGGTCGACGGCAGCCCCTAAGAACACCGTCCCAAAGCCCCCTCCCCGCTCCCCCTTTTGGGGAGTGCTGTTGAGAGAAGCACAGACGAGCCACGGATGAGCCGAGAGCGGGTCGCTTCGGTCAATGCGCACCTCGTCCCCGCTGGCAAGCCTGTAGCGACCAGCCCTGTCCATCTGCATCGCCACGCGCTCGGGGTAAGCATAAGCCAGCAAAGCCCCGCAAAAAGCCTCCCCCGTCCCCTCTGAAAGCGAGGGGGACGGCGAGACCTTCATCATTCTGCGGTAAGCATTAGCCACCTCCATGATGCGTCTCCAGGAATTGCTGTGCGGCGGTTCCCCCTTCCCTTGGAGGGGACGGGGGAGCCCCTTGATGCGCAAGGCGATGTCGGCGCTGTTTTCCTGTCCTGCCAGCGGGTCTTTCTCCTCGAGGAGCGCGGCGATGTCGCAGGCAAGGCTGGTCCTGCCGAGCGAGGCGGCGCGGAGTATCATCCTGGATATGCGGGGGTGGCAAGGCAGCGCGGCCATTCTTTTGCCCATCGGCGTGATGCCCTTCCCGTCGATTGCACCGAGGGAAAGGAGCAGATGGCGGGCTTCGGCGAGGCCTTTCAGAGGTGGCGGCGTGAGCCAGGGCAGGGCCGAGGCATCCCGCTCGCCAAAGGCAGCGACGTCAAGAAGCAGCGGTGCGAGGTCGGCGTCCAGTATCTCAGGCCTGCGCTGCTCTGCCATGCGATGTTCCGCAGCCTTTGTCCAGAGCCGATAGCACGTGCCGGGTGCCAGTCGGCCGGCTCGTCCGGCACGCTGCTTCGCCATGTCCATGCTCACGGGGACCGTTTCGAGGTGGCTCAGACCGCTGCGTCCGTCGAAGACAAGCGTGCGGCAAAGTCCGCTGTCTACCACGATGCGGACGCCTTCGATTGTCAGCGAAGTCTCGGCAATGGACGTGGCAATGACCACTTTCCGCTCGCCGTCCCTCGACGGGAGGATGGCTCTGCGTTGCTCCGCAGGCGGCAGGTTGCCGTAGAGCGGCAGGACGGCGGACGGGATGTCGTGCAGCAGTTCGGCACACTTCATGATGTCCGCCTGGCCGGGAAGGAAGACGAGGATGTCGCCGTCGTGTTCCTTGAGAGCCCGACGGACGGCGCTTGCGGCCACCTGCGGCATGTCGCGCCGGTCCGTGTCCTCCTTCGCATAGACGGTCTCGACGGGGAACATCCGCCCCTGGCTCTCGATGAGCGGGGCTTGGAGGGCCTGGCAGATGGCCGTGGCGTCGATGGTGGCGGACATGATGACAAGGCGGAGGTCGGGCCGGAGAAGCTGCTGGGCATGCCGGCTGAGCGCAAGGGCGAGGTCGGAATGCAGGCTGCGTTCGTGGAACTCGTCGAAGATGACAATGCCCACGCCGTCGAGCGTCGGGTCGCTCTCCAGCATGCGCGTCAGGATGCCCTCGGTCAGGACCTCGATTCTGGTGTCCCGACTGACGCAGCTGTCAAAGCGGATGCGGTAGCCGACGCGCCCTCCGACGGGTTCGCCCAGCAGCGACGCCATGCGTTCCGCTATTTGCCGGGCGGCCAGGCGGCGCGGTTCGAGCATGAGAATCTTGCCCTCCACCGGTGCATCGAGCATAAGGGTGAGGGGCAAGAGGGTCGACTTGCCGGCTCCCGGAGGCGCGGTGATGACCACGGACGACCTTTCGGCAAGCGTCCGGCTCACTTCCGCGGCAATCGACCAGGCAGGCAATTCGCCCGAACGCTCAAGGAGAAGCTTCCTATCCATTACCTTTCCTGCTCCCCATTAAGGGGGAGTCAGAGGGGGTCTTCTTAGCCCACGATCCACTTACTGCCAGGCAGCAGGGAGACGATCTTCGTAGTGATGGCGCAGCAGATGAAGCTCAGGATGGCAATCACGGGGATAGCCAGCCAGACGGGCATCATGGGTTCTGCCACGTTGCCGTTGATGATGTAACCCGCTATGGGCGCCAGGAAGAGCAGATGCATCAGGTACATGCCGAAGCTGAGCTTAGCCAGGGAGGTGATGATGCGCGGCGCCGGCCGGTGAATCGTCGAGAAGAGGAGGAAGAGGCCGTAGGTTGCCATCAGCACATTGAGTGTGCAGAACTCCCAGCTCCATTCGAGCATTGGGGTCTCGATGGCAACGCCGGGCACGCCCTTCAGCCAGAAGCTCCAGCCAGTGAACGCGGCGCCGACGATGAAGCAGACGAGGCCGACGGCCACGCGCTTGCTGTCCGTCCACTGGAGGTGGTAGCGGATGTAGTGCGCCAGGACGAGATATCCGAGGTATCCCGAGCAGTACCAGAGCATGTGGAAGCCGTTCCAGAAGCATTCGCCCCACAGCTCGTCGCTCAC
Source organism: Prevotellaceae bacterium UBA4336 (assembly GCA_002394305.1). Taxonomy (GTDB): domain Bacteria; phylum Bacteroidota; class Bacteroidia; order Bacteroidales; family Bacteroidaceae; genus Physcousia. The sequence continues at coordinate 9,136 of DGTM01000002.1, forward strand.
AAAGCGGTGCAGCCAGGGCATCGTCGTGGAGAAGACAAAAATCCAGATAAACAGGCGTTCCTCCTTTGCCGTAGCCTTCTCGAGCCATGGCGACACGACAGGGATGATGAGGTAGAGGCTGATGAGGGGGTACATGAACCAGAGATGTCCGGCCATCGACGGGAAGTTCCAGGGCAGGCGGCTGAGGTCCTGCATCGACGTCTCCCACGTCATGCCGCCCCAGGCCAGGGGCAGGAAGCAGTAGATCAGCATGAAGGCGACCATCGGGGGCAGGATGCGCAGGAACCTGCGGCGGTAGAAGCCGGTCATAGTCATGCCCGCCTTCATGGGCACGAGCAGGAAGGCACTGATGGTCATGAACAGAGGTACGGACACACGCCCGAAGACTCCGTCGTAGAAAGCCACCCAGAAGCGGTTGGCATCGTTGGCAAGCATCGACATGTTGCCAGCCAGACCGCTGGCGTCGGCGCCATAGAAGTTCTCGCTGGCGTGCACCAGCATCACAAGGAAGCAAGCGATGACGCGAATCCAGTCAACGAATGCGATGCGCTTTTCTTCAGTTATTTGCTGTTTCATTATTCTGAGGTTTGGGAGTTGTCGGGTTAGTCGGAGTATTCTGAGTACTCGGAGTGTTCTGATTGGGCACAGGTTTCTTGATGGCAGCGCAGATGATTTTGCGCACCTTCATGGGCTGCTCTATGCAATGCACCTGGTGCGAAGTGCCGCCGCTGCCCACCATCTCTACGCATCCCGTGCCGATGATGCGCTGCCAGAGCGACTGGTAGAAGTTGACGGTCTCGATGCGTGCCAGGGGAATTTCGGTCATCTTGATGTTGAAGATGCCGTCCTTCTGCACAAAACGCGTGTCCGTGACGGCGAACTCGCTGCGGGTACGGACGATGCGGCCCACCATCCACACCACGAAGGCCAGCACCAGCAGGGCTATGCCGGCGTAGTTGAGCTCCGTCTTGCGCTCGGGGTAATAGTAATAGGCCGCTACGAAGGCTGCCACTCCGCCCAGGCAGAACAGCGTGGCCCACAGCATGTAGCAGAACACCGACGACCAGTGAAGCCGTCCGTTGAAGATGATTTCCTCGCCCTCTTCAAGGCTGCTTTTGATGTAATTTGCCATAGTCTTCTATTTCTATTGTTCTTTTCTTCTTGTGTCTCTCAGCGGAGAATGATTCGCCCCCGCCTGCGCTTCTGAAATAAGCGCTAGGCTCTTCTGGAATAAGCGCTAGGCTCTTCCGAA
>DGTM01000029.1 GCA_002394305.1 Prevotellaceae bacterium UBA4336
TTTGCAACCAATGTGCCAACATTATTCGCTGTCTTCTCTATACCTTAATATATGTATAGTAGGAGAGATAGGCTTCGAAATTTATTGAGCCTTGAACATTGAGCATTAATGTTTTTTTCGTACCTTTGTACTGAACAATCATCAAACAATAACTATGGAACTTATATATCTTCTCTATCTCATCATCGGCATCGCTATTGGTGCCATAGGTGTGTGGCTTGCCATGCGGGCTCAGGTGCAGGCAGCCGGGGAACGTATCGCCCTGACCGAACAGCAGAAACAGCAGGAAGGAGATGCACTCCGACAGCAGATGCGAGAGCAGCAGGAAACGTTCCGGCAGCAGATGCAGACTCTTCAGGAGACACATCAGCAGCAGATGCGGGAACAAAGGGAATCGCAGCAGGAGCAGATGCGCAGTCAGCTGGAGTCGCAACACAGGCAGATGGAGCAGCAGATGGCACTCTTGCGCGAGCAGATGAAGACGAGCTCGGAACAAGTGCTCAAGGAGCGGGCGGCCGAGCTCTCCGCCGTCAACAGCGAACAGCTCTCCAAGATTCTCACTCCGCTGCAACAGAACATCGTGCTGATGCGCTCGCAGACGGAGAAGATGCAGAAGGACCACGACGATTCCCTGCGCCAGCTGAAGACGGCCATACAGGTCAACATGGAGCGCGAACGGGCGATGGGCGAACAGACGGAACGTCTGGCGCAGGCCCTCACCGGACAGAACAAGCTGCAGGGCAACTTCGGCGAGCTCAAGCTGACGCAGATACTGGAACAGATGGAGCTGGAGCGCGGCCTGCAGTACGACACACAGGAGACGATGCGCGACGGGGAGGGCCGCAGCATCCTGGGCGACGACGGCCATCGCATGGTACCCGATGCCGTGCTGCACTTCCCCGACGGGCGCGATGTCATCATCGACAGCAAGATGTCCTTCACAGCCTTCGTCGACTACCAGAACGCCCGCGACGATGCCGAGCGCGAGTCGGCCTTGCGCCGCCACCTCGCCAGCATGCGGCAACACGTCCGCGAGCTCGCTCAGAAGCAGTACTTCCGCTATGCCAAGACGGCGGGAGGCCGACTGGACTTTGTGCTGATGTACGTCTTTCAGGAGAGTGCCCTGCAGCTGGCCCTGCAGAGCGACCCGACGCTCTGGAAGGAGGCCTACGACCAGGGCGTCGTCATCTCGGGCAGCCAGTCGCTCTACATGACCCTGCGCGTGCTCGAACTCACCTGGAAGCAGACCCGCCAGGTGGAGAACCAGGAGAACATCATGAAGTGTGCCAGCACCATCGTGGAGCGCGTGCAGCTCTTTGCCGAACGCTTCGCCCGCGTAGATGACATGTTGCAGAAGACGCGCCAGGCCTTCGACAGCCTCGGCACCGTCACCGCCGCCTCCGGCCCCGGCATCATCACCGCCGCCCGCCAGCTCCTCAAGTACGGCGCCCAAGAGAACAAGAAAAAGAAGTCCTTGGGCTCGCCCTCGCTCTTCGAAGACAAAAAGGAAGGCAACGCCCCAGTTCTGCCATTGGATAACAAGGAAACGCAAGAGGATACATGAATGACATAAAGAAGTAGGCACTATGAACGAGATAGAGAAGGACAACCACATAGCTTCATCCGCATCGACACAATCCCTGATACAGGATTTGCGTCAAATTGTAGAGCAGGCACGTTGTCGCGTCGCCTCAACAGCCAATGCAGAACTCACCATGATGTATTGGCATATAGGCGAACGCATCAATCGTGAAGTTCTTGGCAATCAACGCGCCGAGTACGGCAAGCAAATTGTCGCATCAGTGGTGCGACAATTGCAAGAAGACTTTGGAACAAAGGGATTTGACGAAAAGAACATCCGTAGGATGATGCAATTCGCCCAATTATTCCCTGATGAAAAAATTGTCGCACCACTGGCGCGACAATTGTCCTGGTCTCATTTTCTGATGGTTATGCCCTTAAAGGACGAACTCCAACGAGAGTTCTATCTTACAATGGCTGCATCAGAAAATTGGAGTAAACGCATGCTTCGCAAGGAGATTGACGGGATGCTTTTTGAGCGGACTGCAATTGCCAACAAGCCCGACGAACTCATCAAGAAAGAGCTTTCTTCTTTACGCGATGACAATGTGCTCTCGCCCGACTTGGTTTTCAAGAGTCCCTACTTCTTGGAGTTCACAGGTCTCACGGGAATGTACAGCGAGAGAACATTGGAGGACAGCCTGCTTGCACATTTAGAGCAGTTCATCGTTGAGTTGGGCAATGGCTTCACATTTGTTGCGCGGCAGAAGCGGATGATTATTGATGGCGAGGACTTCTATCTTGATTTGCTTTTCTATCATCGCCGGCTGCATCGTCTGATTGCCATTGACCTCAAGCTTGGTCGCTTCAAAGCTCAGTACAAAGGTCAGATGGAGCTTTATCTTCGCTGGTTAGAGCAAAACGAGATGGAGCCTGGCGAAGAGTCGCCCTTGGGCTTGTTGCTTTGCACAGAGGGAGGAGAAGAACAGATAGAATTGCTGCAACTCGACAAGGCTGGCATCAAAGTCGCCCAGTACATGACCGAGTTGCCGCCTCGCGAAGTGCTGATACGACAAATTCAGAAATCCTTAGAGGCAGCCAAAGCCCATTTTGACGACACAGAAGACAGTAACGCCCCCGCTCTGCCATTAGAGGAATGATACAAGACTACAAAACAGCTAAATTTATATGAAACGTATATGATGGAACGAGAAATAAGTGAAAGATATTTTTTTGACCCTTTCGACTATGATAAGAAAGGGCGGAGACGTAAGGATGGACTCCCTTTTCGAGAACTTGTACGAGAATTCGAAAGAGACTTCCACGCGCGACATACTACGGAGTATGCTTTAAACTTCTATAGCAATTCCAGTACAATGAGACTATTGCAAAAGTCTTGTGATGCTGCACCGTTTCTAATGTATGGAATGGACTTGTATCAAGGAACATCCTTCGACGCGGAACAAGACCCATACATTAACCACGAAATGGACAAACATAGTAAGAATATATATGTTTATGGTATAGACTCTGCATTTATGACAGAGTTTGACAAAGATGGATACCCCATACTTGATGAAGATGGTGACATTTTTCCGCTAACGCTTCTTATAGACAAAACGATGAGAGACAATGAGGTCAGGCTGGCAGTTCCCACACTTGACGATGGCGATGAAACAGAGGGTGTAACTATAGATGTACCACATTTTGAATATGCATGATGGAAACAAAGGAAAAGAATAAGCAGTGGCACTTGATTCGCAATGATAACGGCGAATGGATAAGCGACGAATACGCCGTGCTCCTCACTCCATTGGAGGCAACCATACTAAAAGCATTGGCGGTCAAGCAAAGGAAAAAACTAAGCATTCAACACGGAGAAGATGGCCTACTGTGGTGTTATAAGCATGAATATGAATCTATTGATATGAGTACTCCTCCGCCCGTTGAACACAAACTGAAAATAAAGAAAAGCTATCAGTATAGTGACAAAGTTAAAGAGTATCTACAAAAATTAGAACAGGAAATATTAAATGAAAAACAAGACATGAAAGACAGAACTGATGATTTCGATATCATAAGGGAGATGTTAAATCAGAAAACTGGTGTTTCTGATTTACCTCAAGACTATAATTACAAATTTGAAAAACAAAAAAAGACCTTGGTGATAAAGCTTTCGGAAAAGGGTTTGAAGGCTAATATGCAAGATAATGGAAGTGCTTTTGAGAGTTGGGCAATTATATTAAAATTTTATTTGAGTGATGTTATAACTACTGTCACCATTGATTGGGAGGATTTACACTACGATGATGGGGTTAATCTCCATTTTAACAGATTTGTTTATCGTCTCACAAAATTTATTCAAACATATGAATGGGCATCCGCAGCACGCCCCATCCCCCCAACACCTTCTGTACTCGTATGCAACTTCCCCATTGGAGGTGCTGCTAAATATGATAAACATAGTGAAGGAAGCGAAGGTTGGATAGAATGCAAGTATGTTGAGAAGTATAGATATGATTATGAAGTAATGGATCATCAATTGCCAGTAGGAATATTTTACAATAAGGTAAGTCGTGATACCCATTACACAACGGGACAGAAAAGTGCTATAGACATCTGGGCAATTAGGAATCAAGAACTCTTTATTTTTGAACTAAAAAAACCAAACAATAAAGTTTTAGGTGTCATATCAGAGTTGATGTTCTACACAAATATTCTACAAGATATTTTGTCTCACAGGATACAATATCAGTATGACACGAAAATGCAAGTTGCAATAGAAAACAACTTCCGAGGATTTGGTGATTTGTATCGGTCATATATAAGTGGCAACATACAAAATATTAATGCTGTCATACTTTCTCAAAATGTACATCCATTGATACAACCATCTCTCCTTGACTTTGTCAATGATTCTGCTCGACTAAAATACTGTCGGATTAAATACTCAATGAAACAAGTTGAATTGTAATTTTAAGCACATGAAGATTACCATCCATCGCGGAGCCAATCAGATTGGAGGTTGCATCACGGAGATAGCTACCGAGGAAGCAAAGGTCTTTATCGACTTCGGCTGCAATTTGCCTGGTTCAAAGAAGGAAGAACTAACAGCCAAGGAGGTGGATGAAATAGCTGGAGATGCTGATGCCATTTTCTACTCTCATTATCATGGCGACCATGTCGGGCTGCACCACCTTATTCCCGTACGTATAGCCCAATACATGGGGGCTGGAGCTATTGATATTATGCGCTGCAAGTACGACGCATTGAATACACATCAAGATTTCAGCCAGCAGCTGACTGCCATTAAAAGAATGATTCCTTTCAAGGAACGAGAGCGCATTGCCGTAAAGAACAACATCTTTGTCACTCCCTTCTTTGTCAGTCATTCCGCTTTTGATGCCTATATGTTTCTAATTGAGTGCGATGGCAAGAGGATTCTTCATACTGGTGATTTCCGCCGTCACGGGTATCTCGGCAAGGGGTTGTTCCCTACATTGGAAAAATTCATAGGCAAGGTTGACATACTCATCACAGAGGGAACAATGCTTGGACGGAGTCAAGAACAAGTAGTCACAGAGCATCAGATACAACTAAACACTATTCAAGCCCTCAGAGAACATAAATACGTTTTTGCCCTCTGTTCCTCTACGGATATTGACCGTCTTGCCTCTTTCCACGCAGCGTGCAAAAAGACAGGAAGGCTTTTCCTCGTGGATGCCTATCAACGCCGCGTGCTTGATGTGTTCTCGGAATATAGCGGTAGCAAAAGTTCACTTTATAAATTTGACAATGTCTTTGAATTGCGTGACCATAAATCTTATCGGATAGAAAAGATAACCAATTATCTTCGGGACAAAGGTTTCTTGATGCCTGTGCGGATGAATAGTCTGTGGCTAATAGAGGATATGGTGCAGGTATTCAATGACGAGGCGCCGTGGCTATTGTATTCTATGTGGAGTGGCTATGCAGAAGGGGGTGGAGATAATGCCAATGAGAATGTTATCGCTATCCGTCACCTCTTTGAGAATCGCATTCTCGATGGTGTGAAGGACGGCTTCCATACAAGCGGCCATGCAGATGTTGCAACTCTTAGTGAAATTTGCCAGGCAGTAAGCCCGTCAATTGGCACGATACCTATTCACAAAGATGTTGGGGCAAATTACAAGTCACGAACATCTCGGGTGTTTGATGAAGGATTCTTTAAAACAGATGGAATAGAAATAGAAGTACATTAGCTTCCTTTTGTATCAAATTATAAATGGAGAAACGTGCATAAAAACGAGACAACAAGGTAAAAACAAATAAAAGTTGTACCTTTGCAAACGAAACATGATACTATGACAAACGACAAAGGACAAATACTATTATATCAGACTCCCGATGGTGAGTCGCGCATTGAGGTGAGGTTGCAAGGGGAGACCGTGTGACTGAGCCTTGAGCAAATGACAGAGCTGTTCCAGCGCAACAAATCCACCATCTCCCGACACATCAAGAATGCGTTTGAGGATGGGGAACTACAGCCAGATACAACTGTTGCATTTTTTGCAACAGTTCAAATGGAGGGTAAGAGAAAAGTGGAGCGTGACATCGCTTACTATAACCTCGACATGATAATCAGCGTCGGCTATCGCGTGCATTCCTATCGTGGCGTGCAATTCCGCATGTGGGCAACAAGGGTTCTGAAGGAATACATTGTGAAAGGCTTTGTCCTGAACGACGACTTGCTGAAACGTGCAGGCGGCGGCAACTATTTCGACGAACTGTTGGCTCGCATTCGCGACATCCGCTCATCGGAAAAGGTATTCTACAGGAAGGTACTTGAAATCTATGCACTCAGCATTGACTACGACCCTCGCGTGGAGATGACGCAGGAGTTTTTCAAGACGGTGCAGAACAAGATGCACTTTTCCGTGCATGGGCAGACAGCGGCTGAGATTATCTATGAAAGGGCTGATGCGCAGAAGGATTTCATGGGGCTGACCACCTGAACAGGTGTGATGCCAAAAAGAACTGACGCAGAGATTGCTAAGAACTATCTGTCGCAGGAAGAGGTCACAACGCTCAACCGCATCGTCAGCCTGTACCTCGACTTCGCCGAACTCCAGGCAGAAGAGCATCACCACCGCCGCCCGCCAGCTCCTCAAGTACGGCGCCCAGGAGAACAAGAAGAAGAAATCGCTCTCCTCGCCGTCTTTGCTCGAGGAGAAAGGGGAAACTGGCGATACGGCGAGCCAAGTTGACAAACTAGACGTGCCTAGTTGATAATGTAGGCATGCCAAGTTGGCAAACTAGACGTGCCTAGTTGACTGGCTAGGCACGCTTCTTTTATCAGAAATGCCTTAGCGGCATGAAGAGCAGGACGGGGTTTGCCTTGATGTCGAGTTGACGGATGAAGGTCAGTGTCTTGTCGTCCAGCTGATACCACTCGGGGTGGGAGGCGTAGTACTTCAGTTGGGCGGGGGTGTGGAACGAGATGAGTGTGCCGTCCGCCGCCATTCCCTGTGCCGCGGTTAGGCAAAGACCTTGCAGCTCATACTTGTTGGGATTGATCGACCAGGCCCAGCAGCTATGGCCCGACTTGCGGTCATAGACGAGGAGCGTGTTGCTGTTGTTACTGGTCCAACGGAATATGCTGTCCGATTCTTCCTCTATCTTGATATTGTAACGCCGTATGTAGCGGCGCACGAGGAAGCCGGGCGAGACGAGCAGCGAGGGGCTGATGTCGGCTTTGGGAATAAAGATGTTCTCGGTGGCAAGCACGCGCCCGGACTGCGTCAGGGTGGAGTCGAAAGCCACAGAGCCAATGCCGAGGCTGTCGTCGCGCACCAGATAGCGGGCCAGAGCACCTTCGGGCGTCACTTGCCAGATGGTGTCGGAGTAGCCGGCGGCATAGAAGAGTTCATTGCCAGAGCTGACGAGTGCTGCCTCACGGTCGCGGGTTAAAACCGTCGAGGGACAGGAAAGGCAGAAGCCCCCGAGTGAGAGTTCCTGGTCATATACCGTGAGCTGCGGAGCAAAATCATGTAACGGCGGACGCACATTGCTGACCAAATGATTCTGTGTAAAGCCCATGATGTTGCCATAATCAAAGAATGTCACCTCGTGCCGCAACAGGTTGCCCTCGTAGTCGTAGGACAAGAGGTTGCCCCAGAAGTCATTTTCTTTCCAACACATCAGGCAGACTTCCTTGGCCTCGCGGTTCACTGCCAGCGTGATGTCGTCTCCGTCTTTGCTGACATCCTTCAGCCGGGCCACCAGACTGCCGTCCCTGCGGAAGATGAAGCCTGCTTTCCTCTTGATTTTGTACTGAAAGACGCTTTCGCCACCCGCCTCCGTCTCGTCCCCAAGCACGAAGAGGAGGTCGCCGTCGGCCTCTATCTTCTCCACGTGGCCGATGTGGAAGCCGGGCGTAGGAGCCAAGGGCAGGATGGTGACGTCGCCTGCGAACTGTGGGTTGGTCTTGTCCTTTATCAACGACGTGGGTGTGCCCGGGCAGATGTTCTGGAGCGTGCTGTCGGTACGCGCAGGTAGGCGGGGAGCCTCCACAAGGTTGTCGTAGCACGTCCAGGCTTCATAATCTTTGTCGGAGGCTTCTGGTTGACTGTGGCAGGCAGAGAGCAGCAGCATGACTGCCAGCAGGGGGGTGATTCGTTTCATGAATTTTTGAGCTGACAAGTGGACGAGTTGACAAGTTGACGAGTTGCTTGTTTTTTGAGTTTTTGAGTTCATGAGTTTTTGATGTTTTGAATTTGTAGTTTTCAATACGCTGCAACGTTTTTCTGCTGCAAAGTAACGTCGAAACGCCAACTCCTGCAAGAAAAGGCAGTAAACAAAAGTAAACAAACGGCTTTTTTTACTGGTGTTTATCGCAAAAAGGCATGAAATGTGCGGAAAAAGCCTTACCTTTGTGTCGTGAAACAGTCCTTCGTCATATTATTCCTTTCGGGTTTGCTGCTAACCTCGTGCCGCAAACATGTGGAGACGCCGCTGCAGATTCTCTACGCCGAGATTGCGGTGGAGAACAGTTCCGACGCTCAGTATGCGCTCTACCTGCTCGGCGAGGTGGAGGACACGATAGCCTGTTATCCCGATTCCATACAGATGCACTACCGCCTGGCCCAGGCGATGGCGCAGAACGCGAAGGGCGAGGCGGTGGATTCTCTCTTGCCGCCGCTCACGGAGTGGTTCGACGCACACGGCCCTGCCAAGGAGGCTGCCCGCGCCCATCATCTGGTTGCCCTCTCGCTGCTTCAGCAAAGCCGGATGGAGGAGGCACGAGGGGAGCTCTCCCTTGCGCTGAAGGCCGACCCGACGTACAAGGCCAGCCAGTTCCTGACGGCCTACCTCTCCCTCTATACAGGCGCATATACCGAGGCGCTGGAGCACTTCATGCGCATCGAGAGGAACGAGCGGAGCAACTACTCCGTCCTGCAGGGAGCCTATGCCTTGCGCAACAGTCTCCATGCCAGCCACAGCGACTTTGCGCAGGCCATGCAAGGCGAGGAGCTGGAGACGGCACGCCAGATGCTCACCGACATGGAGTTCTGTCTGCGCTACTTCCAGGAGCATCCCGACGACGACCGCGCCAGTATCATCCATCGCTGTGCTGCGGCCCGCGACTCATTGCTGCGCTCGCTGACCCCCCACCCCCCTTTAGGGGGAGAAAACGGCGAGGCTCAGGCGAAGAAAGAACTCCCCCTAAAGGGGGGTGGGGGGTCTGTGATTGGGGGGTCTCTGGCTGCCCTCGCGCTGATTGTTGCACTTTGGATAATGTATCGTCGCCGTCGGAAGCCGACCGCGGAGCAGCAGCCGATGCCGATGCCGGAACTGCAACCCATCTTCCACGAGATAGTGCAGCGCATGGAGCAGCTGGCGGACGGCGGACAGCAACCCTCTGCCGAGGAATGGGAACAGCTGCATGTCTTTGTGCGCGACCGCTACCCGCAACTGGTTCAGACGCTGGAGAAGCAGAGCCTGACGCGCAGCGAGATGCAGATGTGCCTGCTGTCGGCCGTCGACTTGCGGCAGAAGCAGGTGGCAACCCTGCTGGGCATCAGTCCGCAGAACCTTCGCAACCAGCGCCTCCGACTGCTCGCCCGTATGGGCGGTCAGCCCTGCGAGAGCGTGGCCGACTTCACAGCGTGGATTGAGGAGCTCCGGGGAACATCCATGCAATAGAAGGGCGCTTTTTTCTCTTTTTTGCTTGCATAGTTCAGTATTTAATACTATCTTTGCAGCCAGAGTACATCGTTTTTCACTTTTTTCATCAAAAAACACCTTCAAAAGGCCATGCAAACAAAAGGTTTCTTCTACGCTCTCATGCTCTTTGCAGTATGTTTCGTGTCGGCACAGGACGTTCGCGCCGACGAACCCCAACCACTTCCCCGACAGGGGGGCGGGGAGGCCAAGGACGTCGATATCTGCATCTACGGCAGTACGCCGGCAGGCATCATGGCGGCCTACACGGCCAAGATGAAGGGCAAGAGCGTACTGCTCGTGTCGCCCACCAAGCGGCTGGGCGGCATGACGACGGGCGGTCTGGGCTGGACCGACATAGGCGACAGCACGAGCCACCGCCGCATCATCAAGGGCTTCGCACGCGAGTTCTACCGCCGCATCGGGCAGCACTATGGCATGGCATCGCCGACATTCTACTTCGAACCGAAGGTCGCCCTCGCCACCTTCAAAGGCTTCCTCGCAGAGGCAGGCTTAAAGGACAGCATCGACATTTGGTACGAGTGGCGCATCGTGAGTGCCGAGAAGGAAGGGAACGAGGTGAAGAGCATCACGCTGGAAGCCCCCTCCAAGACCCCCTCTAACTCCCCCTTGCAGGGGGAGAATAAAGATGCCACCACTATCGGCACCTCTCCCTACAAGGGAGAGGATGGGAGAGGGTCTGGAGGAATTGAGAGGGTCTCCGTCCGCGCCCGCGTCTTCATGGACTGCAGCTACGAGGGCGACCTCATGGCAAGGGCAGGCATCAGCTATACCGTGGGCCGGGAGCCCGCCTCACAGTACGGCGAGCCTGAGAACGGGGCACAGTGCCTGAACAAGCACCAGTTCTGCGACGGCGTGGACCCCTACGTCATCCCCGGCGACCCGTCGAGCGGCCTGCTCTGGGGCATCATGCCCGACCCGATGCCGGCCAAAGGCACTGGCGACAACCACATCCAGGCCTACAACTACCGCCTGACGCTCACCAAGACGAAGCCCTTCCGTCCCGTCACAGCCGAGGTGCCCGACAACTACGACCCCCAGAAGTACGAGCTGCTGTTCCGTTGGATGGCGAAGAAAGGCTGGAGCGGCTACGGCGACTGCATCAAGTGGACGTACATGAAGGACGCATCGGGCCCCAACTCCTGGAACGCCTACAAGACGGACAACAACAACAACGGCGCCTTCTCCACCGACATGATCGGCTACAGCTGGGACTATCCCGAGGCCACCTACGAGCAGCGCGACTCCATCGCCAAGCTGCACGAGGACTACACCAAGGGCCTCCTCTACATCCTCTGGACCGACCCGCGCGTACCGAAGAACATACGCGACGAGTACAACCAGTGGGGCTATCCGCTCGACGAGTACGAGGACAACGAGAACTTCACGCCGCAGCTCTACATCCGCGAGGCCAGGCGAATGCTCGGCCGCATGGTGATGACCGAGGACTACTGCCTCAAGAACAAGGTGGCCAACGACCCGATTGCCTGGGGAGCCTATACGATGGACTCGCACAACTGCGGCCGCTACGTCGTCAACGGACAGGTGAAGAACGAAGGCGACGTGCAGCGACACCTGACGAAGGGGCCGTACAACATCAGCTACCGAGCCGTGACGCCCAAGGAGAACGAGGCACGCAACGTCCTAGTGCCCGTCTGCCTCTCCGCCTCGCACATCGCCTACGGCAGCATCCGCATGGAGCCTGTCTATATGGTGCTGGGCGAGACGACAGCCCTGGCAGCCGTGCAAGCCATCGACGAGCACGACGGCTGCGTGCAAAGCGTGGACCCGTCGCGCTGCATCGCACAGCTGGAGAACGGCCTCGACATCGACACCCCTTCCCCTGCCCCCGTGGAGGTGATGAACAGCGTTGCAGTTGATATCACGAGCCGCGTCCTGACGAATCCCTCCTTTGAGCAGAGCTTCACGAAGAACACCCAGCCGCCGACGGGATGGCTGGAGTCGCCTGCAGGCACAACCCTGCAGCGCAGCATGAACAAGACGGCCAGGAACAAGGACGGGCAGCAGGCCTACGTCTGCAAGCCAGCCCAGAACAGCACCATCACCACGCCGCTCCACCTCTACCAGCAGGTGCCTGCCGAGAAGCTGGGCGCCGGCATCTACAAGGTCAGCTGCCGCATGTGGGTGGAGAAGGACTTCTACGGCACAGCATGCCTGTTTGCAGCCCCCACCCCCGACCTCAAGGAGGAGGGGAGTCTTGGCGAAGATGAGGCACTCCCCAAAAGGGGGAGCGGAGAGGGGGCTTCTGTCCAGTACTGGACAAACGAGCCCTACTACCGCAACGGCACGCAGGGCTACGACAACCTGACCTACACCGACTACCGCACAACGTTCGCCCGTCACGCAGGTGGCTTCACCGCTGCGCAGAACATGCAGCGCATGGTGGTCTACGTGACGCTTCAGGACGGCGACGGCCTCATGCTGGGCATCCGCACGAGCAGCGCCAACCAGGCGAGCGACAAGAACGGCGCAGGCTACTTCATGGTGGACGACTTCCACGTGGAGAAGGTGACGCAGCAGCCGCTCTCGCAAGACGAGTTCTGCGACCAGGTGCTCGTCAACTACGACTTCGAGAAGAACCCCAAGGGCGTGACGTACGACTGGAACGTGAAGACTACGGTCAACGAGGCAGGCAACGGTCCCATCCTGGGCTGGCAGAGCAACGCCTGGACGGACAACTATGGCGGCGTCAGCGACGGCACGAACCTCGAGTGGAAGTGGGCGGGCTACGTTGCCAGTACGTCGGGCGTCATCCCCAACGACTTCCGGCTTTACCAGACAATACCCGCCGAGAAGCTCACCCCGGGCATCTACGAGGTGAACGCCCGCATGTGGCAGTACCAGTCGAAACTCGGCATCACGCGCCTCTACGGACAGACTCTCCCCCAAAAGGGGGGCGGGGGGTCCTGCTCGGTGCAGTACTACGGCGTGGAGAGCAAGTACCCGGCCAGTGTGCTGACGGAGGGCGAGACGGCTACCTTTGCCGGACTCTCGGCCAACACGACGACGGGGCGCGTCAACGACATGGCGCTTGACATCGAGGTGGGCGAAGGCGAAGACCTGGAGATCGGCATCAAGAGCGGCTACGGCCTGGAGAGCAACAAGACGGCCGGAGCCAACCACGGCAAGTTCTACGTTGACCTCGTCCGCACGTGGAAGGTGAGCGACCTGCCCGTCGCCTACGACGAGAACTCTGATGAGAACGTCATTGTCCCGCGCGCGTATAATAATAAGGTAATACTTAACAAGACGTTCACAAACGGCGAGTGGCAATGGGTGTGCCTGCCCTTCTCGCTGAACGCCAACGACATCGAGACCATCTTCGGCAAAGGAACAAAGGTGGAATTCTTAGAACCCCTTGGGTATTATGGCGGAGTTGAAGAAGGACAAGAAACATCACACGAGTCTCATCCACAATACATATCGTCTAATGTAATAGAAGCCGGTTGGCCTTTTCGCATTCGTCCCACAGACGCTCTGCCCTCGCCTATCATTCTGGAACATGTACGTGTGACAAGGGATTCTCCAGTGGATGAATATACTCAAGACGCATCCTACAGGATTGATGGACAACATTCTTATTATTCCATCGTTGGCACCTTCCAGAAGACGGACGAAGCACCTGCCTTCTCGGCCATCCTTACCTATACCGACCCAACAGGCATCGAGGAAGTGAAAAGTGAAAAGTTAAAAGTGAACAATGAGGGGGCCTCTTGGTACGACTTGGGAGGTGGTCGCGTCCCTTTTCCCGTTAAGGGCGGCATCTACGTCACGAAAGGCAAGAGCGTCCTCAAGTAAATCATGAAGACAATGGGAATACAACGCTTGGCGGCAGGACTGCTGCTGCTCTGGTGCGGACTGACAGCTAAGGCACAGACTTTCGGGGAGTGGTTCGAGGACCGCACCCTTCGGCTCGACTACGTCTTTGCGGGCGATGCCCTGAAGCAGGAACTCTACCTCGACCAGCTCAGCGCGATGCCGCGATGGTACGGACGGCGCACACGGCTGGCCGAGCTGCCCTTGGCTGGCAACGGACAAATTACGGTCCGGGCGCACCGCTCGCAGCAGGTCATCTACCGACACGCCTTCTCCACGCTCTTCCAGGAATGGCTCGCCACGAACGAAGCCAAGCATGTGCGGCGCTCGTTCGAGAACGTCTTCCTCGTACCCTTCCCGCGCGACATGGTCGACGTGACGGTGGAGCTGCTGGACTTCCACAACCATGTGCAGGCTTCCCTGACGCATACCGTCGTCCCGACCGACATCCTCATCAGCAGGAAGGGAGAGCGAAGCGTATCGCCCTACGTTACCCTGCAACAGGCCATCGACACCACCCGGTGCATCCACATCGCCTACGTGCCCGAGGGCTACACGACGGGCGAGATGACTTCCTTCCTCGACCATTGCCGCACGGCCATGGAAGCCCTCTTCCGGCACGAGCCTTTCAAGAGTCAGCGCCACCGCTTCAACATCGTCGCCCTGCTGACACCTTCGGCCGACAGCGGCGTGAGCGACCCGGGGAAGGGCCTCTGGCTGGACACGGCCCTCGGCTCGCACTTCGACACCTTCTACAGCCAGCGCTACCTCACGACGCTCCACCTGAAGCGGCTCCACGACCTGCTGGCCGGCACACCCTACGAGCACATCATCATCCTGGCGAACACCTCGCACTACGGCGGCGGAGGCATCTACAACTCCTACAACTTGAGCTACACCGGCGGAAAGCAGTTCGAGCCGGTCGTTGTCCATGAGTTCGGTCACTCTTTCGGCGGCTTGGGCGATGAATATCCATACGGCAACGACGACCCCATGTACTTCTCCGACACGGAGCCGTGGGAGCCGAACCTCACCACGAAGCACGACTTCAGCGGCAAGTGGCAGAACCTCATCGACGAAGGGCGTGCCGGCCTCATCGAAGGCGGCGGATATCTGTCGAAAGGTGTCTGGCGAGGTCAGGAGAACTGCCGCATGCGCACCAACGAGGAACCCGACTTCTGCCCCGTCTGTCAGCAGGCCTTGCGGCGGCTCATCAACTTCTATACAGCGGAAAAGTGACAGCCCCCCGTGGCTTTAATCTAAGTTAACTTCATCAGACATAATTTAGTTAAGAGAACAATTTTTCTCCCTTTACCCTTCGTATGTGAATTATTTATTG
Source organism: Prevotellaceae bacterium UBA4336 (assembly GCA_002394305.1). Classification (GTDB taxonomy): domain Bacteria; phylum Bacteroidota; class Bacteroidia; order Bacteroidales; family Bacteroidaceae; genus Physcousia. Next base: position 14,921 of record DGTM01000029.1, read on the forward strand.
TACCTTTGTTCCGGGAAACACAGCTTGCCAGAAAACGACAAGGTAATCCTTCAAAACAATTCCTAAAGAAAACGACGATGGCTGTTGAACTAAAACCAGACCGGGTTCTCAATCGCAGTTTCCTTCGTAACCATGAATCGCAGGAAACAAAAGAGCGCTTCCGTAAGGCATTGCAAACATTGCTTTTGAAGCTTGATGCCAATGAGGACGAGGAGCACAACAAGATATGGATTCGCGACTTTCTGACCCACTCGTTTTATGACGAACCTTATCAGGTGAACACAAGCGGGAAGGTTGACCAAGCCATTTTCGGCCCCGACAGCCGGCATCCTTGGATTTTGATGGAGATGAAGGCACCTGGCAATTCCTTGGATATGCCAAAAGATGGTAACTTCGACCGAAAAGGGTTCTGCCAGCTTGTTCTCTATTACCTGAAGGAGGAAAAGGAGTGCGACAACCGGGAAATAAAGCACCTGGCCGTTACTAACGGTACCCAGTGGTATGTCTTCGAACGAAAACAGTTCTACAACTGCTTTGGAACAAACCGCAATCTATGGAACAGGATAAAACAGTATGAACGTGAGAAAAAGACTCGCGACGAGATATATCATGAAGTAATAGCACCTGAGGTGAGGAAAGTACAGGACACCTTCAGCTACGTCTATTTTGATTTACGCAGGTTTGCCAATCAACTTGGCGAAAGTACCGTACTACAAAAGCGTAGCTTCGAGGCTCTGTGCAAGTTCTTCTCGCCCACTCACCTTTGTATGCTGCCATACGATTTCGACCATAACCATCTGGATACAAAGTTCTACAACGAGCTGCTCTACTTGATGGGGGTGGAAGAAAAACGTGTCGGACAGTTGGATGTCATCCAGCGTTTGCCTGAGAAGGAACGTCAGCATTATTCTTTGCTGGAGCAGACGATATGGCATTTGACGGAACTTGGAGTCGATGACGTCGAACTTTACGATGTTGCTATCGGACTTGTTATCTCATGGATTAACCGCATCCTTTTCCTGAAGCTGCTGGAAACACAGTTGGTCAACTTCAATGGTGGCAGCGAACAGTATAAGTTCTTGTCTCCATCAGGGACAGAACCTTCTGTAGTTAGCAGCTACCATGACCTGTTCGACCTGTTCTTCAAGGTGCTCAGCAAAACAGAGAAAGAACGTGATGCAAGGATTGGCAGCCGCTACGACCTCATCCCCTACCTGAACAGTGCATTGTTTGAAGTGTCGGAACTTGAGAAACAGTACTTTACCATCAATGCTCTCCCTCATGGCAGCATCAACGTTTATTCGGCTACCGTGTTGAAGGACGAAAACGGAAAGACCTTGAGGGGAACTCTGGGTTCCTTGGAGTACTTGCTCCGATTCTTGGAAGCCTACGACTTCGGAACTTACGAGCGTGATGAGCAGGAAGAGAACGAGGAGCAAAAGACCCTGATTGATGCCTCTGTGCTCGGACTTATTTTTGAGAAAATAAACGGATATAAGGAGGGTGCATACTTCACACCAGGCTATATCTGCGAGTATATGTGCCGCGAGACGATAGAACGGGCTGTCGTGGCACGGATGAATGAGGCGTTCGGCTGGAAATGCGAAACGATAGATGAAATAGTGGAGCACCTGGACTACCACAATTCAGATGTCCGCATGCAAGCAAATAAAGCCATTGACAGCATCCGCATTTGCGACCCTTCGGTGGGTAGCGGACACTTCCTCGTTTCGGCACTGAACGAGATGATTGCCGTCAAGCAAAGACTGCACATACTCTGCTATTCAGATGGTGCAGAAGGTTATGCCAATGAACGAGTAAAAGGATGGTCGATTGATATCAGGGATGACGAACTTGTCATCGCAGACAAAGAGTATCAAAAGCCATTTGTCTATGACAGAAACAACATAGAAGCATCTGCCCTCCAGCGCACACTTTTCGAGGAAAAGCGTCGCATCATCAGCGGATGCCTCTATGGTGTGGATATTAACCCGAAGAGTGTTGACATATGTCGCTTGCGCCTTTGGATAGAGCTCCTGAAGAACGCCTACTATGATAACGGACAGCTTCAGACCCTGCCCAACATCGACATCAACATCAAGCAAGGCGACGCACTGATGTCGCACATCGAGGTGAAAGTCAAGACAAGCTCCGGGACCTTTGCCTCTAAACCCGTCCGCGAGATAACCGGCGAGTATAAGGACCTGACAGATGCCTACAAGAAAGGAAGCGGACATCGTGGCAGACATGAGATACAGAGCAAGTTGAACGATGTGAAGCGCGAACTTCGCTCATACATCCAATCCGACTTCCTGGACTTCGAGATAGCCCGAATGGAAAAGAAGGACACGGAGCAGAACTATCTGGAATGGATGTTGGAGTTCCCCGAACTGCTCGACGATGACGGGAACTTTCTGGGCTTCGACATACTTGTAGGCAATCCACCTTATATCGGGCTTGGGGCGGATGGCGGACGCCTGCGCAAACGCTATCGGGGGCGAGGCTATCAGACTTTCAACAGTAAAGGCGACATCTATTTTCTCTTCTATGAACGGGCACTTCAACTGCTTCGCAGTGGAGGCTTGTTCTGCTTCATCACCTCCGACAAATGGCTGCGCAACGATGCCGCCAAAGGCCTGCGCAACTTCCTCTGCAAGAACTCCCAGCCACTGCTGCTGTTGGACTTCCCCGGCCTGAACCTCTTCAAACGTGCCACCGTGGTGAACAGCATCCTCATGGCACGCAATCAATCTTGTGGCGAGGCATCCACCCTGTGCGCCACTACGGAAGGGAAAGAGGTGAATGATGTAAAGAACATATCCATGTTCGTAGAGGAAAACCAGTTGTTCTGCCATTTTGCAGAAGACCAGCAATGGCTTATCCTGCCCGACGAGAAACGAGCCATCATGCAGAAGATGCTTGAGAAGGGGAAGCCTTTGGGGCAGTGGGAAGAAGCAACAGTAAGATATGGCGTCAAGACCGGCCGCAACAATGCTTTTATCATTAGTACGGCCCAACGCGAGCATATACTTGCAGAATGTAAGTCCGAAGGGGAAAGGCAGCGTACGGAAGCTGTGTTGCATCCCTTCATAGAAGGTTGCGACATTCACCGTTATAAACATCAGTGGGCTGACAAATGGGTTATAGGTTTCTACCCATCACTACATATAAATATAGAGATATACCCTACATTAAAGAATCACCTTCTGTTGTATTCAAAGGATTGGTTAATCCAAGAAGGACATTCAGACATAGCTAACGACAAGGCAAAGATGCTGGAATTTGGGAGGCTGTTTCTGGAGCAAACAGGCAAGCGCATAGTCATGGATGGCCGTGAACTGAAGGATTCAAGCGGACGGCCTATCAAGTCGCGCAAAAAGACTTCTCACAAATGGTTTGAGACATCCGACAGCATCGCCTTCCATCAGGAGTTCAAGAAAACGAAGATTGCCTGGGGCAACCTCAACAACCAAGCCTCATGCACATGGATGCCCGAAGAGATGCACATCAACGCCCCCGCTGTAATGGTCACACCGGGAACGAAATACTTGTTGGCTGTGCTGAACTCCCGTTTGGCAGACTTCTTTATGCAAACAATAGCCGTGATGCGCAACGGTGGCTATTATGAATACAAGCCTCAGTTCGTGAAGATGATACCTATAATAGAGCACCCTACGGAGGAGCAAATCAGCAAAATCGAGTCTCTGGCCCTCTGTGCCTTGACAGGAGAAAAGGAGGCAGAGAGAAAAATCGACATTGTCCTGGCAGAAATGTATGGTTTGTCTCCAGAAGAGACGAACTTAGTCATAAAAGGATAATCCTCTTTCCCTGTTACTCTTACCTTTCCTTTCTACTTGGCAACGCAGGGGAAAAATTCTTTCGCATCCCTACTTGACATTTCGGACTGTCGTGCGTTATATGGGTAGATGACACAGACAGAATTCGAGCACACGCTGCTTCAAGCACGACCCAAGATGATGGCCACGGCCATGCGCTTCTTCCCTGGCAAAGAAGATGCCGAGGACGTGGTGCAGGAGGTCTGTTTGCGCATGCTGGAACGCGGTTGGCGCGAGGGCGACAACACGGAAGCCTTGCTCATCAAGGCCACGAAGAACCTCTGCGTCAGCGTGTGGCGAAGAAGCCTCCACCCATCCCCTTCTTTGGAGGGGACGGGGGAGGTCGCCGATGCCCCGCTTCTCCACAAGGAACAGCAGGAGAGGCTGGACAGGGCCATCGCCAGACTGACCCCTTCCGAGCAAAGGTTCATCCGCATGAAGAGCGAAGAACTGAGCATCGAGGAGATGGCACAGCAGGTTGGCGTCTCGAAGCGCACGGCAAGCACCATGCTCTGGCAGGCTAAGAAACGATTACTCACTTTCCTAAAGATAAACAACGATGATTGACAAGGAACTGATACACCAGACAGCCGAAGACATCGACCTCTTCGAGGCCGACCTCACGGAAGAGTTCGAACGGCTGGCCGAACCGCCACGTCGCACGGTTCGCCTCTGGCCGCTGGCTACCGCAGCCTGTGCCGCTGGCATCGTCGCCGTGTTACTCATGCCGCCAAAAGCCCCCGTCCAAACCTCCCCCCGAGAAGGGAGGCTTTCTGCCGCAGAACTCCCCTCCTCCTCGGGAGAGGGGTTGGGGGAGGGGGCTTTCTCTTTGGAGGCCCAGCTCGCACACCAGCAAGAGATAAAGGAAAAGGGCGAAAGGCTTGCCGCCTACGTCCGGGAATATACAACAGTCAATAAGCAATAAGACACACACTATGAAACGCATCTACATTATTATATATATAGGGCTCGTCGCCCTTAGCCTTGCATCGTGCAAGCAGATGAAGCCCGACAGACAGCTTGAGTCCGTGGGCGAACTGATGGACAGCCTGATAGACAGGGGCGACCAGGTGTATCGCTACATCATCTGCAGTGGCGACTCCACTTACCAGGACGAGCGTTGGTTCCACTATATCTCTAATAGGGGGAACAGCTATGTGCAGCAGAGCAGCCTCCTCTTTCTGGCTGACAAGACGCCCGCCCTGCTCGACAAACTTTGCAGGGAAGCCGAGAAGAGCTATCGCTACTGGGAAGGCGACTCGCTCGACTACAGCATCACCATGCACTCCAAGCCTCTGGAACTGCTCAGCTTCAAGTGGTTTAAGAACAAGCAACAGGAGGAAATCGTTAGCCTATCTCATACAACAATGAAGTATGCCAAGCATCTGTCTGCTCCCTGCGACCCCACGCCCATACAGGCCGTCCTGCAGAAGTTCCTTGCCGAACAGAAGAATGTGACGACCTACGACATCTGCTACGAATGGGACGAAGGCGTGCCCTTCACCGACTTCAAGGACGAACAGCTCATCCTTCGATACCAAGGCACTGGTGCAGACTCATTGGCTGCGGCAAAGATTACAGGCACGCTCTACGCTATTTCCCTCAAAAGAGAAGGCCGCAGCGAAGAACTGTCGGCAGAACTTAACAAGCGCATGACGGCACTGATTACCGAACGACCCATCAAGGGAGCTACCTTGGCATCGTTCTATCCCGGAGGGAAGTGGAAGTTTTATTGTATGCAAGCCTTCAGTATCTTTGATAGGCAAAGACGTCGGAAACTTTATGACCTGAAAGTTCAAATGTTCAGCGAAACGCTCTATATCCTTGAACTCAAATCTGCCGATGCACCACGTTCTGCCGTCCCATGCAACTGGTGGGCCGTGAAGCGAATCCACAACGACAAGGTCTTCTATATGAACCTGAACCGTTAGTCCTGCAGGTCGGCAAATTCCGCAAGACAGGCCGAAAAATTCTGCTCGGCTTGTTCACAAATTCTGCCCGGCGTGCCGATATTTTCCGCTCGGCGTGGCACAAAACTATTTCAGTAGCTTGGAAATAGATTTCCGAACCACTGAAATATATTTCAAAGGCACTGAAATGTATTTCCAAGCCACGGAAAAAGTTTTATGTCGTGGAGATGAGAAGTTGTTGCCACGAGGCAAGGATCTTATTGCCTCAAGGCAAAACATTTTCCGCCCTGATTGCAAGCCACACATGACGCAGTTCAAGGGCCACGCCCGACTGCCTGCCGGACGGCATGACTTTCAGGTGCGTCCGTCGCTTCCCGCTGGCATAAAGGGGACAGGAAACACTCGAAGAACACAAAGGTCAGGCAGAAACGACACATTTTTCCCTTATCACCCTTCACATTTCACTTTTTCTTCGTAACTTTGCACCCGCAAAGTCCCGCCGCGAAGCCTCTCCTCCTCGGACGAGAGGTTTGGAGAAGGGGCGGGAACAGACAGTAAATCGTAAATCATTAAATAGTAAATAACATTATGGCAAAGAAAGCACTCTTGATGATCCTTGACGGCTGGGGCATAGGCAACCGCGGCAAGGGCGACGTCATCTACAACACTCCTACTCCCAACCTCGACAAGATTAATGCCACTTATCCCCACAGCCAGCTGCTGGCCTGCGGCGAGAACGTGGGTCTGCCCGACGGACAGATGGGCAACTCCGAGGTGGGCCACCTCAACATCGGCGCCGGACGCATCGTCTATCAGGACCTCGTGAAAATCAACCGCGCCTGTGCCGACGGCAGCATCCTCCGCAACCCCGAAATCATCAGCGCATACGAGTACGCCAAGACCACAGGCAAGAACGTCCACCTCATGGGCCTCACCTCCAACGGCGGCGTGCACTCCTCGCTCGACCACCTCTTCAAACTCATCGAAATCGGCAAGGAATACGGCGTGAAGAACACCTTCGTGCACTGCTTCATGGACGGACGCGACACCGACCCCAAGAGCGGCAAGGGCTTCATCGGAGAAGTGCTGCAGAAATGTCAGGAAGCCGGCAATGCCGACATCGCCAGCATCATAGGCCGCTTCTACGCCATGGACCGCGACAAGCGCTGGGAACGCATCAAGATAGCCTACGACCTGCTCGTCAGCGCCGAAGGCAAACAGGCCAAAGACCTCCTGGAAGCCATGCAGGAAAGCTACGACGAAGGCGTCACCGACGAGTTCATCAAGCCCATCAACAACGCGACCGTCGACGGCACCATCAAGGAGGGCGACGTCATCATCTTCTTCAACTACCGCAACGACCGCGCCAAGGAGCTCACCATCGTCCTCACACAGCAGGACATGCCCGAGCAGGGAATGCACACCATCCCCGGCCTGCAGTACTACTGCATGACGCCCTACGACGCCTCCTTCCAGGGCCTCCACATCCTCTTCCCCAAGGAGAACGTCGAGAACACCCTGGGCGAATACCTCAGTCAGCAGGGCCTCAAGCAGCTCCACACGGCTGAGACGGAGAAATACGCACACGTCACCTTCTTCTTCAACGGCGGTCGCGAAGCCCCCTACGAGGGCGAGGAACGCATCCTCGTTGCCAGCCCCAAAGTCGCCACCTACGACCTCAAGCCCGAGATGAGCGCCTACGAGGTGAAGGACAAGCTCGTGGAAGCCATCCGGCAGGACAAGTTCGACTTCATCGTGGTCAACTTCGCCAACGGCGACATGGTGGGCCACACAGGTGTCTACGAAGCCATCGAAGAGGCTGTGAAGGCCGTTGATAAGTGCGTGGGCGAGGTCATCGATGCAGCCAAGGCCACCGGCTACGAGGCCATTATCATCGCCGACCACGGCAACGCCGACAACGCCCTTAACCCCGACGGCACACCCAACACGGCCCACTCGCTCAACCCTGTGCCCTTCATCTACATCACCGACCGCCAGGGCGTCACCGTCCAGGACGGCGTACTGGCCGACGTAGCACCCAGCATCCTGCACATCATGGGCCTCCCCCAGCCGCAGGAGATGACCGGCAAGTGCCTGATAAACTAAAAATAAAAGAATGAAAAAATGAAAGAATGAAAAAGGCGAACGCAGCAGCAAGCAACCTTCTTTCACTCTTTCATTTTTTCATTCCTTCATTTCTTCATTCTTTCATTATTTCATTCTTTCATTATTTCATTATTTCATTCTTTCATTATTTCATTATTTCATTCTTTCATTATTTCATTTTCACAATGTCCGTCCGCATTGAGCCTTCGTGGGGAAAGCAGCTGGCCGCCGAGTTCGGCAAGCCTTACTTCGCCGAGCTGACGCAGTTCGTGCGGCAGGAGTACGCCGCCGGCACCTGCTATCCGCCCGGCAGCCTCATCTTCAACGCCTTCGATACGACGCCCTTCCACCAGGTGCGCGTCGTCATCCTCGGCCAGGACCCGTATCACGGACCCGGACAGGCGCACGGACTCTGCTTCAGCGTGAACGACGGCATCCCCTTCCCGCCCTCGCTACAGAACATCTTCAAGGAGGTGCAGGCCGAGACGGGCGCACCCATCCCCGCCTCCGGCAACCTCATGCGCTGGGCACGACAGGGCGTCTTCCTGCTCAACACGTGCCTCACCGTCCGCCAGCATCAGGCCTTCAGCCACAGCGGACACGGATGGGAGACGTTCACCGACGCCGCCATCGCCGCCCTGAGTCGCGGACGCGAACACCTCGTCTTCATGCTCTGGGGCGCACCCGCCGGACGCAAGGCCGCACTCATCGACCGCAGTCGACACCTCATCCTGCAGAGCGCACACCCCAGCCCCCTCAGTGCCTTCCGCGGCTTCATGGGCAACGGACATTTCCTCAAGTGCAACGAATACCTCACCGAACATGGGCAAGAGCCAATCGTTTGGTAACCTCATCGAGGTGGGCGACGTCATCCTCCACAGCGACATCCTCACCGAGTGCTTCTGCTGCGACATCGACCGCTGCCACGGACGCTGCTGCGAGGAAGGCGACGCCGGTGCGCCCGTCACCCTCGACGAAGTGGCCGACATCGAGGCACAGCTCGATGCCCTGTGGCACCAGCTTCCGGCTGGCGCACAAGCCGTCATCGACCGCCAAGGCGTCTGCTACCCCGACCCCGAGGGCGAGCTGGTGACGAGCATCGTCTGCGGCGGCAACTGTGCCTTCCGAGGCTCACATGGCTGTCTCCTCAGGCAGAAGCCCATCAGCTGCCACCTCTACCCCATCCGCGAGAAGAAGCTGGGCCCTTTCACCGGCCTCAACTATCATCGCTGGGACATCTGCCAGGATGCCATCCGCCTCGGCACAGAGCGCGGCATCCGCCTCTACCAGTTCCTGCGCGAACCCCTCATCCGTCGCTTCGGCAAGGCGTGGTACGACGAGCTTTGCACCGTCGCCGAGCAGTACCTAAAGTCTCTTTAGCCACATCCCGAAGAAGCGGTCATAGACGATGTATTCGCCCTTTTGCGTTTGGAACACGAACTCCTTGTCCTGCAAAGACTTTAACGCAAGCTTCACGCTGCTTGGAGCAGGCAGACGATAGCGAAGGATGAAGTCGAGCGAAGTAGGGGCACTCACCACGCCCTCGCGGGCAATGGCAGAAAGTAGCAAAGCCTGATTCTCCGTCAGCAGATTGTAGTTGCTCTGGTAGTTTATTTCCTGTTCAGCCAGAATGATGCCGACGGTCCTGTTCACTGCTTCCTGGCTCAGTTCCTCCTTTGGCGAGCGATAGAGGCGGTTGAGTATCTTCTGGACATACCAAGTCTGCCCGTCCACCATATTATATAAAAGCGTGAACACTTCCTCGGGCATCTCGCGCCCCTGCTTTCTGAAGAAGCCATTGGCAAACTCCCGGTACTTGTCTGCATCTATCTCCCCTATGGTCATGATTTGCGAGCTGTTGAAGAAAGGATGCTTGGGCGACATGAACATATCGGCCAGAAGGTGCTGCTGACTGCCGGAGAAGATGAGATGGACATTCGGTACGAACTGGATGATGGAACGGATGAAGGAGTCTGCGCCAATCTCGCTGTAGGTGCTCACCTGCTGAAACTCGTCGAGGGCAAGGTAGCATTGCTGTCCGGATTCCTTCATGTATTGAAAGACCTGCTCCAAAGTCTCCCGAGCATTCTCCGGCACCACATTGAAGCTGAACGTAGGCAGGCCGCTGATGGGGTCTGGCGACATCGTTGGACGCAGCGCAGCTACGAAACTGCTGAGCTTCCTCCTAACCGACTGCGACGGTGTATCAAGCCTGCCCATGACGGCATTTGCCACGAACTTCACCATCTGGCTGAACGACTTCGTTGGGAAGATGTCAACGTAGAAGCATTGCACATGCTTGTCCTCTGCCTTCATTCGCTCGAAGGTATGGTGTATCAAGCCTGTCTTCCCTATGCGACGAGGCGCCATCAGCATCACGTTGCTGCCATTTCGCAAAGCCTCTGTCAATGTCTTTGTCTCCTGCTCCCGGTCGCAGAAGTACTCCGCGCCGAAGTAACCGTATTCAGGAAAAGGGTTCTCTAATTTCATGTTTTATGTTTCATGTTTTATGAAATGCAAAGTAAGCCTTTTCTCCTGAAACTACAAAATTATTGGCGAACTTTCTTGCCTTCTGCGGTGTAATTTGACATAAACCGCAGCCTTTGGCGGCAAAACAATCCCGACAATCGAGTAGGAGGTAAACGCTAATCGTAGGCGTTTATCTCCTACTTTCACGTTTACCGACCTCTCACACCACCGTACGTGCCGTTCGGCATACGGCGGTTCCTTATCGTTGCACGCGGACTATTAAACGGTGATAGTCCATCAGACATGGCCAGCCTTGCCTTTGCAGCGCTTCATTTCCTATTGCATGATGCAATATTCCACTACCTGCCACTCGCCAATAGCCTTTGCTGCTGTTACCCCATTCATAGGCTTGCCATTCCGCAATGCCACACTTGATGAGGTTACTCACCTTCGTGCGGACTTTCTTCCAGGACTTCCATATACACATGCGGTAACGGCGGCGTAGCCATTCATCAATCTCTTTCAGTCGCGTCTGCATGTCTGCCAACTGAAAGTACTCTATCCATCCGCGGATGATTTGGTGCATCTTCTCCTTGCGGGCTCGATACCCCATTCCATTGCTCCGCATGGTAGTTTCTTTCAATTTCTTACGCAGTCTGTCGTACGTCTTGGAATGGACGGGCAGTCGGCACTCACCTCGCATAATGCGGAATGAGTAGCCCAGATATTTCATTCCAATAATACTCCCCACTTCGGTCTTCTCTCGATTCACTTTCAAGTAGAGTTTCTTCTCTCACTTAATCCAAACCTTCCTGCTGCTGCCGTCGGAGTAGCGGATGATGTTCAGGCCATTTTGCGGCTGTGACAGCCTGCGTCCCTGCAGGTCGTAGCGGGCCACTTCCGTCACCTCCGTGTCTGCCTTCACGCCTTCGATGCCGTCGGGATCGAAACTGGTGCTGAACGTCTGCACCTCGCCGAAGAATGTCTCGTTCTCCTCCGTCCTGACGAAGGCCACATAACAGTAGGTCGTCTCGTAGTCGAGGTCTTCCAGAGCAGCCGTCATGATGTTGCCGCTTACCTCCACCGTCACGGCATCCGACGGGATGGAGGGTGCCTTCTTACGCAAGGAATATGACGATGTGTTCTTCCAGTACATGAAGCCCTGGCTCGTCACGCGGTCGGTGCCGCGCATGGCATAGCCCTTCACCTCGGCGCGGTTGCCGGTGACGCTGATGGTGGCGTAGGTATGGACAGTAGGCTCGAAGTAGGAGTAGTCCGAGGGGTCCATGCCTTTCCATTCGCCGTAGTAGGTGTTGCCTGCGTTTGAGGTGTAGTAGGGACGGAACTTCCAAAGATAGTTGCTGTTGAGGCTGCGGATGTATCCTTCCATTGTGCCTTCGTAGAGATACGCGACGCCTGACTTCGAGTCGAAGTCGTCTGTCCAGTCGTTTCGCCGCCATTCAAAGCCGACGTTTGCCTCTTCGTCGTCGAGGTTCGACTGTGCCGACACAATCACATTGCCTTCGTTGATGACCTTCGGCTGCTTGGTGGTGAGCTCGAGGGTAGCGGTCTTGGCGGTCTCTTTCTTTTCAAACGTCAAGACCTTGTCGCCATATTGGAAAGCGACGGCAAGCTTAGCACCTACCTCTGTTTCCGGGTCAAGTCCTAAGAACGTGAGGCTGTTCGTTTCTGTGCCGTCGATGTACAGGCTCTCCGACAACTTCTTGGCGCCGATAACATCGATGAACTGGTTCAACCTCACGGACGAGGCTGTCGCTTCTGCCACCAGCTTGAACGGCTTTATCTTGCTTCCCGAGTCGGTGTCGTAGACGTTGTCCTCAATGCCTGCGTTCCAAAGTCCCACGAGCGTCAGGCTCTTGTCCTTCACTCGGATGCGAGCCGAGGTATTCTGAAAAGCGTCTTTGCTGAAGTCGATGACAGTCGCGGGGATTGTTACGGAAGAGAGGTAGCTGCAATTCGAGAATGCACTTTTGCCGATGCCGGTCACCGTGTAGGCAGTTTCCTCGCTGACGACGGTCTCGGGGATAACGACATTTCCCGAGTAGCTGGATTCGCCGCGTATCACCTTGGCGCTCTGGTCGAAGAACGAGAAGCTGTAGCAGATGTCGTCGATGCGGGCTGTTCTGCTTGGTGCTTGAACAATTGCCTCAAAGGTATTCCACGGCGTTTGGCTTTGGTATGATTCAATAGAGGCCTCGGGTACATGAAGTGTCGCGGGTATGTATTTTGTGTTGTCTATTGTGGTTTTTCTATAAAACGCATTGCCGTATGTTTCTGGGGGAGTATTTTCCGCATAGCAATAGACATCTGTCAGAGAACTGTAACTTAATCTACCGCTACAATCAAAGGCTTGTGAACCGATGCATGTTACGCTGCTTCCAATGACGACGGACTTCAACTCGTTGCAATTGTAGAATGCTTGGTCGCCGATTTTCGTCACACCGTCTCCGATGATAACCGACTTCAGACTTTTACAATTCTGAAAGGCATAAACGTCAATGATTGTCACGCTGTTAGGGATAGTGACAGAGGTCAGGCCGCTATTATAAAAGGCATAGCTGCCAATTGTTGTCACACTTTCCGGGATATCGATGGAAGCCAGGGATTTGCAGCCGGAGAAGGCATTGGTACCGATAGTTGTCACGTTGTCACCGATAACGACAGAGGTCAGGTTCTCGCAACTTGCAAAGGTGTAATCTATGATTGTCTCCAAACTGTTTCCTATGGTGAGGGAAGTTGTGCCGCTGCCGCAAAAGGCATATTTGCCGAGGAACCTCACGGTGTTCGGAATCGCGATGGAGTTCAGACTTTTGCAATCATAGAAGGCATTGTCGTTGATGTGTGTCACGCCTTCGGGAATGGTGAAGGATTCCAGACTTCTACAGAACTGAAAGGCACATTCGCCGATGCTGGTCACGTTGTTGCCCCCGGAAACCGATGTTAGGCTTGTGCATTGATAGAAGGCGTATTCCGAGATGCTTTTTACACTGTTGGGAATGGCTATGGAGGTCAGGCTGCTGCATCCGTAGAACACGTGGTCGAAGACGTACGACACGCCATCGGGGATGTTGACACTGGTAAGTGCCGTGCAGTACTCGAAGGCATAGGCACCGATGTAGGTCACCGTCTTGGGGATAGAGACGGAGGTCAGGCCGCTGCAGTCCTTGAAGGCCTGGATGCCGATGGTCTCCACGGTATAGGTCTCGCCGCGGTAGGTGACAGTCTCGGGAATCACAACATCTCCGGAATAGGAGTTGTAGCTGCCGCTTTCCTTTGAGTTGACCACCGCAGTCCCGTTCCCAAGGGCGTAGTAAATGCCGTCTATCTCGTAGTAGGCAAAAGCGTTGATGCCTGTGAGCAGGCAAAGGCACAGGAGAATGCACCTGAGCCTGAAATAGTAATGTTTCATTTGTCTCTTTGTTTTAAGAAACGAAAAAGGCGTGAAACCATTCGAGGCTTGTTTCTCTGGGGCTTCCGCCAAGAGGCCTTCCTACAACAAGCACATATAGTTCACGCCAACGCGTGAACCTTCTTCTGCTTGTTCTCTGTAGGAAATGTTTTGGCGGAATTTCAGAGAGAGAACAAGAGCTGAAAGCTCATGTTATCGATAAGACTGCGAACGGGACTTCAGGCGCGCTTCTCCGTTGTTTGTTAGTAGATTTGAATTTGTGTTGTGCTTGTTTGTCCCGCGGGAAGCATTGCACCCGGTGCAGTGACTCCCCCTTTCTTTTGCTGTTACTTCATAGGCCGACTCATTTAATTCTACCTGCAAAGGTATGATTTTTTTGGCCTAACGGCAAACATGTCGTGATTTATTTGTACATTTGTGGCAGTAAAACGTACTAATCAGACAAAAACCTTCAAATTAAGAACTGTTATCATGAAGAAGAACCTCTTTCCTTTCCTCTTTTTTGTCTTTGCTGCGCTTGGTGCAGGTGCACAGGTGAACAACACGGAGCCTGCCGACCCGAAGCCCGGGCCGCAGGAGGCTTGGCAACAGCTGGCACAGCCTGTGCTTGGCTGGGGCACGACCGACGTGCGCTACTCGCGTTCGCAGGTGCCGGAGACCTCACAGAAGCCGCCCGTGCTGCGTGCCTGGCGCGGCGAAAGGGTGTCGGCTCAGGCTGTGCTCGCCACACCGGTGGACCTGGGCGAAGTCTCGATTGAGGTGAGCGACCTCCGGTGCGGCAAAAGCGTCATCCCTGCCTCTGCCATCAAGAAGTACTTCGTGCGCTACGTGCTGACCGAGACCTACGGCAACAGGAAAGACTCCTTCCTCATGGCCGACCGCCTCGATCCCGTCGAGACGCTGAAGGTGGAGGCCCGTACGGCCCGGCCCCTCTGGCTCGACATCCATGTGCCTGCCGACGCGAAGCCGGGGACGTATCGGGGGACGCTGAAGGTCAGCCCCCTCCCCGCTCTTCCCATCGTCCTCCATGTTGCCGACCGCACGCTGCCCGAGCCGAGCCAGTGGAGCTTCCACCTCGACCTCTGGCAGAACCCGTATGCCGTGGCACGCTACTACGAGGTGCCGCTGTGGAGCCAGCAGCACTTCGACCTGATGCGCCCCACGATGGAGCTCCTGGCGAAGGCCGGACAGAAGGTCATCACGTGCTCCGTCATCAGCCGCCCGTGGAACGGCCAGACCTTCGACCCCTTCGAGAGCATGATAGGCAAGACGAAGAACCTCGACGGGACGTGGGAGTACGACTACACGGTGTTCGACCGCTGGGTGGAGTTCATGATGTCGTGTGGCATCACGGAGCAGATTGACTGCTACACGCTTGTGCCCTGGCACTACCGCTTCGACTACTACGACCGCGCCACGAACAGCGTGCAGTGGCTCTCGTGCAAGCCCGGCGAACAGGCTTACCACGACTTCATCGTGCCTTTCCTCAAGGACCTGAGCCGTCACCTCCGCCAGAAAGGTTGGTTCGGCCGCACCTATATCGCCATGGACGAGCGCCCGAAGGACCAGATGGAGGCCGCCTGGCGCGTCATCCAGGAGGCCGACCCGGGATTCAAGATCGAGGGTGCCGCCAACTACAGCGTGGAGAGCGAGGCTGCCGACCGTGTGGACGACCTCAGCGTAGCCTTCCAGTACAACATGCTGAAGGGCGAGGCCCTCTCCAAGCGCAAGACCAAGGGGCAGAAGATAACGTTCTACACCTGCTGCGGCCCCGACCGCCCCAACACCTTCACCTTCTCGCCTCCGGCCGAATCGGCCTACCTCGGCCTGCACGCCGCTGCCTGCGGCTACGACGGCTACCTGCGCTGGGCCTACAACAGCTGGACCGTGCAACCCTGCCAGGACAGCCGCTTCCCCCGGCAGGGCTGGTACTCCGGCGACTGCTACCTGGCCTATCCCGGCGGCAGCAGCATCCGCATGGAGCGGCTCGTCGAGGGCATCCAGGCCTACGAGAAGATACGTCTGCTCCGCCCGCAGCTCAATCTGAAGCAGGTAAAGCAGCTCGACGAGATGCTCCGCTACTTCGGTTCCAACAAATACGAAGGGGACAAGGATGCCGCCGCCTTGCTCCGACAGATGAACGACCTGCTTTGGAAGTTGGGGAAATAAGGCAGAACAACTTCCCACAGCCTGCCGCGTAACAAATAAGCGCGAGGCGCTTCCAAAATAAGCGCAGGGCGCTTCGGAGATAAGCGCGAGGCGCTTCCAAAATAAGCACGTGCCGCTTCGGAGATAAGCGCGTGCCGCTTTCCACAGAACGGAAGGCGGCACGCGCTCTTTTCAGACGTACTCCAGCGTCAGCAGGCGGTCGGGAGCGAAGACGGTCTGGGCCGTGGAGAGAAGGTCCTCGGGCGTGAGGGCATCGAGCCGCGCGAAGAACTCCTCGCGGGAGAGCGTGGTGCCGTAGTGCAGAAAGCGCTTCGCCATACCGAGGGCAACGTTCTCGAAGTTGTCGTACGAGATGCCTATCTGCCCCTTCAGCTGTCGCCGTGCCGCGTCGAGCGTGCGCTGCGGCATCGCATGGTCCGTCAGTCGCTCCAGCTCGTGGGCGACAAGCCGCCGGCAGCGGGCACGGTCCTGGGCGTCGCAGCCGTAATACACCGACCACAAGCCGCAGTCGGTGTAGGCCACGCAGCTCGACTCTACGGTGTAGACCAAGCCGTTCCTTTCGCGCAAGGCAAGGTTCAGGCGGCTGCTCATGGCCGGACCTCCCAGCATATTGCTCAGCAGGAACATGTGCAGGTGCCGCGGGTCGCCTCCGCCGAACGCCTGTGCCCCGACGATGACGTGCGCCTGGTGCGTCCCTCGCTCGCGGGTGATGTGGCAGTACTCCCGCGGGAAAACTCCAGTACCACCGTGGGAGTACTGGAGTTTTCCTGCGGTGGTACTGAGATTATAGCGTGCCAAGGTCTGTTCCGCCAGACGTACCACACGCTCGGGCTTCACGTCGCCCAGCACATAGAGCACCATGCGGTCTGGATGGTAGAGGCGCTGCGTGAACTGCCGTATGTCCTCGCTGCGGAAGGTGCGGAGCGTGTCGACATCGCCCAGGATGTTCCTCCCGAGCGGATGCCCCGGGAACATCAGGCTCTCGAACTCGTCGTAGATGAGTTCCGAAGGCTGGTCGCGGTAGCTCTCAATCTCGTCGATGACCACCTCCACCTCGCGGTTCAGCTCCTCCTGCGGGTAGGTGCTGGAGAGGGTAATGTCGAGCAGCAGGTCGATGGCCCGCGCCAGGTGCTGCCGGAGCGCCGTGCAGTAGTAGACCGTCTCCTCCTTGCCCGTGAAGGCGTTCAGCTCGCCGCCCACCCCCTCCAGGCACGAGATGACCTGTCGGGCCGAGCGCCGTCCGGTGCCCTTGAACGACATGTGTTCGGTCAGATGCGCCATGCCGCTCTCCGATGGCAGCTCGTGTCGCGTGCCGGCATCCACGGCAATGCCCATGTAGACCACGTCCGTCTGCCCCGACGCACAGACGATGCGCAACCCCTGCGGCAGCGTATAAGTGAAGAAATTCTGATTCTTTTCCATATTTCAGCCTGCAAAGTTACGGAAAATATCTGGAACTACTTGCTCCTGCCGGCAAACTTTTGATTTGTTTCTCTCTGCTTTTCCACGCCAAAGGATGGCAAGAGGGTGGAAAATCAGCCTGCAAGCAGTTAAATATCAGAAGGCAACAGGTAGAAGAACGGTTTCCACCCTTATCCCTTGTGCAAGCCGCAGAAATGCCGTACCTTTGCAGCAGAAAACCGAAAAAGGCATGAAAAGAAAGACATTTGGCATCCTCATTGCGGTGCTTGCGCTGGCCTTGGCTGGCGGCACAGGATGGAGCCTGCGGGACCTGCCGCAGAAGCGGTTGCTCCGGACGGCAGAGAACATTGTGTTCGCGGATGCGGACAGTACGGAACGGCTGCTGGAGCAGGTCGATACGACGCGGCTGACGGAAAGCTCGCGGATGCTCTACGACCTGCTGCGGGCCCTGGTGTACGAGGAACGATGGTACTTGCTCCGCGCCGACACAGCCTCCTGCCTCTCGTCGGATGCCGAGACATGGACCTTCGCACGCCGGTCGGACAGCCGGGACAAGGACGGCCAGGCCGTGCCGGATGACAGCTGTCGCCTGCGCATATACCGTTATTATGAAGAGAAGAGCCTCGGAGGAACCGCCGGCGACGCAGACGATTTGCGCCGATTCGGGCGTATCTGCTTTGCGCTCAGCCGTCGGCAGAACGACAGCATCGTGCCCGTGCAGATCAACCAGCTCTTCCTCCTGGCCATCCATTGTGCCGAAACGACCGAGGACCACGCCCTGGCCTACCGCGCCTACGACAAGTACTTCAATCGCCTGCCCTTCCACAATACGGCTTACCCCGAGTTCTACCTGCACCGGGCCTTGGAGCACTATCGCCTGTCGCCCGACCAGCCGCGCTGGCTGCTGACGATGCTCAACGACTATGGCTACACCGTGCTCCTCCGCGCTCCCTTCGACCTGCACCACTTCGGCTCGCTGGAACGCATCGCAGCCCTCGCGGCGCGGCACCTCGAAGCGCCTCCCTCGCCTGCGGTCTGCGACAGCGTCTTTCTCTGCCTCGACTCGCTCTGGGCTTTGCCCCACGACGACTTTGGCTACACATGTACCTTGCGCATATCAAAATCCACGTTCACCTTCGGAGAGGTCACCGTGCCTGTCGGCATGTACGAGGAAGCCCAGCAGGAGCACCACGAAGACAGCACGAATCATTGGCGGCAATCGTATGAAAGCGAGACGAAGCAGGAGGAGCAGAACTTCTCCGTCAACCGCGACACATACCTTGCGCCTGGCTACGTAAAGAAGTCGGCCATGCTGCAGCGAAGGCTGATGACGGCTGCCATCGTCGTGCTGGTGCTGGCAGTGCTCGTCCTGTTGCTCGTCTTCCGCTGGCTGGCTGGCAACGTGCGGCGACGCCACGAAGCGGAGCGGACCGCCCACCAGCGCGAGGCGGAACAGCTGGCGGAACGTCTGCGCCAGAAGGATGCCATGATAGCCATGCTGCGCGGCCACATCATGGACAAGAGCGAAATCCTCGACATGCTGGAGCCTACGGCAGGCAAGCGCACCGTCATCAACGCCCGCAACTGGCGCGAGATAGAAATGACGCTCGACACGGCCGACGGGAACTTCGTCAGCCGCCTGCGAGCGGAGCACCCGCAGTTCAGCGAGGACGACATCCGCCTGTGCATGCTGGCACGCCTGCAGCTCTCCAATGCCGCCCTGTCCGCCATCTATCTCATTTCCGTCTCCGCCGTGCAGCACCGAAAGCAGAAGCTGAAGAAGGAAGGCTTCGGCATCACCGACCCCGCCGTCGCCTTCGACCAGATAATCGCCGACTACTAATCCTTAATACAACATGAGAACAAGTCATTTCCGGTGCGGAAACCTCCGCATCCTGCTCTTGCTGTGCCTTTTTGTAAGCAAGCAGACAACTGTTCAGGCCGACATCGTGAAGGGCCGCGTGGTGGATGCCGAAACGAAGGAGCCACTGCCCGAAGCCTCGGTGAAGCTGACTCAGCGGCTTGGCGACTACGGCACCAGCATCGAAAGTGTGAAAGCCGATTCCCTCGGCTTTTTCTCCCTCTTTGCCAGCGGACGCGGCAGCATCGAGGCTTCAATGCTGGGCTACTACGCGAAGTCGAAGCCGGTGCTGGCCTTCAGCGACAGCCGCAAGGACACGCTCGACGTAGGGACGATTGAGCTGAAGATGTCGCCGCAGATGCTGAAGATGGTGGAGGTGACGGGCCGCGCCCGGCGCTTCACCGTCAGAGGCGACACGATTGTCTTCCATCCCGAAGCCTTCCACCTGCACGAGGGAGCGAGGCTCGACGAACTGATCAGGCAGTTGCCGGGCGTGGAGGCAGACGGCGAGGGACGGCTCTCGTGGAACGGCAAACCCATCCGCATCACGATGGACGGCGAGAGCTTCCTCGGCGGTGATGCCCTGGTGAAGCAGTTGCCCGCCGAGGCCGTGCAGGACATCAAGGCATACAACCGTCAGTCGGAGCTAAGCGAACGCACGGGCAAGGACGACGGCAAGGAGGACATGGTGCTCGACCTCACCATCAAGCCCGGCTTCCTCGACCGTTGGTACGGAGACGTAAAGGCTGGCTACCAGACCGAGAAGTACTACGACGGCGAGTTGCTGATGAACCGTCTGTCGAAGACCGACCCCGTGATGGTCTTCGCCAACGCCAACAACGTCGACAAGCATTGGCGTCGCAACATGAACGGGAGCACGGCCAATATGGGCAACGGCTTCGGCAAGGAACACGGCGCATCGGCAGGCTGGCAGCACAACTGGCAGCGCAAGGCGGGAACGCACGACCTGAAGAGCCACTTCAGCGCAACCGGCGGCTTTGCACACGACGACAACGACAGAAACAACCACCAGGTGACGGAAAACTACTTCCCGAACACAGTAGCCACCCGCACCGCCTCGGAGAACCGGCAGCACAGCCACAAGCTGGAGCCGCGACTGAAAGCCGACCTTCGCTGGGTACGCGACTCGCTGAACACCTTCACGCTGAGTGCAAGCGCAGAACACACCAGCAGCCGCTCCAACAGCACCCGTACCACCGAACAGCAGGAAGCCCTCGCCCCCAACGTCCCCTATGCTGCGACAATGTCGCAGCTCACCGCCTCCCACACCGACGCCCGCCAAACCGCCCTCAACACCCAAGCAGGCTGGGAGCATTACGTCAAGGACGGCGCACTCGGAGCCAGCTTCAAGCTGAACTACCGCGACGAAAAGGCCGACGGACGGACCGACCGCATCATCACAGCACACAGCCCCGCCTACACCTCCTCGCTGCTCATCCAGACCTACACGTCACCCACAAGGCAGTTCTCCGTCAATGCCGAGGTGCACCATGCCCGCTGGCTCACGAAGAAATGGATGATGCAGGCACAGTACTCGCTGACCTACAGCCGCAACCGCAGCGACCGCGACTTCCTGACCGACGGCACAGCCGATGCTGCCAACAGCTACCGCAACCTCTACATCCGCCACGAGCATAGCCTGCGACTCGCACAGACCATCAACCTCATGCCCGTACAGCTCATGCCCGACGTCTCCGTTCGCTGGCAGCGCGAGAGCCAGGACTACCGGCGAGGCACGCTCGACACAGCCGCCGTGCGCCGCCTCGTCTTCGTCGACCCTTCCCTGCGTGCCACTTGGAAACTCAGCAAGACCGCCGGCTTCGAACTGAACTACAGCTTCACGACACGGCAGCCCGGCATCATCCAGACCATCGGCTACCGCGACCTCACCGACCCGCTCTTCATCACCGAGGGCAACCCCGACCTGCAGAACACGCACGCCCATGACATGAAACTGACCTTCAACATGATGCTCGCCCGCAGCCAGACCTCGCTCAGCGCCACCGTCGGCTACACTCACGACGACCGCGAGACCACCACCGCCCTCAGCTACGACCCTGCGACCGCCGTCTACGTCAGCCGTCCGGTGAACGTCCGTGGCAACCGCTCATGGTACTTCCGCCTGAACCTCGACCAAGCCCTCGGCGACTATCTGCGCCTGGAAAGCAACTTCCGCATGAACGGCAGTCAGCGCTACGGCTTCCTTACGCTCCTGCCTACGCAAGCCGAACGCATAGAGAACCAGCAGAGCAGCCTCAACCCACGCGAGAGCCTTACCCTTTCGCTCGACTACGACTGGCTCAAAGCCTCCGCCTTCGCAGAAATCAGCGCCGACCGCCTGCGCTACACAGCCTCGCCCGAACAGAACACCACCCACTGGAACAACAACTTCGGTCTCCGGGCCGAGGCCACCTATGGCAACTTTATCTTCGCTTCATTCCTCACCGAGCGCATCAGCCGAGGCTACACCGTCGGCAGCATGAACCGCAACATCCTCGTCTGGGATGCAGCCGTTGGCTGGAAGATACTGAAGAACAAAGCCTACCTCTCCCTTGAGTTCGACGACATCCTGAACAACGAGGATGGCCGCCAAAGCGAGCAGTCCGCCTACCAGCAGACCACATCATGGCACGACTTCCGCCACCACTACATCGGCATCAGGTTCGCGTACCACTTCGATGCGAAGAAGAAGGAATAAATCATGCTTCCTTCCAAACTATCATTCCTCGCGCTGCTCTTCGCCTTTCCCTACGGCACAATTGGGTAGGAGCATGGGGAT
>DGTM01000023.1 GCA_002394305.1 Prevotellaceae bacterium UBA4336
TTTTACTTCCGAAAGTTGAATTAATTCATTTCAACTCCCCCCCCGAAAGGGGGTGAGGGGGGTTTTTACTTCAGCTTCCAGTCCTCGGGATAGAAGTGGCTTTCCACGGCGTCTTCGATGTCATCGGGCAGGTTGCAGAAGAAGTCGATGCCGGTGCGCTGTTCCAGTTCGTCGACTGTGATGGCGTACTTGGAGCTGACGGCGTCGGAGTTTGCCTTATGCTCCATCCAGAAGGCGATGGCAAAGTATCCGCCATCGGCCTTGGCGTACTTCTTGGCGTATGCCAGGAGTGCCATATAGAAGTACTTCGGGCAGACAAGCTTGCCGTCGTTGCCGACCATTGTATGATTGCCGGTGGAGATGGTGCCGCCCTTCACGACGTAGAGAGTGTCGCGGAAGGAGGAGGTGTCGTAGGTCTTGCGAAGGAAATTCTCCAGGTTCCACCAGATGCCCTGCTCGTTGAAGCCGCCCAGCTGCGGGTGTACGTTCGTCATGTAGAAGGTCTGGCCGTTGGCTTCCTTCGAGTTGAGGCGGTCTGCACTGCCCAGGAGATGCCCGCGCTGGTAGCCGTAGTCGACCGAACTGTTGCGCAGGGCAGCTGGCAACACGGGGTCGGGCTGGAAGGGGTCGCCGTTGCCGCCGTAGCCGTTGAAGGTCTCGCCCTGTCGCCAGCGGTTGCGGTTCCAGGGGTTGTCGTTCGAGGAAAAGCCGTTGTACCACTTGTAAGCCGTCCAGCTGCTGGCCTTGAGCTGGGTGTTGTAGCCGACGCAGTAGTTGACTAACGTCGAGCCTTGCGTCAGAGTGCCGCCAGGGATGGTGTGGATGATGAAGGCGTCCACGTCGCTGGACCTAAGGGAGGGAATCTCCAAGCCGCCTGCGGCACTGGCCTTCACTGCTGCGGGCGTCGTGGTTTCGGTATAGACGGGCAGGGTGACGTCGCGGTTGGCATTGGCGTTGGTGCTGGCCATGGCGGACTCCTGTACGGGACTGTCGCCGCAACCGGCCATGATTGCGGAAAGCAAAAGAGGTGCAGACAGCCAAATGCTTCTGCACCTCCTTGTTATTGCTGTTTGAGGCATGTTCCTTTTCCGTATTCCATCCGCTCCCTTCTGGCAGGGAGAGGCTGTGGTTAGGGCGATTACTTCTTTGTGCGAGCGTAGCGGCTCATGAACTTATCTACGCGGCCTGCGGTGTCAACCAGCTTGCTCTTGCCAGTGTAGAAGGGGTGAGAGGTGCTACTGATTTCCAGCTTGAACACGGGGTAAGTCTCGCCTTCGAACTCGATGGTCTCGCTTGTCTTGGCTGTAGAACGGCTCAGGAACATGTCGCCGTTGCTCATGTCCTTGAATACCACGGGGCGGTAATTCTCGGGGTGAAGTCCTTTTTTCATTTTGTTTTTCTCCTTGTTTTGTGCCCCCGTTCTTCCTTTTCGCTTTACTTTCGGGAAGCAGATAAGGGGCCGGTTCTGTTAATTGTATGTTTTTGCGGGTGCAAAGGTAAGACTATTTTTCCATTGCACCAAATTTTTGGGAAGGAAATACTGCCTGCCGTGTGTTTTTCTGTCATTTCGCGGGAGGGGCCGGCGTTCAGTGGAACGGAAAAAGGACAAAGGCGCAGGCATCCCAGACGGCGTGGGAGATGATGAGGGAGGTGAGGCTGTCGGGGCGGAAGCGGTAGATGGCTCCCCAGCAGAAGCCTACCACGAGGGCGGCCATGACGAGCATGAAGTTGCCAGACCATACGTGCACCAGGGCGTAGACGGCCGTCGTGACCAGGAACCCGGCATTGGCTCCCCAGCGGCGCGAGAGGCTGTTCTGCACGAAGCCGCGCCAGAAGATTTCCTCCGCCGGACCGATGAGCAGCAGCAAGAGCAGGGCAATGGTCAGCGAAGGGGTCTGGGACTTCATGGCATAGATGTCGTCCACCTGTGCTCCGGCAAAGCTGAAGAGCCACTGGGAGACGACGTCGCCCAGCCAGAAGACACCCCACAGCACGGCGGCAACAGCGATGCCGGCGGCGATGCGGAGCGGTGTGGGACGGAACTCGCCCGTCCATTCGCGCCGGAAGAGGGTGCTGAGGGCTATCAGGACGACGGCCGAGGCGGACATGGCGTACCAGAAGTTCAGCCGGGGGGCCGTCAGGGGCGAGAACATCACGAACCAGAGCATTGCCGCCACGGCGATGCCCGTCCATACGTTTCGCATGCTGACGATGGTGCTATTGACTTTCATTTTTATTTGTTCCGTACTTTCATTTCACTATAATTCCGTCCTTCATTTTAACAACGAATTGCACGAATTGCACGAATTATCACTTGCCGACGGAGGACGTAGCCTGTTCGTGCAATTCGCGAAACTCGCGGTAAAATAAGAATCCCCGCTTTCTGTTCGTCAGAACAGCCAGCCTCCGACGACGAGACTGAGGGCCAGGAGCAAGGCATAGGCCATTTGCAGCTGGGCGGTGCGCTGGTCGAGGGTGGAGATGTCCTGCTCCCCTTCGGGCATGGCATCCTTCATCTGCCAGATGTTGCGCAGGGCCAGGGGTGCGGTGAGCCACACGGCGAATATCGTCCAGGGCAGCCATTCGATCAGGACGAACGGGAAGACGAGGAGATAGGGCAGGACGATTTCCTGCACATAGAGGACCTGCGAGAGGATGCCGCCCAGCAGTCCGGCGAGGGTCCGCAGGTGCGCCCGGCGGTCGTTGAGGATGTCGCGGGTGTTGTTGGCGTGCAGGATGGCAACGGTCAGCGTACCGTAGGTGAGCGCCAGGAGGAGGGTCTCGGGGTGATAGTGGGACGTGGCTACCATGCTCACGCCGACCGACGGCAACAGGGCGAAGCAGAGCAGGATGTCGACGTCGCCCAGGGCATGGGCCTTCATCCACGGGTAGACGAGGGAGAGCAGGATGCCGAGGGCGCCGATCCAGAGCACCCGGACTGTGGACAGCGCCACGACACCGACGCCCAGCAAAGCGCCGACGGCCAGCAAAGCCCAGCCGTAATAGAGAATCTCCTTCGGCGTGAACTTGCCGGAATAGATGTGGTCCACGCCGTTCAGGCTGCCCGGCAGGTCGATTTGCTTCACGTTGTCGGAATAGTCGCTGACGAGGTTTCCGCCTGCGTGCATGAAGAGCATCATCGGCAGCGTCAGCCATCCGGCCACCCAGTCGACCTCAACTCCCTCCGTGCATTGCAGCAGGAAGAGGTAGGCCAGCGTGACGAGCACCGGCATGAGCGATGCGGTGAACGACCAAGGCCGCGTGGCTATGATCCAGTCTTTCAGAGTACGTTCCTTCATAATATATAATGTATCGTGTTTGTTCCTGTTCCCTACTCTCTCGTTTCAAGATGCAAAGTTACAACATTTCTGCCGATTTTGCCGCCATTGGCGCAGAAATAAAATCTTTCGCCGCAGGGAATGAACTTCTTCGCCCCGCAGGACGAAGTTTCCCGCCGCATGGAGCAAAACTTTTTCAGCGGCTTGGAAATATATTTCAAAGCCTTGGAAATATATTTCAGTGGTTCGGAAATATATTTCCAAGCCACTGAAAAAGTTTTGTGCCGCGGGGCGGAGGATTTTGTACCGCGGGGCGAAGCAATTGCCGGCAAAGGATTCCGGAATTGTCCGCCGGAGACAACAGCGCCCCGCGAGACAGGCAGGAACCCGCAGGCTGTGCCGCAGGGAAAATCCCCGCAGCGGAGGAATAACCCTAAGAAATGCGCTTTTTAAGTTACATTAAGACTTCATCTGCTTGCAGTTTGACAATAAATGCGTACCTTTGCACACAGAAAGAACAAAAACGGCACTATAAACATTACTAAATAACACTTACATCAATGAAAAAAATATCAATAGCCATCGTGCTTGCAGCAATGTCTGCCACAGCCATGGCACAGAATTTCGAAGGCAGCACCGTGGACGAACGCATCGCACACTCCACCGGCAACAACGAGGACAGCATCAAGACCGCCAAAGGCTACATCACGATGTTCCAGCAGGCAGGCGCCAACAAGGACTACGCCGACATGTACATCGACTACCAGTGGCTGAAGCAGTACGCACCGTTCTCCGTCAACGGCATCTACACACAGGGCCCCTTCATGTTCTATAACCTTATTAATACAGAACAGGACCAGGCCAAGAAGCTGAAATACTTCAACGAAATGATGGAACTCTTCGACCTGCGACAGAAGAACCTCAGCGTCCTCAACTCCTTCGCCAACACGAAGAGCACCCTGGGCGACGTGCTCAGCGTCAAGGCCGAATACTACAACTGGACGGCTCCGAACGTGCAAGGCAGCGGATACACCCTGAACAAGGCATACGCCAACTTCGCCGAAGCCATCAAGATGGTCAACGAACAGGGCGGACGCGAAATCACAGGCTCCTTCCTCCAGACCTTCTTCCTGGTCAGCGACGCCATGTACAAGGCAGCCCCCGGCGCAATGCGCGAACAGTACCTCCAGGACTACCTCGACAGCAAGGACGCCTGCGAGAAGATGCTCCAGCTGGCTAAGGAAGCACAGGCCAACGGCGACAACGCCAAGGCCGAGAAGCTCGTGGCAACCTACGACGCACCCCTGGCAGCCATCGAACAGATCTTCTCGCAGAGCGGAGCAGCCGACAGCACACAGCTCATCGCCATCTACACCAAGAAGTTCGACGCCTACAAGACCGACATCAACAAGCTCAACTCCAGCCTGACCATCATGCAGAACAACGATTGCGACGACTCGGACATCTACTACCAGTACGCCGAAGCCGCCTACGCCCTGGAGCCCTCCTTCACCAGCGCCATCGGCCTGGCACAGAAGTCGCAGAAGGAAGGACAGCTCGAAAAGATGCTCGAATACTACAACAAGGCCCTGGAGCTCGCATCGAGCGACTCACGCCGCGGCGCCATCTGCCTGAACATCTGCAACGGCCTGACCAAAAGCAAACAATACACCGGTGCCTTGACCTACGCAGAAAAGGCCATCAGCTACAACGACGACCTCACCGGCAAGGCATACCTCAAGATGGCTAACATCTACGCCCTGCTCGGACAGTACAGCGAAGCCGTAGCCTACTGCGACAAAGCCAGCCAGGCCGACATCACCGTGAGCGGCTCGGCTGCCCGACTCAAGGAGAACATCCAGAAGGCACAAGCTAACCAGGCCGCCAACGACAAGGCTCGCAAGGCTTACGACGAATTCATCAAGAAGCAGAAGGCCGAAGAAGACTTCTGGAAAGGCGGAGGAAAGTAACGCGGCGGACCTCGCCATCCACCAACACACAAAAAAGCCTGCCATGCAACACAGCACGGTGGGCTTTTTTGCTCTGCGGAGAACCACCAATGTAAAAAAAGGTTAAAAGAGAACACAATACCTTGCTAAAGCAAATAATAATTAGTAACTTTACAGACTGAAAGCGCAAAAAAACCACATTCAGGCGCTTTCACAAGCACAATACAAGCAATGCAGCGAATCAAAATCGGCATTATCGGACTCGGACGGATGGGACGCAAGCACCTCAAGGAACTTGTGGCCTGCGACTATTGGGACGTGAAATACACCTGCGACATCAACCCCGAGAAAGCCAGACACTCGCACGAGATAGCCCCCGACGCCATCTTCACAACCAACGAACGCGACATCTTCGACGACCCCGAAGTGCAGTGCGTAGGCCTTTTTGCTCTGGCCGACACACGCGCCAGCCGCATCGAGAAAGCCATCAGAGCCGGCAAACACGTCATCTGCGAAAAACCTATCGCCTACAAGCTGCAGGACGAATGGGACGTCGTACGACTCGAAGAGTCCACCGACAAGTTCTGCACCGTCAACCTCTACCTGCGCAACGCCTGGTACACCGCAGCACTCAAGGACTTCGCACGCAGCGGAGAAATCGGAGAACTCGCCATCATACGCATCTGCCACATGACACCCGGACTCTCGCCGGGCGAGGGACACGAATACGAAGGACCCTCCTTCCACGACTGCGGCATGCACTACGTCGACATCTGCCGATGGTTTGCCGACTCGGAGTACAAGACCGGACACGCACAGGCCATACGCATGTGGGACTACAAGGACCCCTGGTGGCTGCAATGCCACGGCACCTTCCAGAACGGCATCGTCTACGACATCACACAAGGCTTCGTCTACGGGCAGCTCGCCAAGGATCAGACACACAACTCCTACATGGAGCTCATCGGCAGCCGCGGCTTCGTCCGCATGACGCACGACTTCAAGACAGCCGTCGTGGAAATGCACGGCGAGCACATCACACAGCGCATCGAAAAACCCTACGGCGACAAGAACATCGACCGCCTCTGCCAGCTCATGGGCCAAGCCATCCTGACAGGCATACGCCCCGACCACCTGCCACGCTTCCGCGACGCAGCCATCGCCAGCGAATACGCATGGAAGATGCTCGACAACGCACGCCAGAACGACCTCCCCTCAAAAGGCACACCCGAGGAGCTGGAGCGGATACACTACCGCCGCGCACACGCCACCAACGGCTACGGCCTGCTCGACCCCTGCACCAACCGTTAAACTCCAAACCACTCTGAACACTAAACTCTGAACACTAAACCCTAAACTTTCACATAATGGCACATCAGCTCTTATTCCTCGGCAGTCTGGGCGGCCAGGAAATCATCATCATCGCCCTCGTCATCCTCCTCCTCTTCGGAGGCAAGAAGATTCCCGAACTCATGCGTGGCCTCGGCAAAGGCGTATCGCAGTTCAAGAAAGGCATGAACGAAATAGAACAGGAAATCAATGCCGAACCCGAACAGAACAAAGAAATACAAAACAAATAACCAATACGTTTAACTCCATTAACAAAACAAGCAACTGTTATGAAAGAAATGTCAAGAAGGTCCTTCCTCAAGGCAGGCACAGCAGCTACCGCAGCTCTGGCAATGGCACCCACCGACGTACTCGGTAAGGCAAAGAACAAAAAGAACGTACAGACCGGCAAGATCAAGCTCCTCGCCGTAGGCGTAGGCGGACGCGGCCACGCCGACATCAACGGCGTCACCTACAAGGGCAAGGACGAAATCTACGACGACATCGAGTTCATCGGCATGTGCGACGTCGACCAGAAGTATGCCAAGGGCGTACTGGAAGAGTACAAGAAACTCTTCCCCAACATGAAAATCTACAACGACTACAGGAAGATGTATGCCGAACTGCTGGACCAGGCCGACGCCGTCATCTGCGGCACAGCCGACCACACACACGCCATCATCTGCGCAGAAGCCCTGGCAGCAGGCAAGCACGTATACTGCGAGAAGCCCCTCACACGCACCGTCTATGAATCCCGCCTGCTCACCAAGCTCGCAGCCAAGGCCGGCGTTGCCACACAGATGGGCAACCAGGGCTCCAGCGGCGAAGGCGTGAACCTG
>DGTM01000071.1:0-3238 GCA_002394305.1 Prevotellaceae bacterium UBA4336
AGGCTCGCTTGCCGCTGCGGTTCAGACCGTCGTTGCCGGCAAAGTTCGTGAACCACTGCACGCTGAGGAAGCCGAAGTCGTAGCCGACGTTTGCTTCCCACACATGGGTTGTCTGGTGAGCCTTATAGTTGAAGTAGTTGCCTTCAGAGAACCAGTAGTCGGTCAGGCCCACGTTGAAGCCTTTCAATTCATAGGCCAACGTGAAGTCAAGCTCTTTTGCATCGTCTGAATCGAAGCCGACGCTTCCCCAGCTGCTCAGGTTTATGCCTTTATAGTCGATGCCAAGTGTGGGCTGTAGGCTGACGTTACCGAGCTTCTGACCACGCCAAATGTACTGGCTGACGAAGTCACAACCTATCGTCGCTCCTACCTTATCCTTTGCTCCCGCCGCAGTCATGCAGGCTGCCAACAGGAGTGTCATAATCAATCTTTTCATGTGCTTTTTATGTTTGGTGTGTTTGTCGTGAATAAACTACTCACGAGAAGTTTTTCTCTTTAATTGTAACATGTCTCTCCGTGCTCATATACATCCAGTCCTTCGTCCTCAATGCGGGCATCGACTCGAAGGCCATGGAGTTTCCTTATTCCGTAGAACAGGGCGAAGCCGCAAACTGCTGCCCAAAGGTCGATGACAAGGATGCCGAAACACTGTGCCAAGAAGAAGCCCCAGCCACCGCCGTACAGAGCGCCGCCCGACGTTGAGAGCAGACCCGTCAGCAACGTGCTGAGGATGCCGCAGACACCGTGTACGGAACTGGCACCAACAGGGTCGTCGATGTGCAACTGATGGTCGATGAACTCGATGGAAAAGACAAGCACGATGCCGCAGATGAGGCCGATGGCGACGGCTCCAACGGGCGAGACGAGGTCGCAACCTGCCGTGATGCCCACCAGCCCTGCCAGCACGCCGTTGAGCATCAGAGAGAACGAGGGCTTGCCATACTTCAGCCATGTGACGAACATTGTCGCTATGCCTCCGGCAGCAGCGGCAAGGTTAGTGGTCAGCAAGACGTGGCAGATGGCCTTGCGGTTTACTTCGCCCGAAGCTGCCAACTGTGAGCCAGGGTTGAAGCCGAACCATCCAAGCCAAAGAATGAATACTCCGAGGGCAGCCAACGTCAGTGAATGGCCGGGAATGGCTCTGCTGCTGCCGTCCTTTGCATATTTGCCGCGACGGGCACCAAGTGCCATTGCTCCTATCAATGCCAGCACGCCGCCCACGCTATGAACAATGGCAGAACCGGCGAAGTCGTGGAAGACGGCATCGAAGGTCTGCATCATGAACCCGTCGGCTGCTTCATTACAAAGCCAACCGCCGCCCCAAGTCCAGTGTCCCTCAATGGGGTAGATGAACAAAGATATGACAGCGCTGTAGATGACGTACATCGAGAACTTGGTTCGCTCTGCCATTGCTCCGCTGACGATTGTTGCAGAGGTGGCGCAGAAGACGGTCTCGAACATCAGGAAACCCTCTACGGGCAGGTCGCCATGATAAAAGGATAGGTCGCCCCAGTTGGGCATACCGATGAAGCCCGAGCCGTCTGAACCGAACATGAAACCAAAGCCGATGAACCAGAACAGCAACGAGCCGAACATGAAGTCCACGAAGTTCTTGAACAGAATGTTTGCGGTGTTCTTGCCGCGCGTGAAGCCTGCTTCGCATAAGGCAAAGCCCGGCTGCATCCAGAAAACAAGCATGGCTGCCAGAAGCATCCATACGGTATCGAGTGAAAGTGCAATGTCATTCATAATTTACGATTTTACGATTTATGATTTACAATTTATTTTCCCCCCCTAAAGGGGTTAGGGAGTGTCTCACTTCTTGTCTCTCAGCACTGTGTCGCCGTGTTCGCCGGTACGGATGCTCCATGTGTCAATCATGTCGCTCACGAAGATGCGGCCGTCGCCTACCTCGCCTGTATGTGCTGTTTCGATGATCACCTTCACGGTGGGTTGGACAAACTGGTCGCGACAAACGATGGTCAGTGCCACACGTTCTATAACGTCGGTCGAGTATTGAACGCCACGATAGATACGCTCTTGTCGGCTCTGACCAATGCCATGCACGTCGTGATACTCAAACCAGTCGATGTCCGACGAAAGCAACGCTTCCTTGACATCCTCAAACTTCGTCTTCCTAATGATCGCTTCAATCCTTTTCATACTTTAATAAATGTTACTAATGAGCGTCCCATTCTTACACATTGCAATGTTTTCGATGCAAAGGTATGGCAATATGTTCGATTAAACAAGAATAAACAGTCAGAAAGATATGTTTTGATGTGTTTTACTTGATATATGTCAATTAAAACATCATTAAAGTGTGCTTTTGTGTGCGAAATTAAGTTGTTTTGTTTCAAAATGCTTACCTTTGCATCTGAGTTAAGTAAATATGTCAGTCAAATAAAAAAGTTCTATACAAAATGAAACATAAGATTCATTTCACGAAGATGCATGGTGCCGGCAACGACTATATATATGTTGACACATTATTATATAATATAGAAGACCCCGAGGAGTTGGCACGCCGGTGGAGCGACAGGCATAAAGGCATCGGCTCCGACGGACTAGTACTGATAGGACGCAGCCGCATACCTGAAGCTGACTTTACGATGCGCATCTTCAATGCCGACGGGTCGGAGGCCATGATGTGTGGCAACGCCAGCCGATGCGTGGGGAAGTATGTATATGAAATGGGACTGACGACCAGCAAGGAAGTCAGATTGCTCACTCTCTCCGGCATAAAAACAATCCATTTGAGTGTCCGTGATGGTCTCGTCGATGCCAGCACGGTCGATATGGGCGAGCCTGTCTTCGAGAACCCCTTGCAGTTTCTGCCACAGGGAACAGGTCTCAGGGAGGGAACGTTCGTCTCGATGGGCAACCCCCACTATGTCGTTTTCACTGAAGATATAGATGCCGCCAGGCAGGAAGGCTGTGGACTGGAACATCATCCCGCGTTTCCCGAACGCTGCAACATCGAGTTTGCCGAAATGCGTCCTGACGGCATTCGAGTGCGCGTTTGGGAGCGCGGCAGCGGCATCACCCAAGCTTGTGGCACGGGAGCCTGTGCCGTGGCTGTGGCAGCTGCATTGACTGGACGTGCAGAAAGAAGGAGTCGCATCCTCATGGATGGTGGCACGCTGGACGTTAAATGGTGCCTTCAGGACAATCACGTCTATTTGACGGGACCGGCCGAGTTCGTGTTTGAAGGAGAAATAGAACTGTCGTAATAACG
>DGTM01000071.1:3317-8435 GCA_002394305.1 Prevotellaceae bacterium UBA4336
GCGAAAACTACTTAAAGCTGTCTGAGTCGTATCTCTTTGCAGAGATTGCCCGGAAGGTAAACGACTACAAGAAGAAACATCCGGAGGCGGACGTCATCTCATTGGGAATAGGCGACGTGACGCAGCCTCTTGCCCCGGCTGTTGTGGGGGCTCTGCACAAGGCCGTGGACGAGATGGCTGTGGCAGCATCGTTCCGCGGCTATGGCCCTGAACGTGGCTATGACTTCCTGCGCGAAGCAATTGTAGAGAATGACTTCCGCAGACACGGCATCGACGTTGAGGCGGACGAGATATTCGTCAGTGATGGAGCGAAGAGCGACACAGGCAACTTCCAGGAACTGCTTTCCGAGAAGTGTGTGGTGGCTGTCACTGATCCCGTCTATCCAGTCTATGTGGACTCCAATCTGATGGCAGGCAGGACTATCGTCAAGCTTCCTTGCACGCCAGAGAACGGCTTCGTGCCCGAACTGCCAAAGGGGCACGTCGATGTCATCTACCTCTGCTATCCCAACAATCCGACGGGCACGACGCTCACAAAAGCGCAGCTGAAGGCGTGGGTGGACTATGCCATTCGCGAGAATGCGCTTATCTTCTATGATGCCGCCTACGAGGCTTATATCCAGAGCGAAGACGTGCCGCACAGCATCTACGAGATACCTGGAGCAAGCAAGTGTGCAGTAGAGTTTCACTCCTATTCAAAGACGGCAGGCTTCACCGGCATCCGATGCGGATACACCGTTGTGCCGAAGACCTTGAGAATGCCGCTGAATGCGTTGTGGAACAGGCGTCAATGCACCAAGTTCAATGGCGCGAGCTACCTCTCCCAAAGGGCGGCGGAAGCCATCTACACATCTCAGGGCAAGGTTCAGATAAAGGAAACGATTTCCTATTATATGAAGAATGCGCACGTGATGCGGGCGTCATTGACAGACATGAGCTTCAAGGTCTATGGCGGCATAGATGCACCTTACCTATGGGTCGGCACGCCCGACGGCATGACGTCGTGGGAGTTCTTCGACTGGATGCTCCGTTCAGCCCATGTCGTCTGCACGCCCGGCGTAGGCTTTGGTGACCAGGGAGAAGGCTTCGTACGACTTACGGCCTTTGGCACACACGAAAACACAGAAAAAGCACTTCGCCGAATAAATAGTAAATTGTAAAGACCCCCTAACCCCCTTTAGAGGAAATAAATTGTAAATTGTAAATCGT
Source organism: Prevotellaceae bacterium UBA4336 (assembly GCA_002394305.1). Lineage (GTDB taxonomy): Bacteria > Bacteroidota > Bacteroidia > Bacteroidales > Bacteroidaceae > Physcousia. The sequence continues at coordinate 4,527 of DGTM01000071.1, forward strand.
CAAATAGTATATGAACAAGGGTTTATATCAAGAAGCATACGAGCACGATGCCTGCGGCGTGGGCATGGTGGTACACATTCACGGAGGCAAGAGCCACGAACTTGTTGACAACGCATTGAAAGTGTTGGAGAACATGGAACACAGAGGTGCCGAGACGCGTGATAAGACAGGCGACGGAGCAGGCATCATGTTGCAGATTCCTCATGAATTCATCTTGCTGCAAGGCATCCCTGTGCCCGAAAAGGGCAGGTATGGCACAGGACTTGTCTTCCTGCCCAAAGATGAGAAGGCTCAACAAGAGATTTTCTCTGTGATGACAGAGGAGATAGAGCGCGAAGGACTGGAGCTGATGCATGTCAGGGCTGTGCCCACTTGTCCCGAAGTATTGGGCATTGCCGCAAGGGAAGTGGAGCCGGACATCAAGCAAATCTTCGTGAAGAAGCAGACCCACCCCCAACCCCAAGACCCCCCGACCCCCTTTAGGGGGAGAGAGGGGAGTAGTTACCTTCAAGACGAGAACACGCTGTTTGAGCGCACATTATATATAATAAGGAAGCGAATAGAGAACAGAGTAGATGCAATGGCAAAAGTATCTACTCCCCGCCCTACAAGGGAGGGGAAAGGGGGAGGGTCTGTGTGGTCTGACTTCTACATCTGCTCGTTGTCGAGCAAGAACATCATCTACAAAGGTATGTTGACATCAGGGCAACTGCGCCGATACTTCCCAGACCTGTCGAGTCCATACCTGACGAGCGGACTGGCCTTGGTACATTCCCGTTTCTCTACCAACACTTTCCCGAAGTGGAAACTGGCTCAGCCTTTCCGCCTGTTGGCACATAACGGGGAAATCAACACCATTCGAGGCAACCGTGGATGGATGAGGGCAAGGGAAAGCGTGCTGGGTAGCGAGGCATTGGGCGACATAAAGGACTTGCGTCCCATCGTGCAGGAAGGCATGAGCGACTCGGCAAGCCTCGACAATGTCTTCGAGTTCCTCATGATGAGCGGACTCTCTTTGCCGCAGGCAATGGCAATACTCGTGCCCGAAAGCTTCAACGATAAGAACCCGATAAGCGAGGACCTCAAGGCCTTCTACGAATATCATTCTATATTGATGGAACCGTGGGACGGCCCTGCCGCTCTTCTCTTTTCGGACGGACGCTATGCAGGCGGAATGCTCGACCGTAATGGTCTGCGTCCCAGCCGTTACACCATTACGAAGCAAGGCCTGATGGTCGTGGCTTCGGAAGTAGGTGTGATGGACTTCGAGCCAAGCGACGTCGTCAGCAAAGGTCGCCTGCAACCAGGCAAAATACTGCTTATTGACACGCAGGAAGGCAAAATTTACTATGACGGCGAGATAAAGGAACAGTTGGCAAAGGCTCATCCTTATCGCGAATGGCTTCAGGCAAACCGCATTCAGTTGGAGAATCTCAAGAGCGGTCGGCATGTAGAGAACTCAGTTCCGAACTATGAACGTAAGCTCATTACCTTCGGCTTCGGACAGGAAGACATTGACCGCACCATCATTCCGATGGCAACGGCTGGACAGGAACCTGTGGCAGCGATGGGCAACGACACTCCGCTGGCAGTCATCAGCGACCGTCCACAGATTCTCTTCAACTACTTTCGTCAGCAGTTTGCACAAGTCACGAACCCCGCCATCGACCCTATCCGAGAGGAACTGGTGATGTCGTTGACGGAGTACATCGGAGCCGTTGGCACGAACATCCTCACGCCCGATGCATCGAACTGCAAGATGGTGCGCTTGCCACAACCTGTACTCACGAACACGCAGCTCGACATATTATGTAATATAAGGTACAAAGGCTTCAAGACGAAGAAACTAGCATTACTGTTCGAGATACAGAAGGGAGCAAGCGGACTTCGTGCAGCCATTGAAGGCCTATGCAGAGACGCCGAGCAGAGTGTAGATGAAGGCGTGAACTACATCGTTCTTTCTGACAGAGACATTAATGAGACACATGCAGCTATCCCATCGCTACTGGCTGTTTCGGCTGTTCATCACTATTTGATTTCCGTCGGCAAGCGTGTGCAGACGGCTCTCATCGTGGAGAGTGGGGAGATTCGCGAAGTGATGCACGCCGCTTTGTTGTTAGGGTATGGTGCAAGTGCCATTTGTCCTTACATGACTTTCGCCGTTCTGGACGACCTTGTGAAGAAACATAAGATTCAGGAAGAATATGCTACAGCCGAGGCAAACTATATCAAGGCGGTCGATAAGGGCTTGAAGAAGATTATGTCCAAGATGGGCATTTCAACAATACGCTCATATCGAGGCGCAAAGATATTCGAGAGCATCGGACTCGGCGAGGATTTGCTCAGAAGGTACTTTGGCACGGAGGTAAGCACCATTGGCGGCATTGGGCTGAAGGAGATTGCCCGTGACGCGATCCGTCTGCACGATGAGGCATTTGAAGTTGACAAGTTGACAAGTAAACAAGTTGACGAGTTGAGTGATAAAGGTAACAACTCGTCAACTCGTCAACTCGTGAACTCGTCAACTCTAAAAAACAACGGTCAGTTCTCTTGGCGCAAAGATGGCATCCTACATGCTTGGAACCCCGATACAATTGCTAACTTGCAGATTGCAACAAGACTTGGCTCTTACAAGAAGTTCAAGGAATGGTCGGCGATGGTGGATGAGAAAGAGAAGCCTATCTTCATCCGTGACTTCTTCGGATTCAAGAAAGCTGCAACGCCAATTCCCATCGAAGAGGTAGAGCCGGTGGAAAGCATTGTGCGGCACTTCGTGACGGGAGCCATGTCTTTCGGCGCTTTGAGCATCGAGGCGCACGAAGCTCTTGCCCTTGCCATGAACAAACTTGGCACGCGAAGCAACACGGGCGAAGGTGGCGAGGACAATGCCCGCTACCATACGGAAGTGGATGGCGTAAGTCTGAGCAGCAAGACAAAGCAGATTGCATCAGGTCGCTTTGGCGTGACGGCAGAGTACCTTGTCAATGCCGAGGAGATTCAGATCAAGGTGGCTCAGGGTGCAAAGCCTGGCGAAGGCGGACAGTTGCCAGGTTTTAAGGTGAACGAGATTATTGCCAAGACACGTAATGCCATTCCTGGCATCAGTCTTATTTCGCCACCTCCTCATCACGACATTTACAGCATCGAGGATCTTGCGCAACTTATCTTCGACCTGAAGAACATCAATCCTTCGGCTGCCGTCAGCGTGAAGCTGGTTGCCGAAAGCGGTGTTGGAACTATTGCTGCTGGTGTGGCGAAGGCAAAGGCCGACCTCATCGTTATTAGTGGTGCCGAAGGTGGCACGGGCGCAAGCCCTGCAAGCTCGATGCGCTTTGCAGGCATATCGCCTGAGATTGGCCTTGCTGAGACACAGCAGACGCTTGTGAAGAATGGCCTTCGCGGGCAGGTTCGCTTGCAGACTGACGGCCAGTTGAAGACTGCCAAGGACGTCATCATCATGGCGATGCTTGGTGCCGACGAGTTCTCTTTCGGCACGTTGCCGCTCATCGTTCTGGGCTGTGTGATGATGCGCAAGTGCAATACCAACACCTGTCCTGTGGGCGTGGCAACGCAAGACGAGCGTCTTCGTGCCCGTTTCATGGGCAAGTCGGAGTATGTGGTCAACTTCTTCACCTACCTTGCTCAGCAAGTACGCGAGTACCTTAGCGAGATAGGAGTACACAAGCTGAAGGACATCATCGGCCACACGGAGCTGATAGAGATACAATCGGCAAATGCAACAGAAAAACAGAAGACCATCGACTTCAGCCGACTGCTCTATAAACCCGTCACAGACACCCCCCTCTATTGGGACAGAAGCGAGTTCACGAAAGTCTGTGGTGTCAAAGATGAAGAGATAATCCGTGATGTTTCTGGTTTTGAGGTCGCTCCGCTTTCAGGTTTTGAGGT
>DGTM01000071.1:8600-53256 GCA_002394305.1 Prevotellaceae bacterium UBA4336
TTTGAGGTCGCTCCGCTTTCAGGTTATAAGGTAACTTCACCTGAAACCTCAAAACCTGAACCCCTAAAACCTCAAAACCTGGAATACGCCATCAAGAACACGGACCGAGCTGTGTGTACGATGCTTTCCGGCGTTATTGCCAGGAAGTATGGTGAGGCCAGGCTGCCTGACGGAACCATCAACATCAAGTTCAAGGGCTCGGCAGGGCAGTCGTTTGGGGCGTTTGCCGTGAAAGGACTGAGTCTGAGGCTCGAAGGCGAGGCCAACGACTATTTCGGCAAAGGACTGAGCGGAGGACGCATCAGCATCTTGCCTCCTCACGCCACTGTACACGGCGGCTTTGTCGCCAAGGATAACATCATCGCCGGCAACACTGGTCTTTATGGCGCTACGGGCGGCGAGCTTTATGTCAACGGTCGTGTGGGAGAACGTTTTGCAGTGAGAAACAGTGGAGCCATTGCTGTCATCGAAGGAGCAGGCGACCATTGTTGCGAATACATGACCGGCGGGCGTGTCGTTGTCCTCGGAAAGACGGGCAGGAACTTCGCAGCAGGCATGAGTGGCGGCGTGGCTTATGTCTATGATCCAGACCACACCTTCGACTACTTCTGCAACATGGATATGGTGGAGATAAACCTTGTGGAGGACACGGCCTCGCGCAAGGAACTGCTCGAGCTCATCCGTCAGCATTACCTCCATACGGGTTCTGCCCTGGCAGGACGAATGCTCGATGACTGGGGGCGCTACGTCGAGGACTTCATCCAGATTGTGCCCATTGAATACAAACGCGTCATGCAGGAAGAGCAGATGGCAAAGCTCTCGCAGAAGATTGCAGAAGTTCAAAGAGACTATTAGGACCCACCCCTCACCCTCCCTTGTAGGGAGGGGGTGATTACCAACAAGAAATAGAAAACAATAATAATAATGAAAGACATACAACCTGTAAAAGTATCTGCTCCCTCCCTGCAAGGGAGGGCAGGGGGAGGGTCTTCCCCAGCATTTCTGACTGTGCCTCGCAAAGAGGCTGGATACAGACCAATTCACGACCGCATACACGACTTCGGCGAAGTGGAGCAGACGCTCAACATGCGCGACCGGCAGGAACAGGCCAGCCGTTGCATGGACTGCGGCGTGCCCTTCTGCCACTGGGCTTGCCCTCTCGGCAACAAAGACCCCGAATGGAACGACGCGCTCTATCGCGGCGAATGGGAAACAGCATATAAGTTACTGAAGAAGACCAACCCCTTTCCAGAGTTCACGGGTCGCATCTGTCCGGCTCTCTGCGAGAAGGCTTGTGTGCTCTATCATACGACGGGCGAGGCTGTCACCAATCGCGAGAATGAATGTGCCATTGCCGAGCGAGCCTTCCTGGAGGGATATGTGACCATCAGGCATCCCCGGCGCAACGGGCATCGTGTGGCTGTCGTCGGTAGCGGTCCGGCGGGTCTCGCCGCTGCCAACGCACTCAATCACATGGGCTACGAGGTGACAGTCTTCGAGAAGAACGAAGCAGCAGGCGGCCTCCTGCGCTACGGCATCCCCAACTTCAAGCTGAACAAGGAAATCATCGACCGCCGCATCAGCGTAATGGAACAGGAAGGCATTGAGTTCAGGTATAATTGTCCCGTTTCTTCCGCTGCGATTCTGTCGCAGCAACAATTCTCGGCCATCGTCCTTGCCACAGGCACACCTGTCGCAAGAGATTTGAAGGTCCCTGGCCGAGAGCTGAAAGGCGTACATCTTGCCCTCGAGCTGCTTTCCCAGCAGAACCGTGTCCTTTCCGGCATGGAGTTCACAGGGGATGAACGCATCACGGCAAAGGGCAAGGATGTCCTCGTCATCGGTGGCGGCGACACGGGAAGCGATTGCATCGGCACCGCTCATCGTCAGGGCTGCAAGAGTGTCACGCAGATAGAGATTATGCCCAAGCCGCCTGTCGGTCACAATCCCTCCACGCCTTGGCCCAACTGGCCGGTTATCCTCAAGACGACAAGCAGCCACGAAGAAGGTTGCATTCGCAGGTGGAACATCAACACCCTGGAGTTCCTCGGAGAGAACGGAAAGGTGACAGGTGTCAAGGTGCAGGAGATAATCCGTGAGGTTCCAGGTTCTGAGGTCGCTCCGCTTTCAGGTTCAGAGGTCGTTTCACCTCACAACCTCACAACCTTAAAACCTCACAACCCGGAATACGTCATCAAGGCCGACCTTGTCCTGCTGGCGATGGGCTTCCTCAAGCCTGAGCATCCCGAGTACCCCGAGAATGTCTTCGTCTGTGGCGATGCCGCCAATGGCGCCAGCCTCGTCGTCCGCGCTATTGCTTCGGGCCTTCAGGCAGCAGAGAAAGTCCACGCCTATCTGCAAAGCAAGTAGAGACTTAAACTAACAACTAATGTGAGCGGATAGCCTACCGACATTCGGGGCTGTCCGCTTTTGTTGTAAGGGGGCTTTAAGGAGCATATTCGCCCTATATATAATAAAAATGTAGGGCAAGGCAACGAGGGTTCGGAAAAACTTTGTATCTTTGCAAGCAGAAACAAGATAAAGATAGAGATATGGCAACAATTGTATTGCAAGTTCCCGACGAGAGCCTTGTTGCGAAAGTGAAGCAAGCATGCAAGATGCTCCGCGGCGTGACGTCCGTGAAGACACAGAAGCCTGCCAAACCAAAAGAGTATGACATCACCAAGACCGCAGGCTATCGCGAGGCGATGGACGATGTGAAGAACGGCCGGGTGTATCATGCCGACAGCGTGGACGACATGTTCAAGCATATACTTGGTGAGGAAGCATTCAGCAAAATACGCAGCAGTCATGTATAGCATTGACTACACTAATCGTTTCAAGAAAGACCTGGAGCGCTGTCAGAAGCGAGGCCTTCTGGCAAAAGAAACGGACAATGGGAATGTCACATCGAGCCAGACTGGCTGATGATATGGGAGCAGAACGACATGGAGCTGACGCTGCTGTTCCTGCAAACCGGCACGCATTCCGACTTGTTCTAATCTTCCCTTCCTATAATTCGTTTGTAAGCTTGCTTTTGCGGGGAAAAAGACAGAATTAATCTCTTTCCGAGCGAAATTTAGATACTTTTGACTTGTAATCAAAGAGAATTGTGTATATTTGCAGTCGTAAAACATTCTAAAGCATACAACTATGGCACGACAGATTGCAGAAACCCCCATTCTGTTTGGTGAGGACGCTAAGCGCTTCCTTGACGACATGAACCATGTGCAGCCGGCATCGCAGAAAGAGCGCAAGACGGCAGCACAGTCGTATGAGTGGATGAAAAGCATAGCTACTTTTCAAATGTAATCCGACATGCGATTGTCAAAACTCGAAGACATCCAGACACTGAAGCCGTTCGACTGCGGGGACGACGACCTTAATGAGTTCCTCACGGTCGATGCTTCTTTCTACCGCCAACAGATGCTGGCCAATACTTTCGTCCTTGAAGATGACGAACAGACCATCGCTTACTACAGCCTTTTGAACGACAAGATTTCCAACTCCACAGTACCTAAGAACTTGTGGCGAAAACTCCGCGACACTATTCCTCATGAGAAGCATTTCAGCAGCTATCCTGCCGTGAAGATTGGTCGTCTGGCAGTATCACTCACCCATAAGAATGATGGCATCGGCACGCGCCTCGTGGCTGGCATCAAACAAATGCTCATAGCTCAGCAGTCGCAGTCTGCATGTCGTTTCCTCACCGTCGATGCCTACCGCTGTGCCGTACCGTTCTACGAGAAGAACGGTTTCAAGATGCTCGTCAACGAAATCAGCGATGAGGCCCACACCGTTCCGATGTATTACGACCTAAAGCAACTGCTTTGCGAATAATCCCTTTCATGCAAAACGGACTTGACATATATATTAGCGGAGTTGGGATGAGGTCGTTTCTTCCTTTCCTATAAATCGTTTGAAAGCGTCGCATTCGGTGCAATGGCAGCCTTGCTATGAAAAAAGTCGCCCACGAGTGGACAGGGTGTAAATGTAATATGGAGAAAATACAAATTCAAATTTGAAGCCGAGGATGTTTCTGCTTCAAATTCTTTTGCTAATCTTGAAAATATATGAACCTGTTCCTTTGATTCAAATAATCAGTGCTACGATACGCAGGCTCTCAATCCATAAACGATTAGTAATAGAACAACAAACACAACCATATAGAAACCGATAGCCCCACATCCCTCCTTATGATCATTATCAAACATTGCTGCAATTCCCAAATTGCCTAAGCCATAAAGAGCCAAAAAGATAATACAAATCAAGATCGTTAATATAAAAGACATATTTGTATACTTAATTTAGTTATGGAATTATATATAAACTCCAATTTCTTCAATGTGTAGCTGCGTATGCTATTAACCAGAAAATGAGAAATCCAATAGTATAAAGAAAAACCTGAACTCCACAGCCGATGGCTTTATCTTCTATCTTCTGACTTGTTTTGGTATAATTCAATCCAAATATCGTCCAATATTTTGAAATATCGTTTGTGACTTTCCTGAAAATACCATCTCGAAATCCTTCGTCAATACTCATTGCCTTATATCTCTCAAAGTACATGTGACTACTATCAATCGCAGAACGCATTTTCTGATAATATTCTACTGGAACTTGCTTGTAAGACATCTCTGTTTCAATACTTGACAAATTGTGTCTCCAATTCGCAAGATTTGGCCTTTGTCTTTCTATATCATCTTGACACTTTTCGATTTCGCACAGAATTTGATAGACTGATGCACAAACATATTTTGTCCTGAGTCTGATATAACCATCGTCTTTTGTTTGAAAACTAACATGTCCTTTTATTTTATTTACTATTTCATAATTCTGACGATAAAGGGTGTGCTTACATATCTCATTAGGACCAAGAGCAACGGAAGCGTCTATCTCATCACTTATTTTGATTGCAGGTAAAAAACCATGTAATCCATCTTTCCCTTTTAGTTCCTGGATATAATAGTCCAGAACTGCTTGAGTTGGCAATGTATATCGGTAGTATTGCCCTATCTTTAACGGATGTTCCATAAGTCTACTTCTTTTGTTACATGCGCAGGCTATTCCTACGCACCTCCGGCTCGCCACCACAAGCTATTGCAACCGCCGGAACGACTGCGCACGATGTATCGACGATCTTGTTGCAATTTTGTTCTTTGCACGAGGTGGTGATTGCGTGAATATCGAGCAATATGTCTTGCACTCTTTGTGGAATGCGATGCAAATTTACACAAAAATCATCAAACTGCGACCTCGGAAGTGTAAAAACTGATAAAATTGTTTTCAAATGTAGGTGATTTTGCATAAATCTGGACGGAAAGGAGGCAGAATTGCAGATTATTTGCTTGCTTTGTACTTAGATTGACAGACAAAGCCGCGTGCCGGAGATGGGCGAAGGCAAAGGAGAATAAAAACAAGCTAACCGACTTGGTAGCAGCCGGAGCAAGCAAACAGATTCGCCCGAATCAGGAGGCGGATAATTATACAAAAAGAAAGCAGACCAATTGGTTTGCTTTCTTTTTGCTATTATTGCACACTACGAAAAACGTCGAAATAAGGCGCTTAAAACGCCGAATCTGACAACGAAACGTGAGGCGTTGGCAAACGCGGCACGCCGTGTTGACCAACATGGCACGCTGTGTTTGTAAATTCTCCACGCTTCGTTTACCGAAATCTAACGCCAAAAAGTGTGCAAAAACGCATAAAATGAAGCGATTTTGCGAGGTGCAGGTGTCAATTCTTTATTCTTAGTTCTTAATTTTTAATTATAACATATTGTGTTTCAGCTTGGAGTTGATTTAAGCGCATTTCGTCGAAAAAACGACTAAAACCTTGTCTGAGACCAAATTCGTCGAAATTTGGCGGCCTCTTTAAAATGCTTGTGTAAGCAAAATTGAGTTTTTGCTTGCATTCTGTCAAATGGCAAGAGCTGACGGCCAGCGTTGTGTTCGTTTTGACTCCATGTTGTAAGTTAATCGATGTATTTAATGACATAAATCAAGAAAACACGCTCAATAGATAACATTCTGCTTGTTGTATTCGGAGAATTGTTACAAATTGTATTACCTTTGCAGAGCGATTGAAGCAAAATGATTGCGAAAATCGTAAATAAATGATAAATCGTAAATAAATAATAAAGGAGCCTCTCCCAGACCTTCTCCTAAGGAGAGAGAGAAGTAAATGCTTAAATTACTAAATCGTAAATAAATAGTAAATAGTAAATCGTTAAATAGTAAATGAACTTAACCCTTTAACAAAACAAGATTATGGCAAACGATTTGAGATTTCAGGTTGTCGGCGAGGCGTTCAAGAAGAAGCCTCTTGACGTAAAAGCACCGAGTGAAAGACCTTGCGAGTACTTTGGCAAGCATGTCTTCAACCGCGAGAAGATGTACAAGTACCTGCCGAAGGACGTTTATGATAAGATGGTAGATGTCATCGACAACGGCGCTCGCCTCGACCGCCAGGTGGCCGATGCCGTGGCTGCCGGCATGATGGCGTGGGCAAAAGAGAACGGCGTGACGCACTATACGCATTGGTTCCAGCCCTTGACAGAAGGCACGGCCGAGAAGCACGACTCGTTCATAGAGCATGATGGCAAGGCTGCGATTGAGCGAGAGCAGAATGGAGCTTGCTCCGATTCTGCCGAGCGTGAGCAGGTTCGAATGAAGTTCATAGGAGGCATGATTGAGGAATTCAGCGGCAAGCTCCTCGTTCAGCAGGAACCCGACGCCTCGTCGTTCCCCTCTGGAGGCATAAGGAGCACCTTCGAGGCTCGCGGCTACTCGGCATGGGACCCCACAAGTCCCGTCTTCATCATCGACGACACGCTCATCATCCCCACAGTCTTTATCAGTTATAGCGGCGAGTCGCTCGACTACAAGGCGCCCCTCCTGCGTGCCTTGAAAGCCGTCAACGTGGCTGCAACAGAGGTTTGCCACTACTTCGACCCGGCTGTGAAGAAGGTGACGAGCAATCTCGGCTGGGAGCAGGAGTACTTCCTCGTAGATGAAGGGCTCTATGCCGCTCGTCCCGACCTCCTGCTGACTGGCCGCACGCTCATGGGACACGACTCGGCCAAGAACCAGCAGATGGACGACCACTACTTCGGCTCCATTCCCGAGCGTGTGGCAGCCTTCATGCGCGACCTTGAGATACAAGCCCTGATGCTCGGCATTCCCGTCAAGACACGCCACAACGAAGTTGCTCCCAACCAATTTGAGGTGGCGCCTATCTTCGAGGACACGAACCTCGCCGTAGACCACAACATGCTGCTCATGTCGCTCATGAAGCGTGTGGCCCGCAAGCATGGCTTCCGTGCTCTGCTGCACGAAAAGCCCTTTGCAGGCATCAATGGCTCGGGCAAACACAACAACTGGAGCCTCTCGACCGACAACGGCGTGCTGCTCCATGCTCCCGGCAAGACGGCGGAACAGAACCTTCGCTTCGCCACATTCATCGTCGAGACGCTGATGGGTGTCTACAAGCACAACGGGCTGCTGAAAGCCAGCATCATGAGTGCCACCAATGCCCATCGTCTCGGTGCCAACGAAGCGCCGCCAGCCATCATCAGCTCGTTCCTCGGAAAGCAGCTCTCCGAACTGCTCGACCACATAGAGAAAGCCGACAAGGAAAACCTCTTCTCCATGGATAGTAAGCAGGGCATGAAACTTGATATTCCAGAGATTCCAGAACTGCTCATTGACAACACTGACCGCAACCGCACCAGTCCGTTTGCCTTCACCGGCAACCGTTTCGAGTTCCGTGCCGTGGGCAGCGAAGCTAACTGTGCCAGCGCCATGATTACACTCAACAGTGCTGTTGCCGAGGCCCTTGCTTCGTTCAAGAAGCGTGTCGATGAAAGGATATCGGAGTATGCCGAGAAGCCAGAGTATGCCGAGGGCTCAGGCCATTCGCCTAAGTACCACGCCATCATCGACATCCTCCGCGAGGACATCAAAGTGTGCAAGCCCATCCGCTTCGATGGCAACGGCTACAGCGACGAGTGGAAGGCAGAAGCCGCTAAGCGCGGGCTGGACACAGAAACCTCCTGCCCCGTCATCTTCGAGCGTTATCTCGACGAGGACAGCATCCGCATGTTCGAGAGCCTCGGCGTGATGACCAGAAAGGAACTGGAGGCCCGCAACGAAGTGAAGTGGGAAACCTACACCAAGAAGATTCAGATTGAAGCCCGTGTGCTGGGCGACCTCTCCATGAACCACATCATCCCCGTCGCCACCAGCTATCAGAGCCTGCTGCTGAGGAACGTCGAGCGCATGTCGGGCGTATTCCCGAAGGAGAAGGCCAGCCAACTGAATGCACGCAACCTCAAGCTCATCGAGGAGATAGCAGAGCGCACAGCCACCATCGAAACACAGGTGGAGGAGCTTGTCGAGGCCCGCAAGGTCGCCAACAAGATTGCGGACGAGCACCAGAAAGCCATCGCCTACCACGACACCATCGCCCCGATGTTCGACAAGATTCGCTATCAGATTGACAAGCTCGAACTCATCGTCGACGACGGCCTCTGGCCCCTGCCTAAGTACCGCGAACTGTTGTTCATCAGATAAAAGTTCACGTCTAAACTATCTCAAGGGGGCTGTGTCAAAATAAACGGGCACAGCCCCTTGCCCCTAATCCTTCGCCACGCTGAAAGGATAGACCAGCAGGTCGCCGAGCTCACCGATGGGGTGCTGGGCGAGGTTGACCAATATGTACTCGCCAGGCTGGAGCGGCTCGCGTGGCTGACAAATGAAACTGTCGCTTTCGGCCTTTATGGTGAACGCTTTGGGCTCCATGCGTATATAGATGTTTTCGGCGAGCTGCGGGCGGGGCAGCTTGCGGTAGTATTTTTTAGCCTTCAGCCGGATGAGGGCGTAATCGACGAGGACTTCGTCGGGACCCGGGGTGATGCGCAGCATGGGACGGCTTCCGTCGGCAAGCTGTGTGGCACGACCGCCCGAGAGGTAGTGCGTCAGGCGGCTCTTCATCTGGTAGTCCACTATCTTCCAGCCAGGCTTCAGTTCGCTTTGCGTCTGCTGGGCGGGTATCTCTGCCCAGTTTGCCCCGACGGCTGTCTCTACCTTCTGTGCGCTGCTGCCGAGCGGCAGGAGTAGGAATAATAGGTATGTCAACTTCTTCATAGCGGGACAAAAATAGGACTTTTTCGCATAACACAGGTCCGAAACGGCAAGAAATCGTCAATGAACGTACATAATTTGAAATTTGAATTTATTAATTTTGAATTTTGAATTATTTTTTCTATCTTTGCGCCAATGAAAGCAAATATCTTCGCCCTGGGCCGGCTTGTCATGGCTGGTGCCCTTCTGCTCCTGACCCTTGGGGTCCGTGCTGCCGACTGGCTCTTCCGCGACGGCAAGACGGACTATACGATTGTCGTTGCCGCAGATGCTTCCACCTCGGAGCAGGCGGCTGCCCGCGAACTGCAACAGTACATCGAGCAGATGAGCGGAGCCAGGCTGCCCATCAGCTCCGACCTGCAGACATCGGGCGGGTGCATCTATGTGGGCTATAACGAGCGCGTGGCAGCCCTGACGGGAACGCAGAAACCCGAGAGGGACGACGAGAGCTTCACTTACCGGACCGTGGGGCACGACCTGCTCATCTGGGGCGGTGCCGGGCGTGGCACGATGTACGGCGTCTTCACCTTCCTGGAGCGCGAGTTGGGCATCCATTGGCTCACACCCGGTTGCACCGTAGTGCCGAGGGCAGAGCGTTGGAAGCTGCCCCGGCTGAACCGAACCGAACGCCCCTTCATCGGCTACCGCTACAGCAACTATTTTGTGGCGAACGGCGTACACGAGTGGAGCGCCCATACCCGCGAGAACATGAAGTGGAGCCCCGTGAAAAGCGACTATGGCAATATCGAGGCTTATTGGGGGGCGCACACCATGGGCCACTTCGTTCCCGTCAGCGAGTTCTACGACACGCACCCCGAGTACTTCTGCCTGCGCGGCGGCAAGCGTCTGTCGGAGTACGGTCAGCTCTGCCTCTCGAACCCTGAGGTGCTGGAAATCTGCAAGAGGCGTCTGGCTGAATTCATGCGCAAGAATCCCGACTACCGCATCTACAGCCTCTCGCAGAACGACAACTTCCTCTTCTGCCAGTGCGATAAGTGCAAGGCCATCGAGGACCGCTACGGCGGTCACTCCGGGCTTATCGTCTGGTTCGTCAATCAGGTGGCCGATGCCGTCAGGGACGAGTTCCCCGACAAATACGTGGGCACCTTCGCCTATCAGTATTCGCGCCAGCCGCCTACGGGCATCAAGCCTCGCGAGAATGTCGTCATACGCCTGTGCAGCATCGAGTGCTGCTTTGCCCATCCGCTGGATGCCGGCTGTCCGCAGAACGAAGCCTTCATGCGCGACCTGAAGGGCTGGGCTGCCTTGGCTCCTCACCTCTTCATCTGGGACTACATCGTGGACTATGCCCAGTACATCGCACCCTGGCCCAACTTCCAGGTGCTGGGCCCCAACATCCGCGTCTTCGGCGAGAGCAAGGCCATCGGCATCTTCGAGGAGGCTCAGTACCAGTCGGCTGGGGCAGAGTTCGACGAGATGAAGGCCTGGACGGTGAACCAGTTGCTGTGGAATCCCGACCAGGATGTCGACTCGCTGGTCAGCATCTTCATCGACGGCTTCTACGGCAATGCCGCCCCGCGCATCATGGACTACTACCGTCTGTGCAAGAGCCTGGTGAAGCCTGATGTGCACTTCGGCATATACATCCGCGAGAAGCACGAGATATACAGCGATGCGTTCATACGCGACGCCTTTGCTATCCTCGACGAGGCCCGCAATGATGCAGAGACCGACGAGATACGCGAGCGTGTGGACCGCGTCAGGATGCAGCCCCTCTACCTGCAATGCATGCGCCACAAGGCTGAATCCCTGCGCGACGGCACTTGGGACGAGCTCGTCGCCCTGATGAAGAAATACAAGGCCATGCATCGCGAAGGCGTTCCGCAGGCCGACTTCTTCCGCACCTTCGAGGAGGAGGCAAGGAAATAGACTATAATAATATATAATGTACGTTCATTACGCTTAATACAAAAAGAAGATGACCATTGCTATCGTTACCCTGATGTTGCTCGGCTATGTGCTCATCTGCACCGAACACATCACACGCATCAACAAAGCCACCGTCGCCCTCTTCTGTGGCGTGTGGGGGTGGGTCCTGTACGTCTGCGTGGGACCTTATTACATCGAGACGCTCCACGACGCGGGCTTCCAGGAGTTCCTGGGCAGCCGTAGTTACAGCCTCCAGGCCGTGAACGAGTACATCTGCCAGCATGTTTTCGCCCGGCATATGATACAGCTCGCCGGCATCGTCATGTATCTGCTGGCAACGATGGCAATAGTCGACGTGCTGGCCGCCAACGGCTGCTTTGATTTCGTGACGAAGCTCTGCCGCTCGCAAAAGTCGTGGGTCACCGTCACCATGCTTGCCCTGTGTAGCTTCGGCCTGAGCGCCAACCTCGACAACCTGACCTCTGCCGTCGTGATGCTCATGGTGATGAACCAGCTCATTGTCAACCACAGGCAGCGCATGCTCCTCGGGTCCATCATTGTCATCGCCACCAATTGCGGCGGCTGTTTTACCGTCATCGGCGACGTCACCTCCCTGCTCGTCTGGACGCGTGGTGCCGTGACGCCTACCAACTATACGGCAGCCCTTGTTCTGCCTGCACTCTGCGCCACCATTATCCCCACACTGCTCATCGGCAGGAAGCTCCCGAGCCATCTCGACCTGAAGCGCAGCAGCGTGGTGTATCGCGGCGACGATGCCGACGTGAAGCCCTGGCAACAGCTCCTCATGTTCTGCCTCGGCATGGGCGGACTCTGGTTTGTGCCCACCTTCTACCGCCTCACCAATCTGCCGCCCTTCCTCGGTGCCCTTTGCGTGCTCGGCGTGTTATGGGTGGTGAACGAAATCATCAACCGCAAGCGCATCCTCTCCGACCAGCCGCTTCCGATACGCATCAATCGCAGCCTGCAGTTCGAAGTGATGCAGATGATCATGTTCTTCCTGGGCGTAGGTCTCAGCGTAGACATCCTCATCGAAGTGGGAGCCATGAAGCACGTCGCCCTTTGGTGCGACCAGTACATACACAACATCTACATCCTCTCGCTTGCTCTTGGGGCCGTCAGCTCCATCATGGACAATGTCGCACTGGTCATCAGCGGCATATCCATCTATCCCGTGCTGGACGGCAACACGCCCGGCATGACGGAATACATGCAAAGCTTTGTCGAGAACGGCCAGTATTGGCACCTCATCACTCTGAGCGGTTGTGTGGGCGGTTGCCTGCTGCCCATCGGCAACACAGCCGGCTATGCACTGATGAAGAGCGAGGACGTCACCATCTGGTGGTATTTCAAGCACATCACGGCAAAGGTCCTGCTCGGCTGGTTCTGTGCCCTGGGCATTTACTTCCTCGTCGACTACTTCCTGAGATGAAAAGGAAATGTGAATAATTTGCTACCGCAAGGAAAAAACGAATGCATTACGATATAAGCAAAGTGCTCCCCCAAAGGGAGGATGGCGGGACTTTCGTCCTCAATGCCATGCAGCAGGACGCGCTGCAAACCGTCCGGAAGGGAGTTTCCGTCGTGCTGCTTAGCCCCACCGGTTCGGGCAAGACGCTGGCCTATCTTTTGCCGCTCCTGCAGAAGCTCGATGCTGGAAACGATAACCTGCAGGCACTCATCGTCGTCCCATCGCGCGAACTGGCTATCCAGACAGCCGATGTGGCCCGTCGCCTCTGTTCCGAGCTTCGGGTAGCTGCATGCTACGGGGGGCGTCCTGCCATGGAGGAGCATCAGCAACTGCGCGGCCTGCGTCCCCATCTCGTTGCGGCCACGCCGGGGCGTCTGCTCGACCACTTGCAGAAGGGAAATCTGCAACCCGATGACGTCCGCACCCTCGTCCTCGATGAGTTCGACAAGCTGCTCGAGCTGGGCTTCCGCGAGCAGATGCAGGACGTCATAGCCTTTCTCCCAGCCCTACAGCAACGCATCCTGCTTTCCGCCACTGATGCCGAAGAGATTCCGGCTTTCGTGGGGGACGACAGACACGTCCGCCTCTCTTTCCTCGACCCCGAGGAAAACGATGCCCGCATCAGCATCCGCCTGGTCAAGTCGCCCGAAAAAGACAAACTGCAAACGCTGCTTCGCCTGCTATGTACCTTGGGAACACAGAAGAGCCTGGTCTTCGTGGGCTACCGTGAGAGTGTGGAACGCGTGGGCAATTACCTGGAGCAGAACGGCCTGATGGTTGGCATCCTGCATGGCGGCATGGAACAGCGCGACCGCGAACGGGCATTGTACCGCTTCATGAATGGCTCGGCAAATGTCCTTGTCAGCACCGACCTTGCTTCCCGCGGCATCGACATCACAGGCATCGACAACATCATCCACTACCATCTGCCGACGGGTCCCGAGGCTTTCACCCATCGCAACGGCCGTACTGCTCGCTGGGACAAGCAGGGGAATGCCTATTTTATCCTCGGCCCGGAGGAACACTTGCCCGATTTCGTCTGCCTCCCCTCCGACGAGCAGGAGGCAACCTTCAGCCTTCCTGCCCGGGTGCCTGCCCCGGTGGAGCCGCTTTGGATTACATTATATATAGGTAAGGGGAAGAAAGACAAGATTAGCCGCGGCGACATCGTCGGCTTCCTCACAAAGCAAGGCGGGTTGGGGAGCAGCCAGGTGGGGCGCATAGACGTGCTGCCCCACTGGTCGTACGTTGCCGTGGAACGTGCCGTCTCGCGCGATTTGCTCCAGCGCATCAAGGGGCTCAAAATTAAAGGTCAGAAGACAATCTATGCCGTAGCCGGACGCTAATAATTGCACAAAAAGTATATGGTTTGTGCATTTCTCGTCAAAAAACTTGCACAGTTGGCGTAATTGTGTTACCTTTGCAGCCGATTTTAACCAAAATAAGTTAAATGATGAAGAAAACTCTTAGTTTGATGGCAATTTTTGTTGCAGCAAGCAACGCTTTTGCCGGCGGTCTCCTGACCAACACCAACCAGAACGCAGCCTTCGTGCGCAACTTCGCCCAGGAAGGCAAAATCGACATCACCAGCATCTACGCCAACCCAGCCGGCGGAGCATTCCTCGCCAACGGCTGGCACCTGAGCCTCAACAGCCAGACCGCTTTCCAGCGCCGAGAGATTGAAACGTCCTTCCCGCTCTTCGCGCTGAACACCGACAACCCCACCCCCACCCACGACTTCCTTGGCAAGGCAACAGCTCCCATAATTCCCTCCCTGACCGCTTCTTACAACCACGACAAGTGGAGCATCTCGGCCCACTTCGCCATCAGCGGCGGCGGCGGCAAGTGTGAGTTCGACAAAGGGCTGGGCTCCTTCGAGGCAGCCTATGCAGGAGTGCTCTATCAGTTGGCTCCGACCTTGTTGCCGCCCGGAGTACAGTTCCGGGGGTACACACTGAATAGCTACATGAAGGGCAAGTCCTACCACTTCGGCCTGCAAATAGGCGGAACATACAAATTCACCGACAACGTTGCAGGCTACGTAGGCATTCGCGGACTGTATGCGACATCCAACTACAACGGATTCGTCAATCCCGCTGTCAGCACCAATGTCGGCAAAGTGCCTCTCAACAACTATGGCATCGACCTGAACTGCGACCAGACAGGCCTCGGCGCAGCTATCATCCTTGGCGTAGACTGGAGGATTAACGACAAATGGAACGTTTCGGCAAAGTATGAATGCCCGACCAGACTGAACCTCAAAAACAAGAGCGAGATAACAGTGGTGGAAGACCTGGTAAAGGAAAAGGCAGCTGGCATCCTCGGTCAGTTCGAGGACGGCAAGAAGGTTCGCGAGGACGTGCCCGGACTCCTGGCTCTCGGCGTTCAGTATTCGCCCATCGAGAAGGTTCGCCTGGGTGCCGCATACCACCAGTTCTTCGACAAGGTTTCCACAAAGTTCCTCAACAAGGAAGAGCTCATCAGGCACAACACCCACGAGTTCCTGCTTGGCGCCGAGTACGACATCTGCAAGCTCATCACGGTTTCCGCATCATGGGAGACGACCAGCTACGGCCTCGACGACGACTACATGAACGACCTCTCGTTCAACCTCTCAAACCACATGGTTGGTGGCGGCGTGCGCATCAACGCCACTAAGCGTTTCAGCGTCGACCTCGGCTATATGTGTACCTTCTACAACAGCCGCAACGTCACAACTATGACAGCTGCAGGACCCAAAACCGACCACTACGACCGCAAGAACCACACCTTCGGCATCGGCCTCAACCTGCACATCTGATTTAAGAATGAAAAAATGAAAGAATGAAAGAATGAAAACGTTCGTCACACGTCAAATTTGCTGAGCGACAGTGCGTAATACCCAGACGGGCGGATGATGAGTCATCATCCGCCCGTCTGGTTTTGTTATAATCCCCATATTGCAACTTCATTCCCTTTTGTCCCCAGTGCAGTGTGCCGTCGGGGACCTGGCCCTCGGTTTCACCGCACAGTCTTTAACAGCTGAAGCGCTGGGCTCTTTTCTCGGAAGCGCTGGGCTCTTATCTTGGAAGCACCGGGCTCTTATCTTGGAAGAGCCCAGCTCTTATTTTGGAGGCAGCTCAGAACTGGAAGTAGATGAACGGTTGCATCTCTGCGCTGACGAACTGGTAGATGACGAGGACGGCCAGGATGCAGACAATACTCATGACGGGAAGGGGTAGGGAGGCGAAGGCCAGGCGGTAGCGACGCTTCCAGTCTTCGGGCAGCCAGTGGATGACCATGCCGAGCAGGAAGAGCAGGAAGACGCTGCGGTAGGTGCTGATGATGGCCCATTCGTTGCCCGACCAGCGCGAGCCGATGCGCGTCACCATCTCGCTGGCCGTCTGCCATGCCTGCCGGTTGGCCGAGGCGGGGTCGAGGTTGCTGCCCGAACGGAAGAACAGACGCGTGAAGCTGATGAAGGTGAATGTGACGAGAATGGCCCATGCAGACCCTCCCCAGCCCTCCCTTAAAGGGAGGGAGTCCTCCCCCTTTAAGGGGGAGTTAGAGAGGGTCTGTGAGTTAAAGAGAGTCTTCACCCATGCGCTGGCGGCGATGAAGCCTGTGAAGCAGAGCAGGATGCGCCAGAGCGGTGCTGGGCGGAAGGCGACGAGCAGCCAGCAGACGAGGGCGGCGGCGGTGGTGAAGAGGGCCCGGTGCAGGGGACGGGCGTCGCGCCAGAACTTGTAGACCACCATCCCGACGCCGTTCAGTCCGCCCCAGATGAGGAAGTTCAGGCTTGCGCCGTGCCACAGACCGCCCAGCAGCATCGTTATCATGCTGTTGAGGTTGGCGTAAATCTTGCGCCGACGCTCGGGGCAGCGCCATGCCGTCAGGATGACAGCTGCAGCAAGCAGCATCGTAGCCACGGCGACCCAGATGCTGCCGCTCAGTATGAGGCCGGAGAGCGTGAGCACCGCTATCCAGAAGTACGTACCGAAGCCGATACTGCGGTTGCCGCCCAGGGGGATGTACAAGTAGTTTTGCAGCCAGCGGCTCAGGCTGATGTGCCAGCGTTTCCAGAAGTTGGAGCAGTTCTGCGCCTTGTAGGGCGAGTTGAAGTTGCGCGGCAGGTGGAAGCCCATGAGCAGCGACAGGCCGATGGCGATGTCTGTGTAGCCCGAGAAGTCGGCGTAGACCTGCAGGGAATAGACGAAGAGCGCCATCGTGTTCTCGAAGCCAGTGAAGAGCAAGGGGTTGGCAAAGACTCGGTCCACGAAGTTGAGGGCCAGGTAGTCGCTCAGGATGATTTTCTTTGCCAGGCCGCCCAGTATCATGAAGATGGCGATGCCGAACATCCTGCGACTGAGGAAGTAGGGGCGGTAGAGCTGAGGGATGAAGTCGCTGGCCTTGACGATGGGGCCTGCCACAAGCTGCGGGAAGAAGCTGACGTAGAAGCCGAAGTCGAAGATGTTCCGCACGGGCCGGATCAGTCCGCGGTAGACGTCGGCCGTGTAGCTGATGACCTGGAAGGTGTAGAACGAGATGCCGACGGGCAGGATGATGCGGTCGACGCTGAACACGGGGCTGCCTGCCGCTGCGTTGAACCATTCGGCGGCCACGTTTTTGACCTGCAGCTCGATGCCGAAGATCTGTCCCACGATGTCGGCAAAGAAGTAGCTGTACTTGAAGTAGCAGAGGATGCCGAGGTCGAGTGTCACGCTGAGCGTGAGCCACAGGCGTTTCCTCCACTGTGCCCGGCTTGCATAGATGCGCTGTGCAATGAGGAAGTCGCTGCAGGTGACGAGCAGGAGCAGTCCCACGAACAGTCCGCTGGTCTTGTAGTAGAAGAGCAGGCTCACGGCCATGAGGTAGGCATTGCGCATGAGTGTTCGCCGCCCGATGAAGGCAAAGCCGGCGAAGACGATGCAGAAGAACACCCAGAACTGCATCTGAGTGAAAAGCAGGGGGCTGTTCTCGTCGAAGGAGAAAACCTTCTGCAGATAGGCTATGATTAATTCATAATTCACAGTTCATAGTTCATAATTGTTCCTTGCCCCTTGCTCCTCGCTGTATATGGCGTTGTAGAGCAGGTCGGCCAGCAGTTCGTAGCCAGGGCGCAGGAAGTGTATGTGGTCGCGGTTCATGAGGCGGGCGTTCACCCATCGGTTGCTACTGCCGTAGCCTCCCATGATGCGGAACTGGTTCCAGACAGCTCCGTCGCATTCGCGTGCCAGCTCCATCATGGCTTGCTCCACCTTCTGCGTGTTGCGGTTCAGTATGCGTCGCTGTCGGCCAGCCCGCAGCCAGCAGTCGTTGTTCGTGATGAAGAGGAAGCAGACTTTCGGGTTGACCCTGCGTATCTCGTCCATCAGGGCGCGATAGGATGCCTTGAAGGCCTCGACATTGAAGTGCGACGGCGGTACGTTGGCATCATTGACGCCAATGCCGAAGATGACCAGGTCGGGCGGACAGAACTGCGCGAGCTCTTCCGTCAGCAGCTCAGGTCGAAGCCACGAGGGCACGCTGGCACCGTTCACGCCGCTCTCGCTGTAGGTGATGCGCCGGTCGTCTTCGGGATAGATGCCGCGCAGGACGAAGCGGGCTCCCTGCGTCATGCCCTTCCAGCAGATGGTGCAAAGGCTGTCCGGCCTGACGAACGTAAAGAGGAAGTCGTCGCCCTTCCGTTCGGCCGTAAGGGTGTCGCCCGAGCTGTTTGTCAGGTAAGGCTCTGCACTGCCCTCTGCTTTGCCTATGACATGTAGGCGGCGGAATGCGTACTTGGCGGGGAGCATCAGCTGTAGCTCGGCAAGGGAGTCGGACGT
This sequence comes from Prevotellaceae bacterium UBA4336, assembly GCA_002394305.1. Classification (GTDB taxonomy): domain Bacteria; phylum Bacteroidota; class Bacteroidia; order Bacteroidales; family Bacteroidaceae; genus Physcousia. The sequence continues at coordinate 26,927 of DGTM01000071.1, forward strand.
GATGGCTGCTGCGCCGCTCATGCCGAGCTGTTCGGCGGGCGCAGGCTCCAGGCAGCGGGACTTGCCCCACGAGCCCGAGGGCGTCAGGCTGTAGTCCGTCGGGGCATTCATCCGGATGGCTTTCCACGGGAAGAGCATGCCGCGACCGGCTCCGAGGTTCTCCCTGAGCCTATGCGGGAATGTGCCGGCCTGAACGTGGCTGCCGCCGATGTGCAGGATGTTCAGGCGGGCATTGCTGTCGCGCAGGCAGCTAAGGAGCGAGTCGAACCGTTCGTGCCGGCCGGGGAAGTCGAGCCGGTTCTCCCCGAGCCTGATGCCCTGCACTTCGGGAACCGGCACCTGTGCCGCCGCCCCGAGCGGCAGACACATTATTATATATATAAAGAACAACAGATTGAACGGATGAAACGGATTGAACGGATTTGATATAATCCATTTATGTGATTTCAACAGGCTGCTTTCACCGTTTACTCTCGATGATGAATCCGTGCAATCTGTAAAATCCGTTGTTGAATATCTTTTACTGCAGAACATATAATAATCTGTTCAATCCGTTCAATCTGTGGTTTCTGGCGTTTCGTCCACCGTTGTTGTCATCACTGCGGCTGTGTCTTCTGCCGTGAGCTCTACTCTTTCCTGCCCGGTGCGGAAGAGGTAGTAGCGGTAGTAGAGGTGGAGCGTGTCGTAGAGCAGACGTGCTATCTTCTTGGCTCCGAGCGGCGTGAAGTGAATGTAGTCCTCGCCTGCCAGCTGTGGGTTGGTCTCTACCCAGCGGATGATGCTGCCCCTGCCGCCCATGGCTGCGTACATGTTCCAGAAGGCAGCTCCGGCCTCCTGCGTGGCGGCCCGTAGGCTGTCGTTCAGTTCGGGCAGGATAGGGTAGGACTCCATCTCGCCGTCCTCCCTGTTGCGGGCCATGTCGGCCGGTCCGATGAAGAGGACCTTTGCCTCGGGTGCAAGGTCGTGGAAGGTGCGAATCAGGTGTTTCACGTTCTCCTTGAAGTCGTGCAGCTTGTTGCGACTGAGGTAGGGCAGGCTGTTGCCTCCGTATTGCAGGATGACGAGTGCTACGTTTTCGCGACTGAAGAACGGCCGGAGGGAGGCTCGGCTGATGGTCGTGAGGTCGCGGCCCGAGCTGCCGCGCATCGGGATGTTGTCCATGCTGACGCCCGTCGCCCCGTCCAGTTGGATGCCCAGGATGTCCGTCTCGCCCTGCACCTCCAGCGTGGCGCTACCCACGCCTCGGCCCATCGAAGTGCAGTAGAAGCAGGGCTCCTCGCCGCTGCTGAGCTCCATCTCCTGTGCCTCCTCCTCGCTGCCTGCCTTCAGGAGCAGGGTGGCCGGCTGCCGGGTGATGACCGTGAGGCGGCTGAAGCGTTGCGAGCAGGAGTATTCCTTCCCGCCGATTCCTGTGAGGCGGATGGTGGCATGCCCGGGGATGTGCGTCACTCGGGCCAGCGGTCCGTAGAAGTTGTCGTCGAGCCGCATGTCGGCAGGCCCGTAGGCCAGGTATTGTGGCGCGTCCTCGGGGTAGATGCTCGAGCTGAGCGTAAACGTTGGGATGCTCTGCAAGGCAGGCACCAGCCCTACGCCCATGCCGCCGAACTCCTCTTGGAATCGCTGGCGCAGAAAGCTTGTGATGCGGTCGCACTCTATCTGCGAGTCGCCGTAGTGCATGATGCGGACGTGCTGGCTGTCCGCTCTCTGCAACGTCTCCCAGAGTCCGTCCAGATAGGTCTCGTCGTCGTCGGGCAGATAGATGCGTGCGGCATCCGTCGTGCAATAGTTGCGGAACTTCTCCATCTGCACGCCGGCCAGCGAGTCCTGGCGCATCTGCAGCAGTTCCTCGGGCGTAAGCGGGGGCAGGGTGTCCGCTTCTTCAAAGATGGCATCCTCCTGTCTCTCAGGCTGCCCCATGACTTCTGCCAGAGCAGGGAAACGCAGACGGATGCCCCCGATGAGCGGTAGCCCGTCGGCAGGGAAGCAGACACAAAGCAGGGCAAGGCCTGCCAGAATGCTGCAAAAGAACAGGAGTGACTTGCGTGCGTTCATTCGCCAGAATACTGCAAAACGAGTGCAAAGATACATCTTTTTCCGTATATATATGCAGAAAATCCCACGAAAATGTGTAACTTTGTCATGCAAAGACCATCAAAAGCACAGAATATGACCAGAGACAGATACCAGCAGATAAGGGACAACGACGAACTGAACAGACTGTTACGGGAGCCCGAGCAGGAGCTTCGGCGCTATGTCTTCCAGAGTGTCGACTTTGCTTCCGTAGGGGAACTTGCGTTGGGACATTCCTATCGCGAGTGCCTCTTCCTGAGCTGCAAACTGCCGATGGGGCTCAAGCGACAGTCGCGCGACTGCCTCTTCCTGCCCAACATGGGCGAGACGTTCTGTTTCCCGTCGCACCTGTACACGCCCGAGGAGCTGTACGAAGGCTATTCGCCCGACGTCCCCGAAAGCTACGACATGTGCTACGACGGGCGCGTCTATCGCCATTATCTGAAGAAGGGGAAGCGCGGCACCGACTTCAAGGAGACTCTGGCCCGCACCCTGCACGACCATTCTGTCAGCGACTGCCTGCACGACTATCTGTCCCGCTTCGACGGGCACCGCCTGGTGGGGGTGATGGGCGGGCACGGCCTGTCGCGCCTCGATATCTCGTACTGTATGGTGGCGAAGCTGAGCAAGCATCTGACCGAAGCTGGTTTCCTGATGATCTCCGGTGGCGGCCCGGGTGCTATGGAAGCGACACATCTGGGAGCATGGATGGCCGGACGCAGCGACGCAGAGCTCCAGGAGGCCCTCTCGATGCTGAGTGTCGCCCCGTTCTATACGGAACGCCTCTGGCTCTCGACGGCCTGGCAGGTACGCAGCCGCTTCCCCAACCGTGGCTACGAAAGCCTGGGCATCCCCACTTGGCTCTACGGCCACGAGCCTTCCACGCCCTTTGCCACACACATCGCCAAGTATTTCGACAACAGCATACGCGAGGACGGCATCCTGACCCTTGCCACCGGCGGCATCATCTACACTCCGGGCAGTGCCGGCACGTTGCAGGAAATCTTCCAGGAGGCTGTGCAGAACCATTACCTCACCTTCGGCTATTCGTCGCCGATGGTCTTCCTGAACAAGCAGTTCTGGACGGAGCAGGTCCCCGTATGGCCTTTGCTGATGAAGCTTGTCGACAACGGGACGTACAAGAACCTCATCCTCTGCCTGACCGACAGCGACGAGGAGGTCCTGCGCCTGCTGCAGTCTTCCGTCGGCTCATCCCCGTCGTGCGCTTCGGCAGGACAGGCGTCGTAGTGTTCTGGGAAAAGAAAAAGGGGCGCACTGGTGATGTGATGAAACTCCGAAAATCAGGTTTTGAGGGTCCGCCTACCTTTGTAATCCACCTAACCATAAAGGGATGGCACGCCATTGGTAAGCGAAACTTGTCTCGGTAGTAAGTATTAAATTGATGAGTATCCCGATCGAACCAGCACGCCCGTTTGTTTGCCGTTACTCCGCCAGCTGCGGGGCTCTCCGGGCTTTCAAATGTATTGCAAAGTTAAGCTTTTCCTCTGTATTATGCAAGTTTTTCTCTCTTTTTCTTCTTTCTTCTTGCCAAATTGACGATTTTCCCCTAATTTTGTTAAGCGAAATCCATATAACAGGACGAATATGACTCTAAATTTTTCCATAGAATACCGAACGGAATGGGGGCAGAACGTCGAGGTGGAGCTTTGCTTCCTCTCGGCCGAGGGCAAGACGCACCCCGAGCGCATTCTGCTCGACACGGACGATGGCTACATGTGGAAGAAGCGCTTCACCCTGAAGGCATACGCCAAGATGCTGACTTACACATACATCATCACCGAGGGCAGCCGCGTGTGCCGACGCGAATGGGACGCCGTTCCGCGTCTGTTCCCTGCCGACGATGCCCGTACCTATTTCCTCATAGACCATTGGCGCGACGTGTCCGACTCGGCGCACTGCTATTCGGATGCCTACGTTGCAGCCACAGGTCGGGGCCGGCTCCCGTTGCCTGCCATAGCCCTCTTCCCGCGTACCTACCTCTTTCGCGTGCAGGCTCCGCAGCTTGCCGAGGGCGAAAGGGTCGCACTGGTCGGCGACCAGCCTGCCCTGGGCAGCTGGGATGTGCGGCGAGCCTTGCCGCTGACGCCCTCCGACCGCCACGAGTGGATCCTCTCCATCAGCGCCGACGGCCTGCGACTCCCCTTCCAATATAAATATGTGATAATTGGGGCAGGGGACAAGGAACAGGGGGTGGTGCCCGTCGACGTCAAATGGGAAGAGGGACCGAACAGGCAGAGCCCCGAGTGTTTCCCCGTGTCTCCGCTGAAAGGAGGCTGGGTGGGGGCCTTCTCCGACGACGAACTGCGCATCAAGGCTCCGCATTGGAAGGTGGCTGGCCTCGTCGTGCCCCTCTTCTCGCTTCGTACGGAAGGCAGCCAAGGGGTAGGGGACTTCGGCGACCTGAAGGAGATTGTCGACTGGGCGGCATGGACCGGTATGCACGCCGTGCAGCTCCTTCCCATCTACGACACAACGCAGACACGCACCTCGCTGGACAGCTATCCGTACAATGCCGTCAGCGTCCACGCACTCCATCCTATCTATGCAGACCTCAGGCAGTTGCCGCTTGCCGATGAAGCAAAGCTTGCAGACTTTCGCCAGCGCTGGCTCGAGCTGAACGCACTCCCGACCCTGGACTACGTAGAGACCTTCCGCCTGAAAGAAGACTACCTGCACTGCCTCTACGACGAGCAGCGTCGCAGCATCACACAGAAGCCTGCCTACCGCACTTTCCTCCAGGAGAATGCCGAATGGCTGCAGCCCTATTGCGTGTATTGCCACCTGCGCGACACGTACGGCACGGCCGACTTTGCCCGTTGGCCCAAGCTCTCGGTGTACAATCGCAGCTCGGTGGCCAGCTATGCCAGGCGGCATGCAGGCGAGGTGGGCTACTACGCCTTCGTCCAGTACATCCTGCACCAGCAGCTCTCCCAGGCCGCCGACTATGCCCGCAGCCAACGCGTCTTCCTCAAGGGCGACCTGCCCATCGGCATCAGCCCCTGTAGCGTGGAGGCCTGGCAGGAGCCGCATCTCTTCCACATGGACATGACGGCAGGTGCTCCGCCCGACGACTTTTCGCGTACAGGACAGAACTGGGGATTCCCGACCTACGACTGGGAACGCATGGCAGCCGACGGCTACCTCTGGTGGCGGCAAAGGCTTGGCGGTATGTCGCGCTACTTTAGTGCCTATCGCATCGACCACATCCTGGGCTTCTTCCGCATCTGGCAGATACCGAAGGGTAGCCCGACGGCTTTGCTCGGACAGTTCTCGCCCGCCCTGCCCTTGAGCATCGGCGAGATAGAGTCCTGGGGCATGCGGTTCCGCGAGGAGCTCTTCGTGCCGCACCACCCCTCTTCCGCCGAGGAGGAGACGGCAGGCGTGCAGCTCTATCATCCCCGCATCGACGCGATAGGCGAAAGCGTCTGGCAGTCGATGCCCAAGAATGAGCAGGACGCCTTCATCCGTCTCTACGAGGACTTCTTCTTCCGTCGGCACAACGACTTCTGGGCCTCGCAGGCCATGAAGAAGTTGCCGGCGCTCATCGGAGCAAGCAACATGCTGGTTTGCGGCGAGGACCTGGGGATGGTGCCTGCCTGCGTAGGGCCGGTCATGCGGCAGCTCGGCATCCTGAGCCTCGAGATACAGGCCATGCCAAAGACCTATGGCATCCCGTTCGCACCCCTACACAACAATCCTTATCACAGCGTTGCCACCATCTTCACCCACGACATGCCTACGCTCCGGCTCTGGTGGAAGGAGAATCCCGAGCGTACCAATCTCTACTACAACACGATGCTCGGACGCGACGGGACTGCGCCGGCCGAACCGTCGGGCTGGCTTTGCGAGGAGATTGTGGCGCACCATCTGAACTGCCCCTCCATGCTTTGCCTGATAAGTCTGCAGGACTGGCTATCGGTAGACGAGGACTTGCGCAACCCCAACCCCGAGGAGGAACGCATCAACATCCCCGCCAATCCGAAGCACTACTGGCGCTACCGCATGCATCTGCCCATCTCGAAGCTGCAGGGGGCACAGGCCTTCAACGACCGCCTGCGCACCCTCATTGTCCGCTCGGGACGCTGAAGCAAAATGCCGCCCGCCTTCGGGATGCAGAGAAAGAAAAAGAAACGAATGGGAATAATTATAATAATTTATAACCGCGAAGAAGAAGACTTGTTCCCATTCGTGAGTTTATTATTCTCATTATTCCAATTCGTTGTCTTTTACAGGCTAAGCTATAAATTTCTTTGACGCCCGCGACATAACAATTTCAGTGGCTCGGAAATATATTTCAGCGGCACTAAAATATATTTCCAAGGCTTTGAAATATATTTCCAAGCCACTGAAAAAGTTTTTATCCGTGGGGTGAAGAAGTTGTTTCTTCGTTGTGAAGGATTTGTTTCTTCGTCGTGAAGAGGTTGTGTCCTCGGCGAGCTTTATCTTATTCCGCGTGCATTCAGGGCCTTTTGGTAGCGGCGGGCATTGCGGTAGTGCTCGGCGAGCGTCGTGGCAAAGTTGTGCGTGCCCGAGAAGTCTTCCTTGGCACACATATACAGATAGTTGTGCTCCACGTGATTAAGCACAGCTTCAAGCCCTGCTATGCTGGCTATGCGGATGGGACCTGGCGGCAGTCCGGCTGTCTGGTACGTGTTGTAGGGGCTCTCGGTCCGGAGGTGGACGTTCAGGATGCGGCGCAGCGAGAAGTCGCCCACGGCATACTTCACCGTCGGGTCGGCTTGCAGGGGGATGCCCAGGCGCAGACGGTTGAGGTAGAGGCCCGCTATCATGGGCTTCTCGGCGTTGTTGGCGGTCTCCTCGTCCACGATGCTTGCCAGCGTTGCCACCTGTTCGTGTGTCAGCCCGATGGCTTTGGCCTTGGCCTTGCGTTCAGCCGTCCAGAAACGACTGTTCTCGCGCTCCATGCGTTCCACGAGTTTGTCGACGGAGATGTCCCAGTAGACCTCATAGGTGTTCGGGATGAAGAGGGCCGGAATGGTGGCCGTCGTGTAGCCGTGCGTGTCGCAGTAGGCGCTGTCTGTCAGGGCGGAAGCAATCTCTGCGGAGTCCACCATCAGACTCTCAGACAGGGTTGCTGCCAGCCTGTCCATCGTGCGCGAGGTGGGGACGAGCAACTTGATGGGTTCCTGTATGCCATTGCGAAGCTCACGGTACAGCTCCATGCATTTCGTCCCGGGCTGAACGCGGTAACGTCCCGTGCGAGGCCGGAAGCTGAATACCTTATTATATATGTCCCATCGCCAGCCGAGGTCGGACTTAGCTCTGACGCTGTCCGGCGTGTCGTCGCGGTCGACGTATATGTATCTGTCCCCTTCGCCATCGCGTGCCGGCACCTTTGCCGTCAGGAGCGTGAACACGAAACCTGCGCAGACAGCGAGCACGACAATCGTGCCTGCCGCAATCCAAATAATCCTTTTTGAAGTTCGTTCCATTGTCAATGAAGCTTTTCGGAGTGCAAAAATACACAATTTCACACGAAATACAAAAATTTTGAATTTTGAATTTTGAAATTCGGATTATATGTTGTACCTTTGCACCGCAAATGAAGGAAAAGCGCAAGCTTCCCTGCCACTATGGCTCAGTTGGTAGAGCAACGCATTCGTAATGCGTGGGTCCGGGGTTCGAGTCCCCGTAGTGGCTCAAAGAAGGCATCCAGAGAGTTCCGACGGCGGGGCTCTCTTTTGTTTTGAGTATTGATAATAAATGAATAGTATGAAACGCATAGGGATAGACATAGGGACCAGCTCCATTTGCGGTGTGACATGTGATGAAGGAGGCCACATGCAGCGTTCGCTGACGCGAGCCAACGATGCCGCAATAGAAGGCACCCCGTCGTGGGCGTTCCGGCAGGACGCCGAGCGGATACTGGACATCGTGGAGGTATGAGCGCGCGGTGGATTGTGGAAGCATGACAAAGTCCCTCTGTCAGTTCCTCTCCCTCGGGATGCTGATAGCGTCCCCTAATCTTAGAACAGAGGGCGGGTAATGAGCCAGCAGGGATGTGTGGTGGGGTTGCCTTTGTGGTCGACGAAGACGAGGCGGCCGTCGATGTCCTTCAGCTCCATCAGAATCATCGGGCGGGGGCGGTAGTCGCCCCGACGCGGTATGAGGCCTTCGCAATGTGAGTGCATGACCATGAACATGCGGCCTGCCCGGTCGGTGATGATTTCGCCGTTGTGCCCGGCGCCGTTCAGTATGGCCTCGGGGCTCTCGGAGGTGAGGACGGGCTTAGGCTCGCTCCAGCCGGAGAAGAGATTGTCGGACGTGCTCAGGCACAAGGTGTACTCGTGGTTGTTGAAGTGGTTCTTCGAGCAGTAGAAGTAATAGAGTCCTTTATATTTATATATGTATCCGCCTTCGTAGGCCGTCGTGATGTAGTGGGGCTTGCTGCCTTTCGCGTAGGTGAGGCCGTCCTCCGAGAGCTCGCGGATAAAGTTGCCCTTGCTGTTCACGTCGCCATAGACGAGATACTGCCTGCCGTCGTCGTCGAGGAAGTATTGTCCGTCCTGTGGGGTAGGGTGCTCGGGCGTACCGACGTTCAGGGTGTTGGCATAGCGGAAGGGGCTGTCGATGTTGTCGGCCACGAGGACAACCTGTCGGTCGTTTTCCATGGAGACAAAGAGGGTGAGATACACAACGAGCTTGCCCTGGATGAGTGCCGGAGAGGGTGCCCAGAAGTTGATGTTCTGCCCGTCCGCCTCGGTCTTCATGGGGTCGAGCTTGCCGTCGCCGAACGGGTCGTGGGGGCTCGGACCGGGGAACATGTCGCGATAGTAGGTCCAGTTGCACAGGTCGCGGCTGCGATAGATTTTGATGGGGAAGCCTGTCTTGAAGCAGTAGAACCACTCGCCAATCTGCACGACCGAAGGGTCAGGGCAGTCGAAGTCCGTGACGGGATTCATGGCAACGGTCTTGTCGGGCATGTCTTTCCGGAGTTCGAACAAGGCTTTGTCGCGGGTCAGAGGCTCGGACTGAGCCAGAGCGGCAATGCTTCCCATAAGGGCAAGAAGCAGGAGGAAGGGATGTTTGGTCATGACATAATGTTTTGGTACAAAGGTACGACTTATAATTCAATATCCAAAATCCAAGGAGAATAAATTCAGTCCAAGGAGAATAAATTCAGGACTCGCCTTCGTTTTTGGCGATAAAGGTTTACATCGGGCAGGCAAAGCGTAAATTTTGTCTCCGTTCCCAAAATCCAGTTGAATCATTTGGCTTTTGTTGAAAAAGTTGTATCTTTGCAGTTGCCCTGCGGACACTTTTTCTCCTCCCGACGGATGCTTTTCCTTCGCCCCGCGGATAAAAACTATTTCCGTGGCTTGGAAATATATTTCAGTGGCTTTGAAATATATTTTAGTGCCTTGGAAATATATTTCAGAACCACTGAAAAAGTTTTATGCCGTGAGCCGAAAGAAAACATACACGACGACGCGAAAGATTATATTGCGGCCTGTCGGAAAAATAATGTGGGAGTGTAGCTTTTTTTGAATTTATAAATTTTGATTTTTGAATTATTAGTTGTACCTTTGCCGCGTGTAATATTTATTAGAGAATGAAGAAGTTTGTATTCCTCGCTCTCGTCGTGTTGGCTACAGCAGCAGCGGCGTGGTATCTCCTGCGCCCGGGCGACAAGGCAAGAGACCTCCTGCCTGCCGACGCTACGGCGGTGGCTGTGTTCCAGCCTGCCGAGCTCTTCCAGGCGCTGGGCCTGACGTCCGACGAGATGAAGAAACTGACCGCTGGTCTCGGTGACTTGGCCGAAGCTGTCGACCTGACGGAGCCGGCCTATGCATTCGTGTCGGAGAACGGCCTTGCGGGCGTTGCCATCAATGTGAACGATGCCGAAAAGCTGCTGAGCGCGGCATCGGACTTCGGCTATGTCGGCACGGCGGGGCACGGTTACCAGTGGATAGCGAACAGCTACAGCATCGGCCTGAGCGACGGCGACAAACTCCTGCTCTGCGGCCCGGCCTCCGCGGGGGAGCAGGATGCCCTGCGCAGCGAGATGCTGAGGCTCATGAAGCAGAGCCGACAGGACGTGCCCATGCTCGACCGTACAGACCGCCAAAAGGGGTTTCTCCGGCTGAGTTCCACCCTCGGCAGCCTGCCGAAAGAATACGTGCCTAAGGGCTTCGACATCTCCGATGCCTACTTGAACGCCTCGCTTGCGGTAGGAGACAAGGACATCACTCTCTCGATGAACGTGGAGGATGCCGACGGAAAGCCCTATGCCGCATGGCCCAAAGGCGAAGAGCTCCTGAAGCCCATCGAAGGACGGCTGCCTATCGTCGTGCCCGACGCCCCGTTTGCCTGGCTCCGCCTGGGCGTGAAGGGCGACAGGCTGCTGAGCATACTGCGAAGCGGACCCCGCGTGAGTGTCATGCTGATGGCGCTGAACGTCGTCTTCTTCGATGTCGACCAGATGCTGAAAGCCATCGACGGCGACGTGGCAATCGTGATGCCCAAGGCCGACATCCTCCGCAGGGAAGCGCTCCTCACGGCCCACATCTCCAACTCCGACTTCCTGAAGGATGCGGAGGAACTGGACATGTCGACGCAGAACGGCATGAGCCTGCACAGGCGTGGCGCGGCCGACGACTACGTCTTCACCTTCCGGGGTGAAAGATTCTACTTCGGTGTCCGGGGCGAGACGCTCTACATTGCCACCTCCGAGCGGCTGGCCGACCAGTTTGTGCAGCAAGGGGCAAGGGGCAAGGAGCTTCCGCCTGCGCTTGGGCAAAGCGAAAAAGGAGCAAAGGGCAAGTACCTGAGCGGCTCGGTAGACCTGGTCCAGCTCGTCAGGAGCTATGCCTCCGTAGCCCTCATGCTCGGCGCCGCCCCGCAGGTCTACGAAGCCATCGATGCCCTGGACCGCCTGAACATCGAGTCCGAAGCGCCCATGAGCTTCGAGCTGAACCTGACGACAAAGAAGCCCCTCGGGGAAATAATAAAGAATGAAGAATGAACAGCATTACCCTTGATAACACACTGCCCAACGTCTTCCTGCGGCATACGGACATCCATAGCGACATCTGGCTGAGACAGGTGACCTTCGAGAAGGGCAAGACCTACCTCGTGGAGGCCAGCAGCGGCACGGGCAAGAGTTCGCTCTGCAGCTTCATCATCGGCTACAGGAAGGACTACGACGGAGACATCATCTTCGACGGACGTAACAGCCGCGAGCTGGACGTGAACGACTGGACGGCGCTCCGCCAGAGCCACATCAGCATGCTCTTCCAGGAACTGCGGCTCTTCCCCGAACTGACCGCCATGGAGAACGTCGAGATAAAGAACAGCCTGACCCATTTCAAGCAGCCAGCAGAGGTGAAGCAATGGTTCGAGGCCCTCGGCATAGCCGACAAGATGCAGTCGCCCGTCCGGCAGATGAGCTTCGGCCAGCAGCAACGCGTCGCCATGATACGTGCCCTGGTGCAGCCCTTCGACTTCCTGCTTGCCGACGAGCCCGTCTCGCACCTCGACGACGAGAACTCCGCAGCGATGGCCGACATCATGATGACCGAGGCTCGTCGCCAGGGAGCCGGCATCGTCGTCACCAGCATAGGCAAGCACATGCACGTCCCCTACGATAAAACCCTGCACCTATGAGACTCGTCTGGAAACTTCTTCGCCGGCACATCAGTCTGCCGCAGCTGGCAGGCTTCTTCTTTGCCAACCTCCTGGGCATGCTCATCGTGCTGCTCAGCCTGCAATTCTATCAGGACATAAAGCAAGTGTTCCTGGCCGAGGACGGCTTCATCCGCCCCGACTACCTTATCCTCAACAAGCGCGTCACAGCCCTCTCCTCCATCGGCCTGGCCTCCGACGGCACCTTCTCGCAAAAGGAAATCGACGAGCTCAGTTCGCAGCCCTTCGCGAAACGCGTAGGAGCCTTCACCGCCAGCCAGTACAAAGTGTCGTGCAGCATGGGCATCGGCGGCGTGGCACAATTCGGCACAGAGATGTTCTTCGAGAGCGTGCCCGATGCTTTCGTCGACGTCGACCTCGGGAAGTGGCACTTCAGCGAAGGCGACGAGGCAGTGCCCATCATCCTGCCCAAGACCTATCTCGCCATCTATAACTTCGGCTTCGCAAAAAGTCAGAACCTGCCGAAGATATCGGAAGGCATCGCCCAAATGATGGAGCTGACCATCACGATGCGCGGTAACGGACGCAGCGAGTACATCAAGGGGCGCGTGACGGGCTTCAGTTCGCGCCTCAACACCATCCTCGTGCCCGAGAGCTTCATCCGCTGGAGCAACGCCCGCTATGCCCCCGATGCCGTCACCGCGCCCAACCGCATCATCCTGGAAGTGAGCAACCCTGCCGACGACGCCATCCTGGACTATATCAACCGGCACGGCTACGAACAGGAGGAGGACAAGCTCGATGCCGGCCGCATGACCTTCTTCCTGCGCATCACGGCAGGCATCGTCATGGCCGTCGGACTGCTCATCAGTCTGCTCAGCTTCTACATCCTCATGCTCAGCATCTACCTGCTCGTCGAGAAGAATACGGAAAAGATGCGGACGCTCCTGCTCATCGGCTACAGCCCGAAGCGCGTGGCCTTGCCCTACCAGCTGCTCACCATCGGCATGAATGCAGCCGTGCTCGTGCTTGCCGTGGGCGCCCTCCTCGCCTGCCGCTCGCTATACATGAGACAGCTCTGGACCGTCTTCCCGAAGATGGACGGCGGAAGCATCCTGCCGGCACTCCTGCTCGGCCTCGCACTCTTCGTGGCCGTCAGCCTGGCAAATGCCGTCGTCATACGCGGACGCATCAACAAGATTTGGAACAACAAGAACTAAATGGAAAAACTGAAGAAACTATACAGAGAAGCGACCGGCCTTGACGTCAGCGAGGTGGAAGCCATTCCGGGAGCCGGAAGCAACAGAAAGTACTATCGTCTGAAAGGTTCGGACGGCAGCACGCTCATCGGTGTCATCGGCACAAGTCGCGACGAGAACCATGCCTTCTGCTACCTGGCCCGCCATTTCCACGGAGCAGGACTGCCCGTCCCGCAGGTCGTGGCAGAGGCCACCGACGGCCTTCGATACCTGCAGACCGACCTCGGCAGCCAGTCGCTCTTCGATGCCCTGAAGGGTGGGCGAGAGGCAGGCGGCCGCTACAATGCCCACGAACGCGAACTGCTCCGCCGCACCGCCCGCGCCTTGCCTGCCATGCAGATTCTCGGAGCGCAGGGGCTCGACTTCAGTCAATGCTATCCGCAGGAAGCTCTCGACGAGACGAATGTCCTCTTCGACCTCAACTACTTCAAGTACTGCTTCCTGAAAGCCACTGGCCTCGACTTCCACGAGCTGAAGCTCGAAGCATCGTTCCAACTGATGGCCCGCGACATAGTGAGCATCCCCGGCGGGGCCTTCATGTATCGCGACTTTCAGGCACGCAACGTCATGCTCGACGCGCAGGGCAATCCCTATTTCATCGACTTCCAGGGAGGACGTCGCGGACCGGTACAGTACGACGTCGCCAGCTTCCTGTGGCAAGCTTCCGCACGATACCCGAAGAAGCTCCGCGAGGAACTCATCAAGGTCTACATCGACGGACTGAAGCAGTATCAGGAGGTCAATGAGAACCAATTCCGGCAGGGCCTGCAGCTTTGCGTCCTGTTCCGCCTGCTTCAAGTGCTCGGTGCTTACGGCTTCCGCGGCTACTTCGAACGCAAGAAGCATTTCCTGGAAAGCATTCCGCCCGCAATGGAAAGCCTCCGCGACCTGCTCAAAAGCGGTGGTTGCCCCTACCTGTACCTGGGCGAAGTGCTGACGGCACTTGTGGCAATGCCTCAATTTAAGCCCGAGCCCAGGCAAATCAAGCGTGCCGACGGCTTCAAGACGACACAGCTCAATCCCTATCCCACACATCCGCAAGACGGACCGGCCACCTTCAGCCGCTACGATGCGCAGGGACCGCTCGTGGTTCGCGTCTTCAGTTTCTCCTATCGGAAAGGCATCCCCGAGGACACAAGCGGCAACGGCGGCGGCTACGTCTTCGACTGCCGAAGCACCCACAACCCGGGGCGATACGAACCCTACAAGCAGCTGACGGGACTCGACGAGCCTGTCATCCGCTTCCTCGAAGACGATGGCGAGATACTGACCTTCCTGGAGAGCGTCTACAAACTGGCCGACGCCCATGTCCGTCGCTACATGCAGCGCGGCTTTACCAGCCTGATGTTCAGCTTCGGCTGTACAGGCGGCCAGCATCGCAGCGTCTACAGCGCTCAGCATCTTGCCGAACACATCCACAGGAAGTTCGGCATCGAAGTGCACATCTGCCACAGGGAACAGGGCATCGAAAAGGTGCTGACGCCAGCTCGCGCAATGGTCTTTGCGGCCGGGCTCGGCACAAGGCTGAAGCCCATCACCGACACCATGCCCAAGGCACTTGTCCCCGTCGGCGGGAAACCGCTGCTGGAACACTTGCTGCTGAAGCTGAAGGCTGCCGGGTTCAGCGATGTCGTCATCAACGTCCACCACTTTGCCGACATGATAGAGGACTGGTGCCAACAGCATCCCATGCAGATGCGCATCATGTTCAGCGACGAACGCCAGCAGCTCCTCGAGACGGGCGGCGGCATCAAGCATGCAGCCCCCCTGCTTCGCGATGCCGAAGACGGATTCCTCATCCACAATGTCGACATCCTGAGCAACGTCGACCTGCGAGCCTTTGCCGAAGTCGGCAGGTCGCCCTCACCCTTAGAGAAAGACGGCACAAGGCTCCGGGCAGCCACTTTGCTCGTCAGCGAACGAGACACACAGCGTTATTTGCTCTTCGACGACGACATGCGCCTCATGGGCTGGACAAACGTTGCAACAGGTGAGGTCAGGAGCCCGTACCCAAACCTCGATGTGCAGCGCTATAAGAAGCTTGCCTTTGCTGGCGTACACTACATGAATCCCAGCTTGTTCCGCTACTTCAAGGACTTCCCCGAGAAGTTCAGCATCATCGACTTCTACCTGAAAGTTTGCGACAAGGAACCCATCTACGGATACATCCAGCCAGGCCTCCGCCTCCTGGACGTCGGCAAGCTCGACACGCTGGCCGCAGCCGAGGCTTTCCTGCAGACTTCACCCGTGCGTCATAACTAAAAACTAAACTAAACAATAGCTACCATGAAACTAACAACTACTATCAAGTCTCTGCTCTCTGTCCTGCTCGCATGCTTCGTCGTGTCGGCAGCAGCCCAGAGCAATTACGCCCAGGTACTTGCCAGTGCCGAATGGAATTGGCAGACCCTCGACGGAGTGACCTATGGCAAGGCAAGCTTCGCCGACCTCTACGGCTCTGCCCAGGTGGTATCGATTGCCAAGTATTCGATAAAGTCGATGAGCACCAGCCTTTTCGACAAAGAACGCTCCTCGCAAGGAACAAACGGCCTGGCTGCGGAGGCCGGAGCTTCTGTTGCCATCAACGGCAGCTACTTCAACATGAGTTCCTCCACCTCCACCACAGCGATATGGGTGGACGGCAAGGAAGTTACGACCACAGCCCCAGAGGAATTTGCACGATGCAACGGGGCACTCTGCTTCAAGGACGGCGACATCATCATCGAGCCTTGCACATCTTCGACACCAGCTTCCACGCTTGCAGCTTGGGGCAAGGAGTACGATGCCTTCGTAGTGGCCGGACCTATCATCCGACGAAATGGCAAGAGCATTGATGCCAACATAGGCGGAGAAGGCTTCTACGGTCCGCATCCGCGAACGATGGTCGGGAAGACGGCCGACGGAACGATGTACATGGTTGTGATGGAAGGGCGCCTGAACGGAGCAACAGGCTTCTCGACAAGCAATATGGTTTCCCTGGCCGAGGACCTCGGAATGACGGATGCCATCAACCTCGATGGCGGCGGTTCGTCTACGCTTTGGGTGTCTGGCACGGGTGTCGTCAACAGGCTTGCAGGCGGCTCGGTGCGCATCGTGCCGAACATCATCATAGCCCAACCACGATACCACGAGCACAACTACGTCAACGGGTTCTGCACTTGCAAAGCTGCTCCCTACGAGCCAGCACGTCTGAACAGCGAAGGCTACTATGAGATAGACAACGGCGGCAAGCTCTTCTGGTTGGCTTTCATGGTGAACAACGGCAACGGCAATATAAATGCAAGACTCACGGCCGATGTCGACCTGGAGAGCCGTTCCTGGACCCCAATGGGAAACGGCACATATAGGCACAGTGGCGAGTTCGACGGACAGGGACATAGCATCAGGAACCTCATGGTAAAGACCGATGCGTCGACCGGCTATTCCTCCTTCATCGGCTACCATAGCGGCACGAAAGACGTGCACGACTTCCGGATTTCAGGCACGGTGACGGCCTACGGAACTACCTACGACCACTTTGCTTCCGGCGTGGTGGCTTCATCCAATGGCGCCCATAAGATAGAGGATGTATGGTGCTCGGTGGACGTCATCAATCCGAACACATCGCAGGTGTCGCTTCGCATGGCTGGTGTCGTGGTAAGAGCCGAAGGCAGCACCATCAATCGCTGTGTCTACGACGGCACGATAAAGGGAGCTGCCACGAATCTGCAAGTGGCAGGCATCCTTGGCTGGCCCGATGCCAACAATACGACGGTGAGCAACTGCCTCTTTGCCGGTTCGCTTGCTTCGACAGGTATTGGTTCCGGAAGCGCCTATCTTGGCGGCATCGTCGGCTTCAACAGCAGCGCACGGACAGGTGTCCGCATAGCGGGAAACCTGAGTATCGGCAGCATATCGAGTCCGAAGAGTGCCACTCGTAGCGGCGCTTTGGTGGGCAACAATACAGCAGATGTAGCAACCTTCGAAGGCAACTATGTGCTCGAAGGGCTTCCCGTGACCGGCAGCGCTACCGTCTCCAGCAGAGTGCCGCCCTTCGTGGCCGTGACAGCCGGTCAGCTCACCGACGGCACCTTGCCTTCCAAGCTGGGTGCAGACAATTGGTCGCAGGGCACATCGAGTCCTGTACCTCACGACAACAACGAGCCGGCCGGCGAGGACGACATGACGGTGGGCGGCATAAAATATGTGATTACGGGCACCAATACCGTCGCTGTGACTTATCCCAACGAGACGCAGCCATCGTCGACAAACAAGTGCACCTATAGCGGCGAAGTGACCATCCCGACTTCCGTGACGATAAAAAACAAGGTCTATAAGGTGACGTCCATCGGCGACTATGCCTTCCATTTTGCCGACATCACGGCCCTCAACCTCCCCGAAGGTATAACGAAGCTCGGCTACAAGTCTATCTATCAGACTCAGCTCACCGAGATTTCCGTTCCCAATTCTGTGACGCTGATGGACTACGAGGCTCTCGGCTACAATAAGGTGCTGCAGAAGATAACCTTCGGCGAGAACATTGCTGCCAATACTTGGGGCGACAAACTCTGCATCTATGGCGGCAAGAAGTACGAGGTGTACATGAACTGCGATGCTGTGCCCAAACTGCGCTCCTATACTTTCGACTTCACCGGCGCCAACGTGCATGTCCGGCCGTCGATGTACCAGGCTTTCCTCAGCGATGCAGCGTGGAGCAGCTACGACATCATCGGCGACCTCTGGCAGGAATACAGCTACGAGGATTTGCAGAAGGTGCTCAGCGACTATGCTCCGAAGCTTCCCACAGGCGATGCCGTCGGCACAGATCCCGGTTGCTATTCTCCGAGCACTGTCAAAGCCTTCAGCGAAGCCCTTGCCTGGGCTCAAGCACTCGACGAAGGGGCAAGCCTCGAACAACTCAACAAAGCCATCAACGGCATTATGATTGCCTACGATGCCCTTTATTGCTATCCTTTGAACGAAGGCTACTACTGCATTGAGAATGTAGCCTTCCCCGGTCAGCTGCTCATGGGAGACCCCGCTAATGCCAGCAGGATAGGACTGAAGAGCATGGCTCTCGACGAGGTGAAGACATTGCCATACTTCAAGCTGACACGCAGAAACGGCGGTTGGCTCATGCAATGTGCCGATAATGGCATGTACGTAGGCACGGTGGTTGGCAGCAACAGCAGCGGCAGACCTATTTCGCTGACAGAGGATGCCCGCTACGAGCAGACGATAACATCGGTGGGCGGCGGACGCTTCAAGATACAAGGCCCCAACACCTATCCCTATGTTTACACGGGTAGTCGTGTTGCCGTGTACAACTATCCTGCAGGCGGTAACATGGAGGTCCGACAGATGTGGCGCATGCATCCGGCAGCGTCGAGCCAGTTCCGAATGGAGTACAATCTGGAGAACCCTCGTGTGCAGGGCTTCCTGCATGACTTCGAGTATGCCGACGGGGATGCAAGTCGCATAAGCACTTATAATGTGAATCCGCCGCAGCGCCTCGACTGGCCGCAGCCGGCAACGGTCTTCTGGAAGCAGGACACTACGGCCCAGGCACAACTTGTAACGTGGAGCGAGCATTCAGACTTCTCCGATGCCACGACCGTCACCGTGCCTGCCGATGCTGCTTCCCTGGAGATATACAACCTCATCCCCGGTCGTACCTATTATTGCAAGGTGGAAGCCACTTCGTCCGCTCCCGAAGACAACCAGTGGACTAAGCCCATTACCAGTTTCTACTTCTGTACGATAGGCCAGATGCGTCACCTCAAAGTCAGCGGAACAGCTAACGTACGCGACCTCGGCGGCTGGACCACGCTGGGTGGTCACCACGTCAGGTACGGCAAGATATTCCGTGGAGGCGAATTGAACGGCGGACACAATCTTGAGCCTGAGGGCATCGCGGCCATGCGCCGGGCAGGCATCAAGGCAGAGCTTGACCTGCGAGGCGACAGCGAAGCGAAGAGTATAACAGCTTCGGCGCTCGGCAAAGACGTCACATACAAGCGCACTCCGCTGGGACAGACTGCCAGCCACATGAACGGACTGAACAATTCAAAAGAGACCTACAAGGCAGCCCTGCAGTTCGTGCTGACATGCGTGAAGACGGACAAACCCGTCTACTTCCATTGTGCCATCGGACGCGACCGTACAGGCACACTCGCCTTCCTCATCGAAGGCGTGCTGGGCATGAGCAAGAGCGACATATACAAAGACTACGAGCTGACCAACTTCTCTTACTGGGGCACCCCGTGCAGCAAGGGACAGCTCGACGATATGTTTGCCATGATAGAAGCTCAGGACGGCGAGACGTTGGAGCAGAAGTTCCGCACTTATCTGAAGTCTGACTTCGGCATTACGGACAAAGCCATCGACGAGTTCCGCGAGAAGATGCTCAGCACCGATGAAGAAGACGGCCTCTCCGAACTCCACGGAAACGGAGATGCCTATTTGCAGAAGCCCAATACCCAATCCATTTACACCGTTTCCGGCCAAAAGATGAATGCTCAAAGGGTAAACGGGAAGTGGGCATTGCCCCGGGGACTCTACATCTCGGGCGGAAAGAAGATAGTAAAAAATTAAAAGAGAACACTCTAACTTCTAACTACTAACCTCTAACCGCTATAAGAACTATGAACTATGAACTAAGGAAACTCCTTTCCCTGCTTGTCCTCTCGCTTGTGTCGTTTCTTGCTCAAGCCCAATCGCTGAAACAAGTACGCCCCGAGCAGGTTGGCATGGATTCGCACAGGCTGCTTAAAGCCGATTCCATCATAGAGGATGCCATCAGACAGGGCGACATCCCGGGTGCTGTGCTTGCCGTGGTTCGTCACGACAGGCTGGCCTATCTGAAAGCCTATGGCAACAAGCAAGTATGGCCCGAGGTACGCCCCATGACGACGAACACCATCTTCGACATGGCATCGTGCAGCAAGGCAATGTCCACAGCTCTCTGCGCACTCATCCTCTGCGAGGAAGGCAAGTTCCGGATGCTCGATGCTGTGGACCGCTACGTGCCAGGCTTCGAGAACTGGACGGATGCGTCGGGCGGGAAGACCACCATCCGCATACATCACCTCATGACGCACACCTCTGGTCTGCCAGCCTACTATTCTCCCGCCGCCGATGCTGTGCCCAATCCGGATGCTGCCATCGAACATATCTCGCACATGAAGCGTGCGTTCGAGCCTGGTACAGGCTTCCGCTATAGCTGTCTGAATTTTATCACCTTGCAACGCATCATCGAGAAGACCAGCGGTATGTCCCTGCGCGACTTCTCCCGCAGCCGTATCTTTGCCCCGCTGGGCATGAATCATACTGACTACATTCCCTGCGCCCCCGATGCCCAGGGCGTTTGGCACAACACAGACCAACCTTGCTGGGCTACCCTTATGCCGGGAGGAGAGGACTGGCGTAGCATCGTGGCTCCCACCACGCGTCAGACTGCCGACAGTGTGCTCTGCGGCATGGTGCACGACCCCTTGGCACGTATCATGAACGGGGGCATCAGCGGCAACGCCGGACTCTTCAGTTCGGCCGAGGACATCGCTATCCTCTGTGCTATGCTTCAGAACGACGGCACTTGGCATGGGAAACGCATCATGAGCAAGCAAGCCGCTCGTCTGCTGCGCACTGTGCCACGCTTTGCAGAACCTTTCGGACGCACCTACGGTTGGGACTGCTATAGCGCCTATGCCTCGGCTAGCGGAGACCTTTTCTCCCCGCACACCTATTGTCATACAGGCTTCACAGGAACCGGCATCGTCATTGATCCAGAGCTGGATTGCAGCGTCATCCTGCTCACGAATTCCGTTCATCCCGATGAAGGCGGCTCCACTGTCCGCCTGCGTTCGGTGGTAAGCAACGCCGTGGCTGCCAGCATTGTAGATAGATACTAAATAAAGACAAGTCTGATATGGAACGAATAAGACACTGGATATTTGTTGCCATCCTTTTGGTCAGCAAGTCTGCAGCGGCACAGGATGACGTCATCGTCTTTACGCCCCAATGGATAGCGCAGGCACAATTTGCCGGCTATTATGTGGCCGAGACAAAGGGCTTCTATCGCGAGGCTGGCGTGAAAGTTCGGATAGAGCATCCTTCGGCTACACAGCCTGCTGTGAACCGCTTGCTTTCTGGTGAATGCCAAGCTACGACACTACAACTGTGTCAAGCTTTGGAAATAGCAGACAGTAACAAACCTCTGGTGAACATCCTGCAGACCTCAATGAACAATGCCATGGTCATCGTCTCTGCCCGTAAGAAAGACCCTCTGAAGCAGAAGGGTGCCAAGGTAGGCATTTGGAGCGTTGGCTTTGGGCAGCTTGCCATCTGTATGAGCGCCAAGGACCATCTCGATTACCAGTGGGTGCGCTTTGCCCAGAACGTCAACCTGTTTGTCTCGGGGGTTCTCGATGCCACCCTGGCCATGAGTTACAATGAGTTTTACCAGTTGGCGCAGGCAGGCATAGAGATGACGGACAAGAATGTTTATCGTTTCTGCGACCACGGCTACAACGTGCAGGAGGACGGAGTTTACATGAATCGAGACTACTACGAGAAGCATCGCGACCAGGCTTGCCGTTTTGCACAGGCCAGTCGCAAGGGGTGGGAGTGGGCCGTAGCTCATCCGGAAGAGGCACTCGACATTGTGATGCGTTATGTTGATAAGGAACGCGTAGCCACCAACCGTGTGATGCAACGACTGATGCTCAAGGAAGTGTTGCGCCTACAGGTGGATCGCGAGTCGAAGAAGCGTGAGTTCCGGCTGCGTCCTGATATGGTGCAGCTTGCCAGCCGATTGATGAAGGAGAACGGGATGCTCAGCCGGGAAGTGACGTACGATGAGTTAATAGACAACAGATAACATATGAAAAAGATTATTCAATACGTCCGTCGAAAGCTCTCTTTCAGGGTCAGCCTGTGGGTAGTCATATTTGCTGCTGTCATCTTCGTTGCTGCTCTCGGCTTCCTGTTCTATCAGTCGCGTGAAGCTATCCGTCAGGAGGCCATCAACCATGCCTCGCAGATACTCGACAAGACGTCGCTGCGAGTGGAGGGTATCCTGAACCGTGTAGAGGTGGCTTCGGACATAACCAAGTGGCTCGTGCAGCGACATCCCGACAATGCCGACTCGATGTTTGTCTACAGCCAGGGGATGCTGCAGAACAACCCCGACTTCTACAACTGCTCTATCGCTTTCGAGCCTTACTACTTCAATAACAAAGGTCGCTACTTCTCGGCATATACAAAACACGACGGTGACAGCATCCGTACCATACAGGGCGGCAACGACATCTACCAGTACTTCTACATGGACTGGTATCTGATGCCTATGCTGAGCGAGCGTCCTTGCTGGACCGAGCCTTACATGGACTACGACACACACACCAATACCAGTGAGATGGTGACCAGTTACTGCCAGTTAATCAAGGACCGGAAGGGGCGAAAAATCGGCGTCATCAACACCAGCCTCTCGCTGAATTGGCTTTCACAAACCATCTCCAATGTGAAGCCATATCCCCATTCTTACAGCATCATGATAGGCCGTGGCGGTATCTTCTTTGTTCACCCGGACACAAGCATGATTTCGCGTCAGTCCATCTTCACCCAGACGATCGAGCATCCCGACACAGCTATGTCTGCATTGGGGCATGCCATGCAGCGTGGCGAGGAGGGCATGAAGCGTATGCATATTGATGGCAATGACTGCTACGTATTCTACAAACCCCTCGGCAAGACGGGCTGCTCAATGGCTATCGTCTGCCCGGAAAAAGACATCTTCGGTGGTTTTGACCGTGTGCGCCGTGCTGTGATAGCTATTGTCTGTGCTGGCTTGCTGCTGATGCTTTACGTCTTCATCCGTATCATCACCCGCGAGCTTAGTCCGCTGCACCAGTTGGCAAAGGGGGCTGAGACCATTGCTTCGGGACAGTTCGATGCCCAGTTGCCCGACTTCCGGCGCACCGATGAAATCGGTCAGCTGACCCGCTCGTTTGCCGGAATGCAACAATCGCTCGTGAAATACATCGAAGAGCTGAAGGACACTACGGCCCAGAAGGCTTCGATAGACAGGGACATTCGCATTGCAAGCGCCATACAAATGGGCATGTTGCCCGATAAGTTTCCTACCCGGGCCGACCGCGACGACGTGCAGATTTATGCTTCGCTGACCCCAGCCAAAGATGTCGGCGGCGACCTGTTCGACTTCTACTTCCGGGGTGAGAAGCTCTTCTTCTGCATTGGCGATGTCTCGGGCAAGGGCGTGCCGGCGTCGCTTTTCATGGCAGTCACCAGAGCTGTGTTCCGCACAGTTTCCGCTCGCGATTCGATGCCCGACGATATCGTCACAGCCATGAACCAAACGATGGTAGGCATGAACAAAACCCACATGTTCGTCACTCTTTTCGTCGGGGTGCTTGACTTGTCTACGGGCCACTTGTTTTACTGCAATGCAGGCCACGATGCGCCTTTACTTATTGGCGACGGTGTCGGAGTGCTGCCCTGCGACAACAACATTCCCGTGGGCTTCATGTCCACATGGAAATATACGCTGCAAGAGGCACAAATCTTCACTGGCACGACCATTTTCCTCTTCACCGATGGGCTCACCGAGGCTATGGACATTAACAAAGCACAATTCCAGATGCAGCGTGTGGGCGATGTGGCAATCAACGCCCTTGCAGACGGACAACAGGAACCACATGAACTCATCAGACGGATGACTGAGTCGGTCCGTCTGTTTGTCGGGGGGGCCGAGCAAAGCGACGACTTAACCATGATGGCTATACAATATATTAAATAATAATTAAACAAACATGAAAACGTCAATTCAAGAATTAGATGGTAAAGTGGTTGCTATTCTGGAAGGCAGTCTCGACACCGTAGCTGCAGCAGAGACCGAAGAGGCATTGAGGCCGCTGGGCAGCGTAGAGGACAAGGACATCGTCATCGATTGCACGCAGTTGGAGTATATTTCGTCGGCCGGGCTGCGTATTTTCCTCGTTATCCTGCAGAACGCCGAGGAAAAGGGAAGTCACGTCTATATCAAAGGTATCAACGACACCGTGCGCGAAATCTTCAATATCACGGGGTTTAGTAATATCTTTATGTTTATGGAATGATGGAATCAGCAGTATTTCTGAGTTTCAATCTTTATGCATGGATAACAATAGCGACGGTGCTCTTGATGTTTACCGTCCTGCTGGACTATGGTCCCGGCGGCTACCGCTTCAGCGACTTCATACGCATCGGTCTGCTAATATCATCATCCTGGCAGCCAACATCTTTATCGTGAACATCATCTATCTGCTGACCCCGCTACAATAGAAGTGGGAAAAAGAAGGTAGAGAAGAAGAAAGGGTCGGATCCTTGCTTGAGGAATCCGACCCTTTCCGTTTTTGTCATTTGAAGCCTGTTCTGCCATGTTTACTTCACGAGGATGCGTCTTACGCTAACCGTGCCGTCGGGTTTCGTGGTGCGGACGATGTTGATGCCGCGCTGCGGACGGGCCACCTTCATGCCGTCGATGGTGAAGACGGCTTCTTCGCCGCCTGCCATCAAGTCTGCGGTGGGCGACATGATGGCATCGAGAAAGGCATCTTCGTCGAAGTTCTCGTCAATGCCACAGAGCCACTCGCTATAGGAGGTGAGGGTGTTGGTCTGACGGATGGTGGGGCGCGTCATGCGGTAGATGCGCTTGCCGCCATCGGGATAGCGCCCTACGCTCTCGTCGCCACCATGTGGCTGATAGGTGAGGCAGTCGCTCCAGGAGCCGTCGGCCGCAGTCAGCGTGACGCTCTGCTGGCCCGTGTTACTCAGCTTAAAGCCTGCATGCAGGTAGCGTAGGGGGTCGAGGTTGTCGGCCCAGACGATATAATAGCCGTGTGCAGGAATGATGGTGGAGGCTCCCCAACCCTCGGACAGAGGACGCGGGGCGATGCAGTACTTTTCGGGTACGGCGGGGTCGTCGGTGAGGTACATGCCGCTGAGGTCGATGTCGTGGTCGGTGGTGTTGTACAGTTCTATCCAGTCACTCCGCTTGCCGTACTCGTTTGCGCTGGCGGTATTGCTTGCGCTAACCTCGTTGACGACAACTGGAGGTGCGCCTGCTGCTACGAGGCAGTCGGGGTGCAGGGGGGTGAAGACTGCCGTCAGCTCTGTGTCGGCATCGGTTTCGAGCCGAATCGTACGGTCGCGGCTGACGATGGCTGAGCCGGAAGTGATGCTGTAACTTATCTCGGCATCCCAATAGATGTCGGACGAGCCTGGAACATTGTTGTGCACCTCGACTGCAATGATGTTCTCGCCTCGGCGCAGGAGTCCGGTGGGGAGGTCCAGCGTGCCGGAATCGGGATTGTTCGGGGCATAGGTTGTGGCGTATGTCGTGAAGGACGGAACTCCGTCGGGCATCAGGTAGCGACAGGCTTCCGTGCCGTTGATGTAGACTACAAAGCCGTCGTCGGCTGTGAAGTTGAGAACCATCGACGCTACGCCCGTGGGGTCGTCGTCGAACATGAAGCTTTTGCGGAAGTAGTAGGTGGGATGCTTCTGGTTGCTGTCAGGGCCGAAGCTGATGGTGGTGGCAATGCCCGTCTTGCCGTAGCCGAGGGGCGTGACGCCTTCGGCCCAGTTTGATACGGAGCCGGTCTTCCAGTCGGTGCCGTCGAGTGCCCCCTGGTCCCAGTAGCTCCATTTGTCGCCCCTGCTGATGGCTTTCACAGTGGCATTGCCGTTCTTTCTCCAGCCCACGAAGTTGTAGCCTGCCGGTGCCGACGCTTCGAGCGTGACGGGAGCGAAGAGCATGCCGTCGAAGGCTGCGCCGGGTATGGGCTGACCGTTCAGCAGGAGGGCTGCACCGGGAGCCGTGGCGCTGATTTGTACCGACATGCCCGAGCCGAGGCCGTATACGGAGCGCAGCGTGTTCATGCGAACGGCGCGCGACGTCAGTCCGACCATTGCCGACCTCTGTTCATTGTATGAGGTCCAAGGCTCTTTGCTTTCCCACGAAAGGGCGGGCTCGACGAGACGGCAGATGCTGTCGCCTATGCTGAGGCAGCGGTCTTTCGTGAAGACGCTGCCATGCAGGATGCAGTAGGCATCGACGAAGCGCCGACGGAAGTCTGCGCTGCCTCGCTTCATGTTGTTGTAGATGGCAAGCAGCTCGTTGCCGTAGTTGCCGTCGAGAAGCTTCACGCCGTTGTTGTTGCTCCATCCCCAATCTTGGTCGTGAAGCGTCAGGTGGAACTTGCCGTCGGGCAGCGAGCGGTAGCCCTTTACATTATTATTATTGCAAATCCAGTCCGAGCAGCCAATGTAGCTGATGGCGGCGAAGAAGTTCGTTACCTCGTCGATGTCGACAAGTTTCTTGAGTTCTTCGTAGGT
>DGTM01000032.1 GCA_002394305.1 Prevotellaceae bacterium UBA4336
CCCCCTTTAGGGGGAATAAAATTACTAAATAATAAAATCGTAAATAAATAGTAAATAGTAAATCGTCAAATCGTAAATAAGATGAAATCCTTTAATTTCCATCGTTTCCTCAACGTAGCACGCTGGGACCTCACCGTCAACAGCCAGTTCTATACACGTTCGGCTTTGCTCATGCTGGCCATCACCTGCATGCCGGTCGTGCTTTACTATCTCTACGGATTGCTCGTAATACCAGACTTCATGGAGTTGAACAAGTATGACAACACCGAAGGATTCAACACGAGCATAGCGTTGATTGGCTTTGCTTACCTCATCATCTCGTCGGGATATATGTTCCACAACCTGCTCACCCGACAGGGACGAATCAACGAACTCACCCTCCCGTCCACAAACCTCGAGCGTTTTCTCTGGCACTTCGTGGTCATCGTATTCGGTGTGCAGCTCGTCTATGCCTTTGGAGTCGTGCTGGCCGACGTGCTTCATGTCCTCTTCCGACTTGCCATCCCTGATGCAGAAATCAAGTCATTGTCCTACCAACATTTTGTCGACAGCTGGTACATAATACCAAGCTTCAGCGACGACAGCCGCTTCGACATCGGCATCCACCTGTTCATCTACATCATGACGTACTGCTACGTCCGCAGTTTCAGTCTCGCCAATGCCTGGAAGTACCGCTACAACATCCCCTGGACGTTCTTCATCTATTTCCTGCTGCAGACCTTCGTTCCGCTCTTCCTGCTGTTCGTCGGCATCCAGTTCATCACGGCTGAACGCATGGAGAACTTCCTCAACTGGATAAGCGAAACGAGACCGATGGCTTGGATAGTCGGCGCGAACATCCTGGCCCTGCTGCTCTACGTCGGCATCTGGCTGCTGACCTACCGCCTCTACTGCCGCGCTCAAATCACCACTAAACGCAACCCTTGACTATGGAATACAAGAATAACAAGCCAATCTTCCTGCAGATAGCCGAGCATATCTGCTACGAGATACTAGGAGGCATTTATCGCGAAGGCGAGCGCATGCCCAGCGTTCGCGAATATGCTGCCGAAGCTGAAGTCAACGCCAACACGATAGTCCGCTCCTTCGATTGGCTCAGCCAGAAGGACATCATCGCCAGCCGTCGCGGCATGGGCTACTACGTCAGCCTCGGAGCCGCCGAACGCATCCGCCAAAACATGCGCGAAGCCTTCTTCCAAGAGACCCTGCCTGAGTTCGTCCGTCAGATGAAGAACCTCGGTATTACAGGAGAAGAAGTAGAGAAACAAATCAAAGAGATGAACGATGAATAAAAGAGTAAAGAACGGCTGCGGATGCCTGTTGGGGGCGCTTCGCCGGAACAGGCTGACAGCATCAAGCTCCTTGTCTCGCCGGTACACTATATCAGCGACTCTACAGCCCTGCCCGCCATCTTTGCCTATGGAGAAAAAGACAATATCGTCAAGCCCGGACACTATCACGCCCTGCAAGCCCTCTACGACAGTCTCGGCAAGCCCTACGACCTGATTGTCTTCCCCAATTCAGGGCATCCCCTCATGGGCGACAAGGATTGCAGCGAACGCTACGACAGCACCTTGGCAGACTATTGCAAGAAGTATTTCGGATATTAACTAAACATCGAAAAGAACATGAACAAGCGAACAATCAAGATTGCTGCCATCGCAGCTTTGACATCATTAACGACATCACTCGTTTCCTGTGTTATCGACACTCCGCAAACAATCGCATGGAGCTATTATTATTGTGCCAAAGACACATTGGAAGCTGGCGACCCCTACGCAGCACTGGATTACCTGAAAGGAGCGACTCCTGGACGTGACAGTATCCTTGACCGCAAGGTAGATTCCTTGAGGCTCGTCATAGAGAAAGCTATCGAGGAAGACAAAAATAAAGAAACAGAACAGTAGAAGAAACTGAAAGTGTGACGAAAGTTTGCAGAAGTAGAAATAACACCGTATCTTTGCAGACAAATCAGAACTTAACTCTTAATTCTTAATTCTTAATTTCATCAAAGCAATGATTTCCTCAGCATCACAATTACGTCAGAAGGGCGCCAACGACCTCAGCGGTCGCTGGGGCGAAGCAGCCCTCCTCACATTCGTCTATTATGTCGTAGCCAGCATCTTCAGTGGCACCGTCACGGCAGGCGGCGACATCTTCGTGCCCGGACTCGGAACCGTCCTCTCCGTCCTCCTCATTCCGATGGGGTGGGGATTCAGCGTCGCATTCCTCGACAACCACAGAAAGACGACCGACGACCCGTTCCACATCGGCTGCCTCATCGACGGCTACCGCGACTTCGCACGCATCTTCCTGACGCTTCTCCTGTCGACCGTCTACACCCTGCTCTGGGCTCTTCTGCTCATCGTCCCCGGCATCATCAAGGCCCTCTCCTACGCCATGACGCCCTTCATCCTGCGCGACCATCCCGAACTGCAGTACAATGCTGCCATCGAGAAGAGCATGGCTATGATGGATGGGCACAAGGCAGACCTCTTCTGGCTCTATCTCTCCTTCATCGGATGGTTTATCCTGTGCTGCTTCACCCTCTGCATCGGCTTCTTCTGGCTGCAACCATACGTCAACAGCACATTGGCAAACTTCTACGAAGAGGTGAAAGCCGAATTCGAAGGCCGTGTCTTCGAAAAACCTGCCGGCGTAAACGAATCGTTTAACTATTCAAAGTCTGAAAGATGAAGATAAATCACGTCTTAGCAGCCTTTGCTCTCATAGCAGCATCGGCTCTGACCGTTTCCTGCGACAAGCTGGTTGACAAAGCTGTCCGGGCAGCAATGGAGAGTATTAACCACGACTACCAAGACTCCGAGAAATGGGGCAAGGTAACGACCGTCGAACTCCCTGCTCTCGCCTTCCAAGAGGTGGAACTTAGCGGTGCAGTCCGTCTCGAATACACGCAGGACAGTGTCTATTCCATCCAGGTCTATGGCAATGAGAAGGCCATCGAAGCCTATTCCATCAAGGTGGATGACGAGGAGCTCGAGGTGACGCTGAAGGACGACAACGGCAAGATAGACAAGGACACGCCCGCCATCACCATCCGCATATCAGCTCCTTACCTGACGGAGATAAATGGCTCGGGAGCTTCCGAAGTGGCCTATATGAATAATGTGGCTCAGGAGGAAGAACTGGAGGTCAAGCTCGCAGGCTTAGGAATAGTGAACTTCGGAGAGCTCAAGGCAAGAGAGCTTGGGGTGACCGTCAGCGGAGCAGGTGAAGTCAGCATGACCAGCGTCGACATAACGAACGACGCGGAGCTGCGCGTGGAGGGTGCGGCACACCTCAGTGGCAAGCTTGCTGCCCAAAAGTTGGAAATGAAGCTGATGGGTGCGGCCAGCGGTTCGCTCGACATTCAGACGCAGGAGGCCGACGTAACCTGTTCCGGAGCATCCGACCTCACCCTTACGGGGCAGACCGAAAGCCTCGAACTGAACAGCGGCGGAGCATCTTCCGTGAAGAAGGATGGCCTGAAGGTTGGGCTTTAACCCCCGAATCTGCATGGCAAAGGAACAAAAAAGCGAAGCCAAGTGATAATTTTTCCTGTTTCACTTTCCGTTTTTCACTTTTTGTTGTACCTTTGCAGGCGCTTTGAACTAAGGACTTGTGATTTCTGAGTTCAAGTCGTAAGGTTGGTCTGGTAGCTCAGTCGGATTAGAGCAACAGCCTTCTAAGCTGTGGGTCATGGGTTCGAGTCCCATCCGGATCACTAAAAGCATCAAGCAGGTTGCCAGAATCTGTCAGACAATCCTCCACAAAACCTCAGTAAAAGCTGGGGTTTTGTGCTTTCAGAGAAGGTCATGCCAAATCATATATCAAGAGAATTGCTTTTTTCGCTGATGATTTTTTTGCCAGGATAGAATGTTTAATTAGTAACAGATAAGACTGAACCATGAAAAAACTGTTTTTATTGGCAATGGTAGTCCTGGCGGGACTACAGGGAAATGCACAAGATGTCAGTGTCGGCAAGGCGCTTTTCCGTCAAGGCGACGATATGAACTGGGCAAAGCCAGAGATGGACGATGCATCTTGAAGTGAAATCGACATTACAAAGCAATGGGACAAACAGGGCTTTCCCAAAAACAACCATGCATACGGCTGGTATCGTATCCGTGTGGACATTCCCAAGAGTCTGCTCAGTGGTGCAGACCAGCAGAATGTTGTCATCTTCGAAATGCCCAAGGCCGACGATGTTGACGAGTGCTACCTGAACGGAAAACTGATAGGCAGCACAGGTCGTATGCCGACCGATCCGTCAGGCTATTTCTGCGGTGTCGATATCGTCCGCAACTATCCTGTTGATGCCAAGAAGGGCGGTATCCGCTGGGATGCGGAGAACGTCGTAGCCGTCCGCGTCTATAATCGCGGCGGTTCGGGCGGATTGTTTTGGCGTCCGCTGACAGTCCGTTGCCCAAATGCTGCGGAAGGACTTGCTATGCAACTTACCGAGGATAACAACGGACAGTCCAGCTGCGAAGTCGAAATCAGTACGGCCTATGCTTCGGCAACCAACGGAACATTTACAGCCACGCTGACCGACCGCGAGACAGGAGCAAAGCTCACTTCGCTTACCAAAAGGCTTTCCATCAAGCGAGGCAAGCCTGCACGCGTGTCCGTTCCCTACGACAAGCATAAGATGTGTCTGCTGACGGCAACTTATACCGATGCAAAGACCGGAAAAGTGCTGAGCGAGAGCAAGCAAATGAAGTACATCCTGACCCCTGCGGCACCTGCTACGCCTCGTTTCAACAATGCCCCGCTCTATGGCGTGCGTCCAGGTTCGCCCATCATCTACCGTTTCCCCGTTTCGGGCGAAAAGCCCATGAAGTTCACCTACAACAATCTGCCCGAAGGCTTGCAGCTCTCGGAAAGCGATGGTGCCCTGAGCGGGAAAATAGACAAGCCGTGCGTCCTGACCTTCACCGTAACTGCCGAGAATGCACGGGGGAAAGCTTCGCAAGACTTCACGCTGAAGGTGGGCGAAAACATGATAGGCCTCACTCCGCCGATGGGATGGAACTCATGGAACTGCTTTGGGCTCAGTGTATCGCAGGAGAAGGTGATGTCTTCCGCTCAGGCTTTGATAGACAAAGGTCTCGCCGACTTCGGCTATGGCTATATCAACATCGACGACGGATGGGAAGCCCCGGAGCGTAACCCCGACGGCACTATCGAAGCCAACGAAAAGTTCCCCTCGATGAAAGGGATGATAGACTGGCTTCATGAGCGCGGACTGAAGTTCGGTATCTACAGTTCGCCCGGCGAGACCTCCTGCGGCGGCTATCTGGGAAGTCTTGACCATGAGCGGCAGGATGCAGAAGTCTGGAACAAATGGGGCGTGGACTATCTGAAATACGACTGGTGCAGCTACGAGCGTGTACGTGAGAAGGATAATGACTGGGGCTTCGCCAGCTGTGTGCGTCCCTATCTGCTGATGCAGAAGTTCGTCCGCCAACAGCCTCGCGACATCTTCTACAGCCTCGGCCCCCTGGGCGGGACGCAGGTCTATCTGTGGGGAATCTACTGCGACGGCAACAGTTGGCGTACAGCACAAGATATCGACGACACTTGGAAGTCTATTCTTGATGTAGGGTTCCGGCAGCAGGCAGGGCTGGCCAGGTATTCCTCTGTCGGCCATTGGAACGACCCCGACATGCTGGTTGTAGGCAAAGTTGGTTGGGGGGCCAACCTTCGCGAGACGCGTCTGACTCCCGACGAACAGTACACACACATCACCCTTTGGACCCTCCTGGCCTCCAATATGCTCATAGGTTGCGACATCGCACAGATGGATGAATTCACGCTGAACCTGCTTTGCAACAACGAGGTGAATGCCGTCAATCAGGACATTCTCGGCAAACAGGCCGACCGCGACCGGAAGGAAGGCAACATCGAGGTGTGGAGTCGTCCGCTCTCCGACGGAGCCATTGCCGTAGGCATCTTCAATGTGGGCGACAAGGACCTTCAAGTAGACATGGAATCACTCATCCCATCCTGGGAACCTGCCAGGACCGTCCGCGACCTCTGGCGCCAGAAGGATATGTCTGCCGACGAACTTCGCTGCACAATTCCCGCACACGGTTGCAGGTATCTTAAAGTGTTTTGAAAGCCGAACCCTGAGGTGTCAGATAAAACAGTGTGCCGTGTTGCAATAAGCGTGCTTTATGGCATTTTGAATCTTACCAAGTACGGGAAATGCTCTGAGGCTGTGTCGGGACTATAGGTCAGGGCGGGACACCCTACGACGACGAGGTAGAGCTTCTTGATGCCGCCGGGATTCGTATAGGACAGGGTTTGCTTCTGCGCGGAGTGAACGCCAAGATAGGTCGGGGTGTTGTCGTCGGCAACTGCCACAAGGCGGTAGCGAAAACCGGTGTTCATGCCCTGGGGAAGTCCGCGGAACTGCACCTTGACCGTTTTGCCGACGGCGGGAAGGGGTATCTCGTCGACGTTGAAACCCCATGTCTCGGGCACACTTGCGGGTGTCTTCCATCCGTTTAGCGTGTCGAGCAGTTCGCTCTGCATCTGGCAGGAGTAGCGCACACTCTCCTGTCGCTTGTCGGGAAAGTCGAACGTGATGAGTCGGCTGTAGCAGTCCAGCAGCTCGTCGCCCATCTTGTCCAGACTGACGTCGTACATCCGCATGTAGGTCTGTGCAAAATCCTCTCCGCGTTTCCCCTCGCGGAACATGTCGGCCATGTAGGTGATGCCGTGCAGAAGGCTCCAGTATTCCAGCACAAACGGGGCATGATACATGTTCCGCGGATGGAAGAGGCTGAGGTGGGTGTCTCTGCGGAAGGCATCCCAGTGGTAGTATTCGTCGGTGGTCCAACGCGGATTGACCTGCCAGAGCATCCATTGGGCTGCGGTCTCGAAGATGCTGCCGCCTATGCCGTGCGACCGTCCGTCGCAGCCTATCTGTATCTGGAAGCAATGTCCCAGCTCGTGCGCTATGCAGTTGAGCGTCTTGTCCTGCACACGGTTAGGGGTAATCCAAAGCGCTCCGATGGTGTTGTCGTAGCAGCCGCCGTAGGCTGTGCCTTCCAGCGAGTATTTGAGCATCACCATCATCCTGTACCTGTCGGCCTTGCTGCCTGGCAGGAGGAAGCCCATCATGTCGCGATACACATTATAGAAATACTCTACACGCGCGAGGAGGTTGTCCAGGTCGACGGTCATCGGATGCCCGTCCAGCTCGGGGGCACGGCTGAGGTCGTCGCCAAAGCCTTTCTCCCAGAAGCAGACCACATTGGGGGTGCAGGCCATGCGATAGTAGCTCCAGTTGGAGGCCTTGGAGGTAAAGTCGTTGTCGCGCAATTCTTCGGGAATGTAGATTTCCTTCCCGGGTGGAATGGTGTAGCCCGGCTCATCCTGTGCTTGCAGGCAAAAGACATTTGCCAGCAAACAAACAATTATAAACAGAAGTCGCTCCATCTTTGCTTTACATTTCATGGTTTACACGTTATTTGTTTTTACACCTCAATCACCATTCCGTCGTAGGCATAGTGGAAGCCGGCGGGAAGCTTCTCCTCCTCGATGGCATGTAGGCCCACCTGGTGGCTCATGTGGATGAAGTATGTAGGGATGTCGCCCAGGCTGCGACTGAAGCCGATGGCATGCTCTACGGTCTGGTGCGTGAGGTGCGGGGTGTGTCGGAGTGCTCCGATGATGAGCAGGCGGATGCCCTGGAGCAAGGGCAGCGAGGCGGGGCTGAGCTCGGTCATGTCCGTCAGGTAAGCCACGTCGCCGATACGATAGCCCAGGATGGGCAGCTTGCCGTGCATCACACCGATTGCCGTCACCAGGAGCGAGCCAATCTGCATCTGGTCGCCTTCCTTTATCTCTTTAAGCTGGAGCTGCGGAATGCCTGGGTAACTGTGGTTTATCAGGCAATAAGGCAAGCGTTGCCGCAGGTGTTCGCAGGTGTAGGCGTCGGCATAGAGGGGTAGCTGGCGGTCGAAGGTAAAGGGCCGCAGGTCGTCGATGCCGCCCACGTGGTCGTAGTGCTCGTGGGTGATGAGTACGGCATCGAGGGGGTCACACATGCCGATGCGTAGCATCTGTTCGCGAAAATCTGGCCCGCAGTCGAGCAGGATGCGTGTGTCGGCGCCCCCTGCCGCCTCCGCACATGCCTCGAAGAGTGCCGAAGCCCGCAGCCGTCGGTCGCGGGGATCGCTGCTGGTGCAGACGTCGCATTGGCATCCGATTTGCGGAACACCGATGCTTGTGCCTGTCCCGAGGAAACGGATTCGTATCTTGTTGCTTAACATGAGTCTTATTTTAATCCTATATGAAGTTCACTTCCGGCTCGAGGCTGATGCCGAAGCGCAAGCCGACATCTTTCCTGATGGCATCGCAGAGCCTTTGGATGTCGCTCCCTGTGGCTCCGCCTTTGTTGACGAGCACCAGGGCCTGGCGGTCGTGGACGGCTGCCGGACCGAGGCTTCTGCCCTTCCAGCCGGCCTGCTCTATCAGCCAGCCAGCCGCAAGCTTCACTTTCCCCTCCCCGGCAGGGTAGTGAGGCATCTCGGGCCATTCGGCGAGAAGCCGTTCTGCCACCTCTTTTCCTACAACAGGATTCTTGAAGAAGCTGCCCGCGTTGCCTTGTTCCTTCGGGTCTGGTAGCTTGGCGCGACGGATGCTGATGATGGCTTGCCGCAGCTGCAAGGCTCCAAGAGCCTGGGGGCTCTCCCCTTGGGGTGAGTCGGATGCAAGCTGTCCGAGCACATTCCTCAGTCCGCCGTACTGAAGCATGGGGGTGAAGTGCTTGCTGAGACGGAAGGTGACGCGGGTGATGGCGTATTTGCCCCAAAGTTCCGACTTGAAGATGCTTTGTCTGTAGCCATAGCCGCACTCGTCGCGCTTCCAGATACGCTCCGAACCGTCGGAAAGACTGATGCCTTTCACTTCGTGGATTACATCGCAGACCTCCACGCCATAAGCTCCGATGTTCTGTACGGCAGCGGCTCCCACCTGTCCGGGAATGAGCGAGAGGTTCTCCATGCCGTACCAGCCGCTGCGGATGGATTGGGCGATGAAGTCGTCGCACACCTCGCCTGCCCCCACTTCCACCAGCACTTCGCTTGGCGTTTCGCAGAGCAGGCGTATGCCCCGGATGGCCGACCTGAGCACGATGCCGGGATAGTCGCCGAGGAAGAGCAGATTGCTGCCGCAGCCGATGTGCAGCATGGGCAGGTCGCTGTGGTGCAGATGGATGTCGGAGAGCGCTTCGCGAAGCGATGCCTCCGAGTCGTAGGTCAGCAGCATTCTGGCTTTGGCCTGGATGCCGAAGGTGTTGAGCTCCAGGAGCGGAGCATCATAGGTCAGTTCAGTTCTCATATCTTGTCAGTCGCCAAGTCTCTCTCTCGCGGGTGAAGGTGAATATCTCCTGCATGCCGTCGGACATTCCGCTTTTGCGCAGGATGACCCTGTTCGGCCCGTAGTGCTGAGCCTTGCGGATGTTCGAGATGATGCCTCCGGGCACTTCCGAACAGAAGGTCTGCCACTGGTCGGCATGAATGGTGCCGTTGATGCTCTGGTCCTCGTCGTCGGGGTCTTGCAGGGAGATGTGCAAGGGGTTGGCGATGGATTGCCGTTGGAAGATGCTGTCGGTGCTGAAGCGTGCATAGAAGTTGAGGAAGTCGCAAAGGTCGTCATCCTGAAACGTCGTCTCGCGAATGGCTGCCAGCTGCCAGCGACGTTTCTCGCGTTGGAAGAGGAAGTTGCGTATGGTGCCGTCGTTCAGGTTGATGCGCTGGACGCTCACCACCGAGTCGTTCTCCTCTTCGTTGTTGTCCTCGGCCCGCATCTGCGCCAGATTGCCGTAGAGCGTGGTGAAGTACTCGCCCGAAAGGAAGCTGAACTCAAACTCCGGGTCAAACTGTTCGAGCATCTCCGTGGGGCGCGAGCTATGTTCCAGTCGCAGGGGATGCTCTGTACGGTCGTGCCGGAGCGAGCGGCTGTGCAGATAGGCAAAGAGGAAGTCGTTGAAGACACTGTCGACGAGGGAACTCTCGCTTACCTCCAGTCCCATTTCCTCCAGCTCCTCTTCTTCTGTCTCCTGGGCCGACGGCAGGGTGTCGTTCGCCTCTTCTTCTTCGGAGAATTGGGTAGGGAAGGATGCCTTTCCTCCTCCGCCGCAGCCAGCAAGCAATAGCAGCGCTGCAACCGCAATAGCGAGCTGAATAGAGTTACACTTAACGCTCATTTTGCATCTTAAATCCCAAAATTCGTGCAAAGATACGAATAAATTCGGGAATAAGGATTAAGGATTAGGGATTATTTCGTATTTTTGCACCCGAAAACGCAACAACACGACAGTATGATAGAGAAAATACAAAGTCTGATGCAGGAAATTGCTAACCTTCAGGCCAAAAATGCCGAGGAAGCAGAAGCCCTGCGCATCAAGTATCTGAGCAAGAAAGGTGAGATAACACAACTGATGAACGACTTCAGGAGCGTGCCTGCCGAACTGAAGAAAGAGGTGGGCATGAGAATAAATGAACTGAAGACGCTTGCATACGACAAGATTAACGCCCTGAAGGAGAGTGCCGGAACTGCCGCCAGCAGCGGAGAAACTTCGCAGGACCTCACCCGCACGCCTTATCCCATTACCCTCGGCTCGCGCCATCCGCTCACGATTGTCAAGAACGAGATTGTCGACATCTTCAGCCGTCTCGGCTTTACCCTGGCGGAAGGTCCGGAAGTGGAGGACGACTGGCATGTGTACAGCAGTCTGAACTTTGCCGACGACCATCCAGCCCGCGACATGCAGGACACCTTCTTCGTCGAGTCGCATCCCGACATC
This sequence comes from Prevotellaceae bacterium UBA4336, assembly GCA_002394305.1. Taxonomy (GTDB): domain Bacteria; phylum Bacteroidota; class Bacteroidia; order Bacteroidales; family Bacteroidaceae; genus Physcousia. The sequence continues at coordinate 10,823 of DGTM01000032.1, forward strand.
ATCCTGCGCTCGCACACCAGCAGCGTCCAGTCGCGTGTGATGGAAAAGAATCAGCCTCCCATCCGCATCCTGTGCCCCGGCCGCGTCTATCGCAACGAGGCCGTCAGTGCCCGTGCACATTGCTTCTTCCATCAGATAGAGGGCCTCTATATCGACAAGAACGTCAGCTTTACCGACCTCAAGCAGGTCCTGCTGCTTTTCGCACAGGAGCTGTTCGGCCCCGACACCAAGATACGTCTGCGCCCCAGCTACTTCCCCTTCACGGAGCCGAGTGCCGAGATGGACGTCAGCTGCACCATCTGCGGCGGCAAGGGCTGCTCCATGTGCAAGGGCTCGGGGTGGCTGGAGATACTGGGCTGCGGAATGGTTGACCCCGCAGTGCTCGAAGCCAACGGCATCGACAGCAGCGTCTACACCGGCTACGCCTTCGGTATGGGCATAGAGCGCATCACCAACCTGAAGTATCAGGTGAAGGACTTGCGCATGTTCAGCGAGAACGACGTCCGTTTTCTCGACGAGTTTACAAGTGCAAGGTAGCAAGGCTCAGCCTGCCTCTCTTTACACATTATTATATTTATGGCAACTGTGTGTTCCCATCGGACATGTGGTTGCCATGAATTGTATTTGCACGTTTGTATGCATCTCTGAGCTTCCATTTCTCCTTAATGCTGTCCTATTGCACGATTTTTCCACTTTTGTGCAATATTAATTGTGCCGTTACTTGCAATAATGGGAAAAATGACTTAACTTTGCACAAAATTTAATAAAATGTGCAAATGAACACTTCAGAAGTACCTTCATACAACCAGATGATCCAACAGAGCATTCAGGAACACTGGTTTCTTGACTCGATGTCGGATTACGGACTATTTACCTTCCAATACAAGGATGTGGCACGCATCATCGAAAAGATGCACATCCTCTTCGAGGAAGCCGATATCAAGCAGGGCGACAAGATAGCCCTCTGCGGACGCAACCTGAGCCGATGGGGAGCCGCATTCTTCAGCATACTGACCTACGGAGCCGTGGCTGTGCCCATCCTGCACGAGTTCCATCCCTCGCAGGTGCACGACATCGTCAATCACTCCGAGGCGAAGCTCCTCTTTGTGGGCGACAAGGTCTGGCCCAACCTCAATGCCGACGAGATGCCTGGCCTGCAGGGCATCATCTCCCTGACCGACTACAGTCTGCTCGTCTGTCACAACGAGAAGCTGGGCTATGCACGCGATAACCTCAACCGCCTCTTTGGCGAGAAGTTCCCCAGCCGCTTCCTGCCCGAATGCATCAGCTACTACCACGACAGTCCCGACGAGATGGCTGTGCTCAACTACACCAGCGGTACAACCAGCAACTCGAAGGGCGTGATGATTCCCTACCGTGCCCTGTGGAGCAACTGCGACTTCGCCGTCCACGTCCTCGGTAATGAAATCAAGGCGGGCGACAAGGTGCTCAGCATGCTTCCCATGGCGCACATGTACGGCATGGCCTTCGAGTTTACCTTCGAGTTCATGCGTGGCGTGCACGTCAACTTCCTGACCAAGGTGGCTTCGCCGACGGTCCTCATGCGGGCTCTTGCCGACGTGAAGCCCGTCATTCTCATCGTCGTTCCCCTCATCATCGAGAAGGTTGTCCGCAAGGCTGTGCTGCCCAGAATCCAAGACCCCAAGGTGCGCGTGCTGATGAACGTGCCCGTCATTGGCGACCGCATCCGCAAGCGTATATGCGACGGACTTACTCAGGCCCTGGGCGGCAACTTCTACGAGGTCATCATCGGCGGTGCTGCACTCAATCAGGAGATAGAGCAGCTGCTCCACAGCATTGGCTTCCGCTATACCGTGGGCTATGGTGCCACCGAATGTGCGCCCATCATCACCTACAACGACTGGAAGGACCAGATAGTGGGCAGTTGCGGCCGGAACGTCATCCACCAGGAACTGCGCATCGACAGCCCTGACCCCGAACACATCCCCGGCGAGATTCTGACGCGCGGACTGAACGTCATGCTCGGCTACTACAAGAACGAGGAGGCCACGAAGGCTGCCATCGATGCCGACGGATGGTACCACACCGGCGACCTGGGCGTGCTGAACAGACAGGGCAACCTCTTCATCAAAGGCCGAAGCAAGACGATGCTTCTCGGTGCTAACGGGCAGAACATCTATCCCGAAGAGATAGAGGACAAGCTGAGCAGCATGACGCTCGTGGGCGAATGCCTCGTCATTCAGAAGGACGAGAAGCTGGTGGGCCTCGTCTATCCCGACCAGGAACAGGTGAAGAAGCTCGGCCTCTCTCGCGCAGACCTTGAGTCCATCATGGAGCAGAACCGCAAGGACGTCAATCCGAACCTGCCTTCCTACGCCCAGCTGAGCTGCATCAAGCTCATGGACAACGAGTTCGAGAAGACGCCCAAGAAGAGCATCAAACGCTACCTCTACACCTAACAATCCGCAAACGGATGCCTGTCCGTTTGTCACGAATCAGGCCGTAAAGCTTCCTTTCTGCTATTCCGGTTTTGAACGCGACGCGGAGCGTTTTAGAGAAGAAAACGGCTCGCGAACGGACGGAAAAGGGCGCTTCGGACCATACGACACGTGTCTCCGGACCACACGGCACGGTGTGTTTGCCAACGCAGCACGGTGTGTTTGCCAACGACGCACGCTCTTGTTTGCTTTTTCACGTGTTCCGGCGGCCCCCAAAAAGCATGAAAAAAGCCCGTTTTCTGTGCGAAAAACGGGCTTTTTCTGTTTCGTGTCGGGAGTCGCGATTCGTGTCTGTCACATAATCAGCGTGTTACATATTTCTTCGTCGCTCTGGGAATCACGTACCCCCCTACGTGACGTGCATTTCCGCGCCATTCTCAGAGCCTCGGCGAATAGCAAAATGTAAGCCGATTCGCCGTTTTCGGTCGTGTCGTGTCAAGGCACGTCTGCCCCGCGGTACAGAATCTTCTTGCCGTCCACGATGTTGATGCCTTGGCGAGGGGAACTGAGGCGCTGGGCGGAGAGATTGTAGATGCCGCTCGGAGCCGACTGCTCTGCGACGGGGCGAACCGTTCCTGTCGGGATGGAACGAATGCCTGTCAGCCCGAGGTCGATGTATTGGCCGCCGCCTTTGTTCGTACATTCGATGGCGACGATGTTGTCTGCGTCGGGCGTCAGGGCGTCCAGGGCTTCCGGGCTGAAGGTGATGTTCTTGTACGACGTGAGGTAGTCGCCCTCCTGGAAGGCTACGACGCCGTTGAAGTAGACCGTTACGTCCTCGTCGTGATAAATCCTTCCGGCCAGGGCTTTTATCTGTTCGGGCGTGAAGCCGGTCAGGTCGAGTCGGTGGCGGAGACGTATGACGGAGCTGTTCCAGGACGTGTTGGTGATGCTCCCCGGCGGGTTGCCGCCGCCGAAGCCGGAGCGTCCGTCCTTCCAGCTCGTGTCGACGTATTCCGGCCTCGTCCACGTGGTGTTGGTGGCAACGCTCGATGCCGTCTGGTACTTCCACGTCTGAGGCTCCTGCTCGGCCGTCGGCAGGATGACGTATTCCTCGTAGCTGAACGCGTCGAGCAGCCTGCGCAGCTCGTCCGAGGTGATGACGACGACGGAACTCCCCTCGGCGTCTTCCGGCAGCGAGAACTCGTTCTCATCGCAGGGGTACCACTTGTTTTCGTCCACGTTACCCGTGCGACTCATCCTCTGGCCGCTGTCGTCCGTGGCGTTGCTGAGCAGGAACCATCCGGAGCCGTCGAGGGCCGGGAAGGTCTGCGGAGTGCGTGTCTTGGGTATCTGCGAGCTGAAGATGCGTTGCGGCTCGGTGAAATTGGCCGACGTCTTTATGGTCTGGGCTTGCATCTGGCAGAGGTTGCGGTCGGGATTGTAGAAGATGCCGGTATAGGCGTCGCCGGTCTTCTCGATGTGAATGTCGTAGACGGAGTAGGTCGTGGAGTAGAGCGGACGCGGAGTGGTGAAGCGTTTCCAGTCCTTCGTGCTGGAGAGGTAGACGTTGTTCTTGTCGGCACTCGTGGCACTCCAATAGATATAATATGTCTCGGCTGCTTCGTCGTAGATCCATTCGGGCGACTCTGCCTTGCTCAGGTCGCTTGTCGAGGGGCGGACCAGGATGTTGCCGTTCTCGCCGACCTGCCAGTTGATGAGGTCCTCGCTCTGCAGGTGGTAGAACCCGGCCTTGCCGTCTGTCAGGCCAGCCACGAGGTGGAAGACGTCCTTCCCGTCGGTCTGTGTCCGGCGGATGAAGGGGGCACTCATGTCCACATCGGCATAGTCGCCGGAGATGATGCCGCGTCCGGCATTGATGGCGGTCCATTTGGCTCCGTCCAGGCTGTAGGCATAGTGCAGGCGCTTGCTTGTCGGCATGGTGTAGGTTAGCAGGTAGGCCTTTCCGCTGGCGCTCGTGAACTGCGGAGCGGGCGTCCGTGCGGGCATGGGCGATACGTCGAGGTCGGCATTGGGCGTGTAGTGGCGCAGCTTCAGACCGCAGTCGATGAACTGGCCGCCCGTGGTCTGCTTGCAATGGATGGCGATGACGTTGTCCGAACCGTCGGTCTTCAGGGCCTGCAGTCCTTCGGGCAGCAGAGGCCATTGCTCGTATTTGGTGTTGTAGCCGGTCACTTTGGCGGCGAGCACTCCGTTGATGTAGATTTCTGCATCCTCGTCGTGGAAGAGCCAGAGGCGCAGTTCCTGCAGCTGGCTGGCATCGATGTCGTTGACTTGGAACGAACGCCTGAGCCAGATGTCGCTGCCGGACCATGCCGTGCGTCCGCCACCGCCAAAGCCGGACTGTCCGCTCCTCCAGGCCGATGCGTCGAAGTCTGTCGTGTACCAGTCAGCAGCGGGCTCGGTGGTCGTGTACTTCCATTGGATGCCGGACTTCTCGTCGCCGGCTGCCACGATGGTGGTTGCGTCCTTGTAGCGGCTGTTGATGGTGCGCAGAATCTTGGCCTTCATGCCGGCCTGCTGCTCGGGGGAGACCTTCAGCACCTTGCGGTCGTAGGTCAGGAGGCCGTTGCATTCCTGTTCCACGTCGGTTATCTGCGTGTAGACCGACATCCAGAGGCCCTTCTCATTCTGCAGTTCTTGCAGGCGGTCCGTGTAGCGGTCGTAGAGATTCGTGTAGGTGCTGGCGTCGTCCACCGTCGTGTAGTTGACGTCGGAGCCTGCCCACATGTGATTCTCGATGAAGAGGTTGATGCCGCCGAACTCGCCGCACGAAGCCACGCGCTCGTTTACGGGGTTCGTGGCTGCACCCGGGCTGGGGTAGGAGTGGACGTCGAGGAAGTCGCCCATCTCGACATCTACCCATCCCGTCACGGCATGCACGAAGCGCCCCGGGTCGTGATTGGCTTTCATGACGCCGTTGACGGCCTTCCGCGTATGCGCCATGCCGTGCTCGGGGTACTGCCCCCAGCCTTCGTTCCACACAACCCATGCGCCAATGCAGGGATGGTGGCGCGTGGCATCGATGAGGGCCTCGTTCTCGCGGTAGAAGTTCTCCTTGCCGTACTCGAACGTGCCTATTGCACCGCTTCCGCAGCCCGAAGGCATGTCCTGCCAGACGACGAGGCCGTTGCGGTCGCACCACTCAAACCAAAGGTCGTTCTCCAGCTTGATGTGCTTGCGCACCATGTTCATGCCGAAGTCCTTTATCGTCTGCAGGTCGAAGACCATCGCTTCGTACGACGGGGGCGTGAGCAGTCCGTCGGGCCACCAACCCTGGTCCAGGGGACCGTAGAGATAGAGCGGCTTGTTGTTGAGCAGGATGCAGGGATGCCCGTCGGTCATTCCGCGCGAGAACTTCCGCATGCCGAAGTAGCCGCTGACGTTGTCGGTTTCCTTCGAGCCGTCGCTCAGGGTGATGTCGAGGGCGTAGAGGTTCGGCTCGTCGGGGCTCCATAGCTTGGCCGACGGTATGCTGAGCGTGAATGTCTGGTCCGAAGGCCCCGTCTGCTCAGCTACCGTCGTGTTGCCGTCCCTTACGGTCAGCTTGACGGAACACGGGGCGGAGGTCTTCACGTTTATCGAGACGGTGGAATTGTCGATGTCGGGGATGGGCTCGTAGCTCTCGACATGAGTCGGACTGACGGGCTCGAGCCAGACGGTCTGCCAGATGCCGCTGTTGGGCGTGTACCAGATGCCGCCGGGCGAGACGCTTTGCTTTCCGTTGGGCTGTCCGCCGTTGGTGGGGTCCCATACGGCCACTTGCACTTCCTGCTCGGCATTCTCCTTCAGGAAAGGCGTGATGTCGAAGGCAAAGGGGACCGAGCCGCCGTCGTGCGTGCCGACCAGCTGACCGTTCACGTAGACGTAGCAGCGCCAGTCCACAGCCCCGAAGTGCAGCAGGATGTTCTTGCCGCTGAAGGCTTCGGGCAAGGTGAAGGTCCTGCGATACATGAAGGTGGCACGTCTGTTGGAAGAGTAGTTCTTGTCCATGATGCCGGAGAGGGCCGACTCGACGGGGAACGGCACCAGGATTGCCTTCGAGAAGGACGAGGTGCGACTCTCGTAGTCGTAGTTGATGCCGGAACGCTTGAAGAACTGCCAGACGCCGTTCAGGTTCATCCATTCCTGTCGCTTCATGGATGGGCGCGGATATTCTGCCCAGACGTTCTCTTCTGTCAGTTGTTCGCCCCAAGGCGTCATGACCGGAGCTGTCTGCTTCGTCCATACACTCTGTGCAGAGACGCTGCCTGCTGTTATCAGCATGGCTGCAAGTGCTATCATGCTGTGACTGATGGTCTTTCTCATGTCTTGTCTTGTGAAGGTTTATGTCGTTTGTTGTCGTTTCTCGGACTCAGATGCTGGGGAACTCGTCGTCTTCCTCGTCGCTCGTCGTGTCGGGTTCGATGGTGTAGCTGCCATCGGGACCGATGGTGAGGATGAAGGGACAGGACATGTCGCTTTCGGGATAGCTGACACACGTGTTGAAGTAGAGCTTGCCCTCCTCGGCGCGGTCGAAGCGCATGCCGTCCATGATGCCGAACTTCTGGAACTCCTGCGGAAGCTGCGAGCGGAAATCGGCCTTGGTGAAGCTGCGGGAGAAGAGGGTCTTGTCGTCCTTCATGATGGTCAGCCAGAAACGGTTGTCCTTGTACTTCACACCGTCTTCGTCGACGATGATGGCAAGCGAGTCGTCGGGATGGCTGGTGATGGCATAGATGACCTTGTGGCTGCCTTGCATCAGCGAGTCTGTATAGTTGTAGTCAGGCAGGCTGTGAACTGCGTCGGCTGTCTCTTCGGTCTGCGTCTCGACTTCTGTCGTGGTCTTTCCCTTCGGGTTGCATGCCGTGGCGAGTAGAAGCGCGACGGCGGCAGGAAGGAGCGTGAATATGTGTTTCTTCATTGTGTTGTGATTGTTATGGTTAATGGTAGTCTGAATAAGTCAGGGGTTGATGGAACAGGTCAGAGCACAATCTTCAGGTTCAGCTTCAGGTAGTAGTTGCCGTTCTCGCGTTCCAGGTAGCCGTACTTGTCTTCGTCGGGGAGCGTTTTTGCCAGCCTGGCGTGAGAAAGGAGGTAGTCGCTGAAGGTTTGTTCGTCGGCACGCAGGAAGGCAAAGAGGGCGCCGTTCTCGTCGGTCATGAGGTAGCCCCCGACGGCGCTGGCCCGTCCGTTCCATATAACCCCTGGGCGAAGTCCCCATGCCGAGGCAAGCAGGAGCTGCCGGAGCTTGTACTGGTAGAAGCCGTGCTTCTGCAGGAGCTCTTCCTTCATCTTGAGCGGGTTCTTCTCGTCGAGCATCTTGGCGAGTTCGCTCAGGCGGTTCGTTCCGTCGAGGTGGAGGGCCATGAGCATGGCGGCTATGATGCGCGGCAGGTTGGTGTCGAGCATGAGCAGGTTGCTGCGGAACACCCTGTCGGCTACGTCGCTATAGCGCAGGATGCCGCCCTGGCTCTGAATGTAAAGGATGCGACGTGCCACTTCGGCCACGTTTTCGGGCTGGTCCGTATGGTTGATCTTGCTTATGGCTGGCCCTGAGAAGCGCACACCGCTTTGTTCGAACTTGATGTTGGCTCCGCGTCCGCCGACGAACAGCGGGGGATTGCTGCAGAGGCGGCTGTGCAGACGCATGCCTGTCAGGGGAGCATCGGGGGACCAGAGCGCCAGGTGGAGGTCTGTGCGGTCGTCGGTCTGCGCCTCCATGTCGTAGATGGCAAGGGCGTCGAGGAAGCCTTCCAGCTCCGTGATGTCGATGGTCTCGCTGCCCTGTTGCTTCAGCCGCGAGAGCAGCCATTCAGCAGCAGCGGCAAAGTCTTCGCGAGGGAAACGGGCATTCATTTCTGCTCCGCGGACGTGGACTTCTTTCTCCTCGATTTTGTAGAGTCGCTTGCCGTCGTGTTCTTGTCGCCGGACAGCTGCAACGGGTATTTCCCCGTCTGACTTGCCCAGGGCATTGGCCCGGCCGACCGTTCCGTTAGACAGCAGGGAGAAGAGTGTGTAGAGTTCGTTTGCTTCGCGCCTTGTCGCTTCTGTCATAGCTTTTGTCTTTGCGTTTATGTTCATGCGGACTTATTCTTCCATAATGAAGACGAGTTCTCCGCCTTTCTTCAGTTTCCTCACGGGGATGCGGAAGTCGGGGAGTGCCTTTCCGTTCCAGGTGACACGCTTGCATTTGTCACTGCCCTTCGCCCCTTCTTTGCGAATGACGACTGTCGTCTGCCGGTCGGCTCCGAGGTGCAGCGTGACCTTGTCGAAGAGTGGCGGAAAGAGTTCGTAGACGGCTTCGCCCACGATGAGCGGGTACATGCCGATGCTGGCAAAGACGTACCAGGCACTCATGGCTCCGTCGTCCTCGTCCATCTCGGGACAGTAGCCGCGAGGCTGGTTGACGAAGGCACAGCCGACGAATGGGGTGGGGTAGGCATCGTTGCCGCCGTAGCGGTGGGTGATGCTCTCGGTGGCAAGGCTGCGAACGATGCCTCCTGTCTGCCGGGGCATGCCGAGGCGACCGAAGAGGAACGGCACGTGGATGTCCGGCTCGTTGCCCTGGTTGTAGAGCTCTTCGCGGAAGAACTGTTGCAGTTGTGCTGCCAGCTTCTCCTTTCCGACGAGCTTTATCATCCGCGGCAGGTACATGGGTGCGCCCCAGCGGTATTGCCAACGCGTGCCCTGATAGAGCCCGTTGCCACGCATCTTGGTGTAGGTCTCGTCGATGTTCTGGAACTCCTTGGGCCAGATGCTGTCGAAGATGGCTTCTCCTCGTTCCTTCCAGAGCACGGCGTCTTCCTTCATGCCGAGTTCTTCAGCCAGCTGACCGAGGGCCCAGAAGTCGCCGCTTGCCTCAAGGCATTGGTCCGGACTCTTCAGGCTGAGCCGCTTCACCTCTGCCACCATGCCGGGATAGGCGTCGCGAAGGGACGGGATGCTGATGCCTTGACGGTAAGCGTCGAGAAGTGTTGCGATGGCATGTTCCGTACGGACCGTCGGCACGCATTCGTAGTCGGTGCTCCAGTCCTTCTTGCCCGTCATGTACAGTTGGGCGAGCGATTGCATGATGTTCGGAGAATGCACCTCGTCGAGCAACGTAATGAGGGGGAACTTGGTGCGATAAGTGTCCCAAAGCGACCACGAGCTGTAGTAGTGGAAGCCCTTCAATCCTTCGGCCTCGTGCGTCTTGCCGTCTGTGCCGAGGTAACGGCGCATCACAGGGTCGGTGACGAGGAACGGGCTGTGGAAAGTCCTATATAAAGATGTATAGAAGATGGTCTGCTGGTCTGCCGTTCCGCCCTCGACTTCGACTTTCGAGAGCAGTCGCTCCCATTGCCGCCCGGCACGCTCCATCATGTGTTCGAAGCTTGTAGCCCATACCATGTTTGGCGTCATCTTGTTAAGTTCGTCGGCAAGACCTGTGGAGACGACGATGCGCACCTCAACGTACTTGGCGGACAGCTCGGGGAAGGTGAGACGCTTGCGACCGTCGGCAATCGTGTCGAGCACGAAAGGCGAACTGGTGTAGAGGCGGTAGTGGAGGTGATAGCGTCCGCGTCGGCAGGTGTTGGCGCACTCGGCAAAGCCTTGTCCCATGTCGGGCGCCTTCTGCTCGAAGTTTGCATCGAAGACCTTGTCGAAGGCGGAACGCGGATTGAGCAGCAGGACAGCCTTCTCTTTGGAGGGAAAGGAGAAGCGCTCCGCAGCCATGCGGTAGTTAGCAGTCGCGGTGAACCACACGCCGTTGCTCAACTGAACGCTATAATAGCCAGGCTTCGCCACTTCGGTATGCTTGAGGAGACGGACGTCATCGCCTGTCCAGTCGGGCATCAACGAGACGTTGCCGCCACAACCACTGCCGCCAACTCCTGAAAGTCGATTGATGCTGAAGCCAGATATGGTTGGCACTTCATAGTCGTAACCTGGGTGCTGTCGGGGCTTGCTGTCGGGGCAGACCTGAATCTGTCCGTAGGGGACGGTGGCTCCGGGCGTCATCTGCCCGTAGTCGTCGGCTGTGCCGATGCTGAGGTTCACTTTGTCGAGCAACGACTCCTGCTGCGCCAGAGCCAGCAGTGAGGCTGACATAAACACGAGGGATGATAGTATTTTCTTCATAAGAGCGCTATTTTACCGCAAAGATATAAAATAATTCATAATTCATAGCGCATAGTTCGTAATTATTTCCTAAATTTGCACAAGAAAAGCTAAACGTAAATGGTAAAGTTCTTTCGAAGATAGAAGGAGATAGAAGAAGAAAGAAGGAGGGAGGAAGACGTTAGCTTTGTCGTTTGGCCTTGTCGCCAGCCGTGTTAAATTGTAAATAGTAAATTGTTAAATTGTAAATAGTAAATTGTTAAATAGTAAATTAATAAGATGTCAACAGTAAACAAGAACAAATACATCTCCGTGATGTACAAGCTCTATACGAACGCTCCGGGTGAAAGCCCCGAACTCGTGGAAGAGACAGCCGATGGCGAGCCCTTCATCTTTGTCAGCGCTCTGGGCATGACGCTCGATGCCTTCGAGTCGCAGATTGTACCCCTGAACGCAGGCGACGCCTTCAACTTCACCCTTGCACCCGCCGATGCCTATGGCGAATACGAAGCATCTGGCAGACAGGCTGTTCCCCGCAATATCTTTGAAATTAACGGCAAGCTCGACTCCCGTTTCATCTACGAGGGAGCCGTAGTGCCCCTGGGCAGTCCCGACGGAGCCCGCTTCAACGGCACCATCGTCGAGATAGGAAAGGAGACGGTGACCGTCGACATCAATCATCCCCTTGCAGGCAAGAGCCTCAACTTCGTGGGCAAAGTCTTGGAGAGCCGCGAAGCCACGAACGATGAGGTGCGCGACGCCCTGAACCAGATAACAGGCCAAGGCGGCTGCGGTGGTTGTGGTGGTTGCGGCGGCGGAAGTTGCGACGGCTGCGGCAGCAAGGGCGAAGGTTGCGGCGGCTGCAGATAGCAAAGGCTGCGGCAGCAAATAACTAATAAGACAAGTGGGCTTGTCGTAAATACAATCGACAACAGACAACGGACAACGGATTAAACGGATTAATTCAACTTTCGGAAGTAAAAGAGGAAGTAAAAAAAGGAAGTAAACTCGCTTCGCTCGTGGAAGTTATATGCTACCCACAGGACGAAAGCTTTTGCATCCCCATTGTATCGTCCAGCACGAAGTGCTTCTTCCGCGACTTCAATCGCGCCTTGGTGCTAGAGCATCCAAGAACTTCCTGCCAGCAACGCTGGCTTAACTTCCCATTTAACTTCATTCTATAACTTCCGAAACTTAAAAAGTTTAA
>DGTM01000041.1:0-2812 GCA_002394305.1 Prevotellaceae bacterium UBA4336
GTCAAGTGGCAGCAAAGCAATCGTAATATTATTTGGATTTGTTACCACAAAACATTTCGAAACAAACGCTGGTGCTACATCTGTCCAATCGGTATAGCCTAAGTCGCCGTCATCATAGACGTAAAGATGCCTGGCAGAACTCTTGTCGAAAGCATTAGCCACACCAATAGCGCCACAATCTTGTAATGCGGTGCCCAACCTGAGGTTTGTGATGGCTGTTGGTAAATCCTTATTCTGCGAGAGTCTTGGCATAGTACTGGTATAAAGAGTTGAATACTCGCATAATATCGTCTGATGCAGAATCTAATTCATTCTTGGAAATAAGTCCTGTATTCGGATTTATAACAGACTGGCAATAGATTGCCTCTGACAAAGATAAACGATAAGCTGCTATATCCTCTTCATTAATTTGATACTTGACAGGCAAAATGGTTTCCACCTGAATTCTCAACTCTTCATTCGCATTAGCATATGCCTTTGCACCCATAATCATTGTATTGATAATAGCCAATGAATATGGACTGTGAGTTGTGAGCACAAGCATATTATCATCAGAACTCGCATTGTTGAGAACCAAAGATTTGAGCACCTCCATCTGGGAACGAGGGAAAAGGTTCAACTCTGGTTCCTCCACAATGTTTATAAGCCGATCATATCTGTTGGCATATGAAAGTTGACGAATCATCATATCTTTGATACTATCAGAGAGATCCTCATCCTGCATGATTTTAGCTACTCTTTTTTCTAATTTGTCTTTTTCTTCTTTTGAGAGCTTAACTTCTTCCTTATCGGATATCTTACTGCTCAAATACTCCGAAACAATGCACATCGGAAGAGATGACTGAATGCCACTGGAAGCATTGATAAGTCTTACTTTATAGTTTGCCCCATGAATCCAGCCTGTATCATTCAAACTGTCATATTCAAAACGCAATCCCTCAAACGGGAGATTATAGCCATTCTGAAAGAATTTCTTCGCATTTACAAATTCGTCAGAGAATGTCTCACTTGAATCTGGCAGCTCTTTCAATAACTTTGACTTGTTCTCGGCGACACTTACTATTGAACGTTCTGCCGGAACATACATAACCTTAGAGATGCCTTTTATGTCATAATTCTTTTCAGTTACGCTGAAATTGCCGTTCTCATACAAAAAATCATATAGATTTCCTTCAAATTTGATGTATGAGTTCTCATTGATGAAGGATTCTATTCTATGATATTTACACAGCATTTTCTGAAATCTATTATACTGTTCAAAGTATGATAGTTTGTATTTCTTTTGGCTCAGGACCTTCTCTGTCCACTTAAACATGGAGAAAAGTTTTGCTACACAACTCTTGCCTGTGCCTTGGTCTCCTATGAACAAGGTTACTTTCTTGAATAAAATATCAAGGTCTTTGACAGGACCGAATGATTTTACTATTAAACGTTCGTTCATATGATTTTCTATTTTTGTATTCTTGTTTATAACGCCTTTGTCTTTTGCAATGACATAGATTTCATACTGCCATAGATACCAAAGACATAATCATTTCTTCTCTATCCTCAACAGTTCGTTTATATCGACTTCGAGGAGTTCTGCAATCTTGACGAATGTCTCCATGGGTGGCTGGCTGGCATTGGTACACCATTTACTTACGGTAGTTGGTGCACACTCCAACTGCTCGGATAACCACTTGTTTGTTCTCTTCTTATCCGCAAGAACCACTTTAATTCTATTTTCCATTCTTATTGTGCTGAGGTTATTTTAACGAGATCTGATTGTACATTATCAATTTCGGCATATCCTTCGGTATGAAGTGCTTTGTCAAGAATGTCTGTTTTAAAGGCAACATTCGTACCATGACAAAATAGCGTGCCAATGTGGAGTACAAGTTTGTAAAGTTGGTGGCCTTGAATATGAAGATAAGCATTAGTCTCATCAAGATGTTCATATTCCAGTGGCACTTCTTGTTGGAGGTTAGCAATGGCCTCACTAAACAATTTTGTAACTTTTTCCAAATAAACACTACCATTATTTGCAAGTTCTTCACGTTTGGGTTGCAGTGGCAGACAAGCGTTGAACTTGGTAATATTCCATTGCTTATTCAACTCGGAACTTTTGCCATAATGCACAAGATAGAGAAGAGGTTGATAGACAACTTTGGAAAGACCTTGTAGGAAAATGATAAAATCAAATTCTACATTCGGCAACACCCTGACAAGTCGTTCTTGAAGATGTCCGGATTCGCAGAAATGATTCTCCCAAGAATATGCATAAGTCTGAGCTATAAAGTTGTCTGCCGACAATCCTTTTTCTTCTCTCAATTGTCGCAAGTCGCTATCTATGCAAATGAAGAAACGACTGGTGAGAAAAGACTTGTAGCGTAAGCACTGCTCACAACCGTGGGCTTCATTACCTTTATCATTCTTTGAGTATGCCAGAAAATGATAGGTGGCTGGAGACGCTTTCTGGAGTTGATGATTCCAAAACACTTCGTCTTCGGCATCTTCCAGGTGTACAACTGCCTTTACACCCCTGTCTCGTAACGGAAGATTTTGATAGTATCGTGCTTGTTCTTCGATTCTATTCATATCCATTACTTGACTGGGGTTGTAACATCTTCCATATATATAATCTTGTCACCCCATCCTGCACCAAAAATACTTGGGGAATGTGTGGTGATAAAGAACTGGGCATTGGGATTGAGTTTCGTGAGCATATCAATCAGTTTATACTGCCAACTGATGTCGAGGGAGTTCTCGGGCTCATCAAGTAATACATAAGACTCCTTTCCTTCCAGAAGAAACACACGAAGCATAATCAGCA
>DGTM01000041.1:2943-107909 GCA_002394305.1 Prevotellaceae bacterium UBA4336
TGAATTTGTTCCCTTCAATTTCAATATGTTTTTCTGTCTCTTGAAACAGCCCATTGATGACAGAGCGGAAATCCTCAATTCGTGCTTTCATCTCAGCCTGTTTCTCAGCGGAAGCATCTATCATTGACATACGATAGTACATCATTGATGGCCCTGTTTTCATATCGAACATATAGAACTCTAAATCCTGCGTCAGAGCATTGGATGTTTTACGCTTGTCACGCATGGCTATATTATCGATAGACGGCACATATATAACTTGATTTTTATCTTCGAGTTTTTCCAGTGCAAGCTTATAAATCTCATTCAGCAAGGTGGTTTTCCCACTGCCATTGATACCAACGATGATATTTACGTCTTCGTTGGCGATAATACTCACATCGTAATTGCCCCAGAGACGGGTCTTAATTTCCTTAATCTTTGAGTATGACATAATGCCGATTCTTTAATATACTTTCTATTTTGATGAGGTTGTACCTTATTATAATTAAATACGCGTACAAAATTAGCTAATTTCCCACGAAATAACGAAGGAAAATCATCTTTTCTGCAAAATACAATCACTTTTATGCCTTTTTCTTCACTTTTGCATCCTTAAACGAGCAATTTTACGTAACCATTTGAATTCCTTTTGACAATCTCTTCGTCTGGAGACAAGACTTGTGACAACGCTGGGGACAAACTGGGGACATCACCGCCATTTTTGCCGCCAACATTACCGCCATTTTACCGCCATTTTACCGCCATTATCTGTTGCATAGCTTGAGGATAATCCCCATTCATGATGGAAGCAAAGAAAGTTCTTTGCATGGCAAAGCGGCAAAGCCGAGCGCGGGGACATCTATACAACAGTAATCAAGCGAAAAACATACAATTAATTGTATGATTTAAGTTCGATTATTGCAAGAAAACCACAAAAATCGCACTTAAAAGGTTGTTGCAATCTTCGCTGTTGCTGCCGGCACAGAAAGCCGACCAGATGGACCCGACGGACGAGCCTGACAGCCTGTCGCAGACGATGATTTCAACGGGGTCTGCCGACATCGAGAGCATTACCATCTTGAAGAATGCGGCCGAGACTGCGCAGTACGGTTCGCGTGGTGCCAATGGTGTGATTGAGGTGAAGACGAAGTAGGGCCACGGCGTGGAGGCTATCTGCAAGACGCAACGCTCGCAGGCTTCACTCCGCGGCAATCTGCCTGACAGGGAAGGTGAAGTAGGTGTCGGGGAAGGGCTCGTCGCGAAGCGTGAAGTGCCACCACTCGGAGTCGAGCGCCTTGAAGCCATGGGCGAGCATGGCGCGGCGGAGTATCATGCGATGGGCAAACTGCTCGGACGTGATGCTGCGGCCGGCGGGACTCTTGCTGTTGTCGCCCGTGTACTGGCCCGTCTCGGGGTTGCCGCAGAAGTCGGGATGGCTCTCGGGACCGAACCAGTCGAAGGTGCCGCCCATGTCGAGTTCCTTCTCGGTCTGCATGTCGAAGAGGGTGAGGTCGACGGTGGAGCCGCGCGTGTGGCCACTCTTCTCGTAGATGTATTCCTGTTCGAAGAGGACGCTTTTGTCGAGGTCGGGATAGAAATAGGGCTTCATCTCAGTGGCCTGCAGGTCGGCTGCCCAGCGCACGAAGTGGTCGACGGCTTTCTGCGGACGGTAGGCATCGTAGATTTTCAGGCGGTAGCCTTGCGAGCAGACGTCGTCGCTCACAGCTCGCAGGGCCTGTGCAGCCTGCCTGGTGAGCAGGGCCGTCGGCTCCTCGTAGCCGTCGATGCGCTGGCCCACGAAGTTGTACGTGCCGAAGTAGCGAATCTCCAGAATGGCGTCGGGCACGGCGTCCGTCAGGGTGACGAACTGGCTGTTGTCGTCGGTCGGGGAAAGGACTGCGGAGGGATTGCCTTCGCTCTCGACGGGAGAAGCGTTTTCTCTTGTCGACGCCTGCCTGTTGCAACAGGTTAAAACACATGCGCCGCAGAGCAGGATGGCGGCCAGCATCCATTGTCTTGTCTGTTTCATATTGCTGATAATGTTCGTTTGTCTTGCCGGAAGGCAAGGGATTCGACTGCAAATTTACAAATTATTTCTGAAAGAACCGCATTCTCCTGCAAAGGATTATGAAAATCTTTGCAGGGGACGCGGCCTGGTACCTATGCACAGAAGCCGATGGCCGGGCGCTGACGGAGCTCGATGGACTTAGCGCCAAACCTGGCGGAGGCAGTCTGCACGTCGGCGGCTTCGATGCGCTGATAGACGGAGCGGTCGAGGACATGCGGTGTGCCTGAGACGCGGTCGGCCAGGGCTGGAATGATGCCGCCCATGACGAATTGTTCCACCCATCGGGCGTTGGCGAAGGTCTCTGAGCGGGCAGCCACCGTCTCGCGAATGGTCTGCAGGAGGCTGCTGTGTGCCTCGGGAGTCAGCTCGTAGTGGTCGGCATCGAGCATCTTCAGGGCTATCTGCATGAGTTCGTCGGGCGTGTAGTTCGGGAAGCGGAACTTGTAGGGGAATCGCCCCACGAGTCCGGGATTCATGGACATCAGGGCATCCATCTCCTTCTCGTAGCCTGCGAAGATGATGAGCATGTCGGGATTTTTCCTGGAGAGCACGTCGAGGAGGCACTCCACGGCATGTCGTCCGAAGTCGCGCTCGTCGCCTGTGGTGTAGAGGGTGTAGGCTTCGTCCACGAAGAGCACGTTGCCCTGAGCCTCGCGGAGTATCATCTTCATGTTCTCCTCGGTTTCTCCGATGTACCGGCCAATGATTTTCTTTCGGTCCACGCAGATGACGTCGCCCTTCGAGAGCAGGCCGAGGGAGTGATATATCCTGCCGAGGAGCCTTGCCACGGTGGTCTTTCCCGTGCCGGGATTGCCGGTGAGTATGGTATGGTAGACGCCCATGTCAGAGGACTGCAGCCCGAGTTGTCGGCGCTCGGCATAGAACTTGACGCGGTTGGCCAAGGTGACGATGCTGCGTTTTATCTCGCTGAGTCCCACCATGCTCTGCAGCTCTTCGATGGCTTTGTCGTAGGGTGAGCCCTGAAGGCGGAAGTAGTTGCCTTCGATGTCGTCGGGCAGCACTTCGACGGAGCGGCTTTCCTCCTGCCCGTCGGCCAGGGCGCTGATGGCCCTCTGGCAATGGGCCGGCTGCAAGTGGCGACTGACGTAGCGGTTCACATCGCTCCTGTCCCAATGGCAGACGGCACCGCTGTCGTAGGCCTCCCAGAGCAGGCAACACACCTTTTCCTTTGCTTCGGCCGAGAGGTTCAGGTTCTTCTGATGGGCACTCTCGAAGAAGGTGTATATCAGTTCCTGCCGGGCGTAAGGCTCCAGGGCGAGCCTGTTTCCGGCGGGGAACATGCTGCGCACGGACGGATACTGCTCCAGCATGGTGTCTATCTCCTGTGGTGTGCCGCAGAAGATGGTCGAGCGATAGCTGCTTCTCAGGTTATAGAGGAGTTTCTTCATGATGAGTCTGCCGCCACTGTCGATGAGAGCGCCGATGCCGTAGAGCTTGTAGATGCTCTTCGTCGTGTCGGGAAGCTCCAGGCCGAAAATGTTGTCGGAGGAGGAGGTGTCGGCAAAGAAGTCGTTCAGCTCCTCGTAGGGATTGTTCTTCGTCGTGTCGTAGAAGTTCTCGCAGTTTGCCGTCTTGCGCTTTCCCTCCACGTCAGCGGCACTGAGCAGCAGCGCGATGATAGGGCCGGCTGCCAGGGATGATTTCCAATCAATCAGGAGATTGTCGCAGAGGGACAGCTTCTCGAGCGAATGCGACTGCCGGAGCTCGTTCAGCATGTTCTGCTTCACACGGTCCACAACCCAACGCTTGAACTGGTACGAGCCGGGCATGCGCGACAGGGCCCGCCAATAATTCAGGCGCTTATGGAGGCTTCCGCTGAGCACATCCTCGTCGCTCATGCGCGGACACGTCACTGGTTCTTCCACTCGGAAGCGGCCCTCGCCGTCCAACTGGATGTTGAAGCGGAGGATGCAACCGGTGCCGTTGCGCAGCAAGAGGAAGTAGTGCCCGGGCAACCAGACGTTGAATCCGCTGAATCTTGCCGTGAGGGTACGTCCGGTGCGCTCCAGGTCGCCGTTCTCTGTGGCCGCATCGTCCAGCAGGATGAGCTGTTCGTCGTAGAGCATGATGGTATAGGAGTCGGAGCACTTCAGCCCTTTCCCCAGAGTGATAGCAACCGTCAGGTCGCCGGAACCGAAAACAATGTTTTTGCCACTAAGTGGCTGAGAAGTAATAGTAAGCTGTGTCATAACATCTAAAATAACATTTCACATAAAACGGTTTTGTGCACATATGCACATAAAGAGTCACGGCAGACCATCTCTCGTCTGCCGCTGCATGGCAATCCCGCGCAGGGGATGCCTGTCCCTGTTGGATTTTGTTTATGGCCAATGATAGCAATAAGTCAAAGAACACGCGTCGGGCAATCACCCGAGTGTACAGATACAGTGAGGGTTAGGCCCTCGCTCGACGTCTGGATACACGCTTGATGTTGCACGCTCGTTCTTTTGTTATCATTGACTGTTATTTTAGATAATTCGACTGCAAAGGTAAGGAAAAACATTCTCTTGCTCCAAACAATTCGTCGACTTTCTTCGGTATTTAACATTTCTTCACCTTCCGCGAGGCCGAAGAAGGCACGTCGGAAGGATGATGGTGAGCCACAGGGGCTTCTCGATATACCACAAACCACCCGCACTCCACGAAACCTCTGTGCCCTTGATGGCAAGGGAGAGATTCCGTGAAATCCGGGAGGTTCGTGACCGAACCGAATGGGTCGCTATGCTGTGCGCCGCTCGTTCTTCGTCGAGCGACAGGCGGGCGTCAGTCGTTGTCCTTCACCATTGCCCAGGTGCAGGCTGCCAGGACGGAGCCGACGAACGGGCCGACGATGAAGATCCACAGGTCGGTGAGTGCCTGGCCGCCCTGGAACACAGCGGGAGCGATGGAGCGGGCGGGGTTGACGGACGTGCCGGTGTAGTGGATGCCCACCAGGTGGATGAGGATGAGCGACAGGCCGATAGCCAGACCTGCGAACTGGCCGGCACCCTTCTTGGCATCGGTGGTGCCGAGCACTACGAACACGAAGATGCCGGTCAAGACTGCCTCGGCGATGAAGGCCGTCGTTTGGCTGATGCCTGCCTGGCACGCGTTGGCACCCGTGGCTGTTCCCTGCACGGCATCGGGACTTGTGGAGACAAGGGCGAAGAGGATGGCCGAACCGATGAAAGCACCGATGACCTGGAAAATCATGTACATGCAGGCGTCCTTGGCGCTGATGCGCTTCGTCAGCAGGCAGCCCAGGGTGATAGCCGGATTGATGTGGCAACCGCTGATGCCTCCGATAGTGTAAGCCATAGCCACCACAGCCAGACCGAAGGCAATGGCTGTGCCGACAACCGATGCGGTGTCTGCTCCGCAATTAAGGCTGACTGCTGTGCCGCAGCCCAGGAGAACGAGTACCATCGTACCCACCATCTCAGCTAAATACTTTTTCATAAGCATTAAGAATTAAAGTTAATAATAGGTTATCTGTATACGTCGCAACGTGTTGTGCATTGAGGTCTGCACCATTGCAAAATTACGATTTTTCTCCGTTCTCTCCAAATTTTCGGACAGAAAAACGGCACGGCACGGGTAAAAAATCCTCGTCGCAGGGCACAAAACTTTTTCAGTGGCACGGAAATATATTTCAGAACCACTAAAATATATTTTCAAACTTCTGAAATTTATTTCAAAGGCTTGGAAATAGTTTTATGGCACGGCGCGAAGACTTTGTGTCTGCGCCGTGCAGAAAAAGGGGTCGTGAAGTCTTGGGGAAAGTGCCCGGAACGGGAATCGAACCCGTACGGCCATCACTGGCCAAGGGATTTTAAGTCCCTCGTGTCTACCAATTCCACCATCTGGGCATTAGCTGGTGCAAAGATACGAATGTTAATTCAAAATTCAAAATATCTAAATTCAAAATATCGGGGAAAGGCGAAAAAAAGTATTCCCCCCTCCCCTTTCTTCTGTTCAGATGGACGTCAGCAGGAAGTAAACGACGGAGGCCGGGATGGCAAGCAGGGCGCTGTCGAAGCGGTCGAGGAGTCCGCCGTGACCGGGCAGGACCTTGCCGCTGTCCTTCACCCCGAGGTGGCGCTTGATAAGGCTCTCCACGAGGTCGCCCCAGGTGCCGAACACAACGACGACAAGGGCAAAGCCCAGCCATCGCTCCAGGGGCATGACATCGGGCTGCCAGAAGTGGACGGCAACGGATGCCGCAACCGTAGCCAGGCCGCCGCCGATACTGCCTACCCACGACTTCTTAGGCGAGATGCGGGGGAAAAGTTTGGCGGGGAAGAAACGTTGGAGCGAGCAGCCGCAGAGGTAGGCAAAGGTGTCGTTCACCCACAGGAAGATGAAGAGGGCCAGGGGGTAAATCCAGTTGTAGGCGTACTCGCCCGCCTCGGCGTCGTAGACGATGCTGAGCAGGGGCAGCAGGGCAAAGGGCAGGGCCACGTAGACCTGCGAGGCGAAGCTGAACACCCAGTTGCGCAGGGGCGTCTTGGAATGGCGATAGAGCTCGCTGACAAGCAGATAGATGAGCAGCAGGCCGTAGAGCGCAAACATCTTGGCGGTCTGCGGACTGGCTATCGTGCTGAGCCACACGCCGGCGACGAGCACGGCACCGGCCAGGGCATTGAGCGGCCGCACCATAGAGATATGGATGCGTGTATTCATGAGCGTGCCGAACTCCCACAACGTGGCGGCCGTCACGATGGCGAAGAAAAAGAAGGCACTGACGGGACTGTATACGGTGCACCCCACAAGCAGGAGCACATAGACGGCACCGGTAAGGGTGCGAGTTATCAGGTTTTGCATGGTTATGTTTCGTTATGGCGTTATTTCGTTATGACGTTATTTCGATGTTTCGTTATGACAATGTTTCGTTATTTCGATTCTTTATCCGAGGGTTGGTCGGTTTCTTCGGGGGTGAGGATTTCCTCGGTGCGGCTCGTCCAGGGGCGCGGGCCGAAGATGTGCTCCACGTCCTCGGCGAAGATGACCTCCCGCTCGACGAGCAGCTGGGCCAGGGCTGCATGTCCCTCGGCGTTGCGGCTCAGGATGTCCTTCGCCCGGGCATACTGCTCGGCTATCATCGCCTTGGTCTCCTCGTCGATGAGCTGTGCCGTGGCCTCGGAATAGGGGCGCTGGAAGCTGTACTCCTGGTTGTCGTAGTAGCAGAGATTGGGCAGTTTGTCGCCCATGCCCATGTAGGCTATCATGCTGTAGGCCTGCTTGGTGACGCGCTCCAGGTCGTTCATGGCGCCGCTGCTGATGTGGCCGCAGAAGAGCTCCTCGGCGGCACGTCCGCCCAGTGTGGCGCACATCTCGTCGAGCATCTGCTCGCGCGTGGTGATCTGCCGCTCTTCGGGCAAGTACCAGGCAGCGCCCAGGGCACGTCCGCGCGGCACGATGGTGACCTTGACGAGCGGGTTGGCGTACTCGAGCAGCCAGCTGATGGTGGCGTGACCCGCCTCGTGGAGGGCTATGGTGCGCTTCTCCTCGGCTGTCATCACCTTCGTCTTCTTCTCCAGTCCGCCGATGATGCGGTCCACGGCAGCCAGGAAGTCGTCCTTGTCCACAGCCTTCTTTCCGCCACGCGCCGCAATGAGGGCCGCCTCGTTGCAGACGTTGGCGATGTCGGCTCCGCTGAAGCCCGGTGTCTGTCGGGCCAGGAAGTCCACGTCGAGGGTCGCGTCCGTCTTGATGGGTTTCAGGTGGACCATGAAGATTGCCTTGCGTTCGTTCAGGTCGGGCAGGTCGACGTATATCTGTCGGTCGAAGCGTCCGGCACGCAGCAGGGCCTTGTCCAGGATGTCGGCACGGTTGGTGGCGGCCATGATGATGACGCCGCTGTTGGTGCCGAAGCCGTCCATCTCCGTGAGCAACTGGTTCAGCGTGCTCTCGCGTTCGTCGTTGGCTCCCATCTGCACGCCGCGGCTGCGTGCACGGCCCACAGCGTCGATTTCATCGATGAATATGATGCACGGCGCCTTCTCCTTCGCCTGTCGGAAGAGGTCGCGGACGCGGCTTGCACCCACCCCCACGAACATCTCCACGAAGTCGCTGCCGGACATGCTGAAGAAGGGCACGTCGGCCTCGCCTGCCACGGCCTTCGCCAGCAGCGTCTTGCCCGTTCCCGGAGGTCCCACGAGCAGGGCGCCCTTGGGTATCTTGCCGCCCAGCTCGGTGTAGCGGCCCGGGTTCTTGAGGAACTCCACTATCTCCTGCACCTCGAGCTTGGCGCCTTCCTGTCCGGCCACATCGGCAAAGGTGACCTTGCCTTCCTCGTCCTTCTCCACCAGGCGGGCACGGCTCTTGCCCACGTTGAAGATGCCCATCGGGCCACCGCCTTCGCCGCTTCCCATGCCGCTCATGCGGCGCATGAGGAAGAGCCAGAACACGGCGATGAGAATCAGCGGACCGAAGCTCCAGATGAAGTGCATGGCGTCGTCGCTCCCCTGGCGGTACTCTATCTCGCCCAAGAAGTGCTGCTCCTCCTGCTGCTCGCTGATGAAGTCCTCCAGCTTGTCGGCCGACGGTATCTGCACGACGACGAAGGGGCGCGTCTTGCTGTCCACCTTCTGCTCGCGGAAGACGTCGCGTATGTGGCTGGGCTCGACGTACATCTGCAGCACGCCGTCCTTCTTGTCGACGATGATGCGCGAGGCATAGCCCTGCCGCACATAGTTCTTGAACTCGCTATAGGTCGCGTTGCGCGATGAGCCGGCCTGCAGCAGAGTGCTGTCGCCACTCATGAGCAGGTAGCCCAGGGTGATGGCAATGACCGCATATATCCACGTCAGACTAATCTGCGGGCCACCCTTCTTTTTCTTTTTCTCAGCCATAGTGTCAGTCGAGGTTAGGAATGTTCTGAAGGTCGGCATCGGCCCAGAGGTGCTCGATGTCGTAGAAGGCACGCACGTCGGGCAGGAAGATGTGCACAATGACCTCGGCAAAGTCCATTGCCACCCACTCGGCGTTGCGCAGTCCGTCCACGGCCAGCGGCTTCGTGTCCGCCTGGGTGCGGCACGTCTCGCCCACCGAATGTGCCAGCGCCTGCACCTGCTGGGGCGAACCGCCCGTGCAGATGACGAAATAGCGGCACACGGCATCATGTATCGTCGTCAGGTCTGCCACGACGATGTCGCGGCCCTTCTTTTCCTGCAGTCCGGCCACGATGGCCTCCACCAACTTGTCCTTCTCCTTCTTCTTCATTCGCTATACATATATTATATAGTAAGTATTATCGTCCGTTTTGGACTGCAAAGGTACAGATACTTGCAGAAATACGCAAATAAATTATATTTTTTTGGCATAAAGATTTGTCAGTTCGTAAAAAAGCTGTAAATTTGCACCCGCAAACCTCAGTTGAGGTGCGACAGCATTGGGCTATGGTGTAATGGTAACACTGCAGATTCTGGTCCTGCCTTTCCTGGTTCGAGTCCGGGTAGCCCAACGCTCTGTTGTCTGCGACCGCGAGTGCCGCGAGGTGCCGGAGCAGAGATGAACATACAGATTGGGCTATGGTGTAATGGTAACACTGCAGATTCTGGTCCTGCCTTTCCTGGTTCGAGTCCGGGTAGCCCAACAGAGAGATTCCGCTTTCCCTTGCCCGAGGGTTAGCGGAATCTTCTTTTCGGGGTACGACGACGGGCGGGCTGCGGCACGGCAACGGACAGGCAGCGACACGGCGACGACGGTTCGGGCACGAAAAAAGAGGGAGCGAATCACCTGTTACCAAGTGTTTCGCTCCCTCAAAAGGTCGGGATGACAAGACTCGAACTTGCGACCTCGCGCCCCCCAGACGTGTGCGCTACCAACTGCGCTACATCCCGTTCCTTATGTTTGCGAGTGCAAAGGTACGACTTTTTTTTGTTACTTCCAAACTTTTTCGTAACTTTGTTCGCTGAAACACGAATTTTGACCAAATGGACTGTCTGAAACTATATCCAACGAGCAGCTTGCGGGGCCGGATTGTGCTGCCTGCGAGCAAGAGCATCTCGGGCCGCGCACTCATCATCAACGCCCTGAGCGGAAGTGCCATGCTGCCGGAAAACCTGTCCGACTCCGACGACACGGAGGCAATGCTCCGAGCGTTAGCCTCCCTTGGACCCACCCCCAACCCCTCCCTTGCAGGGAGGGGGGGAGATACTACCAGAAGGCCATATACTCCCATCCCCACGAGGGAGGAGCCGGAGAAGGGCCAAGAGGCTTCCCCTATCGACATCGGTGCCGCGGGCACAGCCATGCGCTTCCTGACGGCCTACCTGAGCGTGACGCCCGGCGAACACGTGATAACGGGTAGCGAACGCATGAAGCACCGCCCCATCTCCATCCTCGTGGATGCCTTGCGGCAGCTCGGGGCTGACATCACGTACGAGGGCGAGGAAGGTTTCCCGCCGTTGCGCATCGTGGGAAAGAGCGGACTGGAGGGCGGCGCACTGACCGTGGCGGGAGGTGTCAGCTCGCAGTTCATCTCCGCCCTGCTCATGATTGCCCCCACGCTGACACGCGGCCTGCGCCTCACCCTGACGGGAGAGATTGCCAGCCGCCCCTACCTGGACATGACGATGAGCATGATGCGCGACTTCGGCGCCAAGGCGGAATGGCAGGGCAAGGACGTCATCGAGGTGCAGCCGGGAAGCTACCAGCAGCGCCCCTACCACATCGAGAGCGACTGGAGCGCCGCCAGCTATTGGTACGAGATGGTTGCCGTCTCGCCCGACGCGGACGCCCAGATTGACCTGGTGGGCCTGCATCACGACAGCATACAGGGCGACAGCAAGGTGTGGCAGATGTTCCGCGAGCTGGGTGTGACGACGCAGTACTTCGTGGAGTCCGGCGGGACGGAAGTCATCAGACTGCGGAAAGGCGGTGGCGTGACCTGCCACTTCTCCTGCGACTTCACGCACCAGCCCGACCTGGCACAGACGCTGGCCGTCACTTGCGCCCTGCTTGGCGTGCCCTTCCACCTCTACGGTCTGCACAGCCTCCGCATCAAGGAGACCGACCGCATCGCGGCGCTGATGGAGGAGCTTGGCAAGGTGTTCAGAATGGAGGAAGGGGACGGCGAACTGCTCTGGGATGGCTACTACGAGATAGGCGACTGGGAGGAACTGCTCTACGAGCCCCTCGAGTTCGACACCTACGAGGACCATCGCATGGCTATGTCGCTCGCTCCGGTCTGCCTCCGCGTCGGCGGAGAGATCAGAATCAACAATCCACAGGTAGTAAGCAAGTCGTACCCGGGCTTCTGGGACGACCTCAAGAAAGTAGGGTTCAACGTATGCAAGTAGATTCTGTATGCTGCGGACTGCACGAGGTCTGCGAGAAGGAGAGCCTGCGGGCCCTCGAGGAGGACATCGAGTACTACGAGGACGAGGAGCTGGACCGCTTCCGGGGCCGCACGGCCTACAGCGAAGCGGAGGTGGACGAGTTCCGCGAAGTGCTCTACACCATGCGCACCGACGAGGTGACGGGCTGGCTGCGAAGCCTCGAACTGCGCCGCGTGAACCTCCCCGACGAACTAAAAGACGAAGTTTTGCTGATTGTTGGGGACGAAACACAATAAATCCCCCCGCGCGTGCGTTATATATATAATGTAAAAGGCAAATGGCAAGAACGACACAGCATAAAGGCATCCTGCGCACACGGCACGGAGTTTTTCCGGAAGAGCCTCGCGCTTATTCCGGAAGAGCAAGGCGCTTATTCCGGAAGAGCAAGGCGCTTACCGCGAAGCGCACCGCGTGCCTGCTGCTCGGCCTGCTGCTTGTCGTAGCCTGCTCCACGAAGAAGAACACGCCGGCCGTACGCTCCTACCACGCCCTGACCGCCCACTACAACACGCTCTACAACGGGCAGGTGGCCTTCCGCGAAGGCGAAGAGGCACAGAGCAAAGGGCACAAGGACAACTTCAACGAGATGCTGCCCATGTACATCTGCACCAACAAGTCGACAGCCGGCATGGGCAAGAGCAACTTCGAGACCGCCATCACGAAGTGCGAGAAAGCCATCAAGGTGCACAGCATCAAGAAGCGTCCCATCATAAAGGGCAACCATCGGCGCACCGAGAAGGAGAAAGCCTTCCTGGCCCGCAAGGAGTTCAACCCCTACATGTACCACGCCTGGCTCATGATGGCCGACGCACAGTTCCGCAAGGGCGAGTTCTTCGAGGCCGCAGCCACCTACAACTACACCCTGCGCCTCTACAGCACGCAGCCCGACATCGCCTCCGTGGCACGCGCACGGCTGGCCCGGTGCTACGTAGCACTGGACTGGCCCTACGATGCCGAAGACCTGCTGGGCAAGATGAAGCGCGACAGCATCACACGCCGCGGACAGAAGGAATACGACAACACACGCGCCGGATACTACCTCCTGACGAAGCAATACCGGGAAGCCATCCCGCACCTGCAGGCCACCATCCAAAACACACGCGGCAAGCTGCCACGCGCCCGCCTCAACTTCCTGCTGGCACAGCTCTACCACGAGACGGGCCGCGACACCCTGGCCTACAAAGCCCTCTCGCGCGTCATCCGAGCCAATCCGCCCTACGAAGTCGCCTTCAACGCACGCATCATGCAGACGGAAGTAATGCACAAGGGCAAGTTCCGCCAGATGATAGCACGCCTCAAGCGCATGGCACGCAGCGACAAGAACAAGGACTACCTCGACAAAGTCTACTACGCCATGGGCAACATCTACCTCTCCGCCGAGGACACCACGCACTGCATCTACGCCTGGGAGAAAGGCGTGAAGGAGAGTACGAAGAACGGACCCGACAAGGCTACGCTGCTCCTCCACCTGAGCCAGCTCTACTGGGAACAGGAAAACTACATCGACGCAGCCCGCACCTACAAGCTCTGCATGAGCGCCCTCGACAAAGAGCACGACGAATACGAGGAAAGCGACCGCCGCAACAAGATACTCACCGAGCTGGAGCCACACCTGAGCACCATCAAGCTGCAGGACAGCCTGCAAGTGCTGGCCGAAAGCCCCGAGGAGGTCTACCTGGCAGCCATCGACCGCGTCATAGCCGAACTGCGCAAGAAGGAAAAAGAGGAAGCAAAGCGGGCCGCCGCCAACGGCACCCTGAACCCCAACGCCAACACCGGCACGATGGGCAACAACAACATCCAAAGCAACAAACCCACCATCGCCAAGGACCTCAACTCCTTCGGCACACAGCAGCAGGGCGACTGGTACTTCTACAACCCCTCCGCCGTGCAGAAAGGCACACAGGAATTCCAGAAACGATGGGGCATGCGCCGCAACGAAGACTTCTGGCGCATCAGCAACAAAACCACGCTCCTGAAGGACACCGAAGGCGCCGACGCCCAGGCACCGGAATACGACGAGGCAGCCGCCGACAGCCTCTTCGGAGGCATCGCCGACGCAGCCGCCGACAGCCTGGCCTCCGCCGAACAAGCCCTCAAGGACTCCCTCGCCAACGACCCGCACGAACGCGAATACTACCTGCGGCAGATACCCTTCACCGAGGAACAAATGGAGGAGTCGAACCGACTGCTCTCCGATGCACTCTACAACGCAGGCATCCTGGAACAGGAGAAACTGGAGAACTTCCCCCTGGCCGAGCGCACGATGGTACGCTTCCTCAACGACTTCCCCGAACACGACGGCATCGACAACGTCTTCTACCACCTCTTCCTCCTCTACGGCAGACTCGACGACGTGGAAAGCGCCGAAGAGTACCGCGGCTACCTGCTCGAAGACTACCCCGACGCCAAGCTCTCCGCCCTGCTCGGCAACCCGAACTACGAGATGATAGCACGCGAAGGCAAACACGTCGAGGACAGCCTCTACGCCGACGCATACGCAGCCTACCAGACCGAGGACTACGCCCAGGTAGAGGCAGACTACAGCTTCAGCACCGACAACTTCCCGGAGGGCACACACCGGGCCCGCATGATGTTCATCCGTGCCATGAGCGCCCTCTATGGCGGGGAGCGCGACACCTTCATGGTCACACTGCGCGACGTCGTGCAGAAGTTCCCGAAGGAAGAGGTGTCGGAGCTCGCCAGCGCCATCGTCAAGGGACTCGACGAGGGACGACCCCTCATGGACGACCGCTACGACGCCAGCAGCATCTGGAGCCGACGCACACGCTCCGACAGCGACAGTACGGAAGCCGTGCCACAGCTGAAGGACGACCGCTACACCGGATTCAACTTCGTCTTGGCCTACCCCACCGGCAGCCTCGACGAGAAACTGCTCGTCTTCGAGATGGCACGCTACAACTTCACCAACTACATGGTGCGCAACTTCGACATCGAGATACAGGCCGACCCCTACCTCACGATGATGATCGTGAAGGGATTCCTCGCCTACGACGAGGTGCATGCCTACGCCCAGAAGCTCCACGCCGACGAGCACATGCGCACCCGCCTCGAAGGCATCCGCACCCTGCTCATCTCCGACGACAACCTCAAGATGCTGGGCAAGGAGTTCAGCTTCGACGAGTACAAGGAGTTCTACGACGAACACTTCGCACCGCTCGACGTGCCCGAAGACCTGCACATCGACACGCCGACCGACGTAGAGATACTCGACCCCGACGAAGAGTACGAGCGCCAGCAGGACGAGAAGCAGGCCGAAGAAGAGACCGAGGAGAGCACCGACGACTTCCCCTTCGGGTTCTGAGCAATGCACAACACGTAAATTCATAATTCAAAACTAAGGGCGGCAGCAAATTATTCACTGTTCACTGTTCACTTTTCACTTTTAATTCTTCACTTCCATGACGTACAAACTGCTTTGGGTCGACGACGAGATAGAGCTCCTGAAAGCCCACATCCTCTTCCTCGAAAAGAAAGGCTACCAGGTGGAGACCGTGACGAACGGCTACGACGCCCTGGACCGCTGCGGAGAAGAAGCGTTCGACCTCATCCTGCTCGACGAGAACATGCCCGGCCTGAGCGGGCTGGAGACACTGAACCGCGTGAAGGAACTGCTGCCCGCCACGCCCGTCGTGATGGTGACGAAGAGCGAGGAGGAGCACATCATGGAGCAGGCCATCGGGGCCAAGATTGCCGACTACCTCATCAAGCCCGTCAATCCCACACAAATCCTGCTGACCCTGAAGAAGAACATCCAGCAGAAGGAAATCGTGACGGAGCACACACAGTCGAACTACCAGCAGGACTTCTCGCGCCTGGGCCTGCTCATCAGCGACGCATCGAGCATCGACGAGTGGAAAGACGTCTACAAGCGGCTCACCTACTGGGAGCTGCAACTGAGCGAGACGGAGAGCGGCATGCAGGAGATGCTCGCCATGCAGCGCCGCGAAGCCAACACGGAGTTTGCCAAGTTCATACGCAAGAACTACATGCGCTGGATGGAGAACCCCGAGGAACGGCCCGTGATGAGCCCCGACATCTTCAAGCGAACCATCTTCCCCCTGCTGGACCAGGGCGAGAAAGTATTCCTCATCGTCATCGACAACTTCCGCTACGACCAGTGGCGCATGCTGCTGGGCGAGATTGCCGACAGCTTTACCGTCGACGAAAACCTCTACTGCAGCATCCTGCCCACAGCGACGCAATATGCCCGCAACGCCATCTTCAGCGGCCTGATGCCCAACGACATCGCACGCATGTTCCCCGACCTCTGGGTGGACGAGGACAGCGAGGAGGGCAAGAACCTGAACGAGGAACCGCTCGTCCGCACACAGCTCGAGCGCTACCGACGCCGCGACTCCTTCTCGTACCACAAGATAAACCACTCGGGCACGGCCGAGAAGTTCGTCTCGCAGATTCCCGCCCTGATGAAGAACAACCTGAACGTCGTGGTGCTCAACTTCATCGACATGCTCAGCCACGCCCGCACCGAGAGCCTCATGGTGCGCGAGCTCGCCAGCAACGAGGCCGCCTACCGCAGCATCACGCAGAGCTGGCTGAGGCACAGCGCCGTAAGCGGACTCTTCCGCAGCCTCGCCTCGCAGGACTGCACCGTGGTGCTCACCACCGACCACGGCAGCATCCGCTGCTACAACCCCATCAAGGTCATCGGCGACCGCAACACGAACACCAACCTGCGGTACAAGCTGGGCAAGAACCTGTCGTACAACCCGAAGGAGGTCTTCGAGATAAAGAGTCCCACCCGGGCCGGGCTGCCCAGCCCCAACCTCAGCACGGCCTACATCTTCGCCACGCAGGACGATTTCTTCGCCTACCCCAACAACTACAACTACTACGTCGGGTACTACAAGGACACCTTCCAGCACGGCGGCATCAGCATGGAGGAGATGCTCATACCGCTCATCACGCTGAAGGGGAAGAAACGTTGAGGAGCCTCAACACCCTGACCCCTCTCTCGTGAGAGGAAAGAAACGGGAAAAGGTAAATGACTTGCTGCGGTCACTCCTTCGTCAGTTCCTGATACCTCTTGAAAAGTTCCGCCACGCACTGGCTTTCGGTCATTGTCCTGACATCGAAGCCGTAGGCCTGCATCACGGCTCGGTCGTTCTCCTGGTGAGCCTTGCGAAGTTCCGCAGGCATCGTCAGCTCGTCGTAGAGGTCGGCAAGGCTTGAATCGGGATAGAGGTCACGGGCATCGAGGATGGCTTGTGCCGTTTGCTCTATCTTCACCTTCTGCGATTCAGAGGGAGCAGGCCAGGGGAAGTTGTTATAGACATTCGAGCCTGAATACTGGTAGTCGCTCTTCATTCTCCCGCAAACAGCCCTCATCCATGCCATGTGTACGTTGGAGATGATTACGCCGAATTCGTAGGCAGTGGCGTCGGGCACGATGAGTGCGCTGCCATTGACGATGACATCCGGCGACACGAAGGCGACGGGAATATAGCGGCGACGCTCGGAGGACACCTTGGGAATGACAAGCATGTCAGTCCGGGGCTGACGTATCTCTCCGAACAGGTATGGAGTCTCGGCCAGCTTCAATGTCTGGGGGCGGTTGCTTCCCTGCCGGAACTCCATCGTCCGGCGGACACGTTCCATGACAAGAGGCGACTGGCGCATCTCCCTTGGACTGATGCCTACAAGCCAAAGGCACCAGCGTTCCTTGTTCTTGATGATTTCGTCCCCTCCGACATAACGGCGTATGAAGCGGGCATTGTCCGGCGACTCCTTCAGCAGGGCATCCACGTCCTCCTTGTTCAGGATGAGATGACCGTCATCGATAGGCATGCTGCCGTACATGATGCGAGGCACGCCGCAGATGGGCGTCTCGCGCTTGTCGATGAAGACCGGTGCGCCTTCCACAAGATAAGGATTAATCTCCCGGACCTCTATCATGACCTCACCGTCGTAGATGACCTTCTTGCCATCAGCAGCGTTGCCCTTGGCAAAGCCTATCACGACGCAATGGACGTGCGCCTTGTCCGTGGCTTCGCTGTCCCACCGGAAAGAGCGTCGGGCAAAAAGTATGTTCATCCCGGCCTTGTACAGTTCGCGCCAAAGGATGGGGACCTGCTCGCCCTGCGTAATGGAATTGGTGGAGACGAAAGCTACCTTTGTCCGCTCTCCACCTATCGTCTGCAGAGCCTTCTTGTACCATCCGGCCACGTAGTCGATGTTCCCGATGCCTTTGGCTTTCTTGTCGAAAAGGCTCGTCAAGTCTTCCTTCTGCTCGCGGGACTGCTCCTTCTTTCCCACAAACGGCGGGTTGCCCATGATGTAGTCGAAGTGTACCCTGTACTTTGCATTGGGCTTCGGACCGCGTTTGACGTCGGACGTTACCAGATTGATGTCGTCATACTCAATTGCAGGCTCTTGGACTGCCAGGGGTTCTTCCTCGAAGAGTACATAGGTGTTCCTGGCATGTATGGTAGGGACATTGGACGGGACTTCGATGATGTTCCAGTCCATTCTCAGCGCATTCCCTTCGCGGATGTTGGCGTAGCTCTTGAGGGGCAGGAAGTCGATGTCATGGTGGATGATTTTCTCTGTCTCGCGGAGCATCTGTGCCTCCGATATCCAAAGGGCCGTCGTGGCTACTGTTACGGCGAAGTCGTTTATCTCGATGCCGTAGAACTGCCGGATGCTGACCTTGACGGGCGAAAGGCCTTCCCATGCGAACTGCGTCTGCCCATGTGTGTATTGCCGTATGGCTTCGTTCTCCAGGCGACGCAGGCTCAGGTAGGTTTCCGTGAGGAAATTGCCGGAGCCGCAGGCCGGGTCGAGGAAGGTGAGGGAGGCCAGTTTGTCCTGATAGGCCATCAGCTGCCGCTGCCTCTGCCGCTCGACCTTCTCTTCGAGGATGTTGTCAAGCTCCTTGCGCAAGTCATCGAGGAACAGTGGGTCGATGACCTTGTGGATGTTCTCGATGCTGGTGTAGTGCATGCCTCCGCTGCGACGCGTCTCCGGATTCAACGTGCTCTCAAACACACCTCCGAAGATGGTGGGCGATATCTCGCTCCAGTCGAAACCGAAGCTCGCGTCCTGCAGGAGTATCTGCCTGAGCTCTTCGGTGAATTGCGGTATCTCTATCTCTTCCTCGAAAAGCCCGCCGTTGGTGTAGGGGAAGGCTGCGAGGTCATCCTTCAAGTATTTGCTGCGCTCCGGCTTGGGCGTGTTCAGCACCTCGAAGAGGTCGCGCAAGGCACGGCGCAGGTCCTCGGCCTCATAGCGGGCAAAGTAGTCATGGAACTGGTCGTGGGCAAAGATGCCTGCATCCTCGGCATAGAGACAGAACACCAGTCGGACACAGAGGATGTTGAGCCAGCGCAAGGCCTGCGGCGAGTCGTCGTTGTACTGTCTGAGCAGAGCCTCGTGAATCTTCCCTACAATCTCGCCGGCCTGCATCGAAACCTCCATCTCCTTGCGCAGGTGTTCGCTCTTCACATCGACGAGGAACCTCAGCCGATAGTATTCCTTGCCGAGGTTCTCCAGCAGGATGCTCTCCGGCTCGCCGTTGGGTTGCTCCATGTCATAGACAAGGAACTCGCGGAAGTTGCAAGCCACAATCCATCGCGGCCTTTGGGAATAGGGCAACTCGGCAGAATAGCGTTTTGCTTGCTGGAAGGGGGTGAGGCGCTGG
This sequence comes from Prevotellaceae bacterium UBA4336, assembly GCA_002394305.1. Classification (GTDB taxonomy): domain Bacteria; phylum Bacteroidota; class Bacteroidia; order Bacteroidales; family Bacteroidaceae; genus Physcousia. The sequence goes on from DGTM01000041.1 coordinate 22,019, forward strand.
CCGTCGCTCTGAGTGACGGGAGCGCGAAGGTCCTTGCCAATGGACTTCTGCTCGATGAGCACACGCGTGGAACTGATATGGCCGTCGATGAAGTTGGTGGCATCCACCTTCACCTGTTCCTCGTAGCGGATGAAGTCGGCAATGTTCTCCACGCCGAAAACGTTCTGGAGCAAGTCGGCCCAGAATATCTGGGAGTCCCCCTTCTCGTAACCGCGCCCTTTCCATCGCAAGGCAAATTCCGCTGCAGCCGCAGCAATTTGTTTCTCCACTTTCATTTGCAGGCATACTATTCCGCTACAAAGTTAATGAATTATTCCGAATGACGGTGCAAAGAGCACGAAAAGTTTCATTAAACCCATATTAACCTGACTTTGCATTGCAGTTAGGGGAAAAAGTCGTATCTTTGCACATTGCAGACGGAAACATACTCTTCATTTCCACAGGCAGCAATAAACTTAACTTCTCCTACTTCTTTAACTCCTTTTACGAAGGGAACGATGAAAATAACAATTGAGAATACAGAGAGCATCGCCCAGGCTGCACGGCAGTTCGTGGAGGCGATGGGCGACAGGCGCGTCTTTGCCTTCTACGGCAAGATGGGCGCCGGCAAGACGACATTCATCAAGGCCATCTGCGAGGCGCTGGGCGTGGAGGACGTCGTCACGTCGCCCACCTTCGCCATCGTCAACGAATACAAAGTGAGTGAAGAACGAAGTTCATTCAACAGGGTTTTCCACTTCGACTTCTACCGCATCAAGAGCCTGCGCGAGGCCTACGACATCGGCACGGAGGAGTATTTCTACAGCGGCTCGCCCTGCTTCATCGAGTGGCCCGAGCTGGTGGAGCCCCTGCTGCCCGAGGAAACCGTCAGCGTCAGCATCGAAGCCAACCCCGACGGCACGCGCTCCGTCACCGTCACGCCTTGACACAAACCTCGCACGCTGCGGGAACTTTTTTTGCACGCCACGGCACAAAACTTTTTCAGTGGCTCGGAAATATATTTCAAAGGCTTGGAAATATATTTTAGTGCCTTTGAAATTTATTTCAAAGCCTTGGAAATAGTTTTATGGCACGCGGCGGGGAAGTTTATGTCGTGTGGCAGGGAATTTTGTTCCCTGCGAAGAAGAGCTTTACCCCGAGCGGGAAGGGATTTCGTGCCGGGCGGCGGCGGGCTTCAGAGCTGGACGTCGTCGAGATTGACAAGGCCGTTGACGATGGCATAGATGGTCAGTCCGGCGGCGGAACGTATCTGCAGTTTGCGGCTGATGTTGCGGCGATGCGTCATGACGGTGTTGACCGAGATGAACAGCGCCTCGGCTATCTCTTTGTTAGAGAGGCCTTTCACGACCTGCACGATGATTTCCTTCTCGCGCTCGCTCAGGTCGCTGGTCTGGGCTGCCTCCGTCTTTTCCTCCTGCTCCTCTGGCACGGGTTTGCCGCCACGGCTGCGCACGTCGTGCTCCAGCCTGCGGATGCATTCGGCAAAGAGCGTGTCCTCCATGTGGCAGTGGCTGTGCAGGTCCTCGTCCGTCATGAAGATATCCATGAGTACCTCCCCCATGAGCGAAGCGTTGTTGTCGCTGGGATAGTATTTCACGATGATGCTCTTCAGCTCGGACAGGCTTTTCTCGATGCTGGCATGCTGTTCGTCGTACTGTTCCTCTATATCGGCAAACGTCTCGTTCGGCAGGCATCCCTGCAGCAGGGTCTCGACGTAGGGATGCACGTGGGTGTTCTCGAACGTCATGTGTCGCTCCACCTCCTGGGCATATTCATCGTAGAAACGCAGGATAAGCATGGGGATGCGGTTGCCGCCCGTCAGGTCGAGCGCCTGCAGGAGCTTGCGCCGGATGCCCGGCAGACGGAAGTCCACGAAGTAGCTGTGCGAGTTCTTCAGGTAGGCGATGAGTGCCGGCAGGTCGATCTGCTCGGCCATCTCGCTGATACGCGCATGGGCGGCATCCTTCACGTAGTTCACCACGGTGAGGAAGGTATTGGTGTCCACGCCTGCAGCGCGGCAGGTGGCTCCCACGGTCTGGTCGCCGAAGCCGAGGCGGATGCCGAAGCGGCTGATGATTTGCAGGATGCGGTAGTCGTCGCTGATGACGTCGCTCATGGGGTCTGATTCGTGGTATTTCTCGGTCATAAGTGTGCTTTTTTGGCGGAAACGGGGTGTCTTGTCCCTTTTTCCTTTTTGCTGCAAAGGTACGACTTTTGCGCAACATGCAGGGATAAGCCTACGGCTTTTTTTCCTCGCAGAGGGGCTTTTTCATCACATTTGAGTATCGCAGGAAGGCCGTCGGCACTGCAATTTCATATTTTTTGCGTATTGCGGGAAAGGAAAAGTCGCCGTACCTTTGCCGCCGCAAAACAAAAAACATAAGACCTATAGGACCTATAAGACCCATAAGACCCATAAGACCTATGAAACCGACGAAGAACAACATCCTGGCAGCGCTCATGCTGCTATCGGCCGGGACAGCCTCGGCACAGTGGAACACCGACTCCACCGAGATCGACTCCTACCAGCGCTTCCGCATCGGCGGCTACGGCGAGGTGGTGGCAGCCTTCAAGGACTACGGCACCAACCGCTTCTACGGCGGCAGCGAGGGCAACACCCGCATGCACCGCAACACCATCTCCATCCCGCGCTTCGTGCTCGCAGGCGACTACAAGTTCGGGCGCCACTGGAACATCGGCGTTGAGGTGGAGTTCGAGAGCGGAGGCACTGGCACTGCCTACGAGATAGAGAACTCGGAGAACGGCGAGTACGAGACGGAAGTGGAGAAGGGCGGCGAGGTGGCCATCGAACAGTTCCACCTCACCTACCACCTCAACCAGTATTTTAATGTACGCGCGGGACACTTCATTGTGCCCGTCGGACTGAACAATGCGCACCACGAGCCCATTAACTTCTTCGGCACGGTGCGCCCCGAAGGCGAGACAAGCATCATCCCCAACACCTGGCACGAGACGGGCCTCAGCTTCTTCGGACAGGTGGGCCGCCGCTGGGCGTCCTTCAACTGGGAAGCTCAGATCGTGGCCGGACTGAACGCCAACGGCTTCGACCGCAACAACTGGGTGAAGAAAGGCAAGCAGGGCTTCTTCGAGGTAGACAACTTCACGTCGCCCGGCTACGTGGCCCGCATCAATTACACCGGCGTGCCCGGCCTGCGCCTCGGCGCAAGCTGGTACCACGTGCAGAACGCCGCATCGAACGCCGACAAGCCCACCACCTACAGCTTCTCCGTGCCCGTCAACCTCTGGAGCGTCGACGCTCAGTACCAGCACCGCTACGCCATCGTGCGCGGCAACATCCTGGGCGGCAGGGTGGGCAACTCCACGCTGCTCAGCGCACGCAACCGCAGGCAGAGCAACGCCAGCCCCTACACCAAGACGTCGCCCATCGCAAGCAAGGCCGTCAGCTACGGCATAGAGGGCGGCCTGCGCCTCCGGAACATCATTCCCGCCAGGAAGATGCCCGACATCATACCCTTCGTGCGCTACGAATACTACAACGCCCAGGAGGAAGGCGAAGCCATGCAGACGATGGACGCACGCCTCCAGACCTCCATGTGGACGGCCGGACTCAACTACCGCCCCATCCCCTGGGTCATCATCAAAGCCGACTACACGACACGCCGCATCGGAGGGGGCCGCTACAACAGCGAGAACGAGTTTGCCCTGGGCGTAGCCTTCACCGGATGGTTCTTCACCGACCACACCGCAGCACGCATCCGCGAGAACCGCGCCGCAAAGCGGGCCGCCAAGGAAGCCAACCTGCACGACATGCAGCAGCGCCTCGCCGAGATGCAGCAACAGCTTGACGAGATGAAAAGACTCACCGAATAACTTCCCGACACACCGAACACGCAGAACACTCAATCAATAAAAATCCAACAACATGAAAAAGAACATTCTTATCCTTGGCCTCACGGCCTTTGCAGCAGTCCTCACTTCCTGCAGCAACAAAGACGACAACGAACCCGCGAACAACGGGAACGAAAACGGCAACAACACCGAAACCACCATGCCCGAAGGCACCAGCGACCCGCGCGTCGTCATCAACGAGACCGATGCCGACTACAACGACGCTCGCTACAAAGCCAACTGGGGCAACTATGCAGAAGCCGTTTCCTCGCACCTGAAGAACGATGCCGAGACGCTCTACAAAGCCTGGAACGAAGGACTGGACGGCGAAGAAGCCTTCAAGACAACCTTCAAGCAGGCAAAAGGCGCCTACAACAGCTACAACGCATGCATCGAGCAGATTCTGGACGGCTGCATCGACATTGCCAACGAAGTGGGCGAAAGCAAGATAGGCGACCCGCGCGGCAAGTGGGAGAACAAGCTCTACACCGAGGCCGTCTACGCCGTGGAGTCCTGGTACAGCTACCACTCTATCCAGGACTACGCCAATAACATCCGCTCCATCCGGAACGCCTTCAACTGCACCTACGGCGGCAACCAGGGCCAGCACAGCCTGGCCGCCTACCTCGCAAAAGGCACACAGGCCGGGCTCGCCAACAACGTCAACAGCAGCATCAACAACGCCATTGCTGCCATCGAAGGCATGGCCGCACCCTTCCGCAGCCATATCGGCAACCCCACCGTCCTCACCGCCATGGACGCCTGCGACAAGCTGAAGAGCGCACTCCGCACCCTCAAAGCCCAGGTGGAGAACTTCGAGGACGAAGAAGAGCTGAAGAACATCGTGGCCGACTACGTGGACGTCGTCGTGCTGCCCACCTACAGAGACCTCGCCACAGCCAACGCCACCCTTCACACTGCCGTACAGCAGCTGAGGGTAAACCCCTCGAGTGCAACCTTCGAGGCCGCTGCCCAGGCATGGATGGCCGCACGTCAGCCGTGGGAATCGAGCGAGGCATTCCTCTTCGGACCCGTCGACAAGCTGGGCCTCGACCCCAACATGGACTCATGGCCTCTTGACCAGGACGCCATCAAGAACGTCCTCTCCAGCGGCGACTTCTCGGGCATGGAATGGGCTGGCGAGTATGAAGGCGAGGACGAGGACGGCAACATGAGCCAGCGCGCCGAGGAGATTGCCGAGGCACAAAGCATCCGCGGCTTCCACACCCTGGAGTTCCTGCTCTTCAAGAACGGGCAGCCCAGGACGACAGAATAAAACACACACCCACAAACACAGGTTCCATAAGACCTATATGACCTATAAGTCCTATAAGACCCATAAGTCCTATAAGACCTATATGACTTATAAGACCTATAAGACCCATAGGCCAAAAGACCATACACTATGAACAAGAACACACTGTTCCTTGCTCTCTTCCTCCTTGCCGCCTGCGACAAGGAGGATGATTGCTTTACAGCCCAGGACTTCGAAGTGCCCAGCGGCTATGCCCTGAGCGCAGGCAGCAGCACAGTTTTCATCAACTCTTCCTTTGCCTACGACACGGACGCACCGTGGGTGGAGAACATCAAAGCCAACTCGCGGCGCTTCATCAACGGCGACGGCCTCTACGACGATGTGCTGACGCAAAAGGCGGGCCTCGGTCCTGTCTATGCCGGCTACTCCTGTGGCTCGTGCCACCGCAATGCCGGACGCACGAAGCCCGCCCTCTGGACGCAGACCGGGACAGACCCCGACGGCACGCCCGTCTACGGCTCCGGCGCGTACGGATTCAGCTCGATGCTGGTGTACATCACCCGCAAGAACGGCGCCTTCTTCCAGAACTACGGCCGCGTGCTGCACGACCAGAGCATCTATGGCGTGACAGCCGAAGGCAAGCTGGAATGTCGCTGGCACGAGCAGCAGTTCGCGTTCCCCGACGGGGAGACGTACAGCCTGGCCTATCCGGAGTACACCATCACAGACTGGTACAAACCCAAGTACCGCGACACGGACGAAGACATCCGGCCCGAAGACCTCTTCTGCACAGTGCGCATCCCGCTCCGGCACGTCGGCATGGGACAGATGATGGCCCTCGACCGGAATGAGATAGAGCAGCTCGCGGCAAAGTCCAACTATCCGGAGTACGGCATCAGCGGCCGCTGCAACTACATCGTCGAGCGCGGCATCCGGCAGCTCGGCCTCTCGGGCAACAAAGCACAGCACGCCGACCTCACGGTCGAACTGGGCTTCTCGTCCGACATGGGCGCGACGAACAGCCGCTACCCCGAGGAAATCTGCGAAGGACAGTCGCAGATGCAGGAGGGCTCGATGATGGGACTGCTCTACGACCAGCTCGACGTCACGACCGAGGACATGGAGGACGTGGACTTCTACCTGCACGGACTGGGCGTACCGGCCCGCCGCCTGGGCAGCATCAGGCAGCCCGCTGCCTACCAGGGCCGCACCATCACGGAGCGGGAGCTGGTCAGCATCGGCGAACAGAAGTTCTACGAGGCGAAGTGCCACCTGTGCCACGTCACCACGCTCCACACCCGTCCGCGCGGCGCCACATTGCTGAACGGCACGGAGCTCCCTTGGCTGGGCGGACAGACCATTCACCCCTACAGCGACTACCTGCTCCACGACATGGGCAGCGAATTGATGGGCGTGGGCCTGAACGACAACTATGTGAGCGGACTGGCACGCGGCAACGAGTGGCGCACCACACCCCTCTGGGGCATCGGACTGCAGGAGAAGGTCAATGCCCACACCTATTTCCTGCACGACGGCCGCGCCCGCAACCTCCAGGAGGCCATCATGTGGCACGGCGGCGAAGGCGAAGCCAGCAAGAACATCTTTGCCCGCATGCCGAAGGACGACCGCTCGGCACTCGTCAAGTTCCTGGAGAGCCTCTAAGCAATTCATAATTATTAATTCATAATTCATAATTTCTTTTATGAAAAAGACATACATACTGCTATTAGCAACCCTCCTCGCCATGCCGACATGGGCAGAGGAGAACGAGAAAGAGAATCCTGCTCCTGCGAAAGGCAAGGGCATCACCTTCGAGAAGTACAACCTCCAGAGCGCCGACCTGCGCGAGCAGACCGACCGCATCGACATGGAGAACGGCGTGCTGGGCATTGCCGACAACCGCGGATTCACCTTGCAGTCGCACGACGGACGCTTCATCTTCAAGCCGTACCTCTTCCTGCAGACAAGGGGACAGTTCAACTACTACGACGACGAGGGGCTGGACAAGGCCTACAACCAAGACAACGTGGCGAACTCGGGCTTCGCGATGCCCTACGCCATCCTGGGCTTCACGGGCACTACCTTCGGGCGCCTCGACTACAACCTGAGCATCAACGCGGCTGCCACGGGCGGCAACGTGCTGCAACAGGGCTGGGTGGACTACCGCCTGTCGCCTGCCGCCCGCTTCCGTGCCGGCAAGTTCAAGACACCGTTCTTCCATGCCTACCTCACCACGCTGGGTGAGACGCTGTTCCCCTGCCTGCCCACTTCGCTGACGGCCTCCACCATCATGCCCTACTCGCTCAACGCCGTGACACCCGCCATCGGCACGGGCTTCGACCTGGGCTTCCAGTTCCACGGCAAGGCCAGGCTGAACCGCAAGGAGAACAGCTGGATGATGGGCTACGAGGTGGGCCTGTGGAACGGCACCGGCAGCGGCGTGAACACGGCCACGAAGACGCTTTCCGACGACGCGCACATCCCCTCGCTGCTCTATGCCGGACGCCTCACCTTCATGCCCTGGGGCAACATGCCTGCCACGCAGGGCAACAGCCACATGCTCACAGGGCGGCACATGCTGTTCGGCCTGAGCGGGGGCATCAACGTGGAGAGCGAGAGCGAGAGCACCAACGACACACGCCTGGGGCTGGAGTGGAGCATGCTCTACGGACGCTGGTACGCTGCGGCGGAAGGCTACTGGATGCACGTCAGCTTCACGGAGCGCCAGAAGATCGACAGCAAGTACAACTTCTGGGGCGCCTATGCCCAGGTGGGCTACTTCTTCACAAAGAGCATCCAGGCCGGACTGCGCTACGACTTCATGGACCGCAACGGCTCGGGCAAGGACGGCATCCTGAACATGCCGGCTGCCGTGGTGAACTACTACGTGAACAAGGCCGGACTGAAGCTTTCGGCCATGTACCAGTTCACGGGCCGCTACGGACACGCCACTCAGCTGGACCGCGACAACGACGACCTGGGCATCAGCACACACTCGGCCACCCTGCAGCTGCAGTACAGCTTCTGAGATGCCCCAACCCCCTGCGCCCCTCCAACGGGAGGGGCACAACAAATGCAAACGCCAATGAAAACCATACATTATATATTATTATATATAGGAGCCGCCTGCGCCCTGACGTCGTGCGACAGCGGCGACATCGCCGAGAAGGTCTATACGGTCGACGAGAAAGGCTACACCGTCAGGATGACGGCACAGGTGAGGGGCATCTCGGAGTGGGACGGCACCGACTACACGCTGGCCGTGGCCGGCTTCACCGCCGACAGCAAGTTCGCACAGGTGCAACGGGCCGTGCCCGCGACGCTGGACGACGACGCACCGCTCAGCATCACCCTCTCCAACCTGTCGGACGACATCGCAACCGTCGAACTGGCCCTGACCAACTCCCTGCGCAAGCGTATCATCACGCTGGCCACCATCAACATGAGCGACTACCGGGACTATGGCACGCACGACACCATCCGCCTGGACCTCGGCACCATCGACGTGGGGCAGACGGGCGTGCTGCAGATGGGCGTCTTCGACCGTGCCTGCATCCAATGCCACGGAGCCAACGGACGCTCGGCAGCAGGCCTGACCCTGACGAAGGGCAACGCCTATGCCGCACTGGTCGACGTGCCCAGCACCCGGCGCGAGGGCTACATGCGCGTGGAGAGCGGCAACGCGGAAGCCTCACTGCTCCACCTCATCCTCCGCGAAGGCGGCGAGGACCTGCTCTCGCACAACCACACGGAGATCCTCAGCAGCCAGTTCAAGTCGAACCTCGAGGAGGTGTCGGCCTTCATCGACCAGTGGATAAGACACCTCAAGCCGCAGCCGCAGGAATAAGAGCACGGCGCTTCCCGAAGAAGAGCCTGGGTCTTCCGGAATAAGAGCTAGGCTCTTCCGGAATAAGAGCCCAGGGCTTCCGAAATAAGAGCCCAGGGCTTCCGAAATAAGAGCCTGGCTCTTCCGGAAGAAGCGCGGGGAGCACCTGACGTAACGGTTCCCGCCAAAGACGATAATTTTTATCGCTTAGAAACAGAATATCTGATTTTTTTTCGTAACTTTGCACACTATAACACAAAAACCGACATGCAATACAAGAAAATAACCCTGGAAGAACTGGGTGTCAGCATCGAACTCTCCACGTTTGCCCCCGAGGGCAAAGTGGCAGAATGGCACGCCATGCTGCGCATCGAACCGCGCGGCGACTTCTTCCTCGGACAATACCGACGCCTCTGTCAGGCCGAGGCATTCCTGGCTGATACAGAGGAGATGAGCGGCGCCAAGCCCGTCTTCAAGCGCTACTTTCTCTCCGATGCCACCAACCAGCAGCCCCTCATGGAGCAGGACGACACCTGCACCGTCTCCTACATCCAGCAGCCGCCACTCGACGGCAGCAAGCTCGCACTGTGGATCTACCTGCAGCGCGGCACCGACATACAGCCCGCAGCCGACCGCCTGCGCTCCACCGTCGTGCGCCACAACGGCTACCAGCACATCTGGACGATGGGCATGACGACAAGCAGCGGCACCAGCTACGCACAGACACAGACCCTGCTCGAAGACTACGAGCAACTGCTCGCCGACTACAGCGCCACCCTGGAGGACAACTGCATCCGCACGTGGTTCTTCGTACGCGACGTCGACACACAGTACCAGGGCCTCGTCGTGGCCCGATGGGAAAACTTCGCCACGCACGGACTCACACCCGAGACACACTACATCGCCTCGACAGGCATCGGCGGAAATCCCTCCGACCCCAAGGCCCTCATACAACTGGGCAGCTACGCCCTCACAGGCTTCAAGCCCGAACAGCAGCGCTACCTCTACGCCGCCTCGCACCTGAACCGCACCAGCGAATACGGCGTCACCTTCGAGCGCGGCACCCTGCTCCGCTTCGGCGACCGCGACCACGCCTTCATCTCCGGCACGGCCAGCATCAACAACCGCGGCGAAGTGATGCACACGGGCGACATCGAGAAGCAGACACACCGCATGTGGGAGAACGTCGAGGCCCTGCTCCAGGAAGGAGGCATGACGATGGACAACGCCGCACAAATCATCGTCTACCTGCGCGACGGCGCCGACTACGAAGCCGTCAGCCGCATGTTCCGCCAGAAGTACCCCGCCGTCCCCACCGTCTTCACCCTCGCCCCCGTATGCCGCCCCGCATGGCTCATCGAAATGGAGTGCATCGCCATCCGTCCTGTAAAGAACGACGGCTTCAGCGACTTCTGATCGCACCTCGGCAGCGGGATTGTAATTATGAATTGTGAATTATGAATTATGAATTGAAACAATGAAAGCCGGAATAGTAGGACTGCCCAACGTCGGCAAGTCAACCCTCTTCAACTGCCTGTCAAGCGCAAAGGCTCAGGCAGCCAACTTCCCTTTTTGTACCATTGATGCACAGCTCGGACAGGTCACCGTGCCCGACGAACGGCTGACCCGCCTCGCGGAGCTCGTCCATCCGGGACGCATCGTGCCCGCCGTGTGCGACATCGTCGACATAGCCGGACTCGTGAAGGGGGCCAGCAAAGGTGAAGGTCTGGGCAACCAGTTCCTTGCCAACATACGCGAATGCGACGCCATCATCCACGTGCTGCGCTGCTTCGACGACCCCGGCATCGTGCACGTCGACGGCAGCGTGGACCCTGTCCGCGACAAGGAAATCATCGACGCCGAGCTGCAAATCAAGGACCTCGAGACCATCGAGAACCGCATCAAGAAGGTGGAGAAACAGGCACGCGTAGGCGGCGACAAGCAGGCCAAGATAGAGCTCGACGTGCTGCTCCGCTACCAGGAAGCCCTCAGCAAGGGCCAGAGCGCCCGGAGCGTCAGCTTCGAGACCGAGGACGAACAGGCCGCCGCCGGCAGTCTGTTCCTGCTCACCACGAAGCCCGTGCTCTACGTCTGCAACGTCGACGACGCCTCGGCCGCCACGGGCAACGCCTACACCGAAGCCGTCAAGAAGGCCATCGAAGGCGAGGATGCAGAGATGATGATCATCTCGGCACAGACCGAGGCCGACATCGCCGAGCTGGAGACCTACGAGGAGAAGCAGATGTTCCTCGAGGACATGGGCCTGACGGAGAGCGGCTGCAACCGCCTCATCAAGGCCATCTACCACCTGCTCACCCTGCAGACCTTCATCACGGCAGGCGAGATGGAGGTGAAGGCCTGGACGTTCCGCCGCGGATGGAAGGCCCCGCAGTGCGCCGGCGTCATCCACACCGACTTCGAGAAAGGCTTCATCCGTGCCGAAGTCATCAAGTACGAGGACTACATCCACTACGGCTCCGAGGCTGCCGTCCGCGAGGCAGGCAAGATGAGCGTCGAGGGAAAGGACTACGTGGTGCAGGACGGCGACATCATGCATTTTAGATTCAACGTGTAAAAGCCCCTCTCCAACCCCTAACCCCTCCTCCCCCAAAGGGGAGATGGGGAACTTTGAAACCTGATAAAGATGTTACTACAACACACATATTTATATAATGCGCTGCTTTCTCTCCCCTTTGGGGGAGTCGGAGGGGGGCCGTTGTTCATAACCTGGAACCCAGACATTGTGGCCCTCGACCTGGGGTTCTTTGCCATTCGCTGGTACTCGCTGTGCTGGTGCATCGGCCTGATGAGTGTCTATCTGCTGATGCACGGACTCTACCGGCAGCAGAAGATTGCCGAGGAGAAGTTCGACCCGATGTTCCTCTACTGCTTCCTGGGCATCCTCATCGGTGCACGCCTGGGGCACTGCCTGTTCTATGAGCCGGGCTACTACCTGTCGCACCCCATCGAGATGATACTGCCTGCCCGCAACATACCCGGGAAGGGCTGGACGTTCACCGGCTACGAAGGCCTTGCCAGTCACGGCGGTACGCTGGGACTGATGCTTGCCCTCTGGCTCTATGCCCGCCACGTGAAGCTCAACATCATGCACGTGCTGGACAACGTCGGCATTGTCACTCCGGTCTGCGCCTGTGCCATCCGCATCGGCAACCTGATGAACTCGGAGATTATCGGCCGCCCCACCGACGTGCCCTGGGCTTTCATCTTCGAGCGCGTCGACCAGCTTCCGCGCCATCCCGGACAGCTCTACGAGGCCATCTGCTACGCCCTGTTCTTCGTCATCACTTGGATTATCTACCGCCGCTACCCGCAGAAAGTGGGCACGGGCTTCTTCTTCGGGCTCTGCCTCTTCCTCATCTTCACGAGCCGCATCTTCATCGAGTACACCAAGGAGAACCAGGTGGACTTCGAGAACGGCATGCTGCTGAACATGGGCCAGCTGCTCTCTATTCCCTTCGTCGTCGTGGGGCTCTACTGCATGCTCGGCGGCAAGTACTGCAAGGCTTTGGCCGAGAAATAACGACACCCACGCTCTTCCGCATGAGACGCACGGGATTCCTGACAACCGCTTTGTTCCTGACGGCTCTGACCGCTACGGCACAGCCGCGGCAGGAGTATGCCGTGGACGTCAATGCCCGCTGCCAGACGGTAGAGGGCTGGGGCGTGAGCTTGTGCTGGTGGGCCAACATGTGCGGCCGATGGGACGAGGAAAGCGTAGACCGCATCATTGACTGGATGGTCAGTCCGGAGGGTCTGAACTGGAACATCTTCCGCTACAACATCGGCGGCGGCGACGACCCCGCGTGGACGAACTGCACCGTGCACCACATGGGGAAGGGGAAAGGCCTGCGGGCCGAGATGGAGGGCTTCCAGGACGAGCGCGGAGGTCCGTACCACTGGCAGCGCGACTCGGCACAACGCCGCATCATGCTCAAGATAAAGGAGAAGCGCCCTGACGCCATCTTCGAAGCCTTCTCGAACAGTCCGCCCTGGTGGATGACCGTCAGCGGCTGCGCGGCGGGGCACAAGGATGCCCTGACGGACAACCTGCGCACCGACTGCTACGAGGACTTCGCCCGCTATCTGGTGGACGTCTGCCGACACTACAAGGACGCGTACGGCATCGAGTTCCGGACGCTGGAGCCCTTCAACGAACCGACCACGGACTACTGGTACCAGTCGGGTTCGCAGGAGGGTTGCCACTTCGACGCCAAGAGCCAGGTGGCGTTCCTCCGCGTGCTGGCTCCCATCCTGAAGGAGAGCGGCCTGCGGACCGCCATCAGCGCCAGCGACGAGACGTGCACCGCGCACAGCCTGGAGGTGCTGAAGGAGTACCTCCGGAGCGGTGCCATCGACCTGATAGGCCAGTGGAACACCCACACCTATTCGGCCGACAGAAAGACGCGCCGGGAGGTGGGCAACCTGGCCCGAAGAGCGGGCAAGACGGTGTGGATGAGCGAGTCGGGCAGCGGCGGCAGGGGCATCGAGGGCAACCTGAACATGGCTCAGCGACTCATCGACGACATGCGCGACATCGGGCCCACGGCCTGGCTGGACTGGCAGTACGTGGAGGAGTACGGCGACCAGTGGTGCGTCGTCCAGGGCAACTTTGCGCGGGGCACGTACCGCAAGGTGAAGAACTTCTACGTCCGCCAGCACTTCACGCGCTTCATCCGCCAGGGCTTCTGCATCGTGGAGAGTGGGAACAGGCAGTCGCTGGCAGCCATCAACCCCGAAGCAGACACGCTGACGGTAGTCCTCCTGGGCGGCAAGGAACCGAGCACCCACCACATCCGCCTGCAGGGAACTTCTGCAAGTGGCGGCATCCAGGCCTGGCGCACCAGCGAGACCGAGTCGATGGAGCCCATTGGCAACATCCGCCCCACCCCCGCCGGCGACATCGAGGTCAGACTCCCCGAGAAGAGCATCACCACACTGGTTGTTCCTGTCAAGGCCCTCCCATTGACTTCCGACAAACACGGCGTGCTCTTCCGAAATAAGCACTAGGCTCTTCCAAAATAAGCACTAGGCTCTTCCGAAATAAGCGCTAGGCTCTTCCAAAATAAGCGCTAGGCTCTTCCGCCAGAAAGCGCACGCTGTGTTTTTTTTGTCCCCCTATATCTTCAGGCGGAGCTGCACGGAGAGGTCGTTCCGCCAAGGGCTCAGGATGGCTTGCAGACCGCTGCCCTGCTCGTCGCGGTCGAAGTAGCGGAGCAGGCTGTAGCGTCCCTCGAGCATCCACCGTCCGCTCCGGCTTTGCCAACGGCACATGGCGATGCCCAGCATGCCATGCCCGGAGTACGTCGCCGACGAGATGCTGCTGTAGAGCGCGGGATGCAGGATGTAGATGCGGCTCGCATAGTCGTCGGTGTGGAAGTAACCGAGCTGTCCGCTGAATGTCAAGCCCGCCTTTTTTACGATGAAACGGGCGTTTTGGCTCAGCAGGAAGCCGTTGCTGCCGAGCACGTGGTGGAAGGCCCCCGTCGTCTGCAGGCGCCACCGGCCGGATGCCTCGCAGGTCCACTGCAGCTTCGCGCGGTGGTGCGGCTCCATGCGGTCGGCGTTCTCCTTTCGCTTCAGTTGGTATCGCGCCAGGAGGCTGTGCCTTCCGGAAAGGGCGTACACGCCTTGCAGCATGAACTCTTGCCCCGTGCTGCTGCGCGTCATGCGGTAGCGCGGCCAGGGATGGTGGAAGAAGTCGGCATAGGCCGTCAGCGACAGTCCCGCCAGCGGCTCGGCCTGCAGGTGCACGAGCACGCCACTCTCGTTCTGCGGCACGCTGTTCTCGCTCAAGGTGTGGCCGTAGAAGGAATAATAATCGTAGGAGAAGAAGCGCTGCACGACGGAGAGCGTGTAGCGTCGGCTTGCGGTCCACGAGGCGCGGTTCACAGTGGCCAGACCTCCGCCGGCGGAGCTGTAGGCCGTCTCGCCAGAGAGAGAGAGGCGGTAGCGCGTGTAGCCGTAGTTCAGTCCGGCGACGCCAAAGGAGCGCCCCCTCGGATATATCGCCCTGTACTGTTGCGAGCCGGGGTTGAAGGTGCGGCTGAACTGCTGCCAGTAGCCCGTTGCCCCCAGGTGGAAGCCGCCGCCCTGCCAGCCGATGTTGCCGCCCAGCACCGTGCTCCCCACGTTCCTCTTCCTGTCCCACTCCGATGCCGTCCGGTGGTAGCCGTCCGTGCGCAGGGTCTGTACCTCGCCCGCATCGGTCAGCGTCGCATCGCGCTTGCGGTAGGAGCCGAAGGCGCTCAGGGTGAAACGCCTGCCCAGAGCGAGCGTCACGGCAGCGCCGCGCAGGAAGTTCACCTCGTCCATGCCCGTCATCGGCCGCAGCCCGCCCTGCACCTTCAGCGGCGGGGCCGTCTTGCTCTGCCACACCGAGGAGCCCATCACCAGCCCTTCGCCGAAGCCCACGCGGAAGTCGCCTGCGACGGCTCGCTGCACCGGTCCCACGTCCTGCAGCATGACGTAGCCGCCGTAGCTGTCGTAGAAGCGTTCGCCTGCATCCTTCTCCACGCGCAGTCCGGCCTGCAGGTGTCGGCCTCCGGTCAGCGTGTAGCGCATGCGGTGATAGAGGGCGTCGCCCCTGTAGCCATCGGCCCGCTGCTGCCCCACGCGGTAGTAGAGGGGCACGTCGAGGCGCGTCGACAGGTCGTGGCGCAGGCGGCCCGGGAAGCGGCGGTCCTGCTTTTGCTCCGTCCCGGCATAGGCAAAGAGCGAGAGGCGGCGGCGCGTCACGTCGTCGATGAGCGGCACGAGCCGCAGCTCAGCCATCGTCTGCATCTGTCCGTGCAGGTAGATGTAGGCATGTATCTGCTCTATCTGGGCCTCCGACAAAAACGGCAGCCGCAGGAAGTCCTCCACGGTTGCCGTGTTGATGTTCAGGGGATGCTCGGAAAGTTCCTTGAGGTCCTGCAGATGCAGCTGCAGGTCCTCCTCGTCCGCCCGTTCCTCGTCGCTCGTATATTCCTCCACGAAGTCGTCCCAAGAAGCCCCTTTCCCAGCCTCCCCCAAAGGGGAGGAGTTCTGAGCCTGAGCCGCACAGAGCGGAAGGAGAAGCAGCAAGATGAAAAGACGCCGCATGCCTATACATTATTATATATTAACAAACAACGGAAAGTGCGGATTCTATTTAACCACGAATTACACGAATCACACGAATTTATCAAAGTCTCAATCAATCCACACAATCCGTCTAATCCGTTCAATCCGTTGTTTAACATTTACTCAGACATTCGATTCGCAGTTGGATTTAATTCGTGTAATTCGTGCAATTCGTGGTTTAATAGACCCCTTTCAGTTCGTTTAATCCGTTCAATTCGTGGTAAAATACAATCCGCTTACTTCGCTTAATTCGAAGTTGGCGTTCTTTTTGGCAGACATCGGGCGCTTGATGGTATAGGTGCCGGCCGTGTATTCCTTCGAAGTCGTCTCGCCGGGGAGGGTGACGGAGGCTGTAGCGCCTTTGGGAACGGTGAAGGTCCAAGTCCAGCGGCTGCCTTTGTAGTGCCATTCGCTCTTGATGGTGCCGGCTGCCGACTTGTACTCTGCCTTGAGGTGACCCAGGCGCTTGTCGGGCACGGGCTTCATGATGATGTGCCGGAAGCCGGGCTCCTTCGGGTCGGCAGCAATGCCGGCAGCAGTCTTCCAAAGCCATTCGCAGACGCATCCGTAGGCGTAATGATTGAAGCTGTTCATGCCTCGCGGACCCATGCCCTTGTCCACGGTATACGAATTCCAGCGCTCCCAGATGGTGGTTGCCCCGTTGTCGACGGAGTAGAGCCACGACGGGTTCTTGTGCTGGAAGAGGAGCTCGTAGGCGATGTCCTGCATGCCGTTCTCGGTGAGGGTCTGCATGAGGATGCTCGTGCCGAGGAATCCTGTCTGCAGGCAATTGTCGTGCTCCTGGAAGTTCTTGCGGAGGCGGGCTATCATGGCGTCCTTTGCCGTGCCTTGAAGCAGGTTGTTCTTCAGGGCGAAGAGTGCCGGGGTCTGCATCGTACCCAGGATGTCGAGCTTGAACGTGCCGTCGGCATTGAGGAACTTGTCGAGGATGTAAGCCTTCGCCTCAGCCTGCATCTTCTCGTAGGGCTTGCTGTCGCGGCCCGAAGCCTTTGCCATGTCGGCCATCATGCCAGCGTCTATTGCCCAGTACGAAGCGCTCAGATAGTTCCAATAGACAAGCGTTTCGGGCTTTGGCTTACCGTTCTCGAAGCCACGGCCACTGCTGCTTTCCAGGGGTTCGTAGCTCAGCCAGTCCGCCCACTGGTAGTTTCCATTCTCACTCAGCATGCTGTTGTGCTCGTACTTCGTCTCGTAGATGTGGTCCATGAAGCGGTCCATCGCCTCCCAATTCTCGTTGATGATGTCATTGTCGCCAAACTGTTTCCACACCGTCCAGGGCACGATGATGCCGGCATCTGCCCAGCCCAGGCGCATCATGTCGCCGTTGCCCTTGCCGTCGCCAGCCCCATATTGTGCCAGAGGCGCGACGCCCGGGAAGGCGCCCGTCGGCGACTGTGTGTCCCGCATGTCGCGCATCCACTTATGGAAGAAGCGGTCTGTGTTGGCGAAGAACGTGCCAGTCTCGGTGAAGACCTGCGTGTCGGCCGTCCAACCCAGGCGCTCGTTGCGCTGCGGACAGTCGGTGGTGACGGACAGATAATTGGAGCGTTGGCCCCAGAGTGTGTTGGAGATGAGCTTGTTGATGTCGTCGTTGCCCGTCGTGATAGTGCCTGTCTCCATTTCCTCCGTGATAGAAGAGACGGGAACGGACTGGATGCGGCGTATCGTCACCTCGTCTGTGGCGGTTATCGACACGAAGCGATAGCCGTAGAAGGTGCTTCGGGGAGTGAACTCGACGTAGCCTTTGTTCTGGGAGAACGTGTAGCGGAGTATCATGCCCGTGTCGGGGATGCGGAGGTTCAGGCGGTGTGTGCTGCCTTCCGGCCCGTCCATGCCGCGGCTCTTTGCGCCGTTGCCGTCGTTCAGAAGCTCGGACGGCAGGCACGTCAGCACGGTGCCTTCCTTCGCCTTGAACTCGAAGGCGGGCACTGCGGAAGCGTTCTGGCCGAAGTCAACCACGAGTGTCTCGCCCGGACGAACGGTCATGAGTTCGCCGGAAGCGAACTCCTGGACAATGTTGACCTTGCCGAACTGGTCGTCGGTCGCGCCTGTCGTGCCCTTCCAGGTGTAGGCCTTGACGGGAGACAACGCGAGGTCCCAGCGATGATATATCTCTGCGCCGCACGTCGCCCAAACCTTTCCGGGGAATTCCTCATTGATTTCCGGCTTGCCGAACGAGCCGGCACTCGCCCATCCCTCGGGCTGACGGGCATCATAGTCCTCGCCGTCGAAGATGGCAGCGTGTGTGACGGGACCTGCCACGCCAGCCTTCCAGTCCTTCAGGTTCGTGGGGAAATGCTCCTCGGAGCCGTCGGCGTAGGTCAACGAAAGCACGCCCCGGAAGGCAACCTTCTTGCCTATCATGCCTTGATGCCCGCCGGGAGTGATGATCTTGTCAGCCCACCAGCCCGGCACAACCTGCACGGCAAGGCTGTTTTCCTGTCCTGCGCCTTTGTTGAAGGCCTTAGTGATATCGTAAGTAAAGCTGTACTTCGTCTTCTCGAAGTGCGTGAAGCCAGGCTTCAGGACCTCGTTGCCGATCAGCTGACCATTGATGTAAAGCTCGTAGGTGCCCAGGGCGGTGGTCTTCCAGACAGCCCTCTTCACCTTCTTCGCATTACGGACCGAGGACAAGAACCAGCTTGCGCCGTCGGCCGCCCGCGTGCCATCCTTCACCTCGCCCGTGACGACCTGAGCATCCTTGGCGCTAATCCAGACCGATTCGTTCCAGGGCTCGACCAAATGATAGTCGATGAGTTCGCCGACAGTGTGTTGCGCACTGGCAGCAAGAGCTGCCCACATCATGCCCCCGAAAAGGGAGACTCTCAGAAAATTCTGTGTCTTGTTCATAGTTCTTTTGTGTTTGGTTTGTGCTTCTATCTCGAGGACAAAGGACGTGCTTTTTGTTATAATACGGGATAAAAAACTGTCTTTTCTATGTAACTATTTGGCACGGCTACGCTTTCCCCTCGCCCTCCGATGCCTGACGGCTGTCCAGGTATTCGGCAAAGACACGCGCCGCGCTCTCCACCTTGCGGGCACAGGGCCGGACGCGGTAGTACTCGTCGTTCCTTTCGTCGGGCATACAAGGCTCCGAGGTATTGAGTTGACTTCCCCCGCGGCCGTCGGCCTTCGGTTCTCCCCCTAAAGGGGGTTGGGGGGTCTTCCTCTGCAGAAGTTCGGCACAGATGATGCTGCCGTTCCGTTGGCGGAACGTCTCGAGGAGTTCCCTGGTGAGCTGGTAGCAGGCAGCTTTCCCCTCGCGGTCCTCGCCACGGGTCTGTCCTTTCTCCAGGCCGGCCAGCATCACGAGGGCCGAGCACGTGCCGCACATCATGCGCATCCTGCCCACGCCGCCTCCGAAGCCGGCACTTACCTTGAGAGCCATCTCCTCGTCCATCCCGTAGCGGTCCGCAAAGGCGCACAGCACGCTTTGGCAACAGCCGTAGCCCTGCATGAACAGCTCCACGGCCCTCTGTACGCGGTCTTCTTGTTTCACTTTCCTTGTTTGTACCGCAAAATATGTCTGTGCAAAAGCTATCTGAGGCTTGCGTGGGTCTCCATTCTGAGCAACGAGATAACAGGCATAGCGGGTTAGCAGGGTGTCCTCCACTTCTCGTTTTGCACCACTTCCCAGTTCAACCATCTTATTGACGTCAATAAAATGGTCTGATACGTCCTGCCCAACATTGTTACAAGCCTCTTTTGCCTTGTTTATGACCTTCGTAAAGTTCTGCCAAAGACTGTATCCAAACAGTTTCTGCAACTCTCTTGCACTCCAACATTCCGTGTCATCAATTACACAGGCAGCAGCCTCGTAACATTCAAACAATGCGCGTATCTCTTCTGTTTTCATTTTGCACTTGACTATTCTGCTGTTTGCTTATTCTGTACGCTCTACCTTCTGTTCTACCCCTTCACCAGTTTCTTGATGTCGTTGAGCTTGGTGAGGGCTTCGAGGGGCGTGAGGTTGTTGATGTCGAGGCCGAGGATTTCGTCGCGGATCTGACAGAGGACGGGGTCGTCGAGCTGAAAGAAGTTCATCTGCACGCCTTTCTCGGAGTCGGTGCCGGTCTTGATGCGGCCGGCCAGGTCCTTGTGACTCGTGGAGCCTTCGAGTTGCTCGAGGATGGCTCCGGCACGCTGGACGATGACGCGTGGCATGCCTGCTATCTTGGCTACGTGTATGCCGAAGCTGTGTTCCGAGCCGCCTCGCTCCAGCTTGCGCAGGAAGATGACTTTGCCGTCGACTTCCTTGACGCTGACATTGAAGTTCTTGATGCGCTGGAAACTGCGCTCCATCTCGTTGAGTTCGTGGTAGTGCGTGGCGAAGAGCGTGCGGGCGCGTCCCTTGCGGTTCTCGTGGATGTACTCCACGATGGCCCATGCGATGGAGATGCCGTCGTAGGTGCTTGTGCCGCGACCCAGTTCGTCGAAGAGCACCAGACTGCGCTCCGAGAGGTTGTTCAGGATGCTGGCTGCCTCGTTCATCTCCACCATGAAGGTGCTCTCGCCGATGCTGATGTTGTCGCTGGCCCCGACGCGGGTGAAGATCTTGTCCACATAACCGATGCGTGCCCGCTCGGCCGGCACGAAGCTGCCCATTTGTGCCAGCAGGGTGATGAGGGCCGTCTGGCGGAGCAGGGCGCTCTTGCCGGCCATATTGGGACCGGTGATGATGATGATTTGCTGTTGC
Source organism: Prevotellaceae bacterium UBA4336 (assembly GCA_002394305.1). GTDB lineage: Bacteria > Bacteroidota > Bacteroidia > Bacteroidales > Bacteroidaceae > Physcousia. Next base: position 42,809 of record DGTM01000041.1, read on the forward strand.
TGTGTGTCGAGGAAGACGTCGTTCGGGACATAGCGTTCGCCCACGGGTAGCTGTCTTTCGATGACGGGATGGCGGCCGCCATGTATGTCGATGGCATCACTGTCGTCCACGATGGGACGTATGTATCTGTTCTCCTGGGCGCTCTGAGCAAAGGAGAGGAGGCAGTCGAGCTGTGCCAGGAGCGACGCATCGCGCTGGATGGGTGTGACGTAGGCTGCAAGGGCTGTAATGAGCTGGTCGAAGAGCATGGCCTCGAGGCTGAAGATGCGTTCCTCGGCACCCATTATCTTGTCCTCGTACTCCTTGAGTTCCTGTGTGATGTACCGCTCGGCCTGCGTGAGCGTCTGCTTGCGTATCCAGTCTGCCGGCACTTGGTCGCGATAGGTGTTGCGCACCTCGAGGTAGTAGCCGAAGACGTTGTTGTAGCCTATCTTCAGGCTCTGTATGCCGGTCTTCTCTATTTCGCGTTGCTGCATCTCGAGCAGGTAGCTCTTCCCCTGGTAGGCGATGTGTCGCAGTTCGTCCAGTTCGCTGTTGATGCCTTCCATGATGATGCCGCCCCCGGTGGTGAGCAGCGGCGGGTCGGGGCGCACTTCGCGGGCGATGCGGTCGCGTATGTCGGCACAGAGGTCGAGGCGCTCGCCGATGTCGTGGAGCGTGTGGTCGTCGGAGGTGAGGCACATCTGTCTGATGGGCTCCACGGCCTGCAGGGCGATGCGGAGCTGGACGATGTCGCGCGGTGTGACGCGCCGTGCGCTGACCTTCGATATGATGCGCTCCAGGTCGCCCACCGTGCGGAGCCGTTCCAGCACGGCGTCGCGGAGGTCGGGGTCGCGGAAGAAGTACTCCACGACGTCCTGACGTTTCCCTATCTCCACGGGGTCCTTCAGGGGAAAGAGCATCCAGCGGTGCAGCATGCGGGCGCCCATGGGGGTGACCGTGCGGTCGATGATGTCGAGGAGCGACGTGCCGCCTTCGTTCATGCTGTCGACCAGCTCGAGGTTGCGCACCGTGAACTTGTCGAGGCGGACGTAGCGGTCCTCCTCGATGCGGCGCAGCGTGGTGATGTGTCCGAGCTGCTGGTGCTGCGTCATCTCCAGGTACTGCAGGATGACGCCTGCTGCCACGACTGCCCCCGCCATGTGCTCTACGCCGAACCCCTTCAGGCTGCTTACCTCGAAGTGGCGCAGGAGTTTCTGGCGTGCGGTCTGCTCGGTGAAGGCCCAGTCGTCGAGCTCGAAGGTGACGTGGCGTGTGCCGAACGCGCCTTCGAACATGCCTTTCTTGCCGCGCTCGTAGAGGACTTCCTTCGGTGCGAAGGAGGCCATGAGCTTGTCGACGTAGTCGGTGGTGCCTTCGGTGACGAGGAACTCGCCGGTGCTGATGTCGAGGAGGGCCATGCCGCAGGCTTGCTTGCCGAAGTGGATGGCGCAGAGGAAGTTGTTCTCGCGGTGGTTGAGCACCGTGTCGGACATGGTGACGCCGGGGGTGACGAGCTCGGTGATGCCGCGCTTGACGAGCGTCTTCGTCATCTTCGGGTCTTCGAGCTGGTCGCAGATTGCCACGCGTTTGCCTGCCCTGACGAGCTTCGGCAGGTAGGTGTCGAGGGCGTGATAGGGGAAGCCGGCCATGGCGGTGCTCTCGGCGGCTCCGGTCTTACCGTTGTTCCGCCGTGTCAGGGTGATGCCGAGAATCTCGGCAGCAATGACGGCATCGTCGGCATACGTCTCGTAGAAATCGCCGCAACGGAACAGCAGCAGCGCCTCGGGGTGCTTCGCCTTGAGGTCGTAGAACTGTTTCATCATCGGTGTGAGCGCTTCTTTTGCCATGTCTGTCTGTAGATTGTTTCTGCAAAGTTACAGATAAAATTCGACATGACAAAGGAAACGAAACAGATTCTGACGCGCAGCTCCGTGCGGCAGGGCAAAACACGCCACGCGCTTCGGAAATAAGAGCCAGGCTCTTCCAAAATAAGTCTTAGGCTCTTCCAAAATAAGAGCCAGGCTCTTCCGGAATAAGTCTTAGGCTCTTCCGAAAAAAGCGTTAGGCTCTTCCGAAATAAGCGTTAGGCTCTTCCGAAATAAGTCTTAGGCTCTTCCGAAATAAGTCTTAGGCTCTTCCGAAATAAGCACGTGCCGGAAAACAGAGAAGGACGTGTACCAATGACTCTTGACACACGTCCTTCTCTCTATTCAGACGAATCGGCAGGGGTCAGCCCCCGTCGGATTCAGGCTTCTTACTTCTTCTCTTCTGCGCCCTCCACGATGCTCTTGCCGCGGGTGAGGTAGGCTGTGGGAGCTGCCACGAAGATGGACGACAGCGTACCGAATACGACACCCAGAATCATGGCAAAGGCGAACGAGCGGATGCTGGCACCGCCCAGGCAGAAGATGACTGCCAGTACGATGAACGTAGATACAGAGGTGTTGATGGTACGGTTCAAAGTGCTGTTCAGCGACTCGTTGAAGAGCTCCTGCTTGTCGCGCTTCGGGTGCAGGTGGAGGAACTCGCGGATGCGGTCGAAGACTACCACCTTATCGTTGATAGAATAACCGATAGCGGTCAGCACGGCACCGATGAACGTCTGGTCGACCTCGAGCGAGAAGGGCATCCAGCCCCAGCACATGCTGTACATGCCCAGGATGAGGATGATGTCGACAAACAGGGCTGTGATGGCACCGATGGAGAACGACAGGTTGCGGAAACGGATGAAGATGTAGACGAAGATGGCGATGAAGGCCAGGATGACACTCCAGATGGCTCCGTAGGTGATGTCCTCGGCCACGGACGGACCTACCTTCTGGCTGCTGATGATAGAGCCGCCGGCACGCTCGTCGCGGTTGATGAAGTTCTCCAGCGTCAGGTCGCTTGCCAGCAGACCGCCGCCCTTCAGGGTCTCGAAGAGTTTGCTTTCGATCTCGCTGTCCACCTCGATGCCCTCCTCCTCAATGCGATAGTTGGTGGAGATACGGATGGTCTTGCCCTCCGTGCCGAGTGCGATGGCGCTGGTGTTGCTTTCGGGGAAAGCCTCGGCAAGCAGACCGCGCACCGTCTCAGGCTGAACCTCGTTCTCGAACAGCACGACGAAGTTGCGGCCGCCCGTGAAGTCGATGCTCTTGCTGAAGCCGCGTGTCAGCATGAAGCAGATGCTGATGATTGCCAAGGCGCCGAAGATGGTGAAGCTCTTCTTGTAGGCGCTCATGAACTTGTATGTGGGGTTCTGGAACGAAATCTTGTCGCCGATGTTTGTGCGGAACGTCAGGCCGAGCCACTTGTCCTTCTCCATCACCTGCGAGTAGACGACGCGTGTCAGGAACACAGCGGTGAAGAAGCTGACGCAGATACCGATGAGCAGCGTGGTGGCGAAGCCGCGGATGGGTCCCGTGCCGAAGTAGTAGAGGATGATAGCCGTGATGACGGACGTCAGGTTCGAGTCGAAGATGGCGCTGAAGGCGTTGCTGTAACCGGCGGCCAGTGCCTCGCGCACCTTCTTGCCGGCCTTCATCTCCTCCTTCGTTCGCTCGTAGATGAGCACATTGGCATCGACGGCCATACCCAGCGACAGCACCATACCGGCAATGCCGCTCATGGTCAGGGCTGCCTGGAAGCTGGTCAGAATGCCGATGGTGAAGAAGAGGTTCAGGATAAGAGCGCCGTTGGCAACCATACCGGGAATGAAGCCGTACATCGTGATCATGTAGACCATGAGGATAACAAAGGCGATGACACAGCTCCAGATGCCTTGGCGGATGGACTCGGCACCCAGAGAGGGACCGACAATCTCCTCGCTCACGATCTTGGCCGGAGCAGGCATCTTGCCGGACTTCAGCACGTTGGCAAGGTCGCGAGTGTCCTCGGCAGTGAAGTTACCCGTAATCTCGGAGTTGCCGCCCGTGATTTCGCTCTGCACAGTGGGTGCGCTGTAGACGTTGTCGTCGAGCACGATAGCGACGCTACGCTTCAGGTTGGCCTTGGTGAGGGCTGCCCAGCGGCGGGCACCGTCGACGTTCATCTTCATGCTGACGCAGGGACGGCCCGACTGATCGTACGTGTCGCTGGCATCGGTCACAACGTCGCCCTCCAGGGGAGCACGGCCGTTGCGCTCGGTAACCTTGATGGCATAGAGCTCGTAGACATTGGCGCGGGCACCTTCGCCCATGCCCTTCACGCCCCACTTGAGGCGGAGGTCAGAGGGAAGGACCTCCTTGGCTTCGGGAGAAGCCAGGAGCTCGTCGATGGCAGCCATGTCGCGCTTGTTGGCAAAGCCTACCACGCAGCCATAGGCTTCCCGGGCGGGCTCCAGGCGGCTGAGCAGGGGATTGCGCTTGCGTGCCTTCTCGATGTCGGCAGCAGACATGTTCTGTGTGGGCTCGCCCTCCTTCTCGGCTACGGCAGAAGCCAGGTCGGCTGCCACCTTGGCGGTGTCGGCAGGTGCTTCAACCTTCAGCTCGTCGGTGTGTGCAACGACAGCTGCTGTGTCGGCAGGAGCCTCATCTTCGATGGTGCTCAGCGCTGCGGCAAGCTTGGTGTCGAGCGAGATGAGGAAGGGAACGATTTCCTGTGTGTTATAGGTCTCCCAGAACTCCAGGTTGGCGCTGCCCTGCAAGAGCTTACGCACACGCTCGGGCTCCTTCACACCAGGCATCTCCACCATGATGCGACCCTCCTGGCCTTCGAGGGCCTGGATGTTGGGCTGTACCACGCCGAAGCGGTCGATACGGGTGCGGAGCACGTTGTAGGAGTTGTCGATGGCACTCTTCACCTCGGCGCGGAGCACGCTCTCCACCTCCTTGTCGGTGCTCTTCGTGGTCACCTTGTCGCGGAGCTGCTGTGTGGCAAAGAGCTCGGCAAGAGCCTTGTTGGGCTCCAGCTCCTTGTAGTTCTTAATAAATAAGGTAATAAAGTCACTCTGGCTGCCCTGGGCGGCGGCTGTTGCCTGCTCCACGGCCTTGCGGAAGTTTTCGTCGGTCTCCTCCTTGTGGTCGGCCAGTGCCTTGATGACGTCGGGGACACTAACCTCGAGGATGACATTCATACCGCCCTTGAGGTCGAGACCCAGGCCGATGCCCATCTCGCGGCACTCCTTCAGAGTCCACACATTGCAGTACACCTTGTTGTTGAGCAGGGAGTCCAGATAACGGTCGGATGCTTCCTGACCCTCGGTCTGTGCGATAGCCTCAGCCTTGCTCTCGAAGTGACTCGTCACAACGGAGAAACTCAAGTAAAAGATGCACACCAGCGTCAGCAGGAGCGCGAAAACCTTTACAAATCCTTTGTTTTGCATTGTTAGTAATTTTATTTAATGTTTTGTTTGTTTTTGTTCTGTTTGGGCATTATAGCGTGCAAAGATACGCTTTTTTCCTGAAAGAAAAGAGTTTTTGTCACTTTTTTACGCATAAAAGGAGTTTTATTGCACTTTTTTCCGCAAACGGACGATAAGCGGATAGTGGTCGGAGAGCGAAATGGTGCGGTCGGTGCGGAACGACGTGCAGGTCCAATGAGGGGAGTGGAAAAGGTGGTCGATGCGCACCGGGAAGGAGCGGCGGGTGTAGGAAAACCCGGGGCCGACGCCTGCCTCACGATAGGCCGACAAGAGGTAACGGTCGAACTGCTGGTAGACGTAGGAGACCGGCGTCTCGTTGAAGTCGCCGCAGGCAATGACGGGGTAGCCGACATAGCGGCCGATGAAGGCGCAGACACTGTCGGCCTGCACTCCGCGGTAGCCTGCGGCTTCGCTCAGCTTGCCCATGAGCATGCGCGAACTGCTCTTGATGGTCTGGCGGTGAGGGTCGGTGATGGTGTGGGCATACTCGCTCTTCTCCTCCTCGCTCAGGTGGTTGCTCTCCAAGTGATTGTTGACGACGAGCAGGCTGTCGCCGTCGAGTTCAATCAGGCAGGCCAGGCTGCCGTTGGTACGGGTGGGGAAGCTGATGCGGATGGTATCGCTCAGGAAGGGATGGCGCGAAAGGATGGCTTCGCTGCCGGCCTGCAAGGTGTGGTAGGACATGGAGTCGACCCACTTCCGGTGATTCTCGATGAAATGTCCGGGGAGCTCTTGCAGGCAGACGATGTCGGCATCGGCGGTGCCGAGGAAGCTGAGCAGCTCGGCACGTTCTTCCTTGTCCGCCATGCCGCCTACGTTGTAGGAGATGACGGTCAGGGCGCTGTCCGCAGCATCGACGTCGGCGGGGAGACGCAGGGGACAGTAGTCGAGGATGTAGCCGCCAACGACAAGGAGCCCGACGGCGGGCACCAAGGCAAGCCGGGCGTAGAACAGGAGCCAGAAGAGCAGGAAGAGCACCTCGACGGCAAGGAAGATGGGGAAGGCCAGCGTCAGGAGCGAGAGGCGCGGGATGACGTCGGGCGAGACAAAGGTGAGCGCCACGCACAGCCACAGCAGCAGCGTGGTGCAGATGTTGGCGCCGAGCAGGAGACTGACGGAAAAACGCTTCAGAAAGTTCTGCATTGGTCTTATCGGTCTTATGGGTCTTATGGGTCTTATAGGTCCTATAAGTCCTATAGGTCCTATAAGTCCTATGGGTCCTATAGGTCTTATGAGTCCTATAGTTTCACTTTTTACTTATGTCGAACAGCCGGCGCTTCTCCTCGTCGGTGAGCCCGCTGTAGCCGCTCTTCTTTATCTTGTCCAGGATGCGGTTGAGCTCTTCCTCCTCCTGTTTCTTCTGCTGGCGGTAGGCTGTCTCGCGGTTGTACTGCCCGCCGTAGGTGACGTCGATGTGCGGCTGCTTGCGTTTCCACAGGGCCGACAGCCTGCTGCCCAGCGAGGAGAACCAGCGTCGGAAGCCGTCCCACGAGTTGTCGTCCCGCCCATAGCTTCTGTAGCCGCCGCGACTGCCCTTGCCGCCTCCGCCGCGCCAGTAGAGGAGCAGCAGGAAGCCCACGAGCATGCCGCCCAGGTGGGCCATGTGTGCCACGCCGTCGCCCTTCTGCGAGAGGGCCGAGAGGAGCTCGATGACAGCATAGCCCATGACGAAGTACTTGGCCTTGATGGGCACGGGCAGGGGGAAGATGAAGATACGCTCCTCGGGGAACGTCATACCGAAGGAGAGCAGGATGCCATAGACGGCACCCGAGGCTCCGACGGTGTTCCAGCGGTTCAGGTAGTCGGCCATGGGGACGAGCGCCCCGCCGAGCGACACCTGGTCGTAGCTGCCGAAGCCGTAGTACCAGAACTCCACGAGCTGCACCAGCTCCTGCATGAGGCCGGCGCCCAGGCCGCACGTCAGGTAGTAGAAGAGGAAGCGCCCCTGCCCCATCGTCTGCTCCATGATGCGGCCGAACATCCACACGGCAAACATATTGAAGAAAAGGTGCTGCCAGCCGGCGTGCATGAACATGTAGGTGAAGAACTGCCAGGGACGGAAATGGCCGGCCAGCACGAAATGCAGGCCGAACAGCTCCTCGAGGTCTATGCCGTGCGTGCTGAATGCCAAGGTGGCAAGAAAGCATAGCACGTTAATGATGAGCAGGTTTTTCGTTATAGGAGGCATGTTATTCATATCGATAGGTCTGTATTTTCTTTTTTCGCATGCAAAGGTACAAAAAATAGACGGAGAAGAAGGCGAAAAAGCACCAAACAAATTAAAATTTCACAATTTATAGCATTTTTTTGTGTAATTGCTTTGCTGTTAGTGCAACTTTCTCTATATTTGTAAAGCGAAACAAGACAAAGACCATAATAAACAACCAATTTACAAACAATAATTTAAGTATCAAGTATGAACAAGACAGAATTAGTAGCCAAGATCGCCGAGGGCGCAGGCTTGAGCAAAGTAGACGCAAAGAAGGCTTTGGAGGCAACTCTGGATGCCATCACCGCAGCAGTTAAGGCAGACGACAAGGTAGCCCTGGTTGGCTTCGGCACATTCGCCGTAGCAGAGCGCGGCGCCCGCAAGGGTGTCAACCCCGCAACAGGTAAGACTATCACTATCCCCGCCAAGAAGGTAGTTAAGTTCAAGGCTGGCGCAGAACTCGCATTCTAATCGGCTAACTCATCCTCATAGGCACTTCCCCGTCGGAAGCGTCTTTTTGTTGGCACACCTATTTTTTATCAGTGCCGAGGTAGAGCAAAAGCCTCTCCTGCGACCCCTCCCCAATATCGGGAGGGGTCTTTTTGTTTCCCAAGCGCACGCCCGCACGTGCGCACACCCGCACGAATATTATATAATATGTGCGGAGAGAAAACTCGTCTGCCACAGGGAAAAAACTTCAGGCCAAGGGTTAACAAACGGACACAAACGCTGTATATATAAGTAGAAGCGCTTCTCTGAAAACAATCACACATTATTTTATTTATTAACCCTCAAACAAAACATCAATATGATTAACTACAGCATTGTCATCATGTCCGCACAGCCCGGAACCAAGAAGGAGAACATCACCGAAACCAAGGCCTACGGCGTAGCACAGTCCAGCGAAGTGCTCGACATCAACGCCTTCGCCAACCACATCACCAGCCACGGCAGCGTCTACCGCAAGGGGGACATCCTCGCCGTACTGACCAACGCCGTAGGCTGCCTGCGCGAGCTCCTCCTGGAGGGCAAGCGCGTCAAGCTCGGCGACCTGGGCGACTTCCAGGCACACCTCAAGACCGAAGGGGCCAAGACTGCCGACACCTTCTCCGCAGCCAACATCAAGGAGGTGAACGTCTGCTGGACCCCCGGCAAGGACTTCCAGAACCTCCGTGACGAGGCATCCTTCCAGCTCGTGCCCACCCGAGCCGCACAGAACACCGCCATCGAGGTCATCAAAAACCAGGACACCATCCAGGGACTAGAGTAAGACACAGCACAGCCCCTCTCCTCCCCTGACCCCTCCTCCCCCAAAGGGGAGGCGGGGAAGGGGCCGCGGAACAAAAACGCTAAACTCTTAACTATGAACTATGAATTATGAACTATGAACTCTAACAACAACCCGCTGAATATCCGTCGCGTCAAAGGGCAGAAGTGGAAGGGGGAAGAGACCCCCGCTGACTCCCTCTGCAAGGGGAGTAGCAAACGCCCGACGAAGTCAACTCCAGGCGAGCAGCCCCTCAGCAGCAATGTGGCCTCCCCTTTGGGGGAGGTCGGGAGAGGGGCCTTCGTCCAATTCGAGAGCATGGAATGGGGCCTCCGCGCCGCCTTCTGCATCCTACGCACCTATGCCGTCGTGCATGGTGCGGTCTGCATCCGCCACATCATCCGCCGCTGGGCACCGCCCACGGAGAACGACACCGAACGTTACATCCGCAACGTCTGCCAGTGGACCGGCCTCGGCGACATGCAGCAGCTCACCGAACGCGACTGGCCGGCACTCGTCCGCGCAATGGCACGCCAAGAATGCGGAGTACGCCTGTCCGAAGAGATCGTCAACAAAGGATTTGAACTTTACAAACAGAACACATGAAGAAGAACCGATTTATCGAACTGCTCGTGAAGATGGCCGTCGCCGCCCTCACAGCCTTCCTCACCGCCCTGGGCACCACCTCGTGCATGGGCTACTGAGGTCCTCCCCCAACAAAAAAAAGCCTCCCCTTTGGGGGAGGTTTGGAGAGGGGCTCTTAATACAACCGGTACGAGAACGTCACCGTAGCATTCGGGTAGACCTTGAACTTGGAGACAACGTCCACCAGGTCGCCCACCTTGCCGGGTATTCCCTTCACATCGCGAATCAGGTCGACGTGCGACAGAGGGGTGTCGACGATATAGTCTGTCCCGCTCTCGTTGGGGCGGATGATGTCGTACACATAATTGTCAGGGTCAATGAGCGACTCGTCGACAGTGTAGACGTTATCCACATACACCTTCGGAGCACCGCAAAGGAACATCACGCCAGCATCGACATTCAACTGCCAACGCTTGTTGCGAGAGAGATGCGTGTTATAGCCGAATCCGATGTAGGGACGCACCTTGGCAACCTCCATCACTGCACGCGCAGATCCGTCGGCAGAAGGCACCATGATTGCCTTAGTGCCCTGTCTGGCAACAATCGTCTGCTCCTCGCCATTCTCGTCGGTAACGGTGCGCGTCACGTCTCTGCTGAACGTACCCAAGGGGAAGCCGGCAACACCCATCTTGACAAACGTCTCGCGAAGATTCCTGCCATGATAAGTGACATCCATGTTTCCAAACATCTCCTCAGTACAGCACATGACGTACAGGTCGTTGTAGGCATTGATAGCCTGCAGCAACTGCGTCTCACTGTCCCGGTTGCAAGCGTCGCCCACTTGTGCCGGACCGACAAAGATGCCCGTCGTCAGGCTCCAGTGCTTGTTGTTCTTGAAAGGAAGGATATCTACCAAAAGCTTGAACTGATGCATGCTGGGACGCATTCCCATCGAAACCTTGTCCTTCAGGTCCACGTCGCTGAACTTGCCTATCAGTTCCATCTCCCTCGGATAGTTATCGAGGCTGATGCCGTTTTGCTCCAAGATGGTGCTCACATCGTTTATCTTGCCCATGTAGCGCTTCAGGTCTGACTCGCTGAGACTGCCACCACGCGTCTCCACTGGGAAGTCGGAGTTGATGGTGAAGCGAGGCATATAGTGGTAGCCGGCACGCACGCGGAGATAGTTGCCCACAGGCACTGCCACATCGACGCCGACACCCATCGTGCCGACATTGACACCGACATCCATGTGGTTCAGGATGTTCTTCTGAGCCAACACGGAAGTGAAGGACTTCCCGCCCTCCTGGGCCGACAAAGCTGCCGACAGGGACAGGGCGGACAAAACGACTGCAAGCTTCCTCATACGCGCGTACATATTATTATATTATATAGTCTGTCTCTTCGTTATCTTATCGCTACCTTCTTCCCGTTCACGATATACAGGCCTGAGGGCAGCCCCTGCAAGTCGCCCGTAGAACGGAGCTGCGTGCCGCTGAGAGAATAGACACCCTCTGCCGCAGGCCTCTGCTCTGCCATGATGCTGCCAATGGCATCGGGTACATTGCCGTCCACGAACACAGGAACCTCTGCCGGGGTATCGGCATCGGCCTTCAGGTAACTCGTGTTGGCAGGAAGACACTTCACCTTTATCATATTGTAAGTGGAATAGTCGACGGCCTTTATCTCGGAGAGGCGTGCATCGGCATTGTTCGTAAGCACAAGCTGACCGTCGACAACCGAGAAGACTCGCATCTTATCCGCATCGAAGGCTGTGTAAGCATCGACAGACTTTTCGGGGCGCTTGCCATTGCAGAAGTAAACGCCGCCAAGCAGGTTGTCCGTCACCTTGACCGATGAAGAGGCAAGAAGCTCAATACGGTTCGACGACGGATTGGCCGAAGCACACTCGATGAGGACTGGCGTAGCAGCAGGCACCTCGCCCTCAATCTCCTTCAAGACTGCATACTGGCTCTCCACCTCGTCTATGTAGTAGACATGCATACCTGCGCTCGACACCTTGAAGGGGAACGCAGCATAGAACGGCTGGTAATACTTGCCGCCTGCCTCTATCGTGGGCTTGATGCCGAAATAGTTGGAGGCATGGTTCGTCTCTATCCTGTCCACAATCCACTTGCGGTAGTTCAGCTTGCCGGTTGTACCCAAGGTTCCCTGGTCCGAAGAACTCTGTTCGGTGTCGGTCAGATATTTGGTCACCTGCATACCGGCCTTAGTCACACTGGCCGAAACGATGTAAGTGCCGGAATTCTTGGTCACACCAACATAGTAGCCCGTCAGCGAATGGACACCCGTACCCTGCGCCCTGAGGTCGAAATGGTCGTTGGTCACCTGCTCGATGTAGATGACACTGCCAGGGTCGGACACATAGCGGTTGACGTCCTTCCAAAGCTGGATAGCCTGGAAGTCCTCCTTGTCGCGTGCCATATCGTAGTAATCCTTGTTGTCCGTCACATAGATGAAGCGACTGGTGGCAAGGTTGCTGACACGGTAATAGCCGTTACCGATAAAGCCTGTTCCATTCTGCGCCTTGGCCGTTCCGACACCCAGCAAGGAAGCTACGAACAGAAATGTGAAAAGTCTATTCATAATAAACAAAAGCAAATATTCTTTCTATAACCAAAATCCCCCGCCACTCCGCCAGAAGCAGAATGACGGGGGATTGCCTCTTGTATTAGCCTGTTACTCGATGATTACTCGGCAACGCAGATGCTGACACGGTTCAGGTCGTTCTGCTCGTAGGGCTGAACGGTGTCGCCCTTGCTGTCCACAGTAATGCGGCTGCGAGAGATTCCATACTTGTCCACCAACAGGTCGGCCACCATCTGGGCACGCTTCTGTGCGTAGCCAACGTTGATCTTCGGATTGCCTGTACCCTTGTCGGCATAGCCGGTGACGCTGACCTTAGCTTCGGGGTACTTGTTGAGGTAAGCAACGACATCCTCCACCTTAGGCATCTCGGTCTTGCTGACCTGAGAACCGCGGATGTTGAAGAAGATGTCGCGACGCAGCGGCTCGCGTTTTGCAGCAGGAGCTTCCTTGTAGACAATTTTCTCGACGGGCTTCTCTACAATCTTCTCCACAACCTTCTCTACGACAACAGGTGCGGGAGTAGCTACAGGCTGACCTTCGCGGGTCACCTTGCCAAGCCTTACCTTTACGCCGGCCAGTGCATTGAAGTACCAGTCGCCGTTGCCAGCCTTCTTGGAGTTGTAGCTGTCGGTGGTAGGATTGCAGTTAACTTCCACACCGAGAGATACGCGACGGCTCAGGTTGAAGTCGACGAAAGCGCCGAACTTACCTACGACACGAGCCTTGGTGCCGCACCAATACAGCGACATCAGATGGGCTTCGTCGAGCACGTTGTTGCTGGCAGCAATAATCTGATTCCTTACGTCGCAAGCCTCGCCGTTGCCAAAACCGATGTTGGCGCCGATGCCGGCCAGCACACCGAAGTTGCAGACACGCTTTGCCTTGTAGCCGAGAATCCAGTTGCTGAGGTCGCAGACAACATCAACCGTGGGAGCTACATAGTTATACTTCCAGGTCTTGTCGCCAAGTCCGAGATAGTCCAGATGAGTACCGCCCTTGCTCTGCCAAGCATTGACTGCAAGACGAACACCCCAAACAGGAGTGAAGTTGTAGCCGCCAGCAATCTGAGCAGTACCGGAGATAAGGTCGCCGAAACATACCTCGCCCAGAGTGTACTGTGCACCTCCCTGAGCCTGAACGTACCAGTGGGGATTGAATGCCTCACTGGGCGCAGTTGCCGCCTGCTGCGCGGATGCTGTGAGGCATCCGGCAAGCAGGGCAACAGACATGATAATATTTTTAATTCTCATAATTGTTCTCTTTTTTCTGGTTCGACGATACGTTGTTTACTTCACCGTGACATAGTACTTACGTGTAGCAATGTTGCCGTGGAAGTCAAGGCCAGAGTATGCAATCTCATATACATAGCCAGCCTTCAAGCCGCTCAGGGCAATACGGCGAACATTACCATCCAGCACTGTGTTGAGCTTGCCTGTGTTGGCAGCCTTCAGACGAGCCAGACAGTCGGCATTGCCACCCTGGGCACTCTTGTCACCCTTGAAGACATTGGTGACGGCGATGTGCTTCCTGGCAATGGGACACAGAAGCTCCATTGTCTGAGAAGTGGGATAAACCGAGATGCCCGATGTCAGCACTGTGGGATAGTTCTTACTGCCGCTCAGACGCTTCAGACCCTTAGAGTCTCCAGCGACCATGAAGGGCTGGAAGCGGCTGTTGGTGGAGTTGACGAGGCCGACGATCCTATTGTTGATCTTGTCGATGTAGCTGCGGACACGGTCGATAGCATTGTCAATCGTGTTGTTGATTGTCGTCTCATAGTTGTTCACCTTATCCAGCAGGTTGTTCACCTCGCCGACGATGTCGCGGAGGTCAGCCAGCATATCGTTCACATTGCCGAGAGAATTCTGTGCCACACCCCAAAGGTCCTTGGCTGCGTCGCGCATGTCGTAGTTGAACTTGAGGTTGAACGACTTCGAACCTGTGCCGTTGTCACCGAAGTAGAACCACTTATCAATGTTGACCGTTGTTGAGAATGTGTCTTCGATTACAAGATGATAACTTACTTCATCGTCAATATCAACCTTGCCGGTGAATTCCTTGTCAATGGTAACATCAGCATAAGCATCACCATTCAGGTAAATCTTACCGCCTGCAGTACTTTCGTTGCTGGCTTCAATATCGACATTAACATTGAAGTTCTCCAAAGGAATTTCCGTATAGCCTGTTAATTCACCAGCGTCATTCAATACGGGAATAACAAGTACTGTGACAGGGTTGCCATCACTGTCTTCAACATCACCGGGATGACCATGTGCGTTGCCCTTCACTACAACTGTTGGTGTCTTAATGTAAACACTATCCAGGTCAACAGTAATCTCATCGCTCCAAAATACTCTTACACCTACTTCAACGCCCTCAAGGTGTACGGGAATCGTGAGGTCCTTTTCGAACTTGACAGGAACATTCACGTCAATAGGCATCTGCAGGTGATAGGACAGGCCGTCCATGACGAAGGTAGTATCCATGTGCAGAACGAACTTAGCCAACAGGTCATCAGTGAGGTCGGGAACATCAATGTCCTTGATGTTGAGGTTGACAATCTTCTCAACCAGCTTAGAGTTATTGATATCCTTGAAGAATACATGTATCTTATCCTTTGCCGTCTTGGAAACTCTGTCGAGCAGGTTGTTGACGCGCTCGTAGCCAGGAACAGTCTGGTAGTTCAAGTCCTTGTACGAAGCGAAGTCGAGAGGATCGACAGCCGTGGCTGCCAGGTTGTACTGAGAGTATACAGAGTGTGTTTTGCCGTTCTCTGTGTAAGCGCACTTCAGGCCGCTCTTGTTGAGCTTCAGGCCCTTCACAACCTGATAGACATCGGTTGCTACGCGCTCAACACTTGCGTTGAGACGGTTCTTGGCAATCTCATTAAAGGCATCCTTGATGGCAGCCTTGTTGACAGACAGGCGCTCTACCTTCTCCACGTCAATGGGAGCAACGACAGCATCAGCCTCGTAGAAGCCATTGTCGGCACGTGTGTAGCCGAACTTCAGCATCTCGGTGCTCTTCTTGGCACCTTCGAGCTTGATGGGAGACTCTTCGTCCTGAGTATTGACAATGTTCAGCTCAAGGCCTGAGAGGTCAGCGGTGTTGGGGTTGATGGTCATGTAGACCTTACCTGCATAGTTCTTCTCGTACATGAGAGGAATGTTTGCCATGTGCTCGAAGACCTCAACGCCGTTGATCATCTGCATATCCTTCTCGGTGAGAGCCTCCTCGGGGCGTACATAATTACTTGTGCGCGATGTGGGGAACTCAACGTCCTTCATGGGCTTGCCGAAGTAGGCAACAAGGATGTTGGACTGAACGTCGAAGGGCAGATCCAGTGTGCCGAAGGCAGGGTTGTATGTGCCCTGGATGATGATGCCGGTTACCTGCTTTGCAAGGAATTCCTGAACAGCCGACACAGCAGACTTGAGACTCTGAATGTCATTGAGAGCCTGCTCGATGTTTGCCTCGGCAACATTCATCCGGGCCTCCAAAGCGTCTATTCTGCCTTCCAGCTCGGTGAGCTGCCCGCTGATGGTCTCAACAGCATCGTTCAAGTCACCTATTGCCGTTTCGTTAGCGCTGATTCTGCCAAGAATCTCTGTCTTGTCTGCCTCGTAATCGTCCTTCTTGACGGTAGCGGCATCAAGTGCGGTAATCATAGCCTGGGTGGTGATGATGTCCGCGAATGCCGTCTTGACAGAGTCGCCGATGATGTCCATGCGCTTCTTGAGCTCTTCGTCTGCCAGAGCAGAAGTGAGAGAGTCGGCCTTCACCTTGTCAATGAGGAGAGATGTCAGGTTGTTCAGTTTGCTGTCCACTTCCTCGGGAGTGATGTAGTTGAGGTTGTCAAAGGCCAGCTGCAGGGCGTCAATCTTGTCATTTGCAGCACCGACCTTGTCATCCACAGCGCCAATCTGATTCTCCAGGTTTTCCTTCAGCTGTGCAATCTGCTGGTTGATGAGGTCAGTCAGCTCTTGCTTCACCGAGTTGATAAGCTCCTTGTTGGCGGCAATAGCCTCTGCATTTTGTCCGATAGCTGTGGTATTGTTCCCGATGTTTGTCTCGGCAGTGGCGAGACGCTCCAGGATGCCGTCGATGGCAGTATTGATTGCAGTGATTTGGCTGGGGTCGCAAGTGCACTGCTTGATGGCAGCGATAGCAGCGTTGATGGCCTCGATAGCAGATGTGTGCTCCCCGACAGTAGTGGAGAGACCGTCCACGACGCCCTGCAGTGCGCCAAGATCCGTTGTGAGCTTCTCGATGGATGTTGTATGGCCGCTGACGGTTTCAACGAGAGTCTCGTACCCATCAAGCTTTGTTTCAAGGGCAGTGATTCTCTCGCCATGATCGTCGACAGCGCTCTGGAGGTTGACCACCTTGCCGTCAAGGAGTGTTACATTGCCTTCGAGGACCTCAATCCTTGCTGTGTTATCATTAATCGTGATGTTCAGGTTATCCTTGAGCTGTTTGAGCAGGTCGTCAACTTCTTCCTTGGTGTAAACCTGATTCTTGGTGTAGTAATTTGCCAGCTGGGCGATGAGATTGTTAATCTCGGTCATGAGTGCAGTCCTGACTGCTTCAGCTTGTTCTTCGGCATACGTCTTTGCCGTCACGAGGTTGGCAGCACACTCTGCCTTCACGTTGGCGAGTTCGGTTTCCAAATTGGCAATCTTTGTTGCCTGCTCCGTGAGAGTCGTCTTCATCTCGTTGACAGAGCTTTCGATTGTGCCGACCTGAGTCGTCAGGTTAGTAACGGTAGTAGTCAGGTTAGTGATAGCTGTGGTGTTGGTGGTCACCTGAGTGCTGAGTTCGCTGACAGCCGACTGGAGCGTTGTAACCGTTGTCTCGAGCTCCTGCGTCTTTGTGTTCAGATTGGTGATAGCAGTTGCGTTAGCTTCAACGATAGGCTGGAGGTTGGCGATGGCAGTGGCGTTTGTGGTAGCCTTGGCATCTGCATCGATTGCCTTCTGGAGAGCTTCAGCAGCCTTTTCGCTCACGGTTGTGATTTGAATCTGGAGGGCTTCGATAGCTTCCTTGTTCTTCTGAATGTTCTCAGCGTTGGTCTGAATCTTACCCACTGCTTCAGCGATGGCGTTGGTGTTCTTCTGAATGTTCTCAGTGTTCAGACCAATCTGTGTGCCATACTGTGTAAGTGTCTCCTGAATGGTAGCGACATCGCTCTTGAGCTGGTCGATGGACTCCTTGTTGGCATTTGCCAGAGTCTGAGCCGTCGTTGCGATGCTGATGGCGTTGTTGGCGACGTTGAGGGCATTCTCGGCGTTCGTCTTAGCTGTTTCTGCGAATTCCTTTGCCTGCTGTGCCGTCAGTCCAGCAGCTTCGGCAAGTTCCTTTGCGTTGGCAGCTGTCTGGGCGGCAGAGGTTGCCAATTCGGTTGCTGCATTGGCAACCGTTGTTGCAGCAGCGGCGGCGGACTTAGCCTCCTCTGCAGTCAGCTTTGCCTCGTTGGCTGTTGTGTTGGCCGAAGTTGCCAATTCCATAGCGCTCTGTGCCTTTGCTTCGGCAGTAGCAAGGCCTGTTTCCAATGTATGGATGGCCTCCCACAGCGTGGTGAAATCGCAGTTGCACTGCTTGATGGCATCAACCTTCTCCTTGAGAGCATTCAGCTCCTCGATTGTGTTTGCAATCTGCTGCTGAGCCGTTGACTGGAAAGACAACAGGTTCGTGATATTGCTTCCATGACTGTTCAAAGTTGTCTGGATGGTGGCAATGTTATTACCATAAGTCTGAAGGGTCTCATTAATCTTAGACAAATCAACATCGCTTCCCTGAAGGTTGTTGATATATTCAACAATTTGATTAAGTGTCAGGCCACCGGCACCGGAGCTACCTCCAAGCAAATCTTCAATGTAATCATCAAGTATGTCGACAATAACCGGATTCTCGCCGGAACCAGAACCGCCACTGCCGCCGGAGAGATAGTTGCTGATCAGAGTCTCGATGTCACTCTGCGTCCAGTGCGTCACGTTCGTGCAATCGCACGACTTAATTGTAGAGAGCGTGGCCTGCAGAGTCGCAATGTCTGTGTTCAGTTGGGTCTCAAGCTGACCAAGCTTCTGCTGCAAAGTCAGGGACTGGCCCGTAGCCTCTGCACGATACTCGTTGTACAAATCCTCGTTGGTATCCTTACAAGATACGAACGTTCCCACACTGACTGCCACTAACAGTAGCGTGAGTGATTGAATGAGTTTCTTTTTCATTTTTTAATGAGTTTATGTTAATGTGTTTTGTTGCAACGCTTCTTTTTCCTTATCCACATAGTACACCCTTTTTATAGGTGCTATTGTTCTGCAAAGGTAAAACAATACGACGAATTGAGGACAAGAGGAGAAGGGTGTTTAAGCTATTTTAACACAACTCGTGGCATATTTCGGAATTTTAACCTTCCTTTTTCACTACTCTTGCCAAAGTTCTTCTTTGTCTGTTGTTATTCGCGGGGCTTATAGCGATGCAAAAAAACGTACATCAGGGCACCGCAAAGCACGAAGCTGAGTGTCATAATCACATAAGGTATTGCCATCCCGCCGAACCACTCTGCATAAGAAGCGTCGGCATAGTCGCCGCCGGAGACGCAGAGCAGAAGTACGACTATACCATTATTTAATATGTGCAGCATGGAGGTGAGCACGATGTTTCCCGTCTTGCAATAGATAATGCCGAACAGGATGCCGAGGGGAAGCGCATAGATGCCCTGGGCAAGGTTGAGGTGCACAATGCTGAAGGACAGCGCAGAAGCCAGGATGGCCGCCCAGGGAGCGGCACCGCGGCGCAGCATCTCGCCTGCAATGGCCTCGCGGAAGAGGAGTTCCTCGGTGACGGGCCCGACGACAACAAGCGCAAGCAAGCCCCACATGTTGCGCGACAGAGCCTGTGTGGCCTGCTGCATGGAGTCGGGCATCTCGACGGAGTCGGTCACGACCGACATGCCGATAGCGCCGAAGATGCCGCCAAGCAATGCCAGCATGCCCGGCTGCCAGTTGACGGAAGAAACATCGAAGGCTGCCCCGAGGCGGATGCTGTGCAGCACGAAGCGACAGACGGTGACGGCCAGTATGTTGGTTGCCATCAGCGTCAGTGCAAAGAGCGAAACGGGCAACGCAGCGAACAGGGGCAGTTCGTCCGTCGTACCGCTGGCGAAACCTCTGAGGGCCGAAGCAAACTCAGGCGAGAGGAAGATGCCAATGCCGAACAGGGCTGCCGTACCCACTCCCTGCATCAGAAGGAAAACGAGCAGGGTCTGTATGACGGGGGAAAGCTTGTGCAGGCTCAAAAGGCTAAGGCTTAGTATTCTACTTTATCGGTTTTTTCATCCCATGCACGGAAGGCTTGCAATGCTTCCTGACGCATGAAGGTTTCGGTAGGAATGGCGCGTTCGAAGATCGGACGCGCCATTTCTTCGTATATGAACTTGTCGCCGAAGTGGATGTCTTCGGCGTCTTGCTTGGTACAAGCGAAGCAGATGCGGCTGATGCCCGCCCAGTAGATAGCGCTCAGGCACATCGGGCAGGGCTCGCAGGAAGTGTAGATGGTGCAGCCTTCCAGCTTGAACGAGCCTTCCCGCTGGCAGGCAGCCCGTATGGCAGAGACCTCAGCATGGGCCGTCGGGTCGTTGTTGGCGGTGACGCGGTTGACGCCTGTGGCAACCACCTCGTTGTCCCTGACGATGACGGCGCCGAACGGACCGCCGCCATTGGCTACGTTCTGAATGCTCAGGTCTATGGCCTGCTGCATGAAGTTCGAGTCTTGT
Source organism: Prevotellaceae bacterium UBA4336 (assembly GCA_002394305.1). GTDB lineage: Bacteria > Bacteroidota > Bacteroidia > Bacteroidales > Bacteroidaceae > Physcousia. The sequence goes on from DGTM01000041.1 coordinate 62,577, forward strand.
TTGTTCATTGTAAAGATGTTTTTTATCCCGGGCAAAGGGGCGCAGGGCACGACGGTGCTACTTCTTCTTGCCAGAGCGTGCGGGCGGTTCCTTTCCGTCCTCGATGGCTTGCTGACGGATGGCCTCGTCGAGGAGTTCCTCGAAGGTCTTGACGCGTCCCAGCTGCTCGTATTCCTCCAGTATCTTACGGTCGCGTGCATGCTTGCGCTCCCTCTTGCGGTCCTTTATGGCGAAGGGGTGCAGTATCATGTCCGTCGCTTTCCTGCCGATGACGTCGCTCACGGTGGGGGTGCCCTGACGGTATTTCAGCTCTCTCCCAATCGTTTGCCGTATGGCTTCGTTGACGCGCAGGGTAGAGTCGCCACGCACTTCCAATTCCTTCAGCGTATCGACGGGGATGGCGTTGTCGGTCCGCGTGCTGTCGACCCGCGTTGTGTCGGCCTGCATGAACGGGAACATTAAGGCGAGGAGAGGATAGGATAACATTTTAATATAATGTGTTTATAGTTTTTCAGCAACAAAAGTATACAATTCTTTGCAAAAAACAAAAGATTTCCCGAACTTTGCACAAACATTAAAACTTATTTAACATGTTCTACCCAAAACGAATAGCATTGGTATGCCTCACAGCCTGTTTCTGCCTGGGCTGCATGGCAGCAGACTACACGAAGTACGTCAACCCCTTCATCGGAACACAGACCGACGACACGGGTGCCCTGAGCGGGAGCACTTTCCCCGGCCCCACGATGCCTCAGGGCATGGTGCAGCTAGCTCCCGAAACGGAGCAGTACGTCACGTGGGACCCCTGCTGCGGCTACGACTACAACCGCGACTCCATCTTCGGCTTCACGCACACGCACCTCAGCGGCACAGGCTGCACCGACCTCATCGACATCTCGCTGATGCCGACCGTCAAGCGCGTCACGCCCGAAGTGCTGCGCAAGGGCATCTTTGCCCTGCCCTTCAAGCACGACAGGGAGAGCGCCGCGCCGGGTTTCTACTCGGTCGACCTGCTGGGCGGCGAAAACATTCACGTTGAGCTGTCGGCCACCGTGCATGCGGGCATCCACAAGTACGTTTTCCCCGATGGAATGGAGCAAAACATTATCCTCGACCTGGACCGCATGACCTACCGCGGCGATGCCTACTACACGGGCCGCCGTGCGTACCAGATTATCCAGAGCCAGATACGCGTGATTGACGAGAGGACCATCGAGGGTTTCCGCGTCGTGACGGGCTGGGCCAAGCTGCGCAAGGTGTACTTCCGCGCCGAGTTCTCGCGCCCCATTGCGAGCCGCATCCTGATGGACGGCGGGCGCAGTGCCGGCGGCAGCGACGTCATCAACGGCCGGACGCTGCGGGCGGCTCTCTCCTTCGACGCATCCCAGGGCAAGGAAGTGATGGTGAAGGTGGCCATCTCGGCCGTTGACAACGACGGAGCCCGCCGCAACATGCAGGCAGAGGCACAGTCGTGGGACTTCGGCTACTACACGAAGGCTGCCCACGATGCCTGGGAGAAGGAGCTCTCCACCATCGACATCGAGGGCACCGACGAGCAGAAGACCATCTTCTACACCGGCCTCTACCACGTGCTGATGCAGCCCAACACGATCAGCGACGTGGACGGTCGCTACATGGACACCAACTTCGAGATCAAGCAGATGCCAGAGGGTCAGGCCTACCACAGCACCTTCAGCCTGTGGGACACCTTCCGCGCCGCCCACCCCCTCTACACGCTCCTCTACCCCAACATCGCCGTGCAGTTCGTCCGCGATATGGTGCTGCATCACGAGACCTACGGCTACCTGCCCATTTGGGACCTCTGGGGACAGGACAACTACTGCATGATAGGCAATCATGCCATCCCCGTTGTGGCCGACGCCATCCTGTCCGAGCTGCCGGGCCTCGACGTGGAGCGTGCCTACCGGGCAATGGTGGAGAGCAGCACACGCACGCACCCCAACAGCCCCTTCGAGGTGTGGGAAGAATTCGGCTACATGCCGCAGAACCGCCAGAACGTCAGCGTGAGCATCACGATGGAGCAAGCCTTCGACGACTGGTGCGTGGCAGCTGTGGCAAAAAAGCTCGGTAAAATGGGCGATTTTGAACGCTTCAGCAAGCGCAGCGAATACTACCGCAACTTGTTCAATCCGGCCACAGGATTCTTCCAGCCGAAGGACGATAAAGGCAACTGGATAGAGCCATTCGACCCCCTGAGCTACGAGAATCCCTGCTTCGTGGAGGGCAATGCCTGGCAATACATGTGGTTCGTGCCGCAGAATCCGCAAGGACTCATCGAGCTTTTCGGCGGTGTGAAGCCATTCATCGAGAAACTTAACAAAAACTTTACACTGACCGAGACAAGCGGCGAGGTGAACGGCAATGCCAGCGGTTTCATCGGACAATATGCCCACGGCAACGAGCCCAGCCACCACACCGTGTACCTCTATAACTTCGCGGGCCAGCCCTGGCGCACGCAGGAACTGGTGGAGCAGGTGCGCAGCACGTTCTACAACGCCACGCCCTGCGGCTATGCGGGCAACGACGACTGCGGACAGATGTCGGCCTGGTACATATTCTCCTCGTTGGGTTTCTATCCCTTCAATGCAGGCTCGGCAGAGTACGTCATCGGCACGCCTCTGTTCCGCCGCGCCGTCCTGCACATGCCGGGCGGCAAGGACCTTGTCATCAACGCACCGCGCAAATCGGACAAGGCAATCTACGTGAAGGGTGTGAAACTGAACGGCCAGAAGATAACCGACTGGAAGCTCACGCACCAGCAGCTCACCGAAGGCGGCACCCTCGACTTCACCATGAGCGAGAAGAAGTAAAAGACAACAGGACAAACAGAAAGCCCCTTCCCGGGAGATTCGGGAAGGGGCTTTTTTTGTTTCCTACAATCCGTGCTGTTATTTCGGAAGCGCAAGGCGCTTATTTTGGAAGCGCAGGGCGCTTATCCCGGAAGCACGAGGCGCTTATTTCGGAAGCGCAGGGAGGTTTCCTCAGAGCGTGCCTTGCTTGAGCTTCTCGACGAAACTGTCGATACGTTGCAGCTCGCGCGGGATGTCGATTTGCTGCGGGCAGTGACTGACGCACTCGCGGCACTGGATGCAGTGGTTGGCCTGGCGGAGGCGGGGCACACTGCGGTCGTAGCCGATGAGGAAAGCACGGCGTGCCTTCTGGTAGTTCTCGGCCTGCTGGCTCTCGGGCACGTTACCTTGGTTCACACATTTATTATAATGTACGAAGATGGCAGGGATGTTGAGTCCGTAGGGGCACGGCATGCAGTAATTGCAGTCGTTGCAATCGATGGTGGGATAGCTCTTGATGAGCGTTGCCGTCTCGTTCTCCAGCCAGTCCTGCTCCTCCACGGTGAGAGGTTCCAGGGGAGAGTATGTGCGCAGGTTGTCCTCCAGGTGTTCCATATACGTCATGCCGCTGAGCACGGTGAGCACGGCGGGTTTGGATCCGATGTAGCGGAAGGCCCACGAAGCCACGCTGTTCTCGGGCTTGCGCTGCTTGAAGTGGGCCACGACGTGGTCGGGCACCTTCGACAGACGTCCGCCGAGCAGGGGCTCCATGATGACGACGGGGATATTCCGCTTCACCAGTTCCTCGTAGAGGTACTTGCCGGAGCGCCCTTTGTCCTGCTCGTTGTTCCAGTCGACGTAGTTGGCCTGAATCTGCACAAAGTCCCAGTGGTACTGGTCGTGGTGCGCCAGGGCCCAGTCGAAGACAGCGACGTCGCCGTGGAACGAGAAGCCGAGGTTGCGGATGCGGCCTGCCTCGCGCTGCTCCATGAGCCAGTCGAGCAGTCCGTTGTCGAGGTAGCGCTGGTGGACAGGCCCCATGCCTCCGCCGCCGATGCTGTGCAGGAGCAGATAGTCGATGTAGTCGGTCTTCAGGTACTGCAGGCTGCGCTCGAACATGGCCTTGCCCTCCTCGAAGTCATATTGCGAGGGCGAGAAGTTGGAAAGCTTCGTGGCAATGAAGTAGTCGCTGCGCTTGTATCCGCTGGCCTCCAGGGCGATGCCCAGACTCTCCTCACTCTTGCCGCGGCAATAGGCCGGCGACGTGTCGAAGTAGTTGACGCCGTGGTCGAGGGCAAACTTGCAGAGGCGGTTTATCTGTTCCTGGTCCAGGGCGTCGCCGTTAGCGTTGTCCTGTGTGCGGGCGCTGCCGTCCTTGACGGTCGGCAGGCGCATCCATCCGTAGCCCAGCAGACTGACCTTGTCGCCCTGCTTGGGGTTGGTGCGGTAGGTCATTTTATCCGATGGAATGGGGCCTTCGTGGTGTCCCATGTAGTCGACCTCGCCGTCGGCGCTGCCGCCTTGTATGCCGCACGATGCCAGAGCTGCCGTTGCAGCCGTGGCGCCTGAGACTTTGAGGAAGTCTCGTCTGTCTATGTTTTTTTTCATTCTGGTATGTTTTTCGTTATGACGTTATAACGGTATTACGGTATAACACTTTCTTCCCCTTTTGGCAAGGCTTTATATCTCTCTGTGCACCTCGTGGCCTTCCACATGGATGGCGCTCAGGGGGTTCGACGGACAGAGGTTCTCGCAGGCACCGCAGCCGATGCACTTCTCTTCGTTCACGACGGGGATGAGCAGGACCTTCTCGCGCGGAATCTCCTGGTTGTCAGCGTCGCGCCATCGCCATCCGTCCTGATGGACGCCAGCCTGCAGGGGCACCATCTGGATGGCCTGTGCAGGACACTTGCGGGCACAGAGTCCGCAGGGCTTCTCGTCCCTGACGGGGATGCAGAGCTCACGCGTCCAGACGGCATGACCCACCTGTATGGCTGTGCGCTGCTCCACGGTGACGGGCTGGATGGCCGATGTGGGGCAGACCTGCGAACAGCGGTTGCACTCGGGTCGGCAATAGCCGCGCTCGAAGCTCACCTCGGGCTGCATGAAGCGGTCCAGGCTGCTACTGGGACGCAGCACGTCGTTGGGACAGGCATCGATGCAGAGCTGGCAGGCCGTGCAGTGGGTGCGCAGGTTGCGGACGGAGAGCGAGCCGGGAGGCGTGATGAGCTTGTCGCGCTTCGGCTTCTCCTTCCTGACGATGTCGGCCAGGCCGCCGTCGGTCGTCTTGGGCTCCACCTTGCTCTGAGCCTTGGCAAGGGCTGTTCCGGCAAGGAGGGCGATGCTGGTCAGGGCTGCACGGCGGGAAGTAGCCTCAAGCTTCTCCCCGGCCTTCTCCGAGGGAGAGGGACACGATTCGCCGCCCCCCCCTCCTTTGGCGGGGATGGGAGAGGCTTTCAGGTGCAGGGCATCGAACTTGCACTGCCCCTCGCAGTCGCCGCAGACGACGCAGCGCGAGAGGTCGACGGTATGCGTCTTCAGGTCGATGCAGGACGCCTTGCAGCTACGTTCGCACTTGCGGCAGTTCCGGCACTTGTCGGCATCGATGGTCATCCTGAGATACGAATGCCTGCTGACGAGGCCGAGCAGCGTACCGACGGGGCAGATGGTGTTGCACCATGTGCGTCCGTTCCTCCAGGCCAGCACAGCGATGACGGCCCACGTCAGCAGCGCCACGGCAAGGGAGGCGAAGCTCTTCACCCAGACATCCACCTCGTAGAAGGCATAGCTGCCGTAGTGCTCGGCCAGAGCCGCAAGACCATTGTTGGCAAGCTTGTAGAGCGGAGCCACGCAGACCGAGACGATGCGGCCGTAGGTGCTGTAAGGGAAGATGAGTCCGCCTATCCAGGCCACGCCGAGGGCCAGGGCGGCACAGGCCACGACGAGCAGCGTATAGCGCAGGGTCGTCCGGGCCGGCGAGTAGCTGTACTTGTTCTTTCCCGGGCGCAACCATGCAATGGCATCCTGCATCACGCCCAGCGGACAGATGACGGAACAATAGATGCGCCCCATGAGCAGCGTCAGCGTCAGCACAAAGAGCAGTGCTCCCACGTTCAGCGCCAGCAGAGCCGGCACAAACTGAATTTTAGCCATCCACCCAAGGTAGGCATGCGCCGTGCCGGTGAAGTCCACAAGCAGCCAAGTGATGAGCACCCAAAAGAGGATGGCAAGCGTCAAACGGATTTTCCTTAACATAACTATTTAACTTATTTTGATTATTTTTTCGGAAACTTCGGCACAAAGATACTAATAATTAGTGACAAGCCCGCCATCACTTCCCGTTTTTTTCGCTCAAAGCATCGTTTTTTTGCCGCAAAAGCCCCGGCGACGGAACACATATTTATACATATTTATACATATACGCGAACGTAAGGCAAAAAATACATCGCAAGGCCATACAACCTAAGCATTTTTTTTGTACCTTTGCACGCAATAAAAAAGATTTTAAGGCTATGGTATCATTTATTGCAGACAAGATTGTGATGGACGGACTCACCTACGACGACGTTCTCTTAGTTCCCGCTTACTCCGAAGTGCTTCCGCGCACCGTCTCCCTCGAGACACGCTTCTCGCGCCATATCACCCTGAAGATTCCCTTCGTGACGGCCGCCATGGACACCGTCACCGAGGCAACGATGGCTATTGCCATTGCACGCGAAGGCGGCATCGGCGTCATACACAAGAACATGAGCATCGAGGAGCAGGCACGCCAAGTGGCCATCGTGAAGCGAGCCGAGAACGGCATGATCTACGACCCCATCACCATCAAGCGCGGCAGCAGCATCCGCGACGCCCTCGGACTGATGTCGGAGTACCACATCGGCGGCATACCCGTCGTCGACGACGAGCGCCATCTCGTGGGCATCGTCACGAACCGCGACCTGCGCTTCGAGCAGAACATCGACCGCCCCGTCGACGAAGTGATGACCAGCCAGAACCTCGTCACCACACACGTACAGACCGACCTCGTCGCAGCTGCCAAGATTCTGCAGGAGAACAAAATCGAGAAGCTACCCGTGCTGGACGACACCGGCAAGCTCATCGGCCTCATCACCTACAAGGACATCACCAAAGCCAAGGACAAGCCCATGGCCTGCAAGGACAGCAAAGGCCGCCTGCGCGTGGCTGCCGGAGTGGGCGTCACAGCCGACACCATCCAGCGCATACAGGCCTTGGTGGAAGCCGACGTGGATGCCATTGTCATCGACACGGCACACGGCCATAGCAAGTTCGTCATCGAAAAGCTCAAGGAAGCCAAGAAGATATTCCCCGATGTGGACATCGTGGTGGGCAACGTCGCCACAGGCGAGGCAGCACGCATGCTCGTCGAGGCAGGAGCCGACGGCGTGAAGGTCGGCATCGGCCCGGGCAGCATCTGCACCACACGCGTCGTGGCCGGCGTAGGCGTACCACAGCTCAGCGCCGTCTACGACGTGGCAAGCGCACTGCAGGGAACCGACGTGCCCCTCATCGCCGACGGCGGACTGCGCTACAGCGGCGACGTGGTGAAGGCCCTGGCTGCCGGTGGCTACAGCGTCATGATCGGCTCCCTCGTGGCCGGCACGGAGGAAAGCCCCGGCGACACCATCATCTACAACGGACGTAAGTTCAAGAGCTACCGCGGCATGGGCTCCCTCGAAGCCATGGAATGCGGCAGCAAGGACCGCTACTTCCAGGGAAACGTGAAGGACACCAAGAAGCTCGTGCCCGAAGGCATCGCCGGCCGCGTCCCCTACAAAGGCTCCGTCCAGGAGGTCATCTACCAGCTCATCGGCGGACTGCGCAGCGGCATGGGCTACTGCGGCGCCGCCACCATCCAGGACCTCCACAACGCCAAGTTCGTACGCATCACCAATGCCGGCGTGCAGGAGAGCCATCCCCACGACGTGACCATCACCAGCGAAGCACCCAACTACAGCCGCCCGCAATAGAATCACATAAGACCTATAAGACTCATAGGACCTATAAGACCCATAAGTCCTATAAGACCCATAAGTCCTATAAGACCCATAAGTCCTATAAGTCCTATAAGACCCATAAAACAACCATCAAATGAAGAAGATACTTTTCAGCCTTGCGCTGTCAGCCCTGGCCCTGACGGCCGCCGCACAGGAGGACCCCATCGTGATGCGCATCAATGGCGTGCCCGTCACTCGCAGCGAATTCGAGTATAACTACAACAAGAACAACTCCGAAGGCGTCATCGACAAGAAGAACGTCGAGGAGTACGCACAGCTCTTCGTGAACTACAAGCTCAAGGTGCTCGCCGCCCTGGACGACCGCCTCGACACACTCTCGAGCTACCAAAAGGAGTTCCGCCAGTACCGCGACCAGCAGATACGCCCGCTCCTGGTGCCCGAAGGGGCAAAGGAAAGCGAATGCCGCGCCTACTACGACGGCATGCTGACCCGCCTCGACGGCAAGCAACTCCTGCAGCCCGCACACATCCTGATACGTCTGCCACAGGATGCAACGGAAGACGACCGCGCCAAGGCTAAAGCAACCATCGACTCCGTCTACCAGGCTCTGAAGGACGGCGCCGACTTTGCCGAACTTGCCAAGCAAGTGTCGCAGGACCCGGGCTCGGCAGGACGCGGCGGCATGCTGCCCTGGATTGGCCCCAACCAGGTGATGAAAGAGTTTGAGGACGTCGCATACGCCCTCGACGTGAACCAGATAAGCGAGCCCTTCCTCATGCCCATCGGCTACGACATCATCAAGCTCATCGGCAAGAAAGACCTCGAGACCTACGAGGAACTGCACGACATGATCATGAAGTACCTCGACAGCCAGGGCATCGAGCAGCAGCTCGCACAGCAGGTCCTTGACTCGCTCGCCAGCCAAGGCGAAGAGCCGAAGACCGTGGAGCAAATCCTCGACGAAAAGACCGAGGAGTTCTGCGCCAAGGACAACGAACTGAAGTATCTCGTACAGGAGTACCACGACGGGCTCCTCCTCTTCGAGGAATGCAACAGACGCATCTGGGAGCCTGCCGCCAAAGACACACTGGCCCTGCGGACCTACTTCAAGAAGAACAAGAAGCAGTACGCCTGGGACGAGCCGCACTACAGCGGCATGGTCTACTACTGCAAGGATGCCGCCGACATCAAGCCCGTCAAGAAGCTCGTCAAGAAGCTTCCGCAGGACAAGTGGATGGGAGCCATCCGCGAGAAGTTCAACAAGGACAGCATCATGGTGCGCGTGGAGCGCCGCGTCTTCAAGAAGGGCGACAACCCCAACGTAGACCGCCTGGCCTTCAAGGTGAAGGATGCGGAACTGAAGCCCGTGAAAGGCTATCCGAACGTCGGCGTCTTCGGTAAGGTGCTCAAGAAGGGCCCCGCCCAGTGGACCGACGTCAGCAGCCAGGTGGTGAGCGACTACCAGCGCCTCAAGGAGGACGAGTTCGTGGCTGAGCTGCGCAAACGCTATTCCTTCGAGATAGACGAGGAAGTCCTCAAGACCGTCAACAATCATTAAGCAAGACCTGACATGAAACGATACGCACTCTGCCTGGTGTCTGTCCTCTGCAGCCTGCTCTCCGTGGCACAGAAGAACGTCGTCGACGAAGTCGTCTGGATTGTGGGCGACGAGGCCATCCTGCGTTCCGACATAGAGAAGCGCCGCCTGGACTACGGCTCGCAAATCAAGGGCAACCCCTACTGTGTCATACCCGAACAGCTGGCCATACAGAAGCTCTTCCTCCACCAGGCCATCATCGACAGCATCAACGTGACCGATGCCGACGTCAGCCAGTATGTCGAGAACGACATCAACCAGAAGATTATGGTGGCAGGCTCGAAGGAGAAGCTCGAGGAGTACATGAAGATGCCCCTGGTGCAGATACGCGAGGAACTCTTCGACCAGTACCGGAACGAAGCCACGGCAATGCGTATGCGAGATCAGCTGACGTCCAGCATCAAGGTGACACCCGCCGAGGTGCGCCGCTACTTCAAGGACCTGCCCGAGGACAGCCTGCCGCTCATCCCCACACAGGTGGAGGTGCAGCTGCTTGTGCTGCAGCCTCGCATCCCGCAAGCCGAGATAGACCGCGTCAAAGCCCTGCTGCGCGAATATGCAGACCGCGTCAACAGCGGCACGACCTCCTTCGCCACCCTGGCCCGCCTCTACAGCGAAGACCCGGGGTCGGCACGTCAGGGCGGCGAGATGCCCTACATGGGTAAAGGCGAGCTCGACCCGGGCTTTGCCAACGTCGCCTTCAGCCTGACGGACCCCAAGAAGGTGAGCAAGATTGCACAGAGCGAGTTCGGCTTCCACATCATACAGCTCATCGACAAGCGCGGCGACAAGCTGAAGTGCCGCCACATCCTGAAGCGCCCCGAGGTGGCACAAGCCGACATCGACAGCGCACTGGTCATCCTGGACTCCATCACCAAGGACATCAAGAGCGAAAAAATCTCCTTCGAGGATGCCGTCCGCTATGCCTCGGACGACAAGGACACACGCAACAACCGCGGCATCCTCTCCAACCTGAAGGAGACGGGCGAGACCACCACACGCTTCGAGATGAGCGAGCTCTCCGCCCTCTCGCCCGAGCTGGCCCGTGTGATCGACCCCCTGGAAGTCGGCGAAATATCGAAGCCCTTCACGATGCTCAACAAAAGGGGCATGACCATCTGCGCCATCGCCCGCCTCAAGAACCGTACCACGACACACCGCGCAAGCGTCACCGAGGACTTTCAGGTGCTGAACAACGTCGTGAAGCAGAAAAAGGGTGAAGAGGCTATACGGAAATGGATAAGGGAGAAACAACAGAGCACATACATTCGCATCAACCCGGACTGGAGAGACTGCGACTTTCAATATGACGGTTGGGTAAAGTGAAAGGTCAGCGGCTATACATCCTCTGCGCGTCACTGCTGTTCGGCCTTTGCTTGCTTATGGCAGTAACGCCCCAGCGTCGGACCGACAAGAACAGGCCGCCGTCCGACAGCAAGGTGCATTTGCTGCATGCCGACCGCCTCTTCTTCGACGAGCGGAAGAGCCGCACGGCACAATTCCTGGTGGGCAACGTACAGTTCAGCCACGACGGCGCCCTGCTCTCCTGCGACAGCGCCCTCTTCTACGAATCCACGAACTCCCTTGACGCCTTCGGCCATGTCGTCCTGAACCAGGGCGACACGCTCCTGCTCCACAGCGAAGTGCTCTACTACAACGGCCTGGACCAGCTGGCACGTGCCCGCTATGATGTCGTGCTCGAGCACGGCACCACGACCATCTACACGGACAGCCTCGACTACGACAGGCTCTACGACCTCGGCTATTTCTTCGAGGGCGGACGGCTGCTGGACCAAAACAACGAACTGACCAGCGACTGGGGCGAATACAGCCCGGCCACACGCGAATCCGTCTTCAACTACAATGTCCGGCTGGTCAACCCCGCGCCTCCTGCCAAGCCTGAGACGGTGCTCATCTCCGACACGCTGCACTACAACACGCTGACGGCCATAGCGCACATCGTGGGCCCCTCCAACATCGAGAACGGCGAGAACCACATCTATTCCGAGCTGGGCTACTACTACACGCAGACGAAGCACTCGCATCTGCTGGACCGCAGCATCCTGACCAACAACGGCAAACGGCTCGTGGGCGACAGCGTGGTGTGGAACAACGACAACTCCACGGCCGAGGCCTTCGGCAACGTGGTCTACTCCGACGTCGTCAACAAGAACATGTTCACGGGTGAGTACTGCTACTACGAGGACAGCACCGAGTACGTCATGACGACCGACCGAGCCGTCTCCATCGACTACAGCCAGCGGGACACGATGTACGCCCATGCCGACACGTTCAAGGTCTTTACCTTCAACCTCGAGACGGACTCCACCTATCGCGTCATACATGCCTACCACCACATGCGTGCCTTCCGCCGCGACATCCAGGCGGTGTGCGACTCGATGGTCTACAGCACACGCGACAGCATCCTCGTCATGTACCGCGACCCCATCCTCTGGCAAGCCGGACAGCAACAGCTGGGCGAAGAGATACAGATTTTCTTCAACGACAGCACCATCGACAGCACCCGGGTGCTGCGGCAGGCACTTTCGGTGGAACGGCTCGACGACACGCACTACAACCAAGTGTCCGGACATGAGATGCATTCCTACTTCAGGAACGGGGAGATGTATCTCTCCACCTCCGAGGGCAACGTCTTCGTCAACTACTACCCCTTCGACGAAGACAGCATCATGGTGGAGATGAACCATACGGAGACCACCCTGCTGAAGATGTTCCTGACAGACAGGAAGGTGGACCGCATCTGGATGCCTGCAGCCTCCGGCACCATGTATCCCATCCCGCTCATCCCGCAGAACATGCTCTACCTGCAGAACTTCGCCTGGTTCGACTACATACGTCCGCTCAACAAGGACGACATCTTCGAGTGGCGCCCCAAGAAGGCCGGCAGCGAGCTCAAGGAGAGCGTGCGCCATGCAGCGCCCAAGCAGAAGCTCAGCGACATCAGGAAGCAGAGAGGGATAGGCCCCGTCACAGAGACGTCCCCTGAGAGCACAGAAGGAAACAAGGACAACGAGGCCCAAAAGGACGACGGAGGCAGCAAGGATGCCGAGAGCAAAGAGAACGACGAAAGCAACGACAATAAAGACGATAAACCATGAAACTGTTCAGCACGAGGAAGCCACGCAGCTACCGCCGCGTGAGCATCTACACCGATGAGTCGCGCGAGAGACTGCAGAAGCTGGTCGACGACGTGAAGCGCGAACAGGGCGAAGCGCCGGCACACGACGAGCCCTACAACCCCGACAAGTTCCGCGGCACGTTCGCCGACTACACACCGCGTGCGAAGAAGCACAAGGAGAGCGAGTCGAAGCTGGGCTGGCCCTTAGTCATACTGCTCATCTTCGGGCTGCTGGTAATATGGCGCTTCCTGCTCACGGGGCCAAGATGACACGCCACGCGCTCTCCGACAACGCCAATCACTCCAAAACAAGACAAGCAAAGTGGACATCATACACCTTCTTCCCGACTCTGTTGCCAACCAAATCGCTGCGGGCGAGGTTGTGCAGCGTCCGGCATCCGTCATCAAGGAACTGATGGAGAATGCCGTGGACGCCGGTGCGTCGACCATCGACGTGCTGGTGCAGGATGCGGGGCGTACGTCCATCCAGGTCATCGACGACGGCAAGGGAATGAGCGAGACGGATGCCCGCATGGCCTTCGAGCGCCACGCCACGTCCAAGATTCTGCATGCCGAGGACCTCTTCAAACTCCACACCATGGGCTTCCGCGGCGAGGCGCTGGCCTCCATCGCGGCTGTGGCACAGGTGCGCCTCACCACACGCACGGCCGACCAGGAGCTGGGCGTGCGGCTCTGCATCGAGGGCTCGCGCTTCGTGGGACAGGAGGTGTGCTCGTGTCCGGTGGGAGCCAACTTCGAGGTCAGCAACCTCTTCTTCAACGTGCCGGCGCGGCGCAAGTTCCTCAAGACAAACCAGACAGAGCTGGGCAACATCATACAGGACTTCGAGCGCATCGCGCTGGTCAACCCTTCCATTAGCTTCTCCCTGTCGTCGGGCGGCAACAGCCTGATGCAGCTGCCGGCCGGCAGTTCCCTGCAGCGCATCGTGAACATCTTCGGCAAGAAGATGGGCGAACAACTTCTGCCGGTGCAGGTGGAGACGACGCTGGTCAGGATAAGCGGCTTCGTGGGCAAGCCCGAGTCGGCCCGCAAGAAGGGCGCCTCGCAATACCTCTTCGTCAACGGCCGCTTCATGCGCCATCCGCGCTTCCACTATGCGGTGATGGAGGCCTTCAACCACCTCATCCCCGAGGGCGAACAGGTGCCCTACTTCATCTTCTTCCAGGTAGACCCAGCCGCCATCGACGTGAACATCCACCCCACGAAGACAGAAATCAAGTTCGAGAACGAGCAGGAGATATGGAGCATCGTCGTTGCTGCCGTACGCGACGCCCTGGGCAAGTTCAACGCGGTGCCTACCATCGACTTCGACGTGGAGGGACGGCCCGACATCCCGACCTACCAGGGCGGCGACCGCTCCGGCATCAGGGCACCCCGCGTACAGCTCGACGTCAGCTACAACCCCTTCAGCACCCACAGCCAGCACCGCAGCCCCGTGCGGCACTGGGAGAAGATGTTCGAGGGAGCGACGAGCAACGAGCCCGCGCCTCTCGCCCCTGACACCCCGTCCCCTGCCCCCACGCTCTTTCCCCGGGACATGGAGATGAGCTCGCAGCACTACCAGTACAAGGGGCAGTACATCCTGACGGCCGTGCAGTCGGGCCTGATGATAGTCGACCAGCGGCGTGCCCACGAGCGCATTCTCTACGAGCGCTACCTCCGGCAGATGCAGGAGCACAATGCCGCCACGCAGGGGCTGCTCTTCCCCGAGCTGCTCGAGCTGTCGCCCTCCGATGCCGCCGTCCTCACAGCCATGCTCGACGATGTGCGGGCCCTGGGCTTCGACATCTCGTCGCTGGGCGGCAGCAGCTTCTCCATCGGCGGAGCTCCGTCGGGGCAGGACGACCCGCTCTCCGTCGTACGCGAGATGGTGGAGTCGGTCAAGCAGCAGGACGGCGGTCATGCCGATGCCTTGCACCACAGGCTCGCCCTCGTGCTGGCACGCCACAACGCCATCGAGGTGGGCGAAGTGCTCACGCCCGTGCAGATGGAAAACATCATCGGCGACCTCTTCCAGTGCGAGAACCCCAACCTCTCCCCCACCGGGAAGACCATCCTCACCATCCTCCAGCAGGAAGCAATAGACAAGATGTTCGGCTAAAAACCTATAAGACCTATAAGACACATAAGACCTATAAGACACATAAGACCTATAAGACACATAAGACCTATAATAAAATAAGATATGGAACCAAAGCAAAAGATCATCCTTACCGGCGACCGTCCGACGGGCAAGCTCCACATCGGACACTATGTCGGTTCGCTCCGCCGCCGCGTGGAGCTGCAGAACTCCGGGCTCTACGACAAGATATTCGTCTTCGAGGCCGACGCACAAGCCCTGACCGACAACATCGAGAACCCCGAGAAGGTGCGCCAGAACGTCATCGAGGTGGCCCTCGACTACCTGGCTGCCGGCCTCGACCCCGCGAAGACCACCCTCTTCATCCAGAGCCAGATACCCGAACTCTGCGAACTGTCGTTCTACTTCATGGACCTCGTCAGTGTCTCGCGCCTGCAGCGCAACCCGACGGTGAAGACCGAGGTGCAGATGCGCGGCTTCAGCGGCGAGAGCATACCCGTAGGCTTCTTCACCTACCCCATCAGCCAGGCTGCCGACATCACGATGTTCAAGGCCACCACCGTGCCGGCCGGCGAGGACCAGGAGCCCATGCTGGAACAGGCCAGGGAGATAGTGCGCCGCTTCAACAACATCTACGGCGAGACGCTCGTGGAGCCTAACATCCTGCTGCCCGACAATGCGGCCTGCCTGCGCCTGCCCGGCACCGACGGCAAGGCCAAGATGAGCAAGAGCCTGGGCAACTGCATCTACCTCTCCGACTCGGCCGACGAGGTGAACAAGAAGGTCAAGACGATGTACACCGACCCCCTGCACCTGCAGGTCAGCGACCCGGGCCACCTGGAGGGCAACACCGTATTCACCTATCTGGATGCCTTCGCCACGGACGAACAGGTGGCACGCCTCACCTCCGACTACCAGACGCTGCAGGAGATGAAGGACCACTACACCCGCGGCGGACTGGGCGACGTGAAGTGCAAGAAGCTGCTGATGGCCGTGCTGCAGGAGGTGCTGGAGCCCATCCGCCAACGCCGCGCCGAGTACGAGAAGGACATTCCCGCCGTCTACGAGATACTGCGCAAGGGCTGCGAGGTGGCCCGCGCCGCAGCCTGCGAGACGATGGACGAGGTGCGTCGCGCCATGAAGATAAACTACTTCGACGACCGTGCACTCATCGAGGAACAGGCACGCCGCTTCCAGAAATAGCGCACGCCGTGAAGAAATAAGAGCCAAGCGCTTCCCGAATAAGAGCCTGGAAAAAACTAAGCGCCCCGTGCTTCCGAAGCAAGCACGGGGCGCTTTCTTTGTTTCCGTGGGCGGTTTGCCCGGGGCCTCCGCGCCATGCACATGCGGGCATGGCGCGAAGGCTGTGGCTGCTTACCAGTCGATGGTGTTCTCCTTGGCGTTGAACTCGCCGTCGTAGTCCTCGTTGGTGGGAGAGACGGAGATGTTGTCCTGATTGGGTGTGAGCACGCTGGTTGCCATCATCCGCTCTGCCTCTGCCGTCTCGACGGTGGCCATAGGTGTGATATATGTCTTCTTCATAGTGTGATCCTCCTTTTTTACTTCAGTACCTTCTTTCCGTTCACGATGTTGATGCCTCTTTGCATCTTCCCGAGGCGCTGGCCGCCCAGGTTGTAGATTTCATTGACCATTGACCATTGACCATTGACCATTTCTACAGCGGTTGCGCCGTCGCCGTCGAAGGCGAGGGCCTTGACCTCTGCGCCCTCAGGCAGCTCGAGGTAGGCACGGAAGCCCTTGATGCTGGCCCCTGCCGTGCCCTTGGCAATCTTGGCGGCAGGCGTCACGCCGTACTTGCCTTCCATGCCGGGAGCAGCTACAGGCGCGTAAGTGCCTTGGAAAATGACGCCGTCCTTCGCAACCCTGACGTTGTCGTCGCCAACATAGAGGGAGCTGATGGAGACGTTCTGCCAGGTGAAGGTCTTATCCTCCAGTCGGGCAGGAACATAGACGATGTAGGGCGTGGCGGGATTCAGTGTCGGGCCACTGACCTTGCTGAAGGTCAGCACGCCGTCGGCATAGCCCGTGAAGGTGTACGCTGCGGCGCCTTCGCCCAGCTCGTCGAGGCTGACAGAGAGCGGGGAGACGAACGTGTTCCACCCCTCGGCGAAGGTGCGCTTCAGGGTGACCACGTCGAAGGTCGTGCCCGTGGCTATCTCCGTTTCCTCTGCTTCGGCAAGGTCGAGTCTGACGACAGCAGCAACGTAGCGCACCTCGGGTTCCGTGGTGAGCGTGCCACCGGCATATTCCACCTCGATGTGCATCTGCGCACCCTCAGTGGCAGGCTTTGTGGGCGTGCAGACGATGGTGATGGCCTTCGAGCTGCCTGCCTCGACCGTTTCCGTAGCAGTGCCGATGACCTCATCGTCCATATAGAACCTGACGGTCACCTCCTCGTTCACGCCGCGGCTCTCTGCCAGGGTGACGGTGGCATTGAAGCTGATGCCCTCCTTCATCTGCATGTAGTACTGCGAGGAAGCGGGGATGCTGCTTGCTGCGATGGAGAGGATGTGGTCTGGCAGGTTCAGCTTGAAGCCGCTGAAGTTGTCCACGCCGTTCTGGTAGGTGGAGGTGAAGCGCAGGTAGTAGTCGCCGTCGGCAGGTGCGGTGAAGGACATGGCCTTGTGGCTGTTGCGCGTGCTTATGCCATCATCCTCGGCCTTGTAAGTGCAGATTTGTGTCCAGGTCTGCTGTCCGTCGGTAGAGTATTCCACGGTGAGGGCCTCGTCGTACCAGTTCAGGTAGGCGTCCCACGTCAGCACATCTCCCTGCTTGGCGGTGAGGCAAGGCGTAGTGAGCGTGCCGGCTGAGTTGCTGCTTGGAGCAAGAGCCATCTTCGACTTGTTCTCGTAGCTGGCGTTTGAGCCGATGGTCCAGCTGGTTGCCACCCATCCTGTGGGCAGTGTGCCGGCCTCGAAGTCCTCTTCCCAGAGGTTGGGGTCGACAACCTGTGCGGTGGCAGCGAAGCTGACGGCGGCCGTCTCGTCGTAGGTCGGTGTGACGGTGATGTCGGCGCTGAACTTGCCATAGACGCCCTCCTGGTAGTTGAAGGTGACGGTGAAGTCCTTCGGCTCGTCGGTGATGACGAGCTGCGCGGGGCTGACGGTGAAGTGCTCATCGTCGGAGGCAATGTTGACGGTCAGTGTGCCCGTGCCGCTGTTGCTCACGGTGTATGTCTTGCTTGTGCTCTGAGCGACCTTGCCAGCGGCAAAGTCCTCGGCGGCGAAGCTCATGATGGGAGCGTTCATGTCGTAGCTGTAACCGTTGATGGTGTTGATGACGACATACTTGCCCTCGAACTGCAGCTTGTAGTTGCCTGCTGCGATGTTGTCAACGACGAGGATGACATAGTCGCTCGTGCCTTTGAGCTCATCGCTGAACTTCTTGGCCTCAGTCCATGTCGTGCCATTGTCCGCAGAGGTCTTTACCGACAGAGAGGGGGTGATGTATGAGCTGGTGCTGGAGCTCTTTGCATAGATGGCAAGCGTCTGGCCTTCGGCAACGGTGATAGCGGGCGAGGTCAGGGTGGCAGCCGAATAGCTGGCACTCAGCTCGTCGTTATCCACGGTGAAGCTCTTGTTCTCCCAGCCTTCGGGAACGGTGTTGCCGGTGAACTGGACGAGCATGGCGTCGGTGTCGAGCACGTAGCCGCTGACGGTGAACTGGACGGTCTCCATGCCTGTGGCGCTGACTGCGATGTCGCTGCTCTGTGCGCCCTTGGTGGTGGCGGCCATCGTGATGGTCACCTCAGCGCTCTCGCCGGCTGCGAGGCTTGCGGGGACACCAGTCAGGGTGAAGGCCTCGCCAGAGGATGTCACGTTGATGCCCTCCAGGGTAGCCTTGCCGATGTTGGCGATGGTGAAGGTCTTGGCGGTAGCCTCTGTAATCATGCCGAAGCCGAGCGATGCAGGCTGTGTCACCTTCATGTTCGGTTCGTTGGGCAGTTCGCCGCCGTAGATGTTGCGGAGGTTAATGTACCAGCCGTTGAAGCGGATGTACTTCACACCCTCTTCGGGAATGCTGACGCTGCGAGAGGTCCATGTGCCGTTCACGTCATCCGTGAAGGCAGAGCCGATAGCGGTCCATGTCTCGCCATCCAAGGAGTACTCTACGACGATGGAGGGCGAGTACCATGAGCTGCTGCCGTACTTCGAGGTCTCGAAGAACACCTGCTCGTCCTTGGCGAAGACCATTTTGGGCGAGGTGAAGGTGCCGGCGTAGGAGGAGCTGGAGGCCGAGTAGGAGATGTAGCCTTCGCTCACGGTCCACTCGTAAGTGCTGTAGCCGCTGTCGTTTCCCTTTGCGGTCCAGCCTTCGGGCATCTGTCCGTCGGCGAAGTCAAGATAGACCTTGTTGGGGTCGCGAACGGTGCCGCTCACGTTGATGATGAAGGGGTCGATGCCGCTGCCGGCGTCGGGTGTGATGGTCACCTGGCTGCTGCTTGTTGCATCGGGCATGGTGACGGTAAGTGTCACCTCGCTGCCTGCTGCGATGGTCGTAGCAGAGAGTGTGGCGCTGAAGCTGCCTGTCTCGGACACAGAGACGCCGAGGTCCTCCGTACCTGGATTGGCCAGGGTGAAGCTCTTCTGTGTGCCGGCTGCTGCCAGACCGAAGTCGTAGCTGTAGGGAGACGTCACCTTGCTGCCGTCCTTGACGGTGAGGGCGGGACCCTCCACAGCCTCCATCTGCGTGTAGGTCACGTCGTCGATGGCTGCATAGTTCAAGGCGATGGCCACCTGTCCCTTGTAGTCGCCCAGGTCGGCCGTGTATTCACTCCAGCTGGGGGTTGAGTAGGCCTTCATGTTTGCGCTTCCGTACAGCTTGTCGCCAAGGGCGGAGCCGTCGTAGGCATAGATGAAGACGTAGGCATTGGTGCTCTTGTTGTAGGCCCTTGCATAGAAGGTGATGGAGCCTTCGACGGGCTCTGTCACGAGATAATTGGCATTATCGGACTTGGACGACGTCCAAACACCGGAACCACTGCGGGCACGGTCGGAGTTTCTGGTGAGGTCTCCGACGATGCTCCAACCTGCTGGCAGCTCGCTGTCGAAGTTGGCTGTCAGCGTTTCTGCCTTCGTTGTCGTGCTTGCAAGCGAGAGCAACGCGGCAAATAAAAGAGTCATTTTTCTCATTTTGGTTAACTTTTCTTTTTTACCTTATTAATATATAATAGAAATCAGAGGCGTACTTTCAGCACTTTGTCTGCCACTTTGATGATGTAGAGTGCTTTGCCGGGGAGTGCAACTTCGGTCTCTTCGGAGTGGAGCTGCTGGGAGGATTGCAGGATGCCGTCGGCGGAATAGACCTGTAGCACGTCGCCTGCCTTGGCTCCGCGCACGCTGATGCCGCCTGTCCTGCCCAGGATGCGCACCTGGCTGGCCTGTTCCGTTCCCTGCACATCTGTGGCGTCCTCCTCTTCGAAGGTGACGAAGAGCGTGGAGTGTTCGCTTGTGATGGCAGGGGTCGTGATGGTGCCGGCCGGTGTGAGCTGGTCGGTGATGTCCTTGTTGTTGAAGCTGATGCTGTGCACCTTCCAGCCGATGGCGGGTTCCAGAAAGTAGGTGTACTGCTGCCCGAGCTCCACCTTTTGCCAGATGGCGCCGTTGTCGGCCGTGGAAAGTGCGATGTATGCGCCAGAGGCGGGCTGGTCGGGTATCACGTCGATGCCTGCGCCGTCGCTGGCGTCATCGTCGTCCACCCAGAGGGCAGAGAACGTCCAGCGGTTTGCCACCTTGGAGAGGAGCGTGGCCTGGCCCGTTTCGATGTCCACCTCATAGAGTGCGGTGTCGTACTTGCCGTTGGTGCGCCATTCCTTGTCGCTGAGGGAGCTCCAGGAACCCCATTCGTTGATGCCCTTGCCGCTGTTCACGTAGCCCACCCAGTACATCTTGCCGGGGTTGCTCCCTGCGAAGCATGCTGCCTGGCGGCTGTACTGCGAGCTGTAGCCTGTGCCTGCCACGGGGAACACATAGTTGGTGTACGTCTCGCCGTTCTCGTCGACCTTCTGCACGGGGTTGCGCAGGAGGAGGCCCGTCTGGAGGCTGAACTCGCAGAGCTGTGCTCCGGCCAGGTTGCCGTCGGCGTCGCGCTGTCTGCCGTCGGCGTCGATGGTGCCGCCGCTGCCTCCGCTGGTGAGGGCGAAGGCGCGTCCCTCGCTGTTGATGGCGAAGGTGACGAAGTTATAGTAGTAGAGGCCGGGGGTGATGGGGGTCACCTTCATGGTCTCCAGGTCGATGGAGCAGAGGCAGTAGCCTGCATCGCCGTCGGTCATGTCGGCATCCTGGTCCTCGAAGTAGTCGGGGTCCTGCAGGATTTCGTCGGGAAGGTCCTGGCCTGTCAGGTAGAAGAGGCCGTAGACTTTGCCGTCCTTCGGGTTGTACGACATGCCGGCCGACTCCAGACAGTCGGACTTCGGGCGTGTCTCGGAGGCAAGCAGTTCGCCCGTGGCGGCGTCCCACTTGCGTACGCAGAAGAGCTCGTCGTCGGTGGTGGAGGACTCGTCGCGAGAGAAGACCGTCACCAGCTTCCCGTCGACATAGACGGCCCCGGAGTTGCCACACATCATGTTGAAGTTGGTGGCCCAGGCCTGCTTCTCGACGTCCGAGCGCACCTGGGCAATGTCTACGGCTGGTTCCTTGGCGGGCACGGAGAGGCTCTGCCCGTCGTAGGTCATGGCATAGATGCCGTTGTCAACGACAAAGACGGCCTTGCCCTGCTCGGAGTTCCAGCCGACGTAGGTCGACTTCATCTGGTCGCCGTCGTCGTAGCGGTTGTTGTGGCCGATGCCTTTCAGTTTCAGGCTCTGTGCGCCGAGCGGCAGGCAGAGCATTACCGCCAGGGCGGTAGCGATGGTAACGTTGGTTTTCTTCATTTTACCTTTTCTTTGTTTGTGTCTTTCGTTTATGTTCCTGTCTTCCTGATTGCCGCGTCTCTGATTCTGCGATGGCTGCTGTTTCGGTTCCGCAATGGCTCTGCAACAGCGTCCCATGCTTGACATAGAATGTCAAAAATCGCGCAAAGGTATGAATAAAAACACAAACATGCAACGTTTTCCCCGTTTAATTTCCATATTTTCAACGAATAGGCAAAAACGTATTACCAATCGCCAGCCTTGTTCCGCGCACGCCACAAACCAACCCGCGCACACCACAAACTTCCCCGCGGCACGACACAAATTCCTTCGCCGCACAACACAAAAATCCTCGCCGCACGCTGCAAAACTATTTCCAAGCCTTGGAAATAAATTTCAGAAGCTTGGAAATATATTTTAAAGGCTTGGAAATATATTTCAAGGCCACTGAAAAAGTTTTTGTCCGCGGGGCGAAGGAAAAGTGTCCGCGGGGCGAAGAATTTGTTCCCACGGGGCTGCGGGTTTGACAAACTGATTTTTTATCTGCATTCGCCTTGAAGGTAGCCTTTTTTTTCGTATATTTGCAGGCAAAAGCATTAAAACCGACAACATGAAACGCATTTTTCCCGCCCTCATCCTGCTGCTGGGACTGACGTTCCGGGCCGCAGCCGAGACCAACATCTCCATCGCCACGGACCACATCCAGCTGGTGCTGAAAGTGAAAGACAACGGCCGTCTCTACCAGACCTACCTGGGCGAACGGCTCTCCGCACAGACCGACATCGGCCTGCTCAGCCAGCCCTACGGACGGCTCTCGAGCACAGGCATCAAGGGCTTCGAGGCCTATCCCGTGATGGGCACCGAGGACTACTATGAGCCGGCCTTCGAGCTGCGGCACACCGACGGACACCCGACGAGCATCCTGAAGTACAAGGGACACACGCAGGAGGCCGGCCATACCGCCATCACCCTGCAGGATGACCTCTACCCCATCACCGTCGTGCTCCACTACGAGGTGTTCCCCCGCGAGGACATCATACGCCAGTGGAGCGAGATCACCCACGGCGAGAAGGGCCGCGTCAGCATCGTGCGCTATGCCTCGTCCATGCTCTACTTCGAGGCGCCGCAGTACTTCCTCACCGAATTCTCGGGCGACTGGGCCGAGGAGATGCGCATGTCCAGTCAGCAGCTGCAGTTCGGCAAGAAGATCGTCGACTCCCGACTCGGTTCGCGCGCCAATATGTTCGCCTCGCCTTTCTTCGAAGTGGGCATCGGCACACCAGTCGAAGAGGACCACGGCACCGTGCTCATGGGCACGCTGGCTTGGACCGGAAACTTCCGCTTCACCTTCGAGGTGGACCACGACGGAGCACTCCGAGTGGTGAGCGGCATCAATCCAGACGCCTCAACCTACCTCCTCAAGAAGGACGACACCTTCCGCACACCCGACTTCATCTTCACACTCTCCAACGAAGGAACAGGCCTCGGCAGCCGACGATTCCAGCGATGGGCTCTCAACCACCGACTCTACAAAGGGCAGGACGACCGCATGACACTGCTCAACAACTGGGAGAACACCTACTTCGACTTCGACGAGAAGAAGCTCACCGACCTCTTCAGCGAGGCGAAGGACCTGGGCGTGGACCTCTTCCTGCTCGACGACGGATGGTTCGGCAACAAGTATCCCCGACGCGACGACCACGCCGGGCTGGGCGACTGGCAGGTGACGCACTCCAAGCTGCCCGGAGGCATCCCCTACCTCGTCAAGGCCGCCAACGAACGAGGCGTGGACTTCGGCATCTGGATAGAGCCCGAGATGGTCAACCCCAAAAGCGAACTCGCCGAACAACACCCCGACTGGATACTGAAATGGGACGGACGCGAAGACTACTACTTCCGCAACCAGCTGGTGCTCGACCTCGCCAACCCCAGCGTGCAAGACTTCGTCTTCGGCGTCGTCGACGGGCTGATGCAGGAGAACCCACACATCAAATTCATGAAATGGGACTGCAACTCGCCCATCACCAACATCTTCTCGCACTACGAAAAGACCGAACAAGGCAACCTCTACGTGGACTACGTGCGCGGACTCTACAACGTCCTCCAACGCGTACAACAGCGCTACCCCGACCTCTACATGATGATGTGCTCGGGCGGCGGCGGGCGCTCCGACTTCGAGGGACTACGCTACTTCACCGAATTCTGGTGCTCCGACAACACCGACCCCGTGGAACGCATCTTCATCCAGTGGGGATACTCGCACTTCATGCCCGCCAAAGCCATGTGCGCTCACGTGACAAACTGGAACAGCCGCGCCTCCGTGAAGTTCCGCGTCGACGTCGCCTTCACCGGTAAACTCGGCTTCGACATCGGACTGAAGGGCCTCTCGGCCGACGACATGGCCTATTGCCGGCAGGCCATCGCCGAGTACAACCGCCTGAAGCCCGTCATCTTCTCGCCCGAGCTCTACCGCCTCGTCTCGCCCTACGAAGGCGAGCACTGCGTCCTGGAGCGCGTCGGCGAAGACCGCAGCCAAGCACTCCTCTTCGCCTACGACATGCATCCGCGCTACGGCGAACAGCAGCTTCCCGTCCGTCTGAAGGGCCTCAACCCCGATGCCCGCTACCGCGTCAGCGAGATTTGCCTCATGCCCGGGCAGAAAAGCCGACTGGCCTGCTCGGGCCGAACCTTCACGGGCGACTATCTGATGAAGGTCGGCCTCACCCTCACCTCATCGGGCGAACTCGTCAGCCACATCGTGGAGCTGAAGGCCGAGCCCTGACCACCGGCAGACATCCGCCTGCCCTAATCCTCGAAGTCGTATCTGTCCAGCAGCTTTCCGCACTTCGAGCAGAACACCTCGTGCCTGTATATCGTACCGCCGCAGTCGTTGCAGCGATACGTACGCTCCGCTTTCTGCGTGCCTTCCGCTTTCTTGTCTTCCATAGTCTCTTTGTTTATTTTGCATTTCGTCCGCTCCGGTTTCCCGACGAGGACAGGTACAAAGTTACGCTTTTTCCCCATTCGTTCCAACAAATTCGCGCACAAAATGAACACGAGAGGCCTTTTTCCCCTGCTGCCCGCCGATTCTCCGGGCCGCCACAGGGTCCTGCACCTCGCCTACTTATAGAGGTAGTACTTCTTGGAAAGGCGGCGGAAGGCATCCACATCCTTGTACCAATAGTCGCGGATATCCTCCCAGCGGTGACGCTCGGCAAAGCGACGGCGTATCTGCTCCGAGCCGCACACGATGTCGAACATGCGGAAGCGTCCCGGGTCGGCCACCTTGAACATCGCCTGCTCGGGCCACAACGCTGCCACCTCTTGTGCCACGAGGAACTGGATGTCCGTGAGCGGAGCCTTGCGATAGTCGGTGAAGTGCACCTGCACGCCCTGCACCTGTTCGCCCTGCATGGTGGCATAGAACGGTTTTGCGTAGATAGGGCGGAACACTACTCCCTCAAGACCCAGTGCGGACAGACGCGCGGCCAGACGGTTGGCATCAATCCACGGCGCGGCAAACATCTGGAAGGGTATGGTGTACCCCACACCGATGTTCAGGTAGCTGAACTCGCCGATGATGCCGCTCATGGGATAGGCGATGGCGGATGCCGGCTGCGGGATGTGCGGCGACGCCGGAATCCATTGCAGCCCCGTATCGGCATACGTCATGTCGCGACGCCAGCCCTTCATCGGCACCACCGTGAGCCGGCAGGCCTTGCCGCCCGACAGCATCCGCTCGCCGTTGAGCAAACGCGCCAGCTCGCCACACGTCAGTCCGTAGACATACGGGATGGGGAACTGGCTGACGAAGGAGGTGCAGTCGTCCTCGGTGAGGCAGCCCTCCACACGCCACCCTCCCAAAGGATTCGGGCGGTCCAGGACGATGAACTCCAGGTCCTGTTCGGCAGCAACCTCCATAGCCAGGCCCATCGTACTGATGTACGTGTAGGAACGGCAGCCGATGTCCTGTATGTCATAGACCAGCGCGTCCAGCCCCCGGACCATCTCGGGCGTGGCTTTGCGAGTCTTGCCGTAGAGCGAATGGATGGGCAGGCCTGTGGCCTCGTCGCGCACGTCGGTGACGCTCTCGCCTGCATGCTGGTTGCCCCGCACACCGTGCTCAGGGCCGTAGAGCGCCACCAGCTGCACGCCGGGAGCCTCATAGAGCAGGTCGATGGTGGAGCGCAGCGTGTTGTCCACCCCCGTGGGGTTTGTGATAAGGCCCACCCGCTTGCCTTGCAGGGGACGGAAGTGTTGCGCCTTGAGCACCTCGATGCCCGTCTTCACGCGTATCTTTTCGGTGCGTGTCCGCCTGGCCCATGTCTGTGCGGGCAGCAGGAACAAGCCTGCCAGTAGCAGGAGCCTTCCTGCCAAAACGATTGTCTTGCTGTTGTTCATCGTTCGGAAGTGTTATGTCTTGTCTGTTGGTATTCCAGCAGGCCCACATGGCCCTCGCTGTTCGAGAAGAGCAGGCGTCGCCTGCCCAGCGGCACGAGGGTGTTCATCAGCGAGTTGCCCGTCTTGTGGCGCCACAGCAGACGCCCCGTCTTGCCTTCGAGGGCAAAGCTCACGCCGTCGTTTGTGCTGCCGAAGACGATGCCGTCGCGCTCGGGCAACATGCAGGGCGCATGCTCGTAGCCGATGCCGGCATCGGTGGCCCACAGCTGGCGCGGCGCATCGCCCTGTGCGGCATAGCACACGATGCTGTCCTGCATCGTCTTGGCATAGAGGCGCTGACCGTCGGCCGAGAGGCCCAGGCTCTCGCGCACCTTCGACTGGAACGTGCGCCACCGTGTCTCGCCCGTCTCAAGGTCGATGGCCGTCATGGCACGCTGCGGGTCGACGATGAAGACGCAGCCGTCCGCAGCGACGGGCCACACCTGGGCCGGCGAGAAGTGCATGCGGGTGAGTCCGCCCGTCCAGCGCCACAGCTCGTGGCCGTCGGTCCGTCGCAGACAGTAGAGCGTGTTGTCCCAGGCACCGAATATGACGCGGTCGCGAGTGACGAGCGGCCGCGTCATCACGTAGCCGCGCAGCCCCCGGTAAGCCCAGAGGAGGCTGCCCGTCCTGA
Organism: Prevotellaceae bacterium UBA4336; assembly: GCA_002394305.1. Classification (GTDB taxonomy): domain Bacteria; phylum Bacteroidota; class Bacteroidia; order Bacteroidales; family Bacteroidaceae; genus Physcousia. The sequence continues at coordinate 89,148 of DGTM01000041.1, forward strand.
TGTCGATGGCACGGAATGTGGAGTCGCTGGCGCCGACGTAGGCCGTGCCGCGGTCGATGCTCACGGAGCCCAGCACAGGCTGCGATGCCTGCAGCGTCCATAGCAGGTGGCCGTCCGATGCCTTCAGACCATATATCTTGCAGTCGGCCGAGCCGAACACCACGATGCCCTTGTCAGCAGCGGGTCCGCCCACGATGCGTGCTCCGGCCTTGAACTCCCAGAGCTTCTGCCCGTCGCGCAGCGAGAAAGCCTGCACCCGCCCCTCGTCGTCGCCCACGAAGACGCGTTTCTTCTCCACGCCGGGCGAACCGTAGATGGCGGCTCCGGCCTGTGCTTTCCACACCTCACGGACCTGCGGGAAACGCTCGTTGTCGCTGTAGTCGGGGTACTTCGCGGCCTTCCCCTGCGGGTCGTAGTCGGCCTGCTGCATGGTGTAGGCCTGCACGAACTTCTTCTCTTCGCCCACACGCTGTATGTAGGCACGAATCTCCTTCCCGTCCACCTCGTAGATGCCATAGCCGGGCTTCCCTTCCTCGTCGGGCAGGTTGCTGCGCATCAGTATGCCCGGCATGCCGTCGTAGCGCAAAGTGCGCAGGGTATGGTAGTGTCCGCCGATGAAGAGCCGTATGTTGCCCGGGCGTCGAAGGGCGTCGGTGACGTCGTACCAGTTGTCCACGTCGCCCTCCGTCAGGGGATAGTGGGTCACGACGATGGCTGGCATGTCGCGATGGGCCTGCAGGTCACGCGCTGCCCACGTATAGACGTAGGGCGACACGTGGCCGTAGGCCATCTTCAGTAGCGGACCGGTGTTGAAGAAGACGAAGTGTACGCCGCCGAAGTCCATGCTGTAGTATTCGGGGCCGAAGATGCGGCCATATCCCGTGCAGCCCGACTCGCTCCACGTGGTTTCGTGGTTGCCCATGCACACGTGATAGGGGCAGGTCAGCCTGTCGAGACATGCCTTCACCTGCTGCATCATCCGGGTGTCGCCCTGCTCGGTGAGGTCGCCGGTCACGAGCACGAAGTCGATGCTGTCCGTCTGGTTTATCTGTTCGATACTCGCCAGCAGGGCCTTGGTGGGGCCGTCGCTGTTCGGGTTCAGGTGGACGTCGGTCAGCTGTGCGAAGCGGAAGGGCTTCACCTTCACGTTGTCCGCAAGGCCACCCTGCTGCACCTGCGCCGAAAGGCTGACGCAGATGGCCAGCACGATACATAGCAGTGTGTGTCGTCTCATCTGCCTTGAATCAGTCCCAGCCCTCCCTGTCGTCACCGAAGCTCAGACCGAAGGCCCGGACGGGCGATGCATTGTCTCCGGCGCTGATGCTTTTGAGCAGGAACAGGGTGGGCATAATCGAGATAAGTTGCTGTTAACGGAATCCAGACGGTTGCACCTACCGTCCCCAGGTGTTTTGGGGATTATCGCTGATGCTGACGGTGCCCTCGCCGTTGAGGTTGGTGCTGAGGGTAGCGGTCGGCATGGTGAGCCTTTTCTGGATATCAGCTTCCTGACCGGCATCGGCTTTGGCGAGTGTGCCAGAATAGCTGCCGTTGGTCATCGTCACCTGATTGTTGTCGTAGGTCAGGTTTGCGGTAGAGACATTGGTCATGCCGTTGGCATAGCTGTCCGCGCTGCGGGTGAGCACGCTGGTCTCCCCGCTGACAGGGTCAGAGAGTTGCAGGTCGCCGCCAGGGAGCAATTGCCACCTGAAGCCTGCATCCTTCGGTCCGCCATAGACGGCCAATGGCAGGTCGTCTGTGTCGTCGAACAGTCCCAGATAGATGCAGCCTGTGTGGTCGGCATCGGCCTTTATGGCCAGCAGCACGCGAGTGAATGGCACTCCGGTCTCTGTCACGTCGGCATATTCATATTCGTCCCACCATACGCCGACAAGGCTTTTTTCGAGCTCCGCAGTGTTGATGTAGGGTGACTGCTCGTCTTTTGAGCAGCCGGTCATGCCCAACAGGAGGACTGCGGCTGCAAATGTTGCAAGAAATATCTGTTTCATATTCTGTTGATGCTATTATTTAATCAATACTTTCCGACCATTGTTCACATATACGCCACTCGCCGTAGGCTTTCCGCTGAGTCGGCGACCGTCGATGGTGTACCATCCATTGGCACTGCTGCTGTCCTCTGTCGAGATGCTGATAATGCCTGTGGTGTTATCATCGCCGAAGCTGATGTCGAAGGCCGTAAGGCGGCGGACATTTGCTGCGCCTTCGTCGCCAATCTTGAGATAGGCTCGCTGTGCGCCGATGCCGGCACCCGAGGCGGGATAGTAGAGCGTGTTCTCGCCGCCCATGAGCAGGATGCTGTAGTCCTTGCTGCTGAACGCTTTGGTGTCGTATGTGCCGACGAAGCGGACGTGCTTGTCGCCACTTTCGCCGTTGTCATAGCTGCGGTCGGTGGCGTCGATGGTCATACCGCCGAACACAGGGCTGACGATGTTATGCGCGTCGTCGTTCACGTAGTCGTTGGCTTTCGGCCACCTAATGATATAAGGTGTGCCAGCCACGAGCTCCGTCACAGCATCGCCAAATTCCAGGCTGATAGTGGTCTGGTCGTCGCTGATAGAGCCGCTGGTGAGCGGACGTGCTTCGGCACCGTTGAGCGGGCTGCCGCTGAGGCTGACGTTGAAGGGCAGGCACAGCGTGTTCCACGCACCGTCCTTGTAGAGCGTGCGGCCGTCGAGCATGACAGGGAGCTTCATGCCGTCGCAGGAGCTGATGAGGGCGCTGTTGTTGCCGGTGTTGGTGGGTGCCAGCAGGGGTATGAGCGTTTCGCCATATATATTGTCCATTGTGCATACCGCATTCGTACGTTGAATTATGAACTTCCTGCCTTCGGCAAAGGCGAAACTTGCGACGTTGAGATTGTGTGAAGTAACGCTTTTGAGGCTGCAATCATGGATGTAGTCGTCCGGATTGGTCCAACCAAAGGTCAGTGTGCCGCTGGTGTAGTCGTTTTCTGTAATGGTGTTTGCACTTGGCTGCATGCCCTGACCGAATCCGTAGGCGAAGGAACTGGCCTTGACCTGACCGCCATTGATGACAATGTCGCCGCATACGCCATAGTGACCCTCTTTGTCATCGTAGCCACCGCCTATGGCTGGAGCATAGGCAATTCCTGTATGGCGAGCGATAACGACGCCGCCATTGATAGTAATGCTGCCGCCGGAGATGTTGTTCTTGTCGCCTCCGATGGCTGCCGCATACTGACCACTATTGACCTCAATGTAGCCACTGTTGATGATGAGCGTACCCACCTCTACGGCGCCGATTCCTGACTTGTCGTCATCGCAGTTATCTATTACCAGTGTGCCCGGTCCGTTGATGGTCAGCTTGTTGCCCTTGCCCAGTTCGATGCCCTTCGGGGCAGTGAGCTTGGTACCTTCGCCGAGGTTCAGGACGACATCGCCGTTGACCCTGATGCGCGAGGAAACGGTCACATTTTCATATACGGTATGTACCCCACCGTTCAATTCGGTAGAGCTGCTTGTGACGGCCACATTGCCTGACACGGAGAAGGCAATCTCCTTTGTACCGGTGTAGCTGTTGCCACGGGCGGTGACGGTCAGGGTGTAGTTGCCCGCGTCTTTCACCGTAGCGGGGTTGGTAGCGAAGGTGAAGTCGGTCCCTGCCGTGAGCACGGTGCCGTCGGCAGCCATGACGGTGGGGGCCAGGGCGATGGCTTCGCCACTCTTGGGATAGACGCTCTTCACGCCACCGACGGTGCAGGGCATGTAGTAGGTGCCTCCATCTACAGCTGTCACGAGCTTGCTAATCTCGCCCTCGGCGGCAGAAGCACTGACCAGGTAGGCACCGCTGACGGCGCAGGCGTGGTCGGGCTGTCCCGTCCGTGGGGTGAGGTAGTAGCAGCCGGTGATGGTGCCGGCATTGTGCTGCAAGCCTATGGGATGCAGGGAGCCGACGTTGGTGTAGGTGCCTTTCTCCATGCAGTTCTCGAGCGTGGGCGTGCCGCCCAAGCCCCAGATACCAGCCATGTTGCTGCGGTTGCCGTCCACGCCGTTGATGGTGCCGGCGAAGATGCAGTTCCGAAGGGTAGTTGTGGACGACAGACCGTTACCCACGAAGCCTGCGGCATAATCGCTGCTGACGTTGAGCGTAGCGGTGATGGTGCTGTTGGTTATCGAGTTCGTGCCGTCGGCAAAGCCAACGAGACCGCCCGTGTAGCGGCTGTTGGAGGCAATGGTGCCGCTGACGTTCACGTCCTGGATGGTGGCATCCTTGATGTAGCGGAACGGAGCCGTGCCCTGAGCGTCGGCGTTGGTGTTCGTGATGTCAGCCGTCAGCGTCTTACCGCCGCCGAGGAAGATGCCACTGAAGGGCTTGTCTTCGCGCTCGCCAACGGGTATGCTGATGGTGATGTCATCATTCAGCTTCACATACTTGCCGCTGTAGTCCAGGCCGCCGGCCACCTTGGTGGCAAACAATGCCCAGTCGTCAGTGCTGCGGATGAGGTAGGGGCTTTCAGCCGTACCCTGGCCTTCGAGCGCAGCCGTCACGACAAACGGGAAGGTCTTCGAGCCGGAGTAGTTATCGCCCTTGCCTGTGAGGACGAGCGTGTGGTCGCCCTTCCCTGTGACGTTGATGGGGAACGATGCGACGTCGGTGCCGTCCAGCGTGGCCGTGAAGTCGGTGCCGAAGGTGAGAGTCGTATTGTCGAGGCCCGTCACTGTGGGCGTGATGCTGACTCCTTCCTCCTGGTCGTAAGCAGCCAGGACACCGCCGACTGTGCAGGGCAGGTAGTACATATTATTATCTGCAGCTTGTGCCTGCATGCAGAGCTCGCCCTCGGGACGTGTGGCATAGACCATCGTGCCCTGTGCGTCGCCCAACGGCGTGGTGTAGTAGCAGTAGTTGCCTACATTGCCGCCGCGCACGAAGGTGGCACCGACGGCGATGGGGGACTCTGCGGAGGAGCTGCTGAGCACGGGGGCATAGAGCGAGCTGCTGACGTTCATGGGCTGGTTGTTGTGCCAACCGACGAAGCCGCCGCACTGCGTGGTGCCATTGGTGGTGAGCAGACAACCGTCGTAGATGCAGTCCGTAATGGTCAGCTCGCCGGTGGGCATAGCCATGATGCCGCCGTGGGTGCCTTCGCCTGCGACACTGCTGTGGATGACGGTGCTCACGCGACAGCCCTTTAAGGTCATCGGATTGAAGCTGGTGGCCACCAGACCGGCAGCATACTTCCGGGAGGTGTAGATGTTGCCTGCCACCTTCAGATTCTGGATGGTAGCGCCGTTCACGTAGCGGAACGGGGCGCAGTACTCCTCGCCAAAGGGAGCCTCAGATGACCCGCATGTGAAGGTCAGCGTGTAGTCGTCACTGCCGAGGAAGGTTCCCGAGAACGAGTTGGTGGAGCTGGTGCCTACCATCGTCGATACGCTGATGTTGGCATTCAGCTTCAGGAACTTACCTGCGTAGTTCTGGCCCTCGGCAACGCTGGTTGCGAGGAGATTCCAGTCGGCTTCGCTGCCGATGAGCAAGGGACTCTCTGCTGTTCCTGCGCCATCGAAAGGCTTGCTCACAGCGAACCCGACGGTCTTCGAGCCAGAGTAGGTATCAGAGCCCTCGACGGCGGTGAGCACAAGCGTGTAGTCGCCCGCAGCGGTGATGTTGAGGGGGAAGGAAGTGGCGCTGCCATTCAGCGTGGCCGTGAAGTCGGTGGTGATGGCAGGGTTCGTCTCGCCATAGCCCGCGATGGTCGGGGTGATGCTGAGGGAGGCGCCTTCCATAATGTAGGAGTTTTTAATGTCGCTGACCGTGACGGGCAGATAGTACCAGTTGCCGTCGGCGGCCTGAGCCTTCATGCAGAGCTCACCGGCGAGAACCTCGGTATAGACCATCGTGCCCTGAGGGGCATCCAGCTGTTGGGTATAGAAGCAGTCGGTGCCTACGCCTGTTCCGCGCACGAAAGTGGCGCCCACGGTGATGTCTTTCTCGCCATCAGAAACGGCGAGCGCCGTGTTGGGAGCGTAGAGCGAGCTGGTGATGCTGATGGTCTGGCCGTTGTGCCAGCCCACGAAGCCGCCGCAATGCATGGTGCCGTTGGTGGTGACCAGGCGGCCAGAGTAGATGCAGTTCGTCATGTTCAGCGGACCAGTAGGCATGCCCACGATGCCGCCGTGGCTGCCGTCGCCGCCGGTGCTGCTGTGGATGATGGTGCTGACCTGGCAGTCGGCGATGGTCGTCGTGCCGGCAGTGCGGCCCACCAGACCTGCGGCACGCATCCTGTTGGTGTAGATGTTGCCGGCCACCTTCAGCTCCTTGATGGTGGCACCATCGACATAGCGGAACGGGGCGCAGAACTCTTCGCCGAAGGGTGCGGAGTCGTTGCAGATGTTGAAGGTCAACGTCTTGCCGTCGCCAATGAAGGTGCCCTTGAAGGGAGTGTTGGCGCTCGCGCCCACCATGGTCGTGACGGCCAAGTCAGTGCCTAACTTCACGTACTGACCACTGAAGTTATTGGTGCCTCTGTTGACCAGCAGGACAAAGAGTTCCCACTCGTCAGCGTTGCGGATGAGGTAGGGCTTCTCGGCTGTGCCATCTCCCTCAATCGGGTCAATCACCGTGAAGCTGAAAGACTTCGAGCCACTGCAGCTGCCCGTGCCGTTGACGACGAGCGTGTGCTTACCTTGAGTTGTGACGCTGGCAGAGGAAGCGGCCACGCTGGCACCGTCCAGCGTGATTGTGTAGTCGGTGCCGGAGCTGAGCTGCGTACCATCAGGGAATTTCACGGCCGGCGTGATGCTGAGCGTGCCGCCTTGAGCCAGCTCATAGAACTCCTCGATGTTGCTGACGGCGCAAGGAACGTAGTAAGTCTTGCCGTCTAAGAGCTGCAGCTGCCTGGAGATTTCGCCCTCGACGGGTTCGTTGCTCACCTGGTAGGCACCGCTGATGGTGGCGGTGATGCCGCGCACTGGGTTCAGGTAGTAGCATCGGCTGATGGTACCCTTGTCGCCCTGCAGGCATATCGGGTGCATGGAGCTGATGCGGGTGAAGGTGCCGCGCTCTATACAGTTATCTATGGTGTAACTGCCGTTGCCACACCAGCCCCAGATGCCGGCGACGTTGCCACGATTCGCATCGAGGCCGGCGATGGTGCCGGCGAAGATGCAGTCCTTGATGGTGGTATTCGACTCGCGGCCATGGCCCACGATGCCACCGGCGTAGTCGCTGCGGATGTTGAGCTGGGCCGTGACGGTGCAGCCCTCAATGAGGTTGGTGCCGTCGGCAAAGCCTACGATGCCGGCGGTGTGGGCCTGGCTGGCGGTGATGGTGCCTGCCACGGTGAGGTTCTTGATGGTGGCGCCGTTGATGTAGCTGAAGAGGGCTGTGCCTTGGTTGCCCCAGTCGCTGATGTTCATCGTGATGGTATGGCCACCGCCGAGGAAGGTGCCGCTGAAGGCTCTGGTCGGTGTGTTTCCCGTCACGTAGCCACACTTCTGCGTCACGCTAATGTCGGCCCTAAGCTCTACGAACTTGCCGCTGTAGCTGTAGCTGTTACCTATATTTTTCGTGAAGACCTCCCATTCGGCTGCAGAGCTGATGGTATAGGGATCAGACTGCGTGCCGCTGCCGGGGAGCGCGCCCACCGGGATGTAGGGCACGATTTTCTGAGTGCCTGCGTTTGAGGCCGTGGCGATGGTCGTGGTGCCTTCGATGACGAACTGTTTTCCACCAGCAAAGGTGACGCTGGTCACACCGAAATCGCCTTCAATAGTATGGAGGAAATCGCTGGGGTTGGTCCAGCCGAGCGTCAGCGTACCGCTGTTGGGGCTTCTGGAGCCATGACCAATGGAGGCAGAATTCGACCCGGCTATGACTGTCACCTGACCGCCGTTGATGACGACGTCGCCGCAGTAGCTGTCGGGAGAACCGTTCCACGTCTTGTCGCCGCCGCCGATGCCGGCGGCGCCCGGGCCACCGGTGACCCTCACCACACCGCCATTGATGACGACGCGGCCGCCGTAGCTATTGTCCATGTTGCCGCCGATGCCGGCTGCTGCCATTCCACCCGCGACATCGATGTTGCCGCCGTTGATGATGAGCGTGCCCATCCTTGATGAGCCAATGCCGGCCATCTCGTATGCGCCTTTCACCACCAGGTTGCCGGGACCCTCGATGGTGAGCGTATTTCCCTCGCTCAGTTCGATGCCTTTGGTTAATTTGAACGTGATACCCTCAGACAGGATAAGCGTGACATTGCCATGGATTTTGATGCGGACATCGTATTCCTTGTCACATACCACTTCGTACGACATACCGTCAGTCAGGTCGAGGTTGGGACGGTTCCAGTCCCACCATGCGTCGATGTATTCGACATTACCGATGGTGAACGCTTCGCTGTCCCGACCACCATAATTGCCATGGCCTGTAAAGGTTACCGAGGCCCGGCCACTTTTTGTGTTGTTGGCATAGCTCACCGTGTAGTCAACGTCTCTGACGAGGGCGACGCCTTTGCACGTCACCGTCACGTCGGGTTCTACGCCTCTGCCCGTATAGAAGTAACGCGGCTGGAGGCCCGACACCTCGCAGGGCAGATAGTACGTCGTGCCGTCGGCAGCATTGACCAGATAATAAACCTTGTTCTGCGGGACAGAGGCCTGAACCTGATAGGCTCCAGGGGAGACGCAGGCTAAATCCGGCGTGCCGATCTGCGCGTTCACGTAGTAGCAGTCGTTGAAGCGACCCTTAGGGCCGCACAAGCCCACGGGGTGCATGGACGAGATGTTGTTGTAGGTACCCTTTTCTATGCAGTTTTGGAACAAGGGGTAGCCGGAGTCGCTCCAGCCCCAGAGGCCACCGATGTTGGCACGCTCGCCTCCCACACCGTTGATGGTGCCGGCGAAGACGCAGTCCTTGAAGGTGGTGCTTGAGATTTCGCCATGACCGATGATGCCGCCGGCATAGTTGCTGTTGATGTTGAGCGTGGCGGTGACGATACATTTCTCCAAGAGGTTTTCGCCGTATGCAAAGCCTACGAGGCCCGCCGTGTGGTGGCTGGAGGAGCTGATGGTGCCGGCCACGGTGAGGTCCTTGATGGTGGCATCGGAGATGCAGTGAAAGGGAGCCACGCCCTGCTCGTTGGGGCTCGTGCCGGTGGCCGTGCTGCTGAGGTTGGCCGTCAGCGTGTGGCCCTCGCCGAGGAAGGTGCCGCTGAAAGGACGCCTGCCGTATTCGTTCTGCTCTCGGAGTCCCACCGTCGTGGTGATAGTGACGTCGGCGCCCAGCTTCACCACCTTGCCGCTGAAATCGTTGCCCTGACCGACATAGTAGGCGAATGCAGCCCACTCGTCCGTGCTGTTGATAAGGTAGGGGTCGTTCTGCGTGCCGGCATGGGCGGACAGCCAGTCGCTGCCGCTGAACTTGGCCCGTACGTCGACGCCGCCCCGAGGCATGGTGAAGGTGTAGCCGTCGGTCTCGTTGCCGCTGAGGGCTATAGCATTGCCACCCGCGTCGGTGACGGAGATGCTCTGCAGCGAGCCGAATGCCTTGGTCAGCCGCATGGTCTTTCCCTCGTGAGTGCCAAGGGAAGCAGGCGTTATGACGCCGAAGCCTTCGTTGCGAACGACTGCGCGGTTCGGGAATTGGATGGCGCTGCGATACATTTCACAGCGATCAACGGAGCTGAAGCTGTTCAGGTAGTTGGCGAGCGTGGCATCATCATAAAGGTCGCGCCCGTGCGCATTCCATAGATTTTCACTTTGGTCGCCCACGAACTCATTGTCTTGGCTGTGGTTGCTCGTGCGGGTGCCGTAGAACGTGCAGTGGTTGATGTTGCCGTTATTATAGCCTACGATTCCGCCCACGTCAGCATCGTGGTTCAGCACGTCGCCCGTCATGCAGCAATATTCGACTCCACCCTGGTTCTCGCCACAGATGCCGCCCACCTTGGCTGTATTGCTGGACCCGCGCCAATAGGAGATGACATCGGCACTCACCCAACAGTTGGAAATGAGGCCGTTGTTCTGGCCGGCAATGCCGCCCACCATGCGCGAACTGGAACACTCGATGCGGCCGCTTACATGCAGGTTCTCCACATTGCCCGTCTTTGCGATTTCGGAAAACAGGCCCTGATAGTTATCCGCGGCAGCTATAATGGCGAGCTTGATGGTGTGACCGTTGCCAAAGAAAATGCCCGTGTACGGCTTGCCGGTATTGAATCCCAGAGGCTGCCACGAGTAAGCGCTCAAGTCGAGGTCGGCTTCCAGCATGTAGTTGTGCTCGTAATAATCCTTGTCGACACCGTCGCCGGAGTCATCATCCCAGTGTTGCTGGGCGTAGGCCAGCTCGGCCGCAGTCCTGATGATTATAACCTTACGACCAGGGAGGTATTCCGGCCTCTTTGTCGAGCCGTCCCATACATCTATGGCCCACGATGCCTGCACGACGGTGCAGAGCAGAGCCAATAAAGTTAAAATTCTACTTTTCATATTATCATGCGTGATGTTTTATTGTTCTTACCATGTCTCATCCCAAATGATTACGTCGCTTTTCTGGTATCCGCTGTTGAAGTTATCGGATATGCTGGGAGCTGCTGCGGGTAAGTTTGGCGGCCCAGGGGAAATGACGCTGCTAGTAAGCAGCTGATGCTGAAGTTGCAGCTCTACCACGCACATCGTGGGTTGTTGATACCTGTGTTTCATTATTGTGTTGTGTTTCATTTGTTTCGTCTCTTACTTAATCACGACCTTCTTATCATTATATATATATACGCCTGCGCGCGAGGGCTTGCCGTCGAGCTTGCGACCGTCGAGCGTGTACCAGATGCCTGATTGACCATCGACTATTGACCATTGAGCTTTGGGGATGTCCGTTGTCTCGTCGCTCTCTCCGTCGAAGATGATTATCTGGCGGACATAAGCCGGTTTGTTGCCAAACTTGCTCTCCACGCGCATAATCCAGCGGAAGGCACCAACGGTCACCGTGCCGTTGTTACCGAGGCTCAGGCTACCGCTGGTGTTGACATAGTAGAACGGATCCTGGGCCGTTGCCGTCGTGGGCTCGTAGGTGCCGTAGAGGGTGTAGGTGTCCTCGGCGGTCATCATGGTCAGGCGGGCATCGGTGGCCTTCGCCTTCAGCGTGGCATTCTCGGTGGTGAACGCGTAGTCCGTCACGGCCTTCTTTGGTTTATAGACGTAAGGCATGTTGGCATGCAGCATGGTGCCGGCGTCCACCTTCTTCAGGAACACCCAGATGTCGTCGGTGGCATCCGTCTGTGCGTTGGGAGCATTGGCTATCATGTTGATCTTGTAGAAGTCAAACTTCTCCGTGTCGGCTTCCTTGATGGTGTAGTCGAACGGCACGAACCATGCCTGGTGCTTGCCCACGCGGTCCTCGCCGAGTGTCTTCTGGTAGGTGGCGGAGTTGACTGCGAAACTCGACGTAAAGGTGTAGGATTCACCGTCGGTCAGCGTCACGGCATCCCCAACATAGGGTACGATTTTCTGACCTCCGATATTGCTACTGGTAGCCTTAGTGTCAGTGCCACTGAGCAGGAAGACCTTGACAAAGGTAATGCTGTTCAACGCGTAGTCGCTGCTATAGACGAAGTCCGTGGGGTTGGTCCAGTCGAGCGTCAGCGTACCGCTGGCTGTTCCATTACAGCCAGGCCCGATACCAGGGGCATCTGAGCCACCCGTGACAGTCACCTGGCCTCCATTGATGGTGATGTCGCCACATTTTCCATAATCACCAGCCCCATATTTAGCTCCACCACCGATGCCAGCAGCCCGGCTACCGCCGGTGACATTCACCACGCCACCGTTAATGATAATGGTGCCACCGATGTTATTATTTGTGTAACCACCGATACCTGCGGCTTGAAGCCCACCAGTAACGTTGATGGTACCGCCGTTGATGACGAGTGTTCCCACACTACTGGCTCCGATGCCAGACTGGTTCCATTCGCAGTCGTTGATGGTCAGCGCACCAGGTCCGTTGATGGTCAGGTTGGCGTTGTTGCCGCTGCTCAGTTCGATGCCTTTCGGGGCGGTGAGCGTGGTGCCCTCGCCAAGATTCAGCACGACATCGCCTGTGATGATGATGCGCGACGGGATGGTCGTGTCGAAATAAACCTTATACGTTCCTGATGTCATCGTGGTCGTTTCGCTGGTGACGTTATGAGGGTCGCCGTCGCCTAATACTACAAACCGGACAACTTTCTCACCGACATAGTCACCTGTACCCGTCAGCGTCAGCGTGTGATAGCCATTCGCATTGATGCTGATGGGGAACGCGGTTACGGCTGCATCATTCAGCTTAGCCGTATATTGCGTGCCTAAGGCCAGGGTGTTGTCGCCGTCCTTCACGGTGGGCGTGATGCTGACTCCGGCTCCCAACGTGTAATAGGTATCAACGCCGCTGACGGGGCAGCTCCTGCCATAGACTGCCGTACCGCGAATCGTTGCTAATAAGCCTGTGCAGATTTCACCACCGTAGGCAACGTAGGCCTGCGTACCGTTTGAACCCGCACTGGTGGTCTTGTAGCAACGCTCCACAGCCAGGGTGCCGTTGTTATTTACCATATCGAGATTACCGGTATTCTGACCGTCGGCCATGACGTAGAGACAGTCGGTGACAGTCCAGTTGCCGCTATCTCCCCAGCCAACAAACACACCCGTGTAATTGCCGCCACCCGTCAACAAGCCGCTGAACACGCAGTCCGTGATGCTGATGTTGCTGTCAAGGGCATGTCCCACGATGCCACCGATATGCGAGCCGCCGCTCACGTTGGCCGTCACGGTGCAGTCCTGTATTTTGTTGTCCACACCTTTCGAGAAGCCCACCAAGGCGGCTGTGTGCATATTGCCGGTAATGGTACCTGCCAGGGTGAGGTTCTTGATGGTAGCGTTGTTGATGTAGCAGAAGAGGGCTGTGCCGCCGTTGCTGTTGTCGGTAATCGTTGCGGTGATGGTATGGCCGTTGCCGTCGAACGTACCGCTGAAGGGGTTCACCTGTGTGCCGTCCGACACCAAGCCTACCTTCTGGCTGACGCTGATGTCGGCCATCAGCTTCACCGTCTGTCCGGCGAAAGTGCTGGTGCCGTTGTTCACGGTTTCGGCGAATGCGTTCCATTCTGCTTCATTGCCGATGTAAGTGGTGCTGTTCGCCGGGTCGCCGGTAGCAGTGATGTTGATGGTCTTCGTGCCGGTGTAGTTGCCCGTGCCGGTGAGCACCAGTGTGTGGCTGCCCGCCGTGCTGATGTTGACGGGAAGATACTGCGCAGCGTTTCCGTCCAGCGTGACTGTGAAGTCAGTGCCGAAGGTGAGGGCTGCGGCCAGAGGGTCTGTCGGCACTGGGGTGATGAATACGGAACCATTATCCAAATTGTATGATGCGTCCACGCCACTGACAGTGCAGGCATCCGTATAGACCGTAGTGCCGTTAATCGTTATCGGCCTGTAGATTTCACTTTCAGGAGCTGTGGCAATCACCTTCATACCCTGATTCGTGGGCAGGTTGTCGGTGGCTACAAAGTAGCAGTTTTCGATGGTGACGGTGCCATCAGTGGAGCCTGTGAAAGTGTTACTAATCATGCCCTCAGCCACCTCATCGGGTTTCATGAGCGAATTTTTGATGGTTGTCGACGAGCCTTCGTCAGTTTTCCCCACGAATCCGCCACAACCAAGATTGTTGTACGAGCCAGTAATTTTTGTTAAGAAGGCACCAGTGAACTTGCAGCCGGTGATGGTCAGCGTTCCGCTGTTCTCACCGACTAAACCGCCATGGCTTTCGGTGTCATTCAGGTAGCCATAGAAATAATCCATGCTGTGGCAGTCGGTAAGGTTCAGCGTTCCGTACGACCGGGCCACGATGCCGGCGGCATATTTCCTGTCGGTGTGGATGATAGCATTGACTGTCAGGTTCCTGATGGTAGCATTCTTGACGTGGCGGAATGGGGCGCAATAGTCTTCGCTGACACGACTAATCGGACCCAGAGTAAAATACAAAATCTTGTCATTGCCGTCGAAGGCACCCTGGAATGATTTGGTCTCGTCCGTTCCTGCGGATCTGCCCCATGTGGGAATGTCGGCGGTTAGTTTTACATACTTGTCGCTGAAGGTGTCACCGCTGTTTACTTTGTCGCAAAATGCGTACCAGTCATCTTCGCTGCCGATTTCGTAGACCGTAAGCAAGTTGAATGCAAGACAAGCACGAACCATACATTGAGCATCGGTACCATGGTCTGCCCAATCTCCATTAGGAATACCGCATTTCCATGCATATCCTTGCGTGCCAGGTGTACTCGACCAATGATCACTGCCACTTATATTTGTACCGCCAACGTTGCTGAACTGCCAAAGCAGTCGCTCGTTGTTGCCTATAGTAGCAAAAAGCATGCTGTCCCATTCGTCTCGTCTGGCCAGTTTCCAAGTGGCGCCTAAGACGGGCATGCTTGTGTTCTTGGCGTTGCAAACTTCTATACCACGTAGCTGGTTCATATGCCCCTCTTCTTCCAGTGCCAGAGCGAGGCCCTTCTTGTTCACCTCGTCCACGACAAATATCATGGCCACAGCCGTCTTGCCGTCAGCCGTTGCTGCCGCCACGTTGTCGTAGATGGTGCCGTCGGTGCAGACCACGCGCCCTTTGTCGCTGGCCGTACACAGGATGCCATCCACTGCCCAAGCCCCCTGCACCACGGCGCACAGCAGGGCGAGTAATAGGATGTTCTTATTTTTCATTGTCTTTCCGTTTGATGTTTTCTTTCGTTGTGACCGGTGTGGGAGTCGAACCCGCACCGGCCTGTGGGATGATTATTCCAGCGGTATCTCGGGGTGCTGCACGGCCAGGGGCAGACCCTTCTGCGAGAGGTAGAACATGTAGAGGATGACGGGCTTCGAGCCGCGGTTCTCGCCGTGGTGGATGGTGCCGACCATCTCCACGACGGGCTCGCCCTCGTGCACGACCTTCTTCTGTCCGTCCTGCCCGATGATGGTCAGCTCGCCCTGCACCAGCACGCCGTAGTTCATCACGGGATGGTGATGCCAGCCCAGCTTCTTTCCGGCAGGGAAGACGTACTTGACGGCCACCAGTTCGGGGCGGCCCTGCAGGTAGTCGGGCAGCTCCACGCCGTCCCAGCTCTGCGAGGTGCGAATCAGCTCGGTTGACACGACCTGTTCCTCGGGAGCGTCCTCCTGGGCATAAGCCTCCTTGCAGGAGGTAAGAGAATTGCACACTGCTGCCACGCCGAAAACGATGGTGGCAGATACTAACCCAAATGTTGTCTTTTTCATAATGTTGTGTTTTTATTTGACAGTTCTTTAGTTTCAATTGGCAGGAAACGTGAAGTCGGTCTTGACTACGCCGTCGCCATAGATGGTCTTGAAGTCGTTGCGCATTGAGATGATGTGGTAGCCGGCTTCTCGCCATTTTGCTTCTCGCCTGGCAGCCTCGGTGAGGTCTGCATGGTCGCGTGCATCGTCGTCGGCAACGAGCATGAAGGCTGCCGACTTGTGAAGCTTGTTGCCCAGACAATAGTTGTGCATGGCCTGGTCTCCGCTGCTGTTGCCGAAGGACAGCACGGGCACCTTGCCTATCTCCTGCGAGATTTGCAGCACCTTGTTTGTCTTCAGGTTCTTGATGATGAGTTCGTCGGTGCGCACGAGGTCATCCTCGCGTCCCATCGTGAAGTTGACACCTGCCTCCGTGCCTTGGCTGGAGGAAATGAGCTTTACGTCCATACCGATGACGCGGTTAGGCTGGATGCCGATGGCCTCTACCAGTGCGCGGCAGATGAAACGGTCGGAGCCGCTGACAACATAGGATGTGAAGCCGTTGTCCTTCAGGTAGTCGAACACCTGAAGCATGGGTTTGTAGAAGCTCTGTCCGTATGTCATGCCGCTGAAGCCGTTGGCGGACTTCCGGGCATAGGCCTTGACGTAGGCATCGAACTGTGCGATTGTCATTCCGCTGTATGCCTTGGCTGCTGCGTAGGCATGCTTCATGTCGAATTGGTCCGGCAGTTTCTTCCCGTGGCGTACGAAGTCGCGTATTTCCTGAGCCGTCTCCTTTACGTCTGCCGGAGCCTCGTAGGTGGCATCGTCCAGGGCGCGGTATTCCAAGAGGTTGTATTCGAAGTACGATGGATAGAGTTCACCGACGAAGGTGCCGTCCATGTCGAAAGTGGCGATGCGGTCCTCTTCCTCGATATAGTTTGCCGATGCGGGGTTGGTTACGTCCTTGACGTAGTCTTGCAGGGCGGTCAGCGCCTCGCACTTGTTCCACAGCGTGAAGTACTCCTTTGCAGGCGGAACGATGGTGCTGTCGTTGTCCTTGCTGCATGATGTCAGCGCCGTCAGTCCGCAAACGAGGGTGGCGGCCATCATCCAAAGTCTTGTCTTTTTCATTGTCCTGTTAGTGTTGTGTCTTATCATATTTATATGTTGCGTGTAGGTTCTGTTGTCACCGTCGCGGGGGGCGGCGGTGACAACAGATTTTTGAGGGTTACTTCAGGTGATCGCCCATCCAGTCGCGAAGCTGTTCCTCGTAGCGGATGGCGGGCGTGGCGCTGCTGTCGAAGGCATTGATGAGGCGTGCAGCCCGTCTTGCCGGTGCCGTCGGGCTGTCGTCGCTGCTACCGGCAGGCTGTTCGGCGAAGTAGGCGTACAGGTCGGCCAGGAATTTGGTCATGTTGATGCCGGAGTCCTCGGACATCTCAATCAGTTCCTGTTCGCTGATGCCGAGCTTTTGCAGCTGTTCGTGAATCGTCATGTAGATTGTCAGCGGGTTGAGCTCTATGCTTTCACCGCCTTCATTGCCGGCCATGAGGGAGGCGATGCGGCGGATGAGTGCGCGGCAGTCGAAGCCCATGGCGTCCAGCAGGCGCATGTTCATCACGAGGTCAACCTCCTGGCTGGCAAGGGCCTTGTAGATGGGGTTCAGCTGTCCGTCGGTGTACATCATGGGCCATGCCTTGATGGCTGCCAGCGTCTGGATGTAGTAAATGAGGGTGCTCGCAAGATGCCCCATGCTGCGCACTACGAAGTTGGTCTGCAGGTTGGTGCGTCCGGGGATGATGCTGGGCTCGAAGCCCCTGTCCTTGAGGAAGCGTATCATGGGGCGTGCGCTCTGGATGGGTACGTAGTCGTCGCCGCGGGAGTGGAAGAGGTAGATGCGCTGTGTGGTGTCGGGCGTCCAGTCGTCGTTGGTCATGCTGAAGCTGTCGAACAGGGCCTGTATGGCCTGGCTCTCGGGCGACTCCAGGTTGCAGTAGGCGTCGGAGAGAATCTCGTGGATCTTCTTGTCGCGTCCTATGCTGTCGCAGACGGGCCACGATGAGTAGGACTTCGAGAGGATGAGCTCGTCGATGCGGCTTGCGATGTCGGGCTGGAACACGTTGTTATAGTCCATGTTCAGCTTCTGCGTCTCATTGGTGCACACCATGAGCAGCAGTGGCACGGCGTTGTAGGCCGTGGAGTCCGTGAGCACGTATCGGCGATAGGCCTCGCGCACGTCGGAGGGACCGCCGCCGGAGAAGGTCTTGTCGAAGCTGATGCGGTCGGCATACTCCATGTCGCGCAGCTTCTGCGAGGCCAAGGCATCGAAGCCGCCGCTGGAGTAGCCGATGTTGAAGCAGAGCGGACCGTAGTCGATTCCCATGCCGCTGAGCAGCTCGCGGGCAGAGAGCAGTCCGTCGAGCGATGCGCGGGCGTTGACCGTGCCCTGCAGGAAGGCCTGCGGGAAGCGTTCTGTAGCGCCGAAGCCGTAGAAGTCACTCTCGACGATGATGTACTGCGGGTACAGCGGGTTGGCCAGCAGGATGTTCTCCAGCTCGCCGTTGCTGCGGGTGGGTGCCTCGTCGCGATGGAACTTGGTGTAGTGGTTCACCATCAAGATGCCCTCGCTGCAGCGCCGTCCCGTCCATATCTCTTCGGGGATGAGCATGGTGCCGCTCAGGGTGATGGGCTCGCCGAAGGGGTCGATGCTGGGATAGACATAGTTCACCTTCATGATGGCGCGGTCGTTGGGGAGGCTGACGGGAGTGCCGTCCGCGTCGATGTTGAAGCTCAGGGTGTCGGGAAACACCTTGGTGACGACGGCTTCTTCGCCAATGGTCAGCTCCTCGATGTCGGCGCTGAGTGCCGGCAGTTGCCGACCGTCGTAGGTGGTGATGACGACAGTGCCGTCGGCGTTGAAGTCGATGGCTGCCAGTTCGGAAGTGGTGAATACCTTGGCGGTGCCGTCCGTGAGTGTCACCTTGACGACTTTGGCCTCTGTGGCGATGCAAGCCAGGAGGAGGAACAGGGAGGAAAGTAGTATCTTCTTCATGGCTGCTTACTTCCTGACGGTTTTCTTTACGTTATTCTGGTCTCTCACGATGTAGACGCCCTTCTGTCGGGGTTCACCCTGCAAGGGACGACCATCGACGGTGTACCACCGGCGAGCGGACTGTTGTCCGGCAGTCTTGACAGTCCTGATTCCATTAGCGATTTCCTCCCGGCTTATGGTGACGGCATCTTTCACTTCTTCGCGTGTGCCGTCGGTATATTCAATTTCCACTTGTTCGCGGTCGAAGGTGATGCGTTTTACCTTGTTACCGTCGTTAGTCTGTTGTGCCAGTGTTCCCGCAGCGAAAGCAAGCAGGACGGCGAGTGCTGAAATAATCCTTTTCTCCATTATTGCTTGTTTACTTGTTTTACTAATATACGTGTTTCGCAAATTCTTTTGCAATATACTTTACTCGTTTTACTTGTTTTGTGAATAAAAATAACTTTCGGAAGTAAAAGAGGA
>DGTM01000005.1 GCA_002394305.1 Prevotellaceae bacterium UBA4336
ATCGGGATGGACTGCCAGAGGAAGCTCTGATTACAAAGAATTCAGAGACGGGAACTATCCGTATATCAAATCCTCTTCTAACCGCCGCAGACCTTGTGCAGTATCAGCAACATGTGGGTGGATTGTCGCGAGTCGCCACCATACTTGAAGAACTTTCAGAGCAGATTGACATTAATAATCAGTTTGCGCCACTTGCAACTTATGTGAAAAAGGTTGTATGGCAACGACTTGGCTATATACTTGAAAATGTTGTCGGGGAAAAGAAGTTAGCAGATAAATTGTATGAACAGCTTCGAGCATCTTTGGGTTATCTTAAATATCAACCTTTGAGCACATCGGCAGAAGATAATCCATCATCCAGAGACAGCCGATGGAAGATACACGTAAATGTAGAAATAGAAACAGACGATATATGATAAACAGAACAGCTATACAACAGTGGAGCGAGCATGCTCCCTGGATAGATAATGCACAGATAGAGCAAGACTTGATTATCTGTCGTGCCTTGGTTTCCATCTTTAGCGATGAGTTCTTGGCATCGCAGTTGGCATTCCGAGGAGGAACAGCCTTGCATAAACTATATCTCTCGCCTCAGCCTCGATATAGTGAGGACATTGACTTGGTTCAGATTACTCCTGGACCTATCAAGCCTATTATGTATCGATTGGGAGAAGTTTTTGATTGGCTACCAGATAGAGTAACCAAGCAGAAGCGATACAATAATACAATGCTGTTCCGCGTGGAGTCTGAAATACCGCCAACGGTACAGATACGTCTGAAAATTGAAATTAATTGCTTCGAACATTTCAACGTACTTGGACTGACAAAGATTCCGTTCAAAGTGGAGAACTCATGGTTTACGGGTGAAGCAGAACTGACGACCTATCATTTCGAAGAACTCTTGGGAACCAAACTTCGTGCCCTTTATCAGCGCAAGAAAGGCCGTGACCTCTTTGACCTTTATATCGCTTTACAGCGCAAGGAAGTGGATGTTGATAAAGTCCTTCAATGCTACATGAAATATATGGAGTTTGTCGTTGACAAGGCTCCGTCCTATAAGCAGTTTGTCAATAACATGCAAGAGAAGATGGCAGATTCTGAGTTCACCAACGATATGCAATCCCTTCTGCGTCCAGGCATATCATTCAATGCAAGCGATGCTTACCCTCTTATATATGAAACTTTTATAGATAAGATGGAAGGAAAGAGAGTGTAATGAAGTCACGATATAATTAATAGAGTATGAATGTAGAATCAATAATTGGCATTATTGCCGGAATCTTTGGCATAGTAACTGGCTGTGCCTGGCTTCATGGAGTAATGAAGCAACATGCAAAACAAAAGACTGCATATTCTTTGCTAAAACAAATTGCAGATAAGAACTCAACTGACGTACAAAGGAGGAAGATCTTAAATAAGCTTAACAAGAACAAGTTTGTGAATGGACGCATCAAGGAGTCGTATATTAATAAATTCGTTCTAAGTGGCAAAGGTATTGAAAAACTACTTCTTGAAATCTGTGTTGAAAATGAAATTGAACCAACAGAAGATTTATGCAAAGAACTGATAGATACTAAAGGTCAGTCGTTAAGAAAACAATATTCAGAAATAAGAGCAACGCCTATAACAAAGCAAGGAGCAGAGGAAATCCCAAACACGAAAGCAGAAGAGGTTATGCCAAAAGCAACATTAAACCAGAAAGTATTCTTTTCGCAACACCTGACAGCGTACAGTTGTTGGACAAACATCAAGCAAGCCCTTGAAGAGAACGGAATAGCATACGGTCTTCTTCCAAATACGAAGGACATATGGGTACGTGATTATATGCCAGCATATTCAAACGGACACTATGTTTCATATGTCTATAATCCTGATTACCTACAGAACGAGAAGGATAAGCAGTATATCACTGACAATGTAGAGGAGGTGTTTGACCTATCAAATGACTCTGTTACAAAAACCAAGCTTGTCATCGATGGAGGTAATGTGATTATGTGCGGTGACAAGATAATTATGACCGACAAGATTTTTGTTGAGAACTCTGGTTTCAGCAAAGAAGATGTTGCTGCAGAAATCGAAAGAGTCTTCTCTGCAAAACTTGTAGTCATTCCTTGGGACAAAGAAGAGAAATTTGGACATGCTGATGGAATGGTCCGATACGTTTCGGATAATCATGTGCTTATAAACAATTACAAAGATATAGATCCTGAATTGAGACTAAAGATTTTGGATGCACTTAACCCATACTTTTCACAGATCTCTGAACTTGAATATGGTTCTGCACAAAGAGTTAATAGTTGGGCTCATATCAATTATCTTCAGGTTAATAATTTGATTTTTGTTCCTCAATTAGAGATACCCAGTGACAAACTTGCCATAGAGCAAATATCCAGCATTTTTCCTGATTCTACAATTATATCAGTAGAGGTAAAGGGAATAGTTAAAAAGGGGGGAGCACTAAATTGTGTATCTTGGAACTATTTTAATAATTAATCTTTAAACTATAATAATATGTCAGATTTAATTTCAGGTTACTTGTTCTATTCATTAGCCGTAGTAGCATTAATTGTCATTGTAGGTGGAGGTATCTATCTTATATTACGTCCATTGGTTTTATGGTATTTTAAAATATACTCGATAGAGACTGAATTAAAAGAGAATAATGCATTATTAAGAGGAATTCTTGATGAATTGTCTAAAAATAATATCCAAACGCCATCCTCTAACCAACCAAAAGAAGACTATAGCAAGTATATGCACAGGTAAATGTGGAACTAAACCAATAGATTATGATTCATAAGTTATTGAAAATCATTGGTGTCCCGTTAAAATTGGGACGAGTTAAATATTAATCAAACAACCCCGGAATAAGGAGACCAAATTGCTCTTTGACATCATTGGAATAAGTCTTATCGAACAGTTCTCTGAGCGGTGTCTTGTCCGTGAGTGACATGCTGAGGATTTGCAAGACCTCATAAGTCGAGCGCTTCAACTGCATGTCATGCTGGACAATCGCCACGAGACAGTAAGCCGTAATGGCTGCGTTGATCTGTATTCTGACAGCGTTCTCCGTAGTGCCCCAGAACTTCTTAATCTTGAGGTGCTGCTTGAGCCACTTGAAGAACAGCTCTATCTGCCATCGGTTCTTGTAGAGGTCGGCTATCTGCTGTGCTGTCAAGTCCATCGCGTTGGTCAGGAACATGAACTCCCTGTCCTGCTCTTCGTCATAGTATCTGACGAGACGCAGATTCTCGGGATAGTCCTTGCGGCTCTTGTAGACCGTCAGTTCAATCTCTGCATCTGTGAGTATGTTCTTAGGCATCCGACGCTTCCACCTGACACACCTGTACTGTAAGTTGCTCTTGGCTCTGACGACGAAGAAGGACTCCATCCGCTGTATTCGGTATAGCTCCCCAAAGTTGTTCAAGTCCGTTGACTCTCCAAACCGCTCGTAAAAGACTTTATTTCAGCGATTTCAAAGAACGATTAGTCCACTTTAACGGGACAGTAGTGACTTGTGGTCTTCAAAGAAAACTGGTCGGGCCTCATGCCAGTTAGCCTCTGCCACCTCGTCCATCACTTAGCTGTCAGCATTATACACTCTCAGCGTACCGCCACTCGCCATCACATAATTGCAATACTGCTCTGGCGGCAGTAGCTTGGCTCTCACCTTGAACTTCCGCCACGACAACCTATATCCGTGCTGCTGGCTTGTATGATATAGGCATCATGATATTTGTATTGCAATAGTTCCATACGCTATTCTTCCTGCTCGTAATAGTAAGAGTAGTCTATGCCTTTCATAAAAATCTCACGGTCATCAATCTTGCCTGTCATCGCCCCGTTAAGCAAAGCCTTAATGTATGTCGCGTCAGTTGTACTTCTCCGCATCGCTTCCAAATAGTGTTTCTTGTCTATCTGGCTCCAATCGACACACAGTTTTAGGCGTTTCTTAAACATCAGGTCCAGCCAGATGCGAGTAGAACGCCCATTGCCTTCCATAAAGGGATGCGCCACGTTCATTTCTACATACTTATTGACTATCTCATCGAAAGAAGTTTCTGGCATCTGTTCAATGAGCCTTAGATTCTGCATCAGATATTCGGCGCGACAAAACAGCGTACCGTCTTTCCAAATGGTCTTGGTGCGTATCTGCCCGGCAAAGTCATAGAGTCCGCCGAAGAGGTAGGCATGAATCTGCTGTAGGCACTTCACCGTTCCAGGCTCCATACTGTCGAGCAAACCACTCTCTATCAGCGTGTATGCTTTTTTTTTGCTCTGTCCGTCAATGCTGTTGTCGCTATAGGTGAACCAATTGAGAAAGGCATTAGCCCGATTGTTGGGGTAGTGCGTGGCCAATGTCTGCACACCCTCCGCATCCAGCGCATCGGCCTTACGTTGCTTGCCATCAGGAGCCTCGAATTTGAAGTGGTTAGTGATACTAACCAGTTCGATGCTCTCTTTGCGGAATTTGCCCTTCAAATATTTCCAGTAGTTGCGACACTTGGTATAATCCTCCTCATCGTTGATGGCCCGCACAATGTCCGTAGCCGAAAACCACCATTTGTTGTGCTCTTCGTCCCAAACGGCACGTACCTCACGGTCGTTAAAAAAACGGATCGACTTTTTGCTCATGCCTTCACGATGCTAAAAGAAATTAGTATAATAGTTTGCCAGTTTATCATCCATCTCCTTCAACTTGCGAAGAACTTGGCTATAAAGCGAGTTAGCATCAGCATCCTCTTCGGACTTAAAGTGGCTTTCCATGAAAGTCTTCAAATCCTTCAGTACATTGCTTTTGCCATTCTGCGTTTCTATCGCTTCCTGATTTTGTTTTTCCCGACGCCCTCGAAGGTCATCTTCACGGGCTGGATGGTGCCGTCGGGGTTGAAGATGAGGCGGTCGATGCAGGTGACGCGGTGGTTGCCGTCGCGTTCCTCGAGGGGACGGCGGTGGTAGATGATGTAGTACTCGTCCTTGCCGGGCACCTTGATGACGCTGTGATGGCCGGCACCGCGGGCGATGCTCTCGTCGCGCTGCAGGATTTTGCCCTTGAGCTCGAAGGGTCCGAAGGGTGTGTCGCTGATGGCATAGGCCACGCAGTAGTCGGGACCGGTCCATCCGCCCTGGCTCCACATGAAGTAGTACTTGCCGCCGCGCTTCAGCATGAAGGGACCTTCCACGTACTCCTTGCTGGGCGTAATCTCGTGGAACTTCTGTCCGTCTTCCCAAGGCACGATGGAGAGCAGGTCGGGGCTCAGCTTGCAGACGTTGCAATGGCGCCAGCCGCCGTAGAACATATAGTACTGTCCGTCGTCGTCGCGGAAGACGAACTGGTCGATGGGCTGTGCGCCGTTGACGATTTCATTGATAAGCGGTTTGCCGAGGGCATCCTTGTAGGGGCCTTCGGGCTTGTCGCTTACAGCCACGCCGATGCCGCCCACCTCGCCTTCGTGCACATCGTTGCCGCCGAAGAAGAGGTAGAACTTGTTGTTAGCCTCGATGATGGCGGGAGCCCAAAGCGCACGGCGAAGCCAGGGGATGTCAGCCTTGGTGATGACATTCTCGTGCTTAGTCCAGTTCACGAGGTCTTTGCTCGAGAAGGCGTCGAAGTGCAGCTGCTCGTCGTAGGGAGCGCTGTAGGTGGGGAAGACCCAGTACTTTCCGTCGAGGACAGCACCTTCGGGGTCGGCATACCAACCGGGGAAGATGGGGTTGCCGCTGGTCTTTTTCTTCTTGGCATCAGCAGTCGTTGCAATGCAGCACAGGGACAGGATAATGATGAGGTGTTTCATAGAACTGAGGGGTTTGATGGATTTTATTCGATGATGCCTGCCTTCTCGAGGATGGGGATGACGCGGCTGGCTTGCATGCGTTTGTCCTTATCCTTCTCGGCGTAGTATTTGTCGTGCAGTTTGGTGAGGTTGCGGCTCAGTAGAAGCTTGTCCATTAGATGGTCGTCGAGGGGCACTATGGTTGTCTGCTTCTCGTCGTCGGCAGAAGGAGCAACGATGTGGCAGACGGGATGCTTCATGGTCTTCGTGGCTTGCACTCCGCCCATGGTGCCTCCGACAATGCCTCCTGCTAAGCCTGCTACGGCTCCGCCTATTGCTCCTCCTTGTACAGCTATTGCTCCAATTGTAGCCGCCATAGCTCCCGCCATCTGGGAGGAGTTGTAATCGGCAGGCATGATGTTACTGGTGAAGACGATGTTGTAGCGGTTGATACGGGCGGCCTTGCAGAAGCCTTTACCCATAATCTGCTTGCCGCACTTCAGCCTGTGACCATTTACGAAGAGCGTCTTCCCTTGCATCGCAGCAAAGGATTTCTTCACCGTCGCGTCGGTGGCCTTGTCTCCCGTGGTCAGCTTATAGCCGCCGACTCCCCACAGGAACACATAGCCGTTCCCGTGCTTTTTGCTGTAGAGGGTGTCCAGCGGCTGCCACTTGTCGTTGACGAAGTCTTCGTATGAGTTGCAGTATCTGCATTGGCTCAGGGCATCGGCAGCCGTGAGCAGGAGCAAGCAGAGCGATAGGAGTCGGGTGTTCATTGCTGTTTATTCCTCTACGATGCCTTTGCGCTTCTTGGTCAGGACTTGGTCCTGGACCTCCATTGTGGAGAGAGCGTCCATGAAGCCGTCGAAGATGGCCTCTACGCGGTCCACGGTCATGCGGCGGAACTTGCCGCTGCGGGGGTAGAGCTTCGTGCCCTTCTTGTTGACGGCCACCTTGTCCGTTATCCACTCCTCGGCCTTGATTGTCTCGCCGTTCTTGCCTTCCATGTCCTCGTTGTAATAGTACGAGATTTGTGTGAGGACGAGGCTGACCTTCTGCCCCTTGACGGAGGCGCTGAGGAGGTAGCGGAAGCGGGTGCGGTCGAGGTTGAGGAAGACGTGGCTGAAGGTCATGTACTCCTCGACGCGGGCCACGATGGTGCCGCTGCCGCGGTCCTCGGAGACGATGCGCGTGTACTCCGGCTGCTGGTTGGGGATGCCGCCGGCGATGATGGAGTTCTTGACGTAGGCGAGCATGATGTCGTAGATTTGCTGTTCGTTCTTCTCCGTCACGGTGAAGTTCTTCTGGAAGGTGACGATGCCGTCCACTTCGGGCACCGCTCCGAGCAGGTACTTCGGGTCTTTCATATAGTCTTTCTTGACTGCCATGAGGCAGAGAGGCAAGCAGAACAGAAGGACAAAGACCCCTCCAAACCTCCCCTTAAAGGGGAGACTTAATAATGAGTTAGTTTTCATAATCGATATATTCTATATTATATTTAACATTTAATCATTTGCCATCTGTCTCCCTCCCTTTAAGGGAGGGCCGGGGAGGGTCTCTTATTCATATCTTATTGCTTCAATCGGGTCCATTCGTGCAGCCTTGCGTGCCGGGACGTAACCGAAGAAGATGCCGATGAAGGCGCAGATGCAGAAGCTGAGTCCGACGCTCCAGAAGGGAACGCTGCTGGGCATCATCAGTACATCCCTTGCCAGCCAGCTGCCGCCATAGCCGAGGGCCACGCCGAGCAAGGCTCCCGTCAGCGATATCATGACGCTCTCGATGAGGAACTGGCTCATGATGTCGATGCCTCGGGCGCCGACGCTCATGCGCAGACCGATCTCCTTGGTGCGCTCGGTGACGCTCACCAGCATGATGTTCATGATGCCGATGCCTGCCACGAGCAACGAGAAGGCGGCTGCCACGACGAGGATGAGCGTGATGGTGTCCATAGTGGACGACATCGTCTCCATCCATTCGGCTTGGGAGCGAATGGTGAAGTCGTCGTCGGCATCATCCTTCAGCTTGTGGTTGCGTCGCAGTATCTGCGTCACCTCCTCGATGGCTTCGTCGCTCAGCTCTTCGGCCAGCGCGCTCATCACGATGCTGCTGAAGAAGGTCTGGGCGGCAATGCGCTTCATCACCGTCGTGTAGGGAGCTATCATGACGTTGTCCTGGTCCATGCCCCAGTTGTTGTAGCCCTTCGACTTCAGCACGCCGATGATGCGGAAGGGGATGCTCTTGAAGCGGATAATCTTGCCGATGCAGTCGGCATCCTCGCTGCCGAAGAGCTCCTTGACAATCGTGGTGCCGACGATGCATACCTTCGAGCTCTTCAGCACGTCTTCCTCGGTGAAGCAGTCGCCGCTCTTGATGTCCCAGAGCTTGATGGTCATGTAGTCGGGACTCTCGCCGTACATCGTGCTGTTGGTGTTCTTGGAGCCGTAGATGACCTGTCCGCCGCTTGTCACCTCGGGGCTGACGTGTGTGACGAGCTTGGCCTCGTTCAGGATGCTTTCGTAGTCGGCAGGCTTGAGGGTCTGCATGGCCGACGGGTCGAGCCGGACACCGCCTCGCATCTCGCCGCCCGGGCGGATGGTGAGCAGGTTGGTGCCCATCTTGCTCAGGTCGGCACGTATGCTTTGCTTCGAGCCCTGTCCGATGGCCATCATGATGATGACGGCTGCCACGCCGATGATGATGCCAAGCATGCTCAGGAAGGAGCGGAACTTGTTGCTCATGATGGCGGTGATGGCGACTTTCAGTAGGTTCTTTATGCTCATATTAATCGTCGTTGTTTTTTGGCAGGGCAGCCAGCGCTTCGGCAGCGGAGAGGATGTTGGGGTTCTCCACGTCCTCGCGTATCTTGCCGTCGCGCAGCATGATGTTGCGACTGCTGTACTGTGCTATCTCGGGGTTGTGTGTGACGAAGATGATGGTGCGGCCCTGGCGGTGCAGCTCCTGAAAGAGGACGAGTATCTCGAACGAGGTGCGCGTGTCGAGGTTACCCGTCGCTTCGTCGGCCAGGATGACGGCAGGGTTGTTGACCAAGGCGCGTGCGATGGCGACGCGCTGCATCTGTCCGCCCGACATCTGGTTGCTCTTGTGGTCGAGCCTGTCGCCCAGTCCCACGGCTTGCAGGGCCTTGATGGCGGCTTCGCGGCGCTGCCGGGCATTGTACGTCTTGTTGTACATCAGGGGCAGCTCGACGTTCTCCACGGCAGTGGTCTTCGCCAGCAGGTTGTAGTTCTGGAAGATGAAGCCGATCTTGCGGTTGCGGAGCACGGCCCGTTCGCTGCGTCGCATCTTGCGCACGGGCACGCCGTCCAGGATGTACTCGCCGCTGGTGGGTGTGTCCAGGCAGCCCAGCTGGTTGAGCAGCGTGCTCTTGCCGGAGCCCGATGTGCCCATGATGGTGACGAACTCGCCCTCGTGTATCTTGAAGCTGACACCGCGGAGGGCCTTCACCACCTCGCTGCCGACGTGGAAGTCGCGGCGCACGTCCCGCAGCTCGATGACGACTTTCGACCCCCTATCCCCCTTTAGGGGGGACTCTTGCTTATTGCTTACGTCTGACATAATTACATGTATATTAGTATTCCAACTTTCGGTTTCGCCTGTGCTTGAGGCTTTTGCCGAAGAAGTATCTTAAACCACGGATTTAGCAGATTTAACAGATTATACGTTCTTTCTTGTTCAGATTTAATTCGGATTTATCAGATTACAGACATTACCCAATCCGTTGAATCGTTTCAAATTTTATCCCTCTGCGGCATTAATTTGCTTAATCTACTTAATCTGTGGTTGATTGAAACATCCGAAAACCCTTAGTTGTAATATTATTCCCCCTAAAGGGGGTTAGGGGGTCTGGTCTATTTCTTCTTATCCTTGTCGTTGTTCCTGTTCCTGGGCTTCGGCATGAAGGGGTTGCTCTGCTGCTGTTCGCCCTCCAGGTCGCCTTCGTTGCTCTGCACGTCGGTGATGACCATCGTGCCGGGCTGCAGGCCGCTGGTCACTTGCGTCAGCGTGCCGTTGGTCACGCCGGTCTGTATGGCTATGGCCTTGATGTTCGGCCCTTCCTTCGTCCACACCTTCAGGGGGCTGTCGATGTCCGTGATGGTCTCGCCCTCGTTGAGCATCGCCTCACTGGGCTTGAAGCGGAGCGCCTTGCTGGGGATGGCGAGTACGTCGGGCATCTCGAGGGTGTAGATGACGACGTTGGCCGTCAGTCCCGGCTTGAGCTTCAGGTCTTGGTTGGGCGCGCTGATGACCACCTCGTACGTCACGACGTTGCTCTCCGTCGTGGCCTGCTGTCGCACCTGTGTGACGACGCCCTGGAAGGTGTCGTTGGGGAAGGCGTCCACCGAGAAGCTGACGCGCTGCCCTTCCTTCACCTCGCCTATGTCAGCCTCGTCCACGTCGGCGATGACGCGCATGTCGGTCAGGTCCTTGGCAATGGTGAAGAGGGTGGGGGTGTTGAAGCTCGAGGCGACCGTCTGTCCCTCCTCCACTTCCTTCTTCAGCACGACGCCGTCGATGGGGCTGGTGATGGTGGCATAGCCCAGGTTGGTCTGCGCCTTCTTGACGTTCTCCTTCTGGTGTGTCACCGTCTGCTGTGCCTTGATGCAGGAGAGGCGTGCCTGTTCGAAGTCGTTGGCCGAGATGAGGCCCTTGTCATAGAGTGCCTTGTAGCGCTCGTAGTTCGTCTTCTGGTAGTCGAGCTCGCTCTGTGCGCTCTTCAGGTTGGCCTGTGCGCTGCTGAGTTCGCTTATGAGGTTGGTGCGGTCGAGCTCGGCAATGATTTGGCCGGCCTTGACCTCGCTGTTGTAGTCGACGTAGAGCTTGCTGACGATGCCACTCACCTGTGTGCCGACGTCGACGCTCGTGACGGGCTCGATGGTGCCGGTGGCCGTCACGGTCGTCGTGACGTCCTGCTTTGCCGCCTCCACCTCGGTGTAAGTGAACTCAATCTTCTTGCCGCAACTGCCCATGATGCCTGCTGCCAGTGTCAGCATCGCAGCTTTCATGAATGTCTGGTGTCTCATCACTTTATTTACGATTTAATCATTTACTGTTTCTTTTCCCCTAAGGGGGGGAGATAGGGGGTCTATAGTTCAATCTTCTCTCCTGTGTAGAACTTCAGCAGCTGTATGTTGAGCAGGGCCATGTACTTGCTCTGCAGCATGTCCTGCTCGGCGCTGATGACGTTGTCGCGCCCCTGCAGCACGTCCACGGTGTTCTTTAGTCCGTTCTGGAACTGTTCGTTCAGCAGTTCGTAGCTGGCCTCCTGGCTCTTGACGCGTGTCTTGGCGGCGATGTAGTTCTGCTGTCCGCTGTTAGCGTTGAGCCAGTACTGCTCGATGGTGCTGGAGAGGGCGTTCTTCTTGTCCTGCAGGTCGAGCTTCGATGAGAGCTGCTGCAGCTTGGCAGTCTTGACGTTCGATGCGTTGCGCCGTCCGTCGAAGATGGGGACGCTCAGGTTGAGTCCGGCGCTCATGTTCAGGTTGGTCTTCATCTGTTCGCCCCATCCTTTGCTGCTGCCGCTGGTTTGTGTGCTGCCCAGGCTTGCGCTTGCGCCGATGGTGGGCAGGTATCCGCGCTTGGCGATGTTCAGCTGCATGTCGGCCGCCTCGATGCTAAGTTCGGCGCTCTTTATCTCGGGGCGCGTCTCGAGGGCCTTGGCGTAGGCCTCCTGTGCGCTGGGCACGAGGGCCAGCACCTGCTCGTCGGAGGGGATGTTGCCTGCCACGTCGAAGGTCGTGTTGAGGTCGAGCTCGAGCAGGGCCTTCAGCTGTCGCTTGTAGTTGGCAAGCTGCGTTTCGCTGTTGACCACGGCGTACTGTGCGCTGCTGAGCTGTGCCTCGAGCCGGACGACGTCGGCGCGGGCCATCTGTCCCTGGTTCATCATCTCCACGCCGCGGTCGTACTGGCTTTGTGCGGTGGCAAGGAGCTGCCGGTTGACCTTCCCCGCCTCCTTCGTGTACATTATCTGCACGTAGAGCTGTGCTATCTGCTCCTGGATGGTGAGCTCGCTCTGTTCCGTTGTGAGGGCTGCGATGCGGTTCTGCAGCTTCTGCGCCTCGATGTTCTTGTAGTTGATGCCGCCGTTCCAGAGCGTGACGTTGGCATTCAGGCCGTAGTTTCCCTGGTAGGTGACGTTGCTGCGTGTGCTCGTCACCTGGTCGCCCTGCACCACGTTGAGGACTTCGGTGAAGGGGCGGTAGCCCACGCTGTGGCTCGTGTTGAAGCTCAGGCTGGGGAAGAGTGCGCCTTTGTCCTGCCAGAGCGTCACTTCGCCGCGCTCCTGGCTGAGGCGGTTCTTCTGCACCTGGATGTTGTGCTGCTGTGCATAGTCAATGCAGTCCTGCAACGTCCACGCCTGCTGTGCGGAGGCTGTGCCGGCACAGAGCAGTAAGAAGGATAGGAAGGATAGGATTCTTGCTTTCATTTCTCGTCGGTATGCTTTTTCCTGTGCAAAGGTACGATTTTTTTTGCAGGCGCTGCCTGGCGGCAATACTTTTTTTCTTTAATAAATATTAAAGACGCTTAAAGCGGCAACCGGCTGAATGTGTGACGCCTTCTGGCATAGTATTGCCACAGGAGGTTGATGGGGCTGAGTATCTGCTCGGCAGGGACGACCGTTGCGGCCAGGTTGCGGTCTCTGTCGGCATCGAACTCGTGGCGTGTGCGCCGGAAGTCAATGTGAGCGCGGCAGACGGCGCGGCAGGCGGCCCAGTGCCCTCCGACGAGGAAGTGCAGGGCGGCGGCGGCATCGAGCAGGCGTCGCCAGGGCATGACGGAGCGGAAGGTCTTCTCCGGCAGGTTCTTGTAGAGCAGCAGCAGGTTGTTGCGGAAGTTGAGGTAGGCTTTGCGTGGGCTTTCCGTCGGCAGTGTGCCGCCGCCCACATGGTAGACCACGCTCTGCGGTATGCAGACGATGCTGTAGCCGCGGCTCCGCAGGCGCCAGCAGAGGTCGATCTCCTCTTGGTGGGCAAAGAAGCGTGCGTCCAGTCCGCCTGCCTCGATGTAGGCCTCGCGCCGTATGAGCAGGGCGGCTCCTGTGGCCCAGGCAACCTGGGCGATGGTGTCGTACTGCCCTTCGTCGCGCTCCACTGTGCCCAGGATGCGTCCCCGGCAGAAGGGGAATCCCAGCCGGCCGATGTAGCCGCCGCAGGCACCGGCGTACTCCAGCATGTCCGGAGCCCACTCGCAGCGTATCTTGGGCTGGCAGGCAGCCACTTCGGGGTGCGTCTCCATGTAGCTGAGCATGGGCGAGAGCCATCCTTCCTCCACGCGGACATCGCTGTTGAGCAGCAGGTAGAGGTCGCTGTCGACCTGTGCGAGGGCGCGGTTGTAGCCTTCGGCAAAGCCGTAGTTGCGGTCGAGCCGAATGGTGCGGATGTGGGGAAATTCCTCTGCAAGCAGGCGCATCGAGTCGTCGGTGCTGCCGTTGTCCGCCACGATGACTTCCGCCTCGGGCGAGTGCTCGATGACGGACGGCAGGAAGCGGCGCAGCATGTCGGCACCGTTCCAGTTCAGTATGACGATGGACAACATTATTTACGGTTTGACGAGTTACTGTTTACTGTTAGTTTGCGGTTAGGTCATTTCAGGCATTCTCCTGAGGGGGAGCCGGGAGGAGGCTTCCCCTCAGCGCATCGCCCGCTTCGTTCCATTCGCCCAGGCGGACCGGGATGATGGTGTTGGACATCTCCCCTGTCCCCAGGGAGGGGTCGGGGGTGAGGCTTACCCTTATGTAGTTGTCCGTGAAGCCGTGCATTACTCTCCTGCCTTTTTGGGGGGCGGTGGGGGGCTTCTCCAGCAGGACGGGGCGCGTCTGCCCTATATATATATTATAATGTGTACGGAGCTTCTTGTCGCTCAGCTCGAGGATTTGCCTGCTGCGCTCGTGCTTCTCTTCGGGCGGGACAGCGCCCGGTATCTCCAGCGCCTTCGTGCCGGGGCGCTCGCTGTAGCTGAACACGTGGTACTGGCTGACGGGCAGGGCCTCCATGAAGGTGCGCGACTGTGCGAAGAGCTCCTCCGTCTCGCCGCGCATGCCCACGATGACGTCCACACCGATGAAGGCGTCGGGGATATGACGGCGCACCTGTGCTATCTTCTCGGCAAAGAAGGCCGTGTCGTAGCGCCGGTGCATGAGGCGCAGCACCTCGTCGCTGCCGCTCTGCAGGGGGATGTGGAAGTGGGGCATGAAGGCGCGGCTCTCGCTGCAGAAGCCGATGACCTCTTCGGTGAGCAGGTTGGGCTCGATGCTGCTGATGCGGTAGCGCTGGATGCCTTCCACGCGGTCGAGGGCGCGGAGCAGGTCGATGAACTTCTCGCCCGTCGTCTTGCCGAAGTCGCCGATGTTGACGCCTGTCAGGACGATTTCCTTGCCGCCTTGCCGTGCTGCCTCCTGGGCTTGCTCCACGAGGGACGCGATGGTGCCGTTGCGGCTGCGTCCGCGGGCAAAGGGAATGGTGCAGTAGGTGCAGTAGTAGTCGCAGCCGTCCTGTACCTTCAGGAAGTAGCGTGTGCGTTCGCCGCAGGCGCAGCTCGGGACGAAGGAGCGTATGTCGGGTGTGCGCACGGTGATGTGCTCGTGGGCAGATGGCCGCTGTCCTCCCGGCGCCGGGGCTGTGGCTTGGCTCCGCCTGCCGAGTGCTTCGGCCACGTAGCGCGGGATGTCGCCCTTCTGCTCGGCGCCTATCACCAGGTCCACGGCGCTGAGGGCGGCCACGCGCTCCGGCCTGAGCTGTGCGTAGCAGCCAGTCACGACCATCAGTGCTCCCGGGTGACGGCGTGCCATGCGGCTGATGGCCTGCCGGCATTTGCTGTCGGCCACCTCCGTCACGCTGCATGTGTTCACGATGCAGATGTCGGCCACCTCGCCGCCAGCGACCGTCTCCACCCCCGCTGCCGCCATCTGTTTGCCGATTGTACTCGTTTCGGCAAAGTTGAGTTTGCAGCCCAGGGTATAGTACGCCGCTTTCTTCCCTTTGAGACTATTCATGCCACAAAGATACACTTTTTTTCTGATTCAGCCAAATTCGGCGTGAATTGTGTAAAAATGCCAAAGCTGAATATCAAGCACTTAGCGTGGAGTGTGATAAAAAAGAGAAAAAAAGTTTATAAAAAGTTGCACGTAATTCATAAAATCGTCGTACCTTTGCAGCGTTTTAATAAGCAAATGATTGTTTTATAAACTTAAAAGTAAAAGAAAAATGAAGAAGTTAGCATTTGTGTTTGCAGCTGTTGTAGCTGTATCTTTCGCATCTTGTGGTCAGAAGACCGAGCAGGGTTCTAGCTGCGACAGCGACAGCGTTGCAGTAGTAGAGGAAGCTCCTTGCTGTGCAGCAGATAGCTGCTGCGGTGCAGACAGCTGCTGCGCTGATAGCGTTGCTGCTCCCGAGGCTGAATAATCAACTGACCGAGCATAAAAGATTAGGGGGATGCGTCAAGCTTGACACATCCCCTTTTCTGTTTCCGGCACGGCACGCGCTTATCTCGGAAGAGCCTAACGCTTATTTCAGAAGAGCCCAGCTCTTATTCCGGAAGAGCCTAACGCTTATTTTGGAAGCCTGTTCGCTGTAAAGCAGAAAGCCAGGGTGCTTGCCCTGGCTTTCCTGTTATTGCGGTCGGTCTTATTCCCATTCGATGGTCGAAGGCGGCTTCGACGAGATGTCGTAGCAGACGCGGTTGACGCCCTTCACCTTGTTGATGATGTCGTTCGAGACCTTGGCAAGGAACTCGTAGGGCAGGTGGGCCCAGTCGGCGGTCATGGCGTCGGTGCTGGTCACGGCGCGTAGTGCCACGGGGTTCTCGTAGGTGCGTTCGTCGCCCATCACGCCTACGCTGCGGACATCGGAGAGCAGGATGGCGCCTGCCTGCCATATCTGGTCGTAGAGGCCCCAGTCGCGCAAGCCCTGGATGAAGATGTCGTCGGCTTCCTGCAGGACGCGCACCTTCTCGGGCGTGATAGCGCCCAGGATGCGTACGGCCAGTCCCGGACCGGGGAAGGGATGGCGCCCGATGAGGTGCTCGGGAATGCCGAGCTGCCGGCCGACGCGGCGCACTTCGTCCTTGAAGAGCCACTTCAGCGGCTCGCACAGCTTGAGGTTCATCTCCTTCGGCAGGCCGCCCACGTTGTGGTGGCTCTTGATGACCTTGCCCGTGATGTTGAGGCTCTCGATGCGGTCCGGGTAGATGGTGCCCTGGGCAAGCCAGAAATGAGTTGACGAGTTGACGAGTTGACGAGTTGACGAGTTGTTCGTCTGTGTTTCTGTATCAACTCGTTTACTTGTCAACTTGTTTACTTCATCATTGAACACCTCGATGAAGTCGCGGCCGATGATTTTGCGTTTCTGTTCGGGGTCGGTCACGCCGTCGAGGTCCGAGAAGAAGCGCTTGCTGGCATCCACGCCGACGACGTTCAGGCCCAGGCACTCGTAGTCCTTCATCACATTCTGGAACTCATTCTTGCGCAACATGCCGTGGTCCACGAAGATACACGTCAGCTGGTTGCCGATGGCGCGGTTGAGCAGGACGGCACAGACGGTGCTGTCCACGCCGCCAGAGAGTCCGAGGATGACGTGGTCCTGGCCAATCTGCTGGCGCAGCTCGGCGACGGTGGTCTCCACGAAGTTGGCTGGCGACCAGTCCTGACGGCTGCCGCAGATGTCGACCACGAAGTTTTTCAGGAGCAGCGTGCCCTGCAGCGTGTGGAACACCTCGGGGTGGAACTGCACGCCCCAGATGGGTTCGGCGTCGGCGGCATAGGCTGCGTACTTCACCTTCTCGGTGCTGGCTATGGCGTGGAAGCCTTCGGGCAGAGCCGTGATGGTGTCGCCGTGGCTCATCCACACTTGGCTGTTCTCCTCGAAGCCGTGGAAGAGGCGGTCGCCGGTGTCGATGGAGGAGAGGTTGGCGCGTCCGTATTCGCGGCTGCCGGCGGGTTCCACCTTGCCGCCCAGCGTGTGGCTGATGAACTGGGCGCCGTAGCAGATGCCCAGGACGGGCATGCGTCCGCGGAACTGGCTGAGGTCGACGCGGAAGGCTTCGGGGTCGTAGACGCTGTAGGGCGAGCCTGCCAGGATGACGCCGATAACGTCGGGGTCGCCCACGGGGAACTTGTTGTAGGGCAGAATCACGCAGAATGTGTCGAGCTCGCGCAGGCGGCGGGCTATGAGCTGGGTCGTCTGCGAACCGAAATCCAAAATGATGATCTTCTGTTGCTGCATATATTATTTATTTAAGTTTCGGAAGTTATAAAATGGAGTTAAATAGGAAGTTATACGCTTTCAGCGCAGGAAGTAAAGTACTCCGTGCTGGACGATACCATTGGGATGCAAAAAACTATCGTCCTGTGCGTAGCACATAACTTCCACGAGCGTAGCGAGTTTACTTCCATTTTTACTTCCTCTTTTACTTCCGAAAGTTAAATAATTTAGAAAATAAGAATAGATATGAACCAGAATGAAAAGCA
>DGTM01000070.1:0-4667 GCA_002394305.1 Prevotellaceae bacterium UBA4336
CGCAGCCGCGTCCTGTTCCAGAACGAGGAGGTGCGGGTCTTCCTCGGCTACCTGGCCGTGGCCGTGGTCGGCTTTGTGCTGCTCTTCTACTTCGCTCCCGTTCCCGACAATGCCCGCGACACCTTGCCCCATGGCTTCGAGGAGACGGTGCGCTCGGCGCTCTTCCATGTCAGCAGCGTGGCGACGAGCACGGGCTTCTCCGCCCAGAAGTTCGACTATGTGTCGTGGGGCGCTTCGTTCTGGATGCCTACGGTGGTCATCATGGCCATCGGTGCCTGTGCGGGCAGCACGGCAGGCGGCATCAAGATTATCCGCATCATCATCTGTGCCAAGAGCGTCTTCAACGAGCTCGTCCTCATGCTCCATCCCCGAGCTGTCCTCGGGGTGCGTGTGGGCCGACAGATAGTGCCGGAGAACAAAGTTCGCCAGGCTCTCTCCTTCATCTTCATCTACATCATGCTTGTCGTCATCGCCATGACGTGCTACTCGCTGCTCGGTGCCGACGTGGACACCGCCCTGGGCAGCAGCATCAGCATGCTGAGCAACGTCGGACCGGCCACCGGTGCCACCGGACCCGCCAGCACCTTCGCCGGCGTCCCCGCTCCGGGCAAGTGGCTCATGAGTGCGTATATGCTCATCGGCCGTCTGGAGATATTCACCGTCCTGTTCCTCCTCATGCCAGGCTACTGGAAGGACAGGAAGTGACGCCCCGCGTACATCGACCGACCACCGTACACGACTCCGACGGAACTTTTTGTCTTTACAACGATTAAACCAATCCGTGTAATTCGTTCAATCCGTTGTTGAAATTCGAAGTTTCAATTCGTTCAATTCGTGTAATTCGTTGTTAAAATAAAAACTCTCACTTTGTGTAATTCGTGCAATCCGCGGTTAAAATAAAAACTCTCAATCCGTGTAATCGGTTCAATCCGTTGTTGAAATTCGAAGTTTCAATTCGTTCAATTCGTGTAATTCGTTGTTAAAATAAAAACTCTCAATCCGTGTAATCCGTTCAATCCGTTGTTAAAATAAAAACTCTCAATCCGTGTAATCCGTTCAATCCGTTGTTAAAATAAAAACTCTCACTTTGTGTAATTCGTGCAATTCGTGGTAAGAACAGGTGGAAGAAATTTTGTATAGTTGCTAATTTGTCGTACCTTTGTAGTCGTTATGAGTACAGTTATCTACGATTCCCCCGTGTTCGGGCCCGTGCACAGCCGCAGGCTCGGCGTGTCGCTCGGCATCAATCTGTTGCCACGGGGCGGCAAGGTGTGCAGCTTCGACTGCATCTATTGCGAGTGCGGACTGAACAGCGAGCGCCGCACGAAGAACCCTCTGCCCACACCCGACGAGGTGGAGAGCCGTCTGCGCACGAAGCTGCAGGAAATGCGGCAGGAGGGCCTGGTGCCCGACGTGCTGACCTTTGCGGGCAACGGCGAGCCGACGCTCCACCCGCATTTCCCCGAAATCGTCGACAGGGTGCGCCGCGTCAGGGACGAGCTCTGTCCGTCGGCCAAGATGAGCATCCTCTCGAACGCCACACAGATACGCCGCCCGGAGATACGCGAGGCGCTGTTGCACTTCGACAACAACATCCTGAAGCTCGACACCGTCTGCCCCGAATATATAAATAATGTGGACCGCCCGCAGGGACACTACGACGTGGAGGAACAGATCGGGTGCCTCGCGCTCTTCCGGGGGCAGTGCATCATACAGACGATGCTCATGCGGGGCGAGTACGAGGGCCGCGACCTCGACAACACCACCGAGGCGTACGTCGGACCGTACCTCGAGGCGCTCCGGCGCATCAGGCCCCGCTCCGTGATGCTCTACACGCTGGACCGCGAGACACCCGTCGGCGGACTGCTGAAAGCCGACCCCGACAGGATGCAGGACATCGCCCGGCGCATACGGCAGCTCGGCATCGAGGTCAGTGTCAGCTCCTGAACGGGGATTTGATTTCAACCACGGATTATGCGGATTAAACGGATTTAGAACGTCTATTTTAACAACGAATTACACGATTTGAACGAATTGAAACTTCGATTTTCAACCACGGATTATGCGGATTAAACGGAG
This sequence comes from Prevotellaceae bacterium UBA4336, assembly GCA_002394305.1. GTDB lineage: Bacteria > Bacteroidota > Bacteroidia > Bacteroidales > Bacteroidaceae > Physcousia. The sequence goes on from DGTM01000070.1 coordinate 2,080, forward strand.
GGAACATCTATGAAAGACATGCGGTTTTTTCTGATAATCTTGATGCTTGCCTTGGGAGGATGCGCTGCTTACGGCGAACAGGAACTGCGGCTGTGGTACACGCGGCCGGCGGCCGGATGGCTCGAGGCACTCCCCATCGGCAACAGCCACTTGGGAGGCATGGTCTACGGGGGCACCGAGACGGAGGTAATCTGCCTGAACGAGGAGACGTTCTGGAGCGGACGCCCCTACGAGAACAACAGCCGGGAGTCGCTCGGAGCACTGCCTGAGGTGCGCCGACTCATCTTCGAGGGCAAGGAACAGGAGGCCGCACGGCTCATAGGACAGCACATCATCAAGGGTCCGCACGGCATGCGCTACCTGCCGCTGGGCAGCGTGCGCCTCTCCCTGGGGCATCGCGACGTCAGTCGCTACGAGCGCGACCTGGACCTGCAGGACGCCACCACCACCACAAGCTACATATATAATAATGTAAGGTACGAGCGGACGATCTTCGCATCGCTTGCCGACGACGTCATCGTCTGCCACATGAAGGCCGGGCGGCGAGGGGCCCTGTCGGTGGGCATCGACTTCGCGAGTCAGCTTCCGGCGGAGGTTGTCAGCACGGCAGAAGCGGACGGTGACGGCCAGCCCTGCATGCTGTCTGCCACCGTGGCAGGCGTTGCACAGGAAGGCATCGAGGCCGGCCTGAAGGCGAACTGCAGCGTGACGGTCCGGACGGACGGACGCGTCAGCCGACGCGAAGGGGGGCTCTACGTGACAGACGCCACGAGCGCCACCCTCTTCATCGCAGCCGCCACCAATTTCGTCAACTATCACGACATCAGCGCAGATGCCTCCGCGAAGAGCCGCCACGCGCTGGATGCCCTGCAGGGCAAGACGTACCGGCAGCTCCTGAAGCGCCACGTCGACAAATACCGCGAGCAGTTCGACCGCGTGCAGCTGGTGCTTTCCGGTCAGCCTAGACAGACTCGTTCTACTAGTTATACTAGTCTTCCCACCGACGAGCGCCTGGCAGCCTTCGAGGCAAAGGCAGACAGCCTGTCCACCGACCTCGGCATGGTGTCGCTCATGATGCAGTACGGGCGCTACCTGCTCATCGCGTCGAGTCAGCCGGGCGGTCAGCCGGCCACGCTGCAAGGCATCTGGAACAACAAAGTCGATGCGCCGTGGGACTCGAAGTACACCATCAACATCAACACCGAGATGAACTACTGGCCGGCGCTGGTCGGCAATCTTGCCGAGACGCAGCAGCCCCTGACCACGATGCTCGAGGACCTCAGCACGACGGGGGCCGAGACAGCGCGGACGATGTACGGCTGCCGGGGCTGGGTGGCGCACCACAATACCGACCTCTGGCGCATCGCCGGACCGGTGGACGGCACGCCCTGGGGCATGTTCCCGACGGGCGGTGCATGGCTCGCCACGCACCTCTGGCAGCAATACCTCTTCACGGGCGACAAGGCGTTCCTGGCCCGTTGCTACCCCATCATCCGCGGTGCGGCCGACTTCCTGGCGGACTACATGCAGACGTACCCCGAATGGGGCGAGGTGAAGCAGGCGGCAGGCTGGCTGATGACCGTGCCCACCGTCTCGCCCGAACACGGTCCGGCAGGCAAAGGCACCAACGTCACCGCCGGCTCCACCATGGACAACCAGATAGCCTTCGACATCCTCTCCGCCGCCATCCGCGCAGCCCGTATCCTCGGCAAGAACGACCCCTCTGTCCCCAATCTCCAGTCTTCGATAGAGAAGCTTCCGCCCATGCAGATCGGACGGCACGGACAGCTGCAGGAATGGCTCATCGATGCCGACGACCCGCGCGATGAGCACCGGCACATCTCGCACCTCTACGGGCTCTACCCCTCCAACCAAATCTCGCCCTACAGCCACCCGGACCTCTTCGCGGCGGCTGCAGTCACACTGCGTCAGCGCGGCGACATGGCAACGGGCTGGAGCCTGGGATGGAAGACGAACTTCTGGGCGCGTATGCTCGACGGAGACCACGCCTTCCGTATCATCAAGAACATGCTGCACCTGCTGCCCGACGACTCCCGTACACGCGAGTTCCCCTTGGGCCGCACCTACCCGAACCTCTTCGACGCGCACCCGCCCTTCCAGATCGACGGCAACTTCGGCGTGTCGGCAGGCATCATGGAGATGCTCCTCCAGAGCCACGACGGAGCCGTCCACCTGCTGCCCGCCTTGCCCGACGAGTGGCGGAGCGGACGGGTCAGAGGGCTCAGGGCACGCGGCGGATTCGTGGTCAGCGAGGAGTGGAACGGCGGGGAGCTGACCCGGGCCGAAGTGACCTCCGCCATAGGCGGCACGTTGCGGCTGCGCTCCTACGTCCCGCTCCGCGGCAAGGGCCTCCGGGCGGCTTCCGGACCCTGCCCCAACGAGCTCTTCGCCCCTGCCGACATCCGCCAGCCCCTCCGCTCGCCCGAACTGCAGGACCTCCAGGCGCTTCCGCTCCGCAAAGTCTACGAGTACGACATCCAGACAGAGCCGGGACGCACCTATCGCTTCGCCAGGAACAAGGACGCGCCGAGGTGAACCGCCAGGAAGACCCAGGCTCTTATTTCGGA
>DGTM01000070.1:4777-16692 GCA_002394305.1 Prevotellaceae bacterium UBA4336
AGACCCAGGCTCTTATTTCGGAAGAGCACGGCTCTTATCTCGGAAGAGCACGGCTCTTATTTCGGAAGAGCACGGCTCTTATTTCGGAAGAGCACGGCGTGGCAAATCTGAACGAACAGCGTGCCGGGAAACAAAAAGTTACATTGTTAAATCAAATCCTCGTTCCAAATGTGGACAGAATTTACGTTCTTTGCGCCGAAAACAAACATTTTCCACATGAAAACAGTGAAATTTTTTCGGCTGGCACTGCTGCTTTGCCTCCTCTTGCCACTGACGCCCTGCTCCAAGTCAATTGCCCAGGGCTGGACCAACCCGATGGTTCTGCCCGGACTGCAGAACCGCAGCCTGGGCGACCCCTACATCATGAAGTACCGAGGCTACTACTACCTCTACGTCAGCGCCGGCGACCGCAACATCTACTGCTGGCGCACGAAGGACCTCATGGAGTGGTCCGAGGCCTACATCTGCTGCACCGACGAGACGACAGCCGTGACCTATGCGCCCGAAGTCATCTACTGGAACGGACGCTTCTACATGTGCACCTCGCCCCGAGGCGGCGGTCACTACCTGCTCACCAGCGACAGTCCCACCGGGCCCTTCACGCACCAGACGGGCAACCTGGGGCGCGACATCGACGGCTCGATGTTTGTGAACGACGACGGCAAATGGTACTTCTACCACGCCAACAACGGCGGCATACGCGGTTGCCTCATGCCCACACACCTCACCTTCGGCGACGATGTGGACCTCGGCTGCCGCATCTCCGGACAGTGGACCGAAGGGCCCTGCGTCTTCAAGCGCAACAATCTCTTCTACCTCATCTACACCGGCAACCACGTCTGGACGAACGGCTACCGCATCGACTACGCCATGTCCTCCTCCGGACCGCTCTCCGGCTTCCATCCGCAAAGCGAGCAGAACCCAATCCTCGTCGACACGGAGACGCCCACCCACAAGGCCCTGGGCCACGGCACCGCATTCGTCGGGCCCGACCTCGACACCTATTTCTTCTGCTACCACAACCTGCAGGACAACAAGGCACGCCGCCTCCTGAACTTCGAGCGCATCGCGTGGAACGGCGACAAGCTGATGATGACCGGACCCACCGACTGGGAACAGGACCGTCCGCTCGTGGCCGAGAACGACTACTTCGAACGCACCGACCTGGGCGACAAGTGGGAAGCGACCGGAGCCAACGGCTGGCAGACCGACGCCAAGGAGCAGACGCTCTCCTACGCCGGGGACGATGCCGCACAGGCCATCTTCCAGACAGATGCCCTCGCCGACTACACCGCCGAGTTCACCATGGCCTGCCCCGACCCCTCGAAGGGCGGACAGACCGGAGCCGTGTTCTCCTACGTGGACAAGGCCAACTACTGCCAGGCCGTCATCAACACCGCTACAAAGAAATTCGAAATCGTCATCGTAGCCGACGGCGCAGAGCAACCCAGGAAATCCTTCAGCCTGCCCGCCGACTTCGACCCTGCCTGCTGGCACTCCGTCCGCATCGAGAAGAACGGAACCCGCGTGCGTGCCTACATCGACGGCATGCGCAAGTCGCAGTTCACCCTCACCGCTGACCCCGGACGCGTGGGCTACGTCAGCCTCGGAGAGCCGTCGCGCTTCGGCTACATCGCCGTCAGTCCGTACGTCGACGGCAGCGCCTCGCTCCAGGTCAGCCAGCCCCTGCCCGGCATGATAGCCGCCAATCTCTGTGCCGAGAAGAGCGAGTTGGTGACGACCACCACTGCCAGTATGACGGTCGGCAAGTACAACGTCATGCGCTGCGACGCGGGCGCCACCATGACCTACAACGTCAACATCCAGCGCACCGGACGCTATAACATCGGCCTGCGCTACCGCTCCACCGTTGTGTCCCACGCCCAGCTGCTTCTTGACGGCGAGCTTTTGATGGACAACATCGAGCTGCCCAACACGCGCTCCGTCTTGAAGGTCGTGACACTCCAGGACCTCGACCTGCCGGGCGGCCGTCACGACCTGACCTTCCAACTCGTGGACGGACGCGCCTTCGTGCTGGAGTACAACATCAAGCGCGGCGTGCAGGACCCCCACCCCATGGCCGATGACTTCGACGAAGGCTTCAGCCCCGAGTGGGGCTACCGCGAGGGCAACTGGACCATCGTCGACGGACAGCTGGAATCGACGGGGCGCTACGGCAAGATGCTCATGGGCGGCTTCGACGACATCCACCTGACGGATTACACCGTGGAGTGCGACGTCTACTACACGAACGGGCAGACCAACGGCGGACTGCTCTTCCGCACCACCAACGCCAGCACAGGCGGAGCCGACGACAACCCCGTGCTGGGCACCGACTTCCTGCAGGGCTACGTGTTCCTCGCCAGCGGCTCCTCGTCCACCCTGGGCAAGCATAACTTCGGATGGCAAGCCCTCTCCACCGTCAGCCACAGCATCGACATCTCGAAGCCACACCACATGAAGGTGGAAGTGGAAGACGCCACCATCCGCTGCTACCTGGACGACATGGAGAAACCCCTCATCACCTACACCGACCCCGTGCCCTTCATTACCGGACGCGCCGGCTTCCGCGCACACGACAGCGTGCTCCGCTTCGACAATTTCCGCGTGACACCCAAGCCGAGCACCCCGACTGCCATCGAAACAGTCCCCTCGGCACAGAACAACACTCCTTCCCCCGTCCGCTGCTACAACCTGCTGGGACAGCCCATCGACGCCGCGACAGCACAGAAACAAGGCCTCTATATCCACGTTCAGAACGGGATGGGCAGAGTCATCGTCAACAGATAACCATTTAAACAAACAGAAATAATGAAGAGAATCCTTTTTCTGTTAAGTGTAATGCTCCTTCTGTCCGCGACGGACATTCAGGCAAGATACGACCCGGAGAAACAGCCGGGCACCCTGCTCGACGGCCTGAACGCCGTGCCCGAGTGCCCCGACTACTTCGAGTGGAACGGCTGGTACTATCTGGTCTTCGGGCAGGGGCTGGACACCTACTACGTGAAGTCGCAGAGCCCCTACGGCCCGTGGCAGTGGCCCGAGACGCAGGCCCTGAAGGAACAATGGGTGAACGTAGCCAAGACAGCCACCTTTGCCAGCGACCGGCGCATCGTGGCGGGATGGATAGCCAGCCGCTCGGACGGACGCGACTCGGGCGGCGGTGTGTTCGGCGGCAGCGTGGTGCTGCGCGAGGCATACCAGTTGCCTAACGGCGACCTGGCGACGAAGTTCCCCGAGGAGGTCATTCCCCAGGCCGAGGCGGGTCTGGCCATACGCATCAAGCGTGCCGAAGTTGCCTTCACCTATTCCTGGGGTCTGAACCACCACCGCCTCTACGACGAAGCCTTCAGCCGCCAGAACAAGCTGAATGTGAACTTATCGTACGTTATCGATAGGGAAAGATAGGGCTGCAGGTTTGGACGATAGTTACAAACACAAGTTACAGTTTTTAATCAAAAGAAACAATGAAAGTAAAATACATCCTTCTGTGTCTCTGCCTGCCATTGGCTGCTTTTTCCGCGAACAAAGTCGCGAACAAGATTAACCCATTGAAGGGGTTTAGTGTTTCTGTCCCTGATACAGTCATACAGGGCAGCAGTTTTTCTGTCATATACACCCTTGAGGCAACGCACTGGCAGAAAGCGCTTGTTTCCCGGGGAGCAGGACTGAAACTGAACGACAAAACATCGAACATCCAGGAGGGGAGGCCATACTCCAGGCTAACGGTAGTGGCACGTTTCTCCACTTCGAGGGTGGGGCACATTACATTGCCCCCCATATCGGCAGAAATAGACGGGCAGGAATTCTTTTCAGAAACCAAGGAAATTTATGTCAAGCCTCATCCGCAATACGGGGAGGAAATGACACTGGCACACGAATGGCTCCAGAAGAAAGGTGCAGACAAGGATTCGCTTACGCTGAACTATACGGTGTCCGTGGGGGATTTCTTCTTTTTCTGCGACCAACGGCACAAGTGCTTCTGCCTGGTTGCTAAGAAGGACACATGGGACTGCGCAGGAGAACCAGTATGGGCTTACAGCATGGAGAGTGCCATGGATGAGGAGTCGCTCAAGAAATACATTCCATACTTCTTCATTTATTACAATGACCTGCTCGCTTCCCTGAAAAAGTCGGGGCTGAAGGCCAAGCAGTTTGCTGTTGGGGCGGAGCAAGTGCTTCCCCTGCTGGGAGAACTGAAGTGGGGACAAACCGCCCCCTATAACTCAAAACTTCCAATCAAAGACGGAGGACGTGTCCTTGTTGGTTGCGTACCGCTTGCCATGGCAATGATAATGAAATATCATGACTGGCCGAAACAAGGCATGTCGAATGTCTATTTCGAGACCGAGGGCAGGAAATTTAACTTTGACTGCACTGAGATGAAACCACAATGGGAACAATACAAGAATCAGTACGACAAAGAGGAAACGGCGGAATGTGCCGAGTTGTCAAATATTTTAGGTACTCTGGCCCTTATGATGAGTCCCACATATAAGGAATCTTCAACGTCAGCCAACTTGAATCACATCAAACACATCATGTGTAACAATCTGGGGTATTCTGGCCGTATGACGCGGAAAGACAAACCCTTAAACGATGAGGCGTTCAGGCTGCTGGAACAGGAACTGGAGAGCCGCCGCCCATGTATTGTTGCAAGAAACTCCCATGCTTTCATCTGCGACGGCTACGAAGACGGGTTCTTCCATTTTAATCTGGGATGGCGAGGACATGGGAACGGATATTTCCGTGCCGTAGGAGGTAGCGCAGAGGAGAAGCTCGATACGATGTTCCATAATCTCATTATACACATTGAGCCGCAAAAATCCGAAAGCAAAAAAGAAGTTACCTTGAAAAAAGCAAATACCCTCTGCGAACTGCTGTCCGACGAAGAAAAGGAAAACCTGACATCTCTAAAAATCACCGGTCCCATTGGAAGCAATGACATTCGCCTGATACGTGCCATGGCAGGTGCTAAAGGCGACTCTCTCTATGACAGCAGGAATATGGGAACCCTCAGGAAGCTGAACCTTGCAGATGCCAGCATTGTCTCGGATGAGACACCGTATCGAACCAGAAAACCAGAAACATATTGGACCAATTATTCTGCCAAGAGCATTGACAAATACTCCACGTCTTTCAGTGTTTCCGATGTGTTTAACTTCGAAAAAATGGACATGCAGCAGTGGTCTAAATTCAATAAAGTTTTCGCAAAAACAGCAAGGCAAGAAGGTATGGTATATTCCCGTATAAACGATAACACATATATAGAGTCTTCATTCTGTATTAAGAATGTCATCGGAGCGCAAATGTTTGCTGGATGTTCTTCGCTATATATAATCACATTGCCATTGAACACCAAACGTATCTTGAGCTGGGCTTTTAAGGATTGTGAATCGCTTAAAACCACTGGAATACCGGCATCCGCGATTGACAACGGAAAACATGTGTTTCTGAACTGCCTGTCATTGGATAGGCTCTATGTCCCCATACGCTCCAACCCAAATACACCCTATACATCACCTGTATTCCTCGGGGAAAACCAATCCATTGGATTTGAGGTGAAGGCAGCCCGATAAAAAACGATAACACAAAATAAAGGCAAAGAAAACCGACGCGGTCTCTGTGAATTGCACGAATTACACGAATGGCCTACGCCTTTGATGGTAAGGGGGCATTCGTGCAATTCGTGCAATTCGGTTTTGTGGGCTGTTGCCTTTGGCAGGTTAGTTTGCTGTGAAGCTTGTGAGTTGTGTTGAACCTTGGGCGGAGCTGCCGAGGTAGAGGCCGTGCCAGGCTGTGGTGGCGTCGGTGGGTGCCGTCGTGCTGTACTTGACGGTGTAGGTGCTGCCCTTTGTCATGCCTGTGGCGGTGAAGAGGGAGAGGGTACTGCTGACCGATGCCTCGAAGGAGTAGGTGACGAGGTTGTTGCCGCTTGCGTCGGAGAGGGTGTAGTAGCGTCCGGTGGCGTAGCTGATGGACGACGTGCTGAGATAGTAGCCCTGCACGGCGCTGCCGATGCCGCCCGACGAGCCGCCCCAGCCTCCGCCTCCGCCTTGACTGCCGCCCGCGCTGATGCCGATGCCGTTGCCCGTGATTTGGATGTACGAATTGTTGTCGCAGTCGAGTCCCTCTTCAGGTCCCCCTTTCGAGGAGTAGGCGAAGATGGTGCCGTTGCCGATGGTGATGGCTCCGCTCTGCCCGTAGTTACTGTCCACGGCGTCGTTGCCGTTGCTGTAGCATACGGTCGTGCCGCCCTCGAAGCGGATGCAGCCGGCGGTGTTGATGCAGTCGTCATAGCACTTGAAGTAGAGCTTGCCGCCGTTGATGACCACTGCGTCCTTCGTCTTCAGTTTGCTCTCCATGCCCTCGGCTCCCGTCTGGCTGGTGCTGACGGTCAGTTCGCCGCCGTTCACGGTGATGGCGCCTGTGGCCTTGATGGCTTTGGCCGACGAGGTGCTGGCGTACTTGGCTCCGGTGGTCGTGACGCTGAGCACGGGGCCCTGGTCGTCGCTGCCGATGGTCAGGGTGCCGTCGCTCTTGATGCCCTTGCCGCCTGTGCCCGACATCTTTATCGTGATGTTGCCGCCCACGAGGTTGATGCTTCCGTCCGACGTCAAGCCCTTGGCCGTGGCAGTGTTGTTGCCGCTTCCCAGTCCGCTGCCGCTGATGGTGATGCCGAGGGTGCCGCCCGTGGTGCGGAGCTCCTTGTCGCAAGTGATGCCCTTGGCAGCCGCTCCGGTGCTGGTGATGGTGATGTTGCCGCCGCCGATGCAGATGTCTGCGTCGCCCTTGATGCCTGCTGCCGTGGCGAAGCTGCTGCCGGAGGAGACGGAGCCGCTGTCGGTGATGGTGCCGCCGGAGTAGCGCGAGGTGTAGTCGGTCGTGGAGAAGGTGTAGACGGTGCCGTTGCGGGTTGGCGACGAGGTGTTGATGTAGTAGTAGACGGCTGGGGTGCTCTCCGTGGGACCGCTCACTGCCGCGGTGCGGACGGTGTAGGTCGTGCCCCTGCCGCCGCCGGGACCTCCCCATCCGCCGCCGCCACCGCCGCCTGTGCGGGTATAGTCGTCGCTGGAGAAGTAGAACTGTCCGGTGGTAGGTTCGTCGAAGTCATAGTAGAAGAAGGTGCGGGTGGTCTGCCCCGAGGCCTGCACGGTGATGGTCTTCGTCAGCTGCGCGATGCGGGTGCCGTCGCTGCTGCAGAGGTAGACGACCTGTTTCCAGTACTGGCTGCTGGAGGAGCTGAGCGTGGCACAGATGCGGTAGACGGTCTGCTCGTCGCCGCCCGTGTCGTCGCCCGAAGCACCCGTGTCGACGTTGCGCGAAAGGTCGAGTGCGGCGCCAGTGCCGTTGGCCGTGATGTTGATGGTGAGCGCAGCGCTGTCCTCGCTCGTGGTGATGTTGCCGTCGGCGCTAAGGCCTTTGCCAGCCTCGGCCGTGTTGTTGACGGTTATCGTGCCGCCGCTGATGTCGAGGTCGCCCGCTGCTTTAATGGCCACGACGTAGCCCGGGTCGTTGTCCTCCACGATGTACTTGCCGCTCTGCACTACCTCGAGCTCTCCGCCGGTGATGCTGATGTCGGTCTTGCTCTTGATGCCCTTGTCGCCGTCGCCCGTGGTATGGATGGTGATGCTGCCTCCGCTGACGGTGAGCAGGCTGTCGCTCTTGATGGCAGCGACGTCCCTTCCGGTCACGGTCACGTCGAGCTTGCCGCCGCGCAGCATGAGCTGTCCGTCGTAGTCGTCGCCGTCGCTGGTAGCCTCGGCCTGTATGCCGTCGCCCTTCACCCCGAGGATGCTGATGGTGCCGCCGTTCATCTTGAAATACTGTCCGGCATGGATGCCGTCGCTCGCCGCACCGGTGACGGAAATGAGGCCCGTGGTGCTCTTCACGAGCATGTACTCCTTGGTGCTGATGGCGTGTTTGACGTTACCCCTGACGTTGAGCGTGCCGCCCTTGCTCACCTCGAGATGTCCCTTGCAGTAAAGGGCGGCCTTCTGTCCGAGGTCGTCCGTAGCGTCGGAAAGGGTGTTCTCCGTCCCGTCGAGCAGCTCCAGGGCTATGCGTTTGCCGCACAGGATGTTGAGCGCCGCACCCGTCGTGCTTTGCAGGCTGAGCCCGGCGAGCTGTATGCAAGTCTTGTACGAGCCGTTGTACGTGAAGCTGCCTGCTCTGCTCTCGCCGCTGAGGACGAACGTCATCTCGCGGTCGGTGTTCTCGTTCGTCAAAGCGACCGTTGCCCCGTCCACCTCGGCGGTGATGCCCTCCACGTCGGCGGGACTGACCATAGCCGTCTGTCCGTCGTAGGCGACATACACGGTGTCCGTCACCGTAGCGGCGGCGTCGGGCTGCACAAAAGTGATGCTGTCGATGTCGTTCACGCTGAACTTCGTGTCGGCGATGTCAACCAAAGTGTCGGAAAAGACGATGTCGGCCACGTCGAAGCGCGTGTACTTCCCGCTCTTCCATACGTAGATGCCATCCGTATCAGCGGCATAGATGGCGAGCAGACCTGCTGCCATACATGCAGTCAGGCCAACCTTGAAGGCTTTCATTATTCTCGTGTTCTTCATGATATCTGTTTTGTTATTTATCCCTGTCCAATAATATTTTTGACAGGCAAAAGGACAAAAGGTTTAATCTCCCCTGCTTTTTCCTCAGAAAGTCACGCTTTTCCGACCTGAAACTTACAGGAATCCTCATTTTCTTGCCTGCGTCTTATACATATTCGGAATATTATCCATACCTTTGTGCCAAACATTACTACTATGAAGCGAATACAACACACACTGAGAATCCTGCTGGCAGTCGCAGTCGCCGCGTGCGTCTCGCTGCCAGCCGCCGCCCAGCAGAGCGGACTGAAAGGCAAGAAGATACTGTTCGTCTACGGCGGATGGGACGGCCACGAACCGCGCCAATGCATGGAGTTGCTGAAGCCGTGGCTCGAAAGCGAAGGAGCCAGCGTCCGCCTGAGCCAGAGCCTGGACGTCTACACCGACAAGGAACTGATGCAGGGCACCGACCTCATCATCCAGACCTGGACGATGGGCAGCATCACCCCCGAGCAGGAACGAGGCCTGCTGGACGCAGTGCGTGGCGGCGCAGGACTGGCAGGCTGGCACGGAGGACTGTGCGACGCCTTCCGCAGCAACACCGACTACCAGTTCATGGTGGGCGGACAATGGGTGGCCCACCCGGGCGGCAGCGTGGACTACGACGTCGACATCAAGGACAAGCGGGACCCCGTGACGCGCGGCCTGAAGCGCTTCCACATGAAGTCCGAGCAGTACTACATGCTCGTCGACCCGGGCGTCCACGTCCTTGCCACCACCACCTTCCGCTCCCACCCCGAAGCCCCCTGGATAGAAGGCACCGTCATGCCCGTCGTCTGGAAGAAGTCCTTCGGCAAGGGTCGCGTCTTCTACTCCTCGCTCTGCCATTCGGCCAGCGACTTCGCCGTGCCCGAAGCCCTCGAAATCATGAAGCGCGGCATCCGCTGGGCCGCCGCCTCGCGCCAAGCCTCCGCTGGAGCAAAAAAATAAACTCCTTGCGCTTACTAAATCAAAAATAGGCTATATGGTTTTGTTGTTTGTATAATTTTTTTTAACTTTACGCCCGTTTTTGATGAATTAGGCTTTTGATGACATATAAATATGTAAATAACATATACTTCAGGTGCTTGCTCCTGCTGGTGGTGGCGGGGGCATGTGTGTCGCAGAGGACGGGGAGGCACTACTATCAGCAGACGGACGGGACCGGGACGACGGCGGCGGTGCAGGACGTGCCGACGCCGGTGGTGGTGGAGACGCCTGTGGTGGAGACGCCGGAAGAACCCGTCAGGAGCGCACGGCCGCTGGTGTCGCAGGTGCGACGGGCTGCGGAGGGTACGTGGCAGGCGGCTAAGCAGAGGGCACTCGACTCGCTGTGCCAGTCGCCTATCTTCGAGACAACGCAGCTGGGACTCTACGTCTATGACCTGACCGACGGCGAGCCGCTCTATGCGGTCAACGCGGCATGGCACTTGCGGCCGGCTTCGTGCCAGAAGCTCGTCACGGCCATCACGGCGCTGCACTACCTGGGGGGCGACTACCAGCTGAAGACGGATTTCCGCATCACGGGGAAGATAGTGGGCCGCACGCTGCAGGGCGACCTCCGCGTGGTGGGCGGGATGGATCCGCTCGTCACGCCCGACGAGCTGCGGCAGGTGGCTGAGAACATACGGCAGCAGAAGGGCATCGACAGCATAGCGGGCCGCATAGTCTACGACCTTTCCATGCGCGAGGACACGCCGCTGGGCTGGGGCTGGTGCTGGGACGACGACTACGGGCCGCTCTCGGCACTGCTGGTGGAGGGCAAGGACTGCTTCGAGCAATACTGGCTGCAGGCGATGAAGGAGGCGGGCATCAAGGCTCCCGCCCCCGACCCCTCTGCCGAGGAGGAGGGAAAGAAGCTGCAAAAGGGGAGTCTGCCCGTTCAGCGACAGGTGCAAGGCAAGGCCAGGACGCAGGTGGATGCAGGCGTCTCGGTATGCACGGTGCATCACAGTCTGGACGCGCTGCTGTGGCCGATGCTGAAGGACAGCAACAACATCTTTGCGGAGTGCCTTTTCTACCAGACGGCAGCCACGACGGGCACCAAGGGTGCGGGCCGCAAGCAGGCGGTGCAACGCACGGAGGAACTGATGAAGCGCATCGGGCTGGACCCTGCGCAGTACAAGGTGGCGGACGGCAGCGGCCTGTCGCTCTACAACTACGTCTCGGCGGAGATGCTGGTGGCGATGCTGGGCTATGCCTGGCGCACCGATGCCATCCGCGAGCATCTGCTGCCTGCCCTGCCCATAGCGGGTGTGGACGGCACGCTGCAGAAGCGCATGGCGGGCACGGAGGCGGAGAGCAATGTGCGGGCCAAGACGGGCTCCGTGACGGGCGTCTCCTCGCTCTCCGGCTACCTGACTACGGCCGGCGGACATGTGCTGGCCTTCTCCATCATCAACCAGGGCATCAGCTCCAACGCCATGGCACGGACGTTCCAGGACAAGGTCTGCCAGGAATTATGTAAATAACCTATATACTTTTTTATTAATCAAAACTCTAAGTAAAATGAAAGCAAAGAGAATCTTAGCAATGGTGGCACTGGCCATCACGATGCCTGCAATGGCACAGACAATGTACGACGGAAGATCCTGCGAGGACTGGAAGAACCACTTCAACGCTGAAGTAAGCCGCCTGAAGTCGGAAATCAAGACGCTGGAAATGAACGCCAAGACGAGCGGCGACAAGAGCATCAAAAGCGACATCAGCAAGAAGAAGGACGAGCTCTCGAAGGCCAAGTACAACCTGAAGGTAGCCAAGCGCGCCGCCTCGCAGGAGAAGAAGGCCACGAGCAGCCACAACAAGGCCCAGAAGAAGGGTGCCAAGCTGCAGAACAAGCAGACGAAGACAAGCAACAAGCTCGTCAAGATGCAGGCCAAGTCCACCAAGGCCGAGCAGAACATCTCGAAGATACAGCTGAAGCTACAGAAGGCCCAGCAGAACCTGGAGAACATCAACTCCGACATTGCAAACCTGGAGAAGCAGCTCCAGAACATCGAGACGGAGACCGGCGTGGCAAGCGATGCCATAGACCAGGCCAAGGAAGCCAAGGAAGCTGCCAAGAGAATACTGGTGGAAGGCGTGAAGAAGTAACTGCACGAGGCTGAACAAAGCTGACCGAGTACACATTATATATAATATAGACAACGGATCGAACGGATTCTGCGGATAGATGCCGTGCTGATGACTGGCATACAGGGTAGTCCGTACAACTCGTTCGATCCGTTGTCGTTTACAATAACACAAGGGAGCTTCTGGAATAAGAGCCTGGGTCTTCCAGAATAAGAGCCTGGGTCTTCCAGAATAAGAGCCTGGGTCTTCCGA
>DGTM01000070.1:16917-57934 GCA_002394305.1 Prevotellaceae bacterium UBA4336
CTTCCGAAATAAGAGCGTGGCGCTTTTACCACTTCTCCGTGAAGTGCCAAAGGACGATGCCGGCGGTGACGCTGACGTTCATGCTGTGCTTCGTGCCGTACTGCGGTATCTCCAGGCAGCCGTCGCACATGTCCACCACCTGCTGCTGCACGCCTTTCACTTCGTTGCCCAGCACGACGGCGTACTTCCTGCCCTTCTCCGGACGGAAGTCCTGCAGCATGGTGCTTCCCTCGCACTGTTCCACGGCCAGCAGCGTATAGCCCAGCTCCCTGAGCCACTCCAGGGCCTCCTCCGTGCGGCGGAAGTAGCGCCAAGGCACACTGTCCTCCGCTCCGAGGGCCGTCTTGTGTATCTCGGGGTGAGGCGGCTGTGCCGTGATGCCACACAGACACACCCCGCTCAGGCGGAACGCATCGCTGGTGCGCAGCACACTGCCCACGTTGTAGAGGCTGCGCACACAGTCGAGCACCACCACCAGCGGTTGCTTCTCGGCCAAGCGGTACTCCTCGACGCTCAGCCTGCCCATTTCCTTTACCTTAAGCTTTCTCATGTGTAGGTCATTTCAGCGTGCAAAGTTAACAATTTCTGTTGACATGTCGGTGTATAACCCCACACTTATTCACACTAATGTGAACAAAGTGAAGCACCCACAGGCGTTATGAACAAAAGGAAAATGTTATAAATGCTGTTTCAACCCGAAAAAAGAAAGTTATCAAGACGCTATGTGGAGGAAAAGTATTAACTTTGCAGCGCGTATTTAACTGCCTACATTTCCAAGCATAAGGAAAGGCTGTGAATGCAATGCTCCAACGCCCGCGAGGGTGCCGCAGGACGAGTTATCAACTTATCCACCGCACATCATCATCATCATATATATTCTCTTTTATAAATAAAACTATAAAATAATAATAATATAACAATGGTTGACAACAAGTGGAAAGAGGCAGGCTACGTGGACGAGCCCATACCTGCCGGCACAGACATCAAGAAGGAAATACGCCGCATGGCAAGGGAGAAGAACGCCGTCATCATGGCCCACTACTACACGGAGCCCGACGTGCAGGACATAGCCGACTTCGTGGGCGACAGCCTGGCCCTGGCTCAGCAGGCAGCACGGACGGATGCCGACATCATCGTGATGTGCGGCGTGCACTTCATGGGCGAGACGAACAAGATACTCTGCCCGGGGAAGAAGGTGCTGGTGCCCGACCTGAACGCCACCTGCTCGCTGGCCGAGAGCTGTCCGGCACCAGAGTTCCGCGAGTTCGTCAAGGCACATCCCGGCCACACCGTCATCAGCTACGTCAACACCACCGCTGCCATCAAGGCCCTGACGGACATCGTCGTCACCAGCGGAAACGCCCTGAAGATAGTCAACTCCCTGCCCAAGGACGAGAAAATCATCTTCGGTCCGGACCGCAACCTGGGCAGCTACATCAATTCCCTCACGGGCCGGCAGATGGTGCTCTGGGACGGCGCCTGCCACGTGCACGAGAAGTTCAGCCTGGAGCGCATACTGGAGCTGAAGGCACAGCACCCCGAGGCCAAGATACTGGTGCACCCCGAGTGCAAGGGCCCCGTCGTCAGGGTGGCCGACAAGGTGGGCAGCACGGCAGCTCTGCTCAAGTTCAGCCAGGAGGACGACGCCAAGGAGTACATCGTAGCTACCGAGAGCGGCATCCTGCACAAGATGCAGCAGGCCTGCCCCACGAAGGTGTTCCTGCCCGCTCCGCCCGACGACAGCACCTGTGCCTGCAACGAGTGCAACTATATGAAGCTCATCACGCTCCGTAAACTCTACAACTGTCTGCGCTACGAGTGGCCGGAGGTGCAGGTAGCCCCCGAGGTGGCAGAGCAGGCCGTCAAGTGCATCAACCGCATGCTCTCTTTAAGTGAAAAGTGAATAGTGAAAAGTGAATAATTTGCTACCGCACTTATATTATGAATTATGAATTAATAATTATGAATTAAAATGCCTTCTCTCATCACCGACCTTGCCTACATCCTGACCGTGGCGAGCATCGTCACCATCATCTTCAAGCGCCTCAAGCAGCCGCTCGTGCTGGGCTACATCGTGGCAGGCTTCCTGGCAGGGCCGCACATGCCGTACACCCCGTCGGTGAGCAGCATGGAGGGCATCGAGGAATGGAGCCAGATAGGCGTCATCTTCCTCATGTTCACGCTGGGCCTGGAGTTCTCGTTCAAGAAGATAGTGCGCATGGGCATGAAACCTATCCTGACGGCTCTGATGGTGATGGGCTGCATGATAGGCATCGGCAGCATGGTGGCCCTGATGTTCGGCTGGAGCAGCATGGACCGCATCTTTCTGGGCGGTATGCTCAGCATGAGCTCCACGACCATCATCTACAAGGCTTTCGATGAGCTCGGGCTGCGCAGCAAGCGGTTTGCCACGGGCGTCATCTCTGTTCTCGTCCTCGAGGACATCCTGGGCATCCTCCTCATGGTGGTGCTCAGCGCAATGGCCGTGAGCCGGCGCTTCGAAGGGCTGGAACTGATAAACAGCCTCATGGAGCTGGCCTTCTTCCTGATGCTCTGGTTCCTGGTCGGCATCTACCTGGTGCCGCTCCTGCTCAGGAAGGCTGGTCGCTACATCAACAGCGAGACGCTGCTCGTCGTGTCCGTCGGACTGTGTTTCCTGCTGGCCGTGGTGGCATCGAGCGTAGGCTACAGCCCGGCCTTCGGTGCCTTCATGATGGGAAGCATTTTGGCCGAGACCATCGAAAAGGAGAACATAGAGAAGGTCGTCGGCTCGCTGCGTGACCTGTTCGGTGCGGTCTTCTTCGTGTCGGTGGGCATGATGGTGGAGCCCTCGGTGCTCGTGGAGTACTGGCTGCCCATCCTCGTGCTGACGCTGGCCGTTGTGCTCGGGCAGATGATCTTCGGCTCGCTGAGCTTCTTCGTGGCGAGCGGCGACATGCGCACTGCCATCCAGAGCGGCTTTTCGATGGTGCAGATAGGCGAGTTTGCCTTCATCATAGCCGCCCTGGGGCAGGAGAAGGGCGTGACGAGCGCCTTCCTCTATCCCGTCGTCGTAGCGGTCAGCATCGTCACGACGTTCTTCACGCCCTACGTCATACGCCTGGCTCCTGCGGCATGCAACTACTTGGAGAAGAACATCAGTGCGCACGGCGGCACGTTGCTGCGGCAGCAGGTGTCGGCACAGCAGCACAGACGTCGGCAGGAACCGGCAAGCCTTTCCTTCGTGGTGCGCAGGCGTTTCCTGGTCGACGTGCTCTTCCAGACGGCAGCATTCTGGACCATCTGCGTGGCGCTTGCCATGTTCATCTTCGCCACGTTCCTGCCCCTCTTCCAGCATTTTCTGAGCGAGATATATTGCTCGGTGCTTTGCAGCATCATCACCCTGGTGTGCCTCTCGCCCTTCATCCGCCCCATCATCATGCGCAAGAACAACAGTAAGGAGGCCCAGTACCTGCGCTCGTCGAACCTGGTAGACAGGGTCCTGCTGGGCGTCGTCATCACGGCGAAGCTTCTCCTGGGCCTCGGTATGATATATTATGTAGTGGCGTTTGTGTCGCCGCTCTGGTGGCCGTGGAATGTCCTGATAAGCGTCGGCGCCCTGATGCTGATACTGACGAACCGCACGGTCAAGTACGTGAGCATGCGCATAGAGCACACCTTCAAGCAAAACCTGCGGCAGCGCGACCAGCAGAGCAACACGGGCTACGGACGGCGTCTGCGCGGCAAGGACCTGCAGATAGCGCACGTGAAGGTGCCGATGCACTCGCGTTGGGGCGGTCACTCGCTCTCGCAGCTCAACTTCGGCCGCACGTCGCAGGTGCACATTGCCGCCATCATACGTGCCGAGCACCGCATCAACATCCCGGGCGGCAACAGCCGTATCTATCCGGGCGACGTGCTCGAGGTGGTGGGCGGCACGGAGGCCATCGAGTCGCTGCGTGCCCGTAGTGGAGAAGAGTTGTACCAGCCGCAGGAAGCGGCACAGTCCGACAAGCACAGCATGTCCATCATCTCCCTGACGCTCAGTGAGAGCAGTCCGCTCATAGGCCACACCTTGCAGGACACCGACTTCCGCCGCCGCTACAATTGCATGGTGGTGGGAGTGGAGGACGAGCACGGCCATCTCGGCGTCACCCAAGCCAAGCGTCAGTTCCGCCAGGGCGACATCGTCTGGGTCGTAGGCGAAGAAGCCGACCTCAGCATGCTTGAGATGGTGATATAGATGCTTTTCTTCCTACTTTTCTATGAATGGAAGGAATAAATCATTAACTTTGTAGCGCGAAAGACAGAACACAGTCGTATGAATGAGATTCAAACCATACAAAACAAGATATACGAGATACGAGGTAAGCGCGTGATGCTCGACTTCGATTTGGCTGCTATGTACGGGGTTGAGACACGAGTACTGAATCAAGCAGTTAAACGTAATTCAGAGCGTTTCCCGGCTGACTTTATGTTCCAACTCACGGCAGAAGAATGGTCATTTATCTCATCACAGTTTGTGATGACATCACGATTGAAACGACCCAAATCAGCCTTACCTTTTGCCTTCACAGAACATGGTGCACTCATGCTTGCAAGTGTGTTAAGAAGTGATGTTGCCATAGATATGAGTATTAAGATAACTCGTGCCTTTGTTGCAATGCGCAGTATGTTGGTAGCATTGCCCAACACTGCTGCAGATGTGGCCCAGTTGCGCAAGGATTTTGAAGAGCTGAAGCTCGACATAGAGGACATACTTGCCGACCAAAACAACATCAACGAAGATACACGCATGCAGTTGGAGCTCATCAACCAGTCTTTGGCGGCATTGCAAGCACCGTCCAAGAAGCCGCATCGTCCCATCGGCTTCAAATAACTATACTTTGACTTTACCCGAACTGAGGTATAATGTATAGAAACACATAAAAAGTAATGATTAAATTTTTAATTTTTAATTTTTAATTATTACACCTGTCTCAGTGTGCTTCCAGCCAGTTCGTGCCCCAGCCGCAGTCGGCGATGAGGGGGACGCTCAGGCGGGCGGCGCCTTGCATCTCTTCTACGACCAGGCGCTGCATCTGCTCCTTTTCTTCGGGCAGGACGGAGAAGTTCAGTTCGTCGTGCACCTGCAGGATCATCTTCGACTTCATGCCCTCCTGCTTCATGCGGCGGGCGACGCGCACCATGGCTATCTTGATGATGTCGGCTGCCGAGCCTTGGATGGGCGAGTTGATGGCATTGCGCTCTGCGTAGCCGCGCACCACGGCGTTGTGGCTGTTGATGTCGGGCAACTGGCAGCGGCGCCGGAAGATGGTCTCGGTGTAGCCGCGTTCGCGGGCTGTCTCGATGCTCTTCTCCATGTAGGCTTTCACGCCCGGGTAGGTCTGGAAGTAGTCGTCGATGAGTTGCTTGGCTTCCCCTCGGGAGACGCCGAGCCTTTCGGCCAGACCGAAGGCGCTGATGCCGTAGATGATGCCGAAGTTGGCTGTCTTGGCCTTGCGACGTTCGTCGGAGGTGACTTCGCTCAGGGGTTTCTTGAAGATTTTGGCGGCTGTGGCGGCATGGATGTCGCCATCGTGCAGGAAGGCCTCGATGAGGTTGTGGTCCTGGCTGAGGTGTGCCATGATGCGGAGCTCTATCTGGCTGTAGTCGGCGCTGAAGAAGATTTGTCCCGGATAGGGGATGAAGGCCTTTCGCACCTCTTTGCCCTGTGCGTCGCGTACGGGTATGTTCTGCAGGTTGGGGTTGGAGGAGGAGAGCCGGCCTGTGCTGGTGACGGTCTGGTTGAAGGACGTATGGATGTGTCCGGTCCGGGGGTTGATGAGTCCGGGCAGGGCGTCGATGTAGGTACTGAGCAGTTTCTTCAGGCCCCGGTACTCGAGTATCTTGCCTACAATGGGGTGCTTTCCCCTGAGGGCCTCCAGCACTTCCTCGCTCGTCACGTATTGTCCCGTTCTGGTCTTCTTGGCCTTGGTGTCGAGCTTCATGCGGTCGAAGAGCACCTCGCCCACTTGCTTCGGGCTGGAGATGTTGAAGTCGGAGCCTGCCAGTTGGTGTATCTCTTTCTCGAGGCCCATCATCTGTCCGGTGAAGAGGCGGCTGGTCTCCTTCAGTCCCTCGGTGTCGATGAGTACGCCGGCCTCCTCCATTTCGGCCAGGACGGGCAGCAGCGGCATCTCGATGTCTGTGAAGAGCTGCCACAGGCCTTCCTGCCTGAGCTCCTGCTCGAAGAGGTTCTTCAGGCCGACGACGTCGGTGCAGCCGTAGGCCGAGAACAGGTAGTCCAGGTGGTGCCGCATTTCGGGGTGCAGCAGATAGTGTGCTATCTCGGTGTCGAACATGGGCAGATGGGTCAGCCCCTGTGCCTTGAGCTCCTGCCAGTGGGCCTTCAGGCTGTGCCCTACGAGCAGTCCTTTTCCGTCCTGCTCCGAGGGGGTCTGGACGACGACGTACGGCTCTTCGTGAATAAGAGCACGGTCTTCCGGGGATAAGAGCACGGTCTTCCGGGGATAAGAGCGTGCTGTGTTGGACGTCGCGGCGTGCTGTGCCGGTTGGTCGAAGAGGTCGAGCTGCTGAGGTTGGGCGGCGGACTTCTGCGGAGCGGGTGCGGCTGTGAAGAGGTCGGGCTGTGCGGGCTCGGAGACGTGGAGCACGTTTCTGCGGAACTCCAGCCTGCGGTAGAGCTCCTGCAGCCTGTTCCGGTCGGGCTCTTTCAGCGCGAGGGCGTCCATGTCGAGGCTGACGGGCACCTCGCGGTTGATGGTAGCCAGCCATTTGCTCTGCCGTATCTGCTCCACGTTGGCCTCCACCTTGGCCTTGATGGCCCCTTTCAGTCGGTCGGTAGAGGCCAGCAGGTTCTCGATGCTGCCGAAGTCCTCGATGAGCTTCTGTGCCGTCTTCTCGCCCACTCCGGGGCAGCCCGGGATGTTGTCCACCGCGTCGCCCATCAGTCCGAGCATGTCGATGACCTGCAGGGGCGACTGCAGTCCCCATTTGCGCTTCACTTCCTCCGGGCCGAGGATCTCCGCCTCGTTGTTGCGCCCCATGGGCGGACGATAGATGCGCACGTGGTCGCTGACGAGCTGTCCGTAGTCCTTGTCGGGCGTCATCATGTAGGTCTCGATGCCCCGTTCGTCGGCCAGGCGTGCCAGGGTGCCGATGACGTCGTCCGCCTCGTAGCCCTGCACCTCGAGCACGGGGATGCGGTAGGCCGCCAGCAGTTCCTTGATGATGGGCACGGCAAAGCGGATGGCCTCGGGCGTCTCCTCGCGCTGCGCCTTGTAGAGGGGGTATGCCTCGTGGCGGAACGTCGGTCCGTGGGGGTCGAAGGCCACGCCCAGGTGGGTGGGATGCTCCTTTGTCAGCACCTCCTCCAGCGTGTTCAGAAAGCCCATGATGGCCGACGTGTTCTCCCCCTTGGAGTTGATGCGCGGGTTCTTTATAAAGGCGTAATATGCACGATAAATCAGTGCGTAGGCATCAAGTAAATAGAGTTTCTGCATCTTTTTCTGTCCTTTTAAGTGGTAAAAGTAGGAAAAAAATATGAAAGAAGCACTTTTTTATGTAAATTTGCAGGCTAAAGATAAAATAAATGGACGTACTTGACAAGATAAAGGCCCCTGTAGCTGCCGAAATGGCGCAGTTTGGCGAAGCTTTTCGCACAACACTCTTCAGCGACAACCCACTGCTCGAGAAAGCCATCGGACACCTGCTCAAGGCGCAGGGCAAACAGATCCGTCCGCTGCTGGTGCTGCTTTCGGCACGGATGGTGGGGAAGGTCAGCGACAAGGTCATCCTTGTGGCACAGGCCCTTGAGATGCTCCACACGGCATCCCTCGTCCACGACGACGTGGTGGACGAGAGCGACCGACGGCGCGGACTGCCTTCCCTCAGGGCCTTCCTCTCCAACCAGGTTGCCGTCCTCG
This sequence comes from Prevotellaceae bacterium UBA4336, assembly GCA_002394305.1. GTDB lineage: Bacteria > Bacteroidota > Bacteroidia > Bacteroidales > Bacteroidaceae > Physcousia. Next base: position 24,825 of record DGTM01000070.1, read on the forward strand.
TCGGCGACTACATCCTGAGCAAGGCCCTGGAGTGTGCGGCACAGACAGGCGACGTACGCATCGTGCAGTACATCGCACAGCTCGGACAGGCACTGGCCGACGGCGAACTCCTGCAGCTCGATGGCAAGGACTCCGACAGCTTCTCCGAGGCCGCCTACTTCGACATCATCTCACGTAAGACGGCGAGCCTCTTCTCCGTCTGTGCCCGTCTGGGCGTACTGGCAGCAGGCGGCGCCGAGGCCGAAGCAGAGCGAATGGCACAGTTCGGCAAGCTCGTCGGCATCTGCTTCCAGCTCCGCGACGACGTCTTCGACTACGGAACGGCCGAGGTGGGCAAGCCCGTCGCCGGCGACATGCGCGAGGGTAAGCTCACACTGCCCGTCATCTACGTCGTGAAGCACAACGAAGACCCCGCCATCCGCGAGCTGGCCCTGAAGGTACGGCGCCAGGAGGCAACCGAAGCGGAAATCCAGCAGCTCATAGACTTTACGGTCAGCGAGGGCGGACTGGACTACGCTGCGTGGCACATGAAGGACCTGATGGGCATGGCCGACGGCCTGATAGACGACACACGCGACCCCGCCATCACCGAAGCCCTGCACCTGCTCACCGCCTTCGTAGCGGAACGCACCAACTGAATAGCCACATAGTCCTATAAGTCCTATAAGACCTATAAGACCTATAAGACCTATAGGTCCCACTTTTCTACCATTGTAAGCTCTATGCCTTCTTCCCGAAACGATTCTTGTGTAGTCTCTCGTTTTGCCCCCTCCCCTACCGGACGCATGCACCTGGGCAACGTGTTCTGTGCCCTGCTCTCGTGGCTCTCGGCCAAGAGCAAAGGCGGGCAGTGGCTCCTCCGCATCGAGGACATCGACCCCGGACGTTCGCGCCGCGACTATGCCCTGCAGCTCATGGACGACCTGCAATGGCTCGGACTGCCTTGGGACGGCGAAGTCGTCTGGCAGAGCGAGCGCTCGGACATCTACGCCCACTACCTCCGGCTGCTGCAGGACGCAGGCCTCACCTACCCCTGCTACTGCACGCGGGCCGACATCATGGCTACGCAAGCACCGCACGAAACGGACGGCCGCATCGTCTATGCCGGCACCTGCCGCCCAAAGAACATGTCCCCTAGTCTGGCTAGATTATCTAGTTCTTCTAGATTATCTAGATTATCTAGACTTTCTAGCCCATCTAGTCAGACTATAAACTCCCCTGCTGCCATTCGCCTCCTTGTGCCCGATGAGGACATTTCCTTCACCGACGGGCACTACGGCCCGCAGCGTGTCAACCTGGCGCGGCACTGCGGCGACTACATCCTGCGCCGCCGCGACGGGGCTTGGGCCTATCAGCTGGCCGTAGTGGTGGACGATGCCCTGATGGGCGTCACGGAGGTTGTCCGCGGTCGCGACCTTCTCCTGAGCACCCCCCAGCAGCTCCATCTCCACAACACTCTTGCCTCTTTAACTTCTCTCCCTAAAGGGAGCCGGGGGGTCTCCTACTTCCATCATCCTCTTCTCGTCAACGAAAGCGGCCAGCGCCTCTGCAAGCGCGACAAGTCGCTCGACCTCGGAGCCCTTCGCGCCAGGCACATCGCCCCCGAGGACATCATCGGCCTCCTGGCTCATCTCGCCGGCCTTCAGCCTGCCCCTGTCCCCGCAAAACCGCAGGACCTCCTGCCTCTGTTCTCCTGGCAGAAAGTCCCTTTGCACGACATCGAAGCGAAGACTTTAACATCGAAAAACACGAACGACACGAATTAATATTTAACCACAGATTAAGCTGATTAAACTGATTTTTTATTTGACAACGAATTATAATAAGTTCACACAGAAAGCACTGAAACAGTTTAGAGTCAGTTGAGAGTTTTTATGTCACACAGAAAGCACGGAAATCACAGAAAAATGATTTCATGAATGAAATCCTAATTCGCTCAATTCATTTTAAAAGTTCCGCAGAAATAATAGAAATAAAAGAAAAAGGCAGCAATTGCTGCCCTTTAAATTTCTGTGTTTTCTGTGATTTCTGTGTGACAAAAAACTTATATGGGCGTAGCCATTCGTATTTTTCGTGCTTTTAGATGTAAAAGATAAATTCACTCTTCACTCATCATGTTTTGGGCGGAGGCGCTTCCGAGATAAGCGCTAGGCGCTTCCGGCTCCTTACATCTCCACTTCCGTGACGATCTGGCCGTCGCTGAGGTTGACGATGCGCTGGGCGTAGCTGGCATCGCGCTGCGAGTGCGTCACCATGACGATGGTAGCGCCTTCGTCGTGCAGCTGGCTCAGCAGCTCCATCACCTCACGGCCGTTCCTGGAGTCGAGGTTGCCCGTAGGCTCGTCGGCAAGGATAATCTTCGGACGCGAGACGACGGCCCGGGCGATGGCGACACGCTGCTGCTGGCCGCCGCTGAGCTGCCGCGGGAAGTGCTTGGCGCGGTGGCTGATGTCCATGCGCCGCATGGCTTCCTCCACCCGCTTGCGGCGCTCGGCCTTCGGCATCCGCATGTAGAGCAGCGGCAGTTCGATGTTCTCCTCTACACTAAGGTCGTCGATGAGGTTGAAGCTCTGGAAGACGAAGCCGATGAGTCCCTTGCGCAGTCGGTCGCGCTCGGGTTCGCTCAGCGGCGTCACGTCCTGTCCGCCAAGCAGATACTGTCCGCCAGTCGGGGCATCGAGTAGGCCGAGAATGTTGAGCAATGTCGATTTGCCGCAGCCGCTGGGGCCCATGATGGCGACGAACTCGCCTTCGTTAATCTCAAGGTTCACGCCGTTCAAGGCGATGGTGCGCACCTCTTCTGTCGTAAAAGCACGCTGCAGGTTGATGGTCTGAATCATATTTTTAGTTGACAAGTTATTTGTGAGTTGACGAGTTGACAAGTTGTTTGTGAGTTGACGAGTTGTTTGTGAGTTGACGAGTTGACAAGTTGTTTGTGAGTTGACAAGTTGTTTGTGAGTTGACGAGTTGACAAGTTGTTTGAGAGTTGACAAGATGTTTGAGTTGCTTGTGGTAACTTTTCTCCTCCCCTTTGGGGGAGGTCGGGAGAGGGGCTCTTAATTCTCCTTCAATACTTCATACGGCCTTATTCTTGTTGCCTTCCATACTTGTTGCCAGAGCGTGAGGGCGCAGAGGAGCAGGACGATGGCGATGCTCACGAGTGGAATCCACCAGGCGATTGTGGCGTGGATGGTGTAGTAGCGCGTAATCAGCTGGTGCAGGCCGATGAGCGAGACGGGAATGCTGACGGCGGCTGCGGCAGCCAATATAATAAGGTAGCGGCGCGAGAGGAGCAGGGCGATGTCGCGGAACGTGGCGCCGTTGACCTTGCGAAGCGCTATCTCGCGGTAGCGGCGGCGCACGTCGAACATCATCAGGCCGAGCACGCCGAGGCAAGTCACGGCAATCGCCAGGAACGAGAAGGTGAAGAAGATGCGTGCCGTGCGGCGGTCCTCCTCGTACATGGCCTTCACCTCGTCGCTGAGCCAATGGTAGTCTAGGTCGTTCTTGCCGAAGACCTCCTTCTCCACCTTCTTCAAGTAAGTCACGGCCTCCGCTTCGTGGCCCGGCTCGATGCTCACCAGCGTGCGCTTCTCCGAGGAACCAATGTAATAGACGGTATGTTGCCGATCGTATTTGCCTTGTTCGTATGTGAAGAAGATGGCCGGCTGTGGCTCCGACTGCTTCATGGGATGAAAATCCTTCACAATGCCTACCACCTGATAGGTGGGATACTTGGAGGTGTCTGTGTCACTCGTAACGTGTAGATAAAAAGAGAGGGGGATACCCTCCGTGCGCCAGTTTTTCAGCCCCAGGCGTTTCAGGGCCGTCTCGTTGATGACGCAGTGGTAAGTGTTGCTGTGGTTGTCGAGCGAGTCACATAGGCCGCGCCCTTCCAGGATTTCCAGGCCCAGGACATTCTGTATGTGTTCGTTCATCTTCATCCAGTACATGCTCGTCCCGTTAGCATCCTGAATCTCGTACTTCTCGGCCATGAAATTCTGGTCTTCGCAAAGGTCGTGTACGAAGGGACTCTCGCGCATGCGCTCCCTGAAGAGCTGGCGGTCTGTCACCTCCTTGTTCATGTCTTCGTGCGAGTACATGTCGGACGTATATGGCAAACAGGAGATGACATTCTCTGTATTGAACCCCGGGTCTGCCGTCATCATCACGCGTAGCTGCCGCATCAGGTAGAAGCTGACGGTGATGAGGGAAATGGAAATGAAGTACTGGAGGAACAGGAAGAGATGAGAGCCCCTGCCGCTTCTTTTTACCTTCCCGGCTGCGCTGACCAGCGGCAAAAGCAGCACGATGCAAAGCGACAGGACGGTGTCGAAGACGGGCATCGTCATCTGCTCCATGTTGAACCAGTCCTTCATGTGCGGCGTGGTCAGTTCGACGACCATCCACACGCCAACCATGGCAAGAGCGCTGATGAGCAGGTTCTCCATGTAGAGCATCGAGAAGATGTCCAGGCGCGATGCTCCGAAGAGGCGGCGCACCGTCATTTCGTGATTGCGTGCATGCCGCATGACGGCATAGAGGTTGAGGAAGTTGAAAATTCCAACGAAAAAGAGCAGTATGCCGACGGCCAGCAACATCCACAGGTGCTCCTTCGAACTGGGTTTGTTCACCGACGGCCAGTTCTCATGGTTCGTGTAGTCCAGGAAATAATCGTACGGCTCCAGCTTGTAATTCCAGAGGACTTCCTTGTTGTCATTCCCATAACTGAATGCTGTGACACCTTTTTGCTTGACCTGCCGTGTGTTGAATTGTTCGCGGGTTAAGCCCTCCTTCAGCTTGGCAAAGGTGAGGCGAAATGTGTTGTTGAGCCATCCCTCATCCTCTACGTACGTCACCATCTCATAGTGCACGGTGGACTTTGTGGCAGGCTCGCGGAAGATGCCCGTCACGGTGTGCAGACGATTTTCTGCCATGAATGTCTGTCCGACGGCGCTTTTGTCCGGGAACATCTTGCGGGCCAGCGTCTCGCTGATGATGGCATCTCCTTCGACATGCAAGTCCAGCGTGCCCTCGACGGCTTCCAGCGGAAAGACCTTGACGAAGTCGCTGTCGGCACTGATGGCGTAGACGGTGAAAGTCTTCTCGCCCCCCAGCTTTACCGAGAACAGGCTGCGCAGCCATACACTGGTTGCGGCCTCCACGCCCTCTGTCTCTGTGATGGGATGCCCATCCTCTGGTATCTTCCTTGCGATCATAGCGCTTCGGTTTGCATTAGGATCGTCGCTCTCGTACTCCTCCCTTTGGGCTAAGCATATCCTTTCCCGGTCGGGCATCCAGTGGTCGATAGTCCATTCCTGGTGCAGGTAGCGAGCGATGATGACGGTGCCGCTGAGCGAGATGATGAGGCCCAGCAGGGAGAGGGCGGTGTAGCCCTTCATGCGGGAAATAAGTCGGAATGCTTGTTTCATTGATGACTTGGTGCTAACGTTTACATCATTATACAGCAAGAACCGTGCCAAACAGAGAAATTGCTGATTTCGTTAGAGATACGAAAATCAGCAATGTTCGGAATGTGTGCGGAAGCGCTCTGTTGTGTGCGGAAATGCACGATGATTGCGTCCACAATGATGTCCTGACTATAAATACTCAAGATAGTTGTCGGGAGTAACTACGGCTGCTTCGCTCACAGGATAAGCCTGTGTGAACGCAGCGGGGATGGCAGCAGTGTTCCGTTTGGGATTCCATTTCAGTTCAAAGGCACGGAACGTACCGTCGCACTCCTCGACGTAGTCTATTTCCTGTTGCGACTTGGTGCGCCAAAAGTAACTCTTGGCATAGCGTCCTGCGTAGTGGTTGGCCTTCAGACGCTCGCTGATGAAGAAGTTTTCCCAAAGGGCTCCCGTGTCGGCCCGCAATGCCAAAGGAGCAAAGTTCTGGACGACGGCATTGCGTACACCATTGTCGTAGAAAAATATCTTCCGGCTCTTCTTCAGTTCGTTGCGCAGATTGCGGCTGAAGGCTTGCAGGCGGAAGACGATGAAGCACTTCTCCAGGAGGTCTATGTACTTCTCCACGGTCTTGCTGTCCGTTCCCACTGTCTGCGCCAGTTCGTTATACGACACTTCGCTCCCCATCTGCAAAGCCAGTGCCACCAATAGCTTTTCCAACAATGCCGGTCGCCGTATGCCTTCCAGTTCGAGCAAGTCCTTGTACAAGTAGCTGCCTGTGAGGTTGGTCAATGTTTCGCGTACCTCAGCCTGATAGTTGAGTACATCCGGGTACGAGCCATAGATGAGCCTGCTCTCCAGGCTCTGGCGGACAAACAGGATGCCTTTTGTGCGAATCAGTTCGCCCGTTGACAAAGGAAAGAGCATGTATTCCCACTTTCGCCCCGTCATCGGCTCATTGATTCTTGCACGCAAGTCTAAGGATGAGGATCCCGTCACCATCAGTTGCACCTGAGGGAAATTGTCCTGGATGCGCTTCAGGGTCAGCCCTATGTCTGTAGCCCGCTGAGCTTCGTCCACCATGACAATCGTGTTGTCGGCTATCAGTTGCTGTAGCTCGGCCATGGTGGGATTGGTGAGGAGCTCCCGTGCATCAGCCTCATCCAGATTCAGGCGAAGAATCTTTTCCGGACGGTTGCGGAGCACCTCGTTGAAGAGTGTGGTCTTGCCCACCTGGCGTGCACCTACCACAACAATTGCTTTACCTTCAAAAAGCTTCTGTTCTATCTTTGCTTGCAGTTCGCGTGTAATCATCTTAAAGAGGAAATAGTGGCGAATGATGGGGCAAAGGTAGTAAAGAAAGGCGAATAATCCAAAATATCGAAGACTTTTTTGGATTATAATCCGAAATAGTCGCTACTTTTAGTTCTCCTTCAATACTTCATAGGGTTTGATGCGTGTTGCCTTCCATACTTGCTGCCAGAGCGTGAGGGCGCAGAGGAGCAACACGATGGCGATGCTCACGAGGGGAATCCACCAGGCGATTGTGGCGTGGATGGTGTAGTAGCGCGTTATCAGCTGGTGCAGGCCGATGAGCGAGACAGGGATGCTGACAGCAGCAGCTACAGCCAATATAATAAGGTAGCGGCGCGAGAGGAGCAGGGCGATGTCGCGGAACGTGGCGCCGTTGACCTTGCGAAGCGCTATCTCTCGGTAGCGGCGGCGCACATCGAACATCATCAGGCCAAGCACACCGAGGCAAGTCACGGCAATGGCCAGCAGCGAGAAGGTGAAGAAGATGCGTGCCGTGCGACGGTCCTCGCGATAGAGTTCATCCTTCTGGTCTGAGAGCCAGTTGTATTCCAAGTCTTCCGTGCCCCACACTTCCTTATTCATCTGGCGCAGGTACTTTATTGCATCCTCCTCGCAGCCCGGAGCAATGCTCAGTAGCAAGTCATTGGGCAGGAAGTCCATTGTCTGGCTGTCCCAGTTTAGGGTTGGGAAGAAGATGATGGGAGGCTGTGGCTCTGAGAGGCGACCGGGATGGAAGTCCTTCACGATGCCTACCACGTTGTAGGGCGGGTTGCCTGAGCAATCCTTATCGCTTGCCCACCACCATCGTTCAGGGAGCTGCACCGTCTCGCTTCGCCAGTCCTTCAGTCCCAAGTGTCGAACTGCTGTTTCATTGAGCAGGCAGTTGTATGAGTAGTTGTCCAAGGTATCGTTTAATTCCCTTCCTTCCAGCAATTCCAGTCCGAACATCTCCATCGTATTATGGCACATTTCCTTGTACGCCAGTTTTTGCCCCTCTATTTCCATCAGTTCACCGGCACCTATCATGTCGGGGTCCACGATGATGCTTTGGATGTAGGGACACTCTCTCAGCTTCTTCAAGACAGCCGTTGCCTTTTCTCCCCTGCTGTTATCGACGATGTTCCCGTTGTCATCTTTCCTGATGCGGTTGTAGTCTTCCCTGGGCTTGGGGACGATGTGGAGTATGCCTTCCGTCCTGTAGCCCGGGTCGCCGTCCATCATCAGGTGCAACTGACGCATCATGTAGATGCTGACAGTGATGAGGGTCAGGGAGATGAAGAACTGGAAGAACAGGAACCCAGCGGCCCCCCAAGACCCACCCCCGTGCCCCTCCCTTGTAGGGAGGGGAGTGGAATGTACAATCAGTCTTGAAAGGTAACTGCTCCCCTTCCTAAAATGGAGGGGTAAGGGGGTGGGTCCGGCAAGTGGAAGCCCTATGAGAATAATCAACGTCAGCCCGACATCGAACTTCCGCTGCGGCAAGACCTCTATATTATAATAGGTGGCGAGTAGTGGCTCCATGAGTTCCACGACAGCCCATACGCCTATCATCGTGAGCAGGGCGAGCAGGAACGTCTCGGCATAGAGCTGGCAGAAGATGTCCCAGCGCGAGGCACCGAACAGGCGGCGCACCTCCAGCTCGTGGCGGCGGTGGCTGCGCATCACGGCAAAGAGGTTCAGGAAGTTGAAGATGCCGACGAGGAAGAGCAGGACGGCGACGGCGAAGAGCATCCACAGGTACTGCGGGCTGCTGCACGGGCTAAGCGAAGGAATGGTTCGGAATTCCTGTCCATAACTCTCAATCAGCCTTCTCAGGTTTCCCGTATAGGGCACAAGCAAGAAATGGAACTCTGGATTCTGGCCTCCCCATGAATTCTTGGGCTGACGCTCGTTATACGCCTCCATGCTTGCACCCTTCGCCAGCTTTATCATCGTAAAGTTAAGGGCATTGCCAACCCACCAGTCCCTGCGTGCATAGTTGGCAACATCGAAGTGGATTGTGCTCTTGCCCGATGGCCGACGGAACACGCCCACGATGGTATGCAGTGTATTCTCGTCGCCCATCTTCATGGTCTTCCCCACAGCACTCTCGCCCGGGAAGTGGCGACGGGCGAAGTCATCGCTCACGATGGCCTGCCCTTCTGTACGCAGCACCAGTGTGCCCTCCAAAGCTTGCAGCGGGAAAACATCAACGAAGCTGCTGTCAACGCTGATGACGGGTGCGGTGATAGTTTCCTCGTTCTCCAACGTGATGTAGTAACCGTTCTGCAGCAGATGGACATCCGAGAAGGCTTCCACGTCGCTCTGTCCCAAAGTAGGCGACACGAAGCCCTCTGTTTTGTTGGGATTCCAAGCCAAACCAGGCGTTGGCTCATCCCCCCAAATGCCATTGATGCAGCGTTGGCACAAGATGTAAGTCCTGTCCAGGTCGGGCATCCAATGGTCGATGGTCCATTCCTGATAGAGGTAGCGGCTGATGATGACGGTGCCACTGAGCGAGATGACGAGGCCGAGCAGGGAGAGGGCTGTGTAGCCCTTCATGCGGGAGATAAGTCGGAATGCTTGTTTCATTTTTATAGTTGACAAGTTGACGAGTTGACAAGTTGACGAGTTGACGAGTTGACAGGTTGATTCTTCTGCGGGGTGTCCAAAAACACAGCGTGCCGTGATGGGCAACACAGCGTGCTGCGATGGGCAACACAGCGTGCCGTGATGGGCAACACAGCGTGCTGTGATGGGCAACACAGCGTGCCGTGATGGGCAACGCGACGTGCCGTGTTTCATCTTTCTATACTTCAAGAACCGTGCCAAACCGTGAAAGCACAGGTTTTCTGTGAGTTGCAAATCTCCGTGCCTTGGCGGCGCTGTGCGCTTCCGCTCACAACCGTGCGGAAATGCACAAAGCTTTATAGGAACACTATCTTGTCGGCCAGCATCAGGAAGTAGTCGTTAGACCAGATGTCGAGTTCGCGGGTATTGTCAACAAAGCCTCTTACGTCTGCCTTCACTTGTTCTATATCCGTTGTTGCCAGTTTCTCTCGGAGCATATCCAAGAAGGTTGTCTTGTCAATAATGACACCGCTGAATTCATGGATGCGTTCCTGCAGGTGGGCGAAGTTGAGTGGGATGTTCCAGCGGACATACCACTCGAAGTCGTACCAGTCGCGCCCCTTCACCCTCGTTTTCCAGTTTCGGTAAACCAATGCGTGCAACTTTCCTGCAAAGAGGTCAGGCAACACCAGGCAACGTGACATAAACGAATATGGCAGCTGCATCGCTAATTGTTCCGTAGTGAATCCTAAAGGTGGGTCAATGTCAAGTTCTATCTTTACCTTGATGGTCTTCTTCGTCTGGAACTTGATGTCGTAAACCTCGGTATTCTCCTTCAAGAATGCCGACTCTACACGACCGAAGATTTTCTTGTCTTTCTTAGCTATGCTTACCTCGTGGCCTGCCAGGCGAAACTCTTCGACAATGGCGGGGAAGTAATTCTCCAGGTGAATATCCCCACGCTTTTCTGTCAGCGTGAAATCCATATCCTCTGAGTATCTGGGCAAACTGTGGAACAGTCGCAGACATGTGCCGCCATAGAAAGCAGCGTGCTGGAAGAAGCCGCCTCTGTGCAGTCCTGCCAGTGCTATGCGTTGCATCACTTCCTGCTCTACGTTGGGAGTGGCTGTCCCTCTCTCTTCTGCATACACAGCCACCATCTTGTCATATATGGTCATTGCTTTATAATCTTTATAAGGTTGTTAAGTATGCTCTCCTTTCGTCCGCACGTGGCACAGGCCTTGATGATGCTGACATCGAATGTAGCCAGTTCGTCCATATCGAAGCGTATGTCTTCTTCCAGGTATTGCCATAGTGCCTTGAGTGACTGTGAGGGTATACAGCGGTCGTGGAGAATGAAATCGCAAAGTGCTTTCTCACGGCTTGCCATGAGAAACGTCACTCCGTCTTCCTCGGTGCTGTCAATGCCGATGGAAAAGTAGTCGGGTCTCACTTGGGCGTAGGTGAACAGACCCAATGAATTGCGAAACTGGCGAGAACGTTTGGTTGTGACCGAGGTCATCGTATAGACACGCTCCGGTATCAGTCCGTACCATCGAAGCGCCCAATGTTCTGACACGTATGAAGGACCGTAGATGTGATTTGCGCACAGACAGGCATTGACAGGCTTACCACTCACTTGGCTCGCCACCACATAGAGGCCACGTTTCAGACGAATCAGTTGCCCGTCCTTTTCCAACGCCCTTATCTTTTCGCTGGGCGATGACAAATTGTCATAACAAGCAGACAGTACACCCGTTTGCACGGGCACACTCCCGAACTTTAGCAATGGATTCTCCTTCACGATGCTTAGTTTTTTTGTGCAAAGTTAGCAGTATTTGCACAATAATCCAAGTTTTTCCTTGATTTCTGTGCAGGATTTAATAGTTTTGCTCTTTTGGGAAAAGGGAATCAGGCTTTAGGGAGGGAGATGGTGAAGGTGGTGCCGCGGCCTTCTTCGCTGTCGATGGAGATGGTGCCGCCGTGCCCCAAGATGATTTGTCGGCAGAGGGCGAGGCCGATGCCGGTGCCGGCCTGTTTCGTGGTGAAGAAGGGGATGAAGGCTTGCGCGAGGACGTCGGGCGACATGCCGCAGCCGTTGTCGCGAACACAGATAACAGACCTTCCCCCGCCCTCCCTTAAAGGGAGGGAGTTCTCCCCCTTTAGGGGGAAGTTAGAGAGGGTCTCGGAGGCCGTGAGCTCTACCTCCGTGGCGCCGCTCTCGTAGGCATTCTTGATGAGGTTGATGAGGACCTGCTCTATCTGGGAACGGTCTGCAAAGAGGGACAGCCTCTCCCCTTGCCCCTCCCCCGTGGGGGAGGGGGAAAAGGTTACCTTTGCAGGCTGCCTGCTCCCCTCCCCAACGGGGGAGAGGGAAAAGGTTACCTTTGCAGGCTGCCTGCTCCCCTCCCCCGTGGGGGAGGGGGAAAAGGTTACCTTTGCAGGCTGCCTGCTCCCCTCCCCTGTGGGGGAGGGGGAAAAGGTTACCTTTGCAGGCTGCCTGCTCCCCTCCCCCGTGGTGGAGGGGGAACAAGTCACTTTTGCAGGCTGCCTGCTCCCCTCCCCCGTGGTGGAAGGGGAATAAGTCACTTTTGCAGGCTGCCTGCTCCCCTCCCCCACGGGGGAGGGGCCGGGGGAGAGGCAGTAGAGTGCCTTTATGTGGGCGAAGAGGTCAGCGACGTCGAACTGCGTCCGCTCGGGCTGCTTGATGCGCGTCAGCTGGCGGTAGCTCTCCACGAAGTCGAGCAGGGCGTGGCAGCGGCGGTTGATGACGGCAGCCCCCTCCTGTCCTCCATCGACGGGGAGGGAGTCGGCTAAGGTCTCGCTGATGGAGATGATGGGCGTCAGGGAGTTCATAATCTCGTGGGTCAGCACGCGGATGAGCTGCCAGTAGGCCTCCATCTCATGCCGCTGCATCAGCATCGACACGTCCTTCAGCGCCACGATGAGCCGCCGCCGTCCGTCGATGCGCAGCAGCACGGTGGAGAGGGCGCAGCCATCCACCATCTCCTTGTGTTCGGCGATGGCTGAGAGGATGTGGGGAGGCAAAAATTCCTCCCCCCTTTGGGGGGATAAGAGGGAGGCCTTTCCTGCGTGGTTCATCCAGTCGATGCGTCCGTCGGTGGTGCAGACGAAGAGAGCCGTGTCGACATTCTCGGTGAGCTGCCGCAGGTACTGCAATTGCCTTTCGGCCTCGACCAAGCGGGTGTGCAGGTGCTCGTTCTCCTTTTCCGTCTCGCGGTAGGCGTAGAGCAGGCGTCCGATGCGCCCGTAGAGCGAGAGGCACAGCCACAGCAGCGCCACGCCCAGGGCGACGGACGGCCACAGCAGTCCCGCACGGATGCTGAGGGCCAGCATAGCCATTAAGATGGCAACGAGTCCAACAGACTTCCCCCAAAAAGCAGACCATCCGTACCTATCGGACCCTCCCCCTTGCCCCTCCCTTGTAGGGAGGGGAGTAGAATGTGCTTGGCTGTTAATAGCAGACCCTCCCCCTTGCCCCTCCCTTGCAGGGAGGGGAGTAGTATGTGTTTGGGTGTTGGTATTCATGTATTATTATATAATGTATGAAAAATAAATCTTAAGTGGTAACTACTCCCCTCCCTACTTCCGCGCATCAAAAGCGCGCCTTGGTGCAAGAGCATCCAAGAAGGGAGGGGTAAGGGGGAGGGTCCGCTATTTCAGTTTCCTATAAAGTGCAAACCTCGTGATGCCCAGCAGTTCGGCGGCATGCGTGACGTTGCCGCCCGCTATCTGCATGGCGCGGCCGATGGCTTCCTGCTCCAGGCGTTCCAGGTTCAGCGTCTGCATCTGCTGGGTGCGGCGCGAGGGTTCCTCCAGCACGAAGTCCTGGGCGCAGAGTGTCGTGCCCTTGCCGAGCAGCACGGCCCGCTCGACGGCATGCATCAGCTCGCGCACGTTGCCGGGCCATGTGTGCTTCAGCAGCCGCTGGCGTGCGTCGCGGTTCAGCGTCTGCTTCGGCTTGCCGTACTTATGAGCGTAGAGGGCCAGGAAGTGTTCGGCAAGCAGGATGATGTCCTCGCCGCGTTCGCGCAGTGGCGGGATGGTGAGCTCGATGGTGTTGATGCGGTAGAGCAGGTCCTGACGGAAGCGGCCTTCGTTCACCTCGCCGCGGATGTCGGCATTCGTGGCGCAGATGAGTCGGATGTCGATGGGTGTCAGCTGCGTGCTGCCGAGGCGCGAGATTTCGCGTCGCTCCAACGCTGCCAGCAGCTTTGCCTGCAGGGGGAGGGTCAGGTTGCCAATCTCGTCGAGGAAGAGCGTGCCGCTGCTGGCAGCCTCCATGCGTCCGGCTTTCGGCTTGCGGGCATCGGTGAAAGCACCCTTTTCGTAGCCGAAGAGCTCGCTCTCGAAGAGCTGTTCCGGCACGCTGCCCAGGTCGATGCTGACGAAAGGCTTTGCGGAGCGAGCTGAAAGGGCACACAGCTGGCGGGCTATGACGTCCTTGCCCGTGCCATTCTCGCCGAGGATGAGCACATTGGCATCCGTCGGAGCCACCTGAGCCACGGTCCGCAGCAGGCGCTGCATGACAGGACTCTCGCCGATGATGGTCGGGGCAGCTGTTGCTCCGAAGGGCGATGCCGTCACCTCCATGCGTTGCTCCAGGAGGCGGCTCCTGTGCCGTTCCTGACTGAGCTTGATGCCTGCCGAGAGCGTTGCCAGCAGCTTGGCGTTGTCCCAAGGCTTCGTCACGAAGTCCGTGGCGCCGCTCTTCAGGGCGCGTACCGCTTTGTCGGCATCGGCGTAGGCCGTCATGAGAATGACCACGGCCTGCGGGTCGCGGTGCAGGATGTGTTCCAGCCACTCGAAGCCCTCTTCGCCGCTGATGGTGTCGCGCTTGAAGTTCATGTCGAGGAGCACCACGTCGGGCTCCGTCATGTCGAGGAACTTGTCGATCTGCTCGGGTCGCGTCGTGACGCGTATGTCCTCCACGTGCGGCTTGAGCAACAGGTTCAGCGCAAAGAGGATGTCTTCGTTGTCGTCGATGACGAGCACCTTTCCTTTTCTTTCGTCCATAGTTGTTTATTTATAGAGGGAGATAGAAGAAGATAAAAGAAGATAGAGGGAGATAGAGGACAATACCAAATGACAGCCTCCAAAAGCAAACGTCCTCTATCTTCTTCTATCTCCTTCTATCTTCCTCTATCTTCTTTCATTTCTCTTCTTCTATCTTCTTTTATCTTCTTTCATTTTTCTTCCTTTCCTTCTGCAAAGTTAAGCTTTTTCTTCCATACTCCCCTCCCCTACTTCCTTTTTTCTTCGCGGCGCACGCGTTTTTGTGCGCTATCGCACATATTCGTGCGGAGGCGCACGGGCAGGGAAGCACACAGCGGAAGCTTTTCCTGCGCATTATCAGCGAGATAAGCGTTTGGCACGCATCTTGTCATAGTGAAGGTATGAAGCAGATACTATTTACCCTTTTACTGATGCTGCCGTGCCGGGCGATGCCGATGCCGACCGACACGCTCAGGCTGACGCTCTCCGATGCCGTGAGGATGGCACAGGAACAGTCGGCCGACGCACTGGCGGCACGTCACACACTGGAGTCGGCGGAGTGGAGCTTCCGCTACCACAAGGCCAACTACCTGCCGTCGGTGTCGCTCAGCAGCTCGCCCACGCTGAACCGACAGGTGAGCAAGATAACGCAGCCCGATGGTACCAATGTTTTTGTGCGGCAGAACCAATTGAGCACCGACCTTGCGATAGACATCAGTCAGAACGTGTGGCTTACGGGCGGCACGCTGTTCGTGCGCAGCAATCTCTACCGCCAGGACGAGTTCGAGCAGGCGACACACAGCTACAGCAGCGTGCCCTTTTCCATCGGATACAAGCAGAGTCTGCTGGGGCACAACAGCTTGCGATGGGCACGCCGCACCGAGCCGATGCGCCACAGCGTGGCCCGCAAGCAGTATGCCGAGACGATGGAGCTGGTGGCCTCGCGCGCGAGTACCTATTTCTTTATGTTGGCCGTGGCGCAGACGAACCTCAACATCGCACGGCAGAACTATGCCGTCAGCGACACGCTTCACCGCTATGCCCTCCGTCGCTATGAGCGCGGCAGCATCACGGAGAACGAGATGTTGCAGCTGGAGGTGAGCAAGCTGAGCGAGGAAACGAACCGCCTGAACGCGGAGGCCGAGGTGGAGGATGCCATGCTGATGCTGCGCTCCTACCTCGGCATCAAGGAGGAAGTGACGCTCTCCGTGGTGCCGGACACGATGATCCAGGCCGAGACGATGGATGCCGACGAGGTGCTGGAGCTGGCACTCAGGAACAACCCGGACCCCGAACGGTTGCGTCTTAACATCGAGGAGAGCCGCAGCGCACTCTCGGCAGCCAAGGCCAGTCGCGGACTGAAGGCCGACCTCTATGTGCAGTTCGGCCTCTCGCAGACGGGCACGACGATGGCGGAGGCCTATCGAAAGCCGCTCAACCAGCAGTACGTCAGCCTGTCGCTCTCGCTGCCTCTGCTCGACTGGGGCCGCGGCAAGGGGCAGGTGCGCGTGGCAAAGTCGCGGCTGGAGCTGACGCAGACGCAGAGCGAGCAGGCGATGCAGGAGTTCCGGCTGAACGTGCTGAAGATGGTGCGGCAGTACAACCTGCAGGCCTATCGCGTGAAGATAGCCTACCGTACGCGGGAGACGGCCCTGCGGCGCTACGACGTGGCGCGGTGGCTCTACCTGCAGGGACGCACGAGTCTGCTGGAGCTGAACACGAGCATCAGCGAGAAGGACAACGCCCAGCGTGCCTTCGTCGCCGCCCTGCAGACGTACTGGAGCCTGTACTACGGGTTGAGAAGCATGACACTACAGACCAATCATACCCACCAGACCCACCCCCTTACCCCTCCCTTCTTGGATGCTCTTGCACCAAGGCGCGCTTTTGATGCGCGGAAGTAGGGAGGGGAGTAGTTAGCACTAAAGATTTATATTTCCTACATTATAATATAATAATATATGAATACCAACATCCAAACACATTCTACTCCCCTCCCTACAAGGGAGGGGCAAGGGGGAGGGTCCGG
This sequence comes from Prevotellaceae bacterium UBA4336, assembly GCA_002394305.1. Lineage (GTDB taxonomy): Bacteria > Bacteroidota > Bacteroidia > Bacteroidales > Bacteroidaceae > Physcousia. The sequence continues at coordinate 41,145 of DGTM01000070.1, forward strand.
TAGGTACGGTGGGTCTGCTATGGATATTCCCCTACCCCAAAAGCCTTGGTACGTCAGGTACCGCTTGTATCTGGTTGGCGGCATCGTGCTTGTCGCTCTGATAGGCTATGCCACCAGCCTGCAACTGCGACCCAAGACACTCCGCATCCGCGTCGATGCCGACCAAATGGCAACGGTCTGCGACGGCGACTTCCTGGAGTACGTTGACGTGAACGGCCTGGTGTGCCCCGTCACGTCGATGCGCGTGACAGCCACCGAGGGCGGCACCGTGGAGCGCATCTGCTGCCAGAACGGCGACCTGCTGCGGCGCGGCGACACCATCATGGTGCTCTCCAACCCGAGGGTGCTGGAGGAGATCGACTCCGAACGGCGCAGCTACGAACACAGCCGGATGCAACACCGCAAGCAGCTCATCGAGATGCAGCAGAAGAGCATCACCCTCAGGCAGCAGGCTCTTGCTGCGGACTTCGAGCTGCGAAAGATGGCGAAGAACTTCGAGCTGGAGCAGGAGGAGGCACGCATGGGCGTGAAGAGCCAGGCACAGCTCGAGGTGGCTCGCGAGGAGTACGACTACAACCGGCGGCGCACACTGCTGACCATCGAGAGCCTGCGCCACGACTCGGTGCTCAACATCGTGGGGCGGCAGCTCATCGAGCAGGAGATGTCGATGGAGGCGCGGAAGCTGGAGAACAGCCTGGCCCGCCGCGAAGCCCTCGTCGTCCTGGCACCCGTCGAGGGACAGATATCCGGCCTCGGCGTCGTCGTGGGCGGACAGGTGTCGGGGGGTGAGCTGCTGGGCGAGATGGGGGTGCTGACCGACTACAAGGTGACGGCACGCCTGAACGAGTACTACATCGACCGCATCCAGAGCGGACAGTCCGCCACGGCTTTCCACAAGGGTCAGCGCCTGGCCCTGCAGGTCAGCCGCATCACCCCGCAGGTGCAGGACCATACGTTTGCCGTGGAGCTGACCGGGAACCTCCGTCCCTCTGCGGGAGGTCGGGAGGGATCCTTACTGCGTCCGGGCCTCACCCTGCGCCTGAAGATAGAGCTCGGGCAGAACGAGCGCCGTCTCATCGTGCCGCGCGGCAACTTCTACGCCCAGACGGGCGGTCAGTGGGTGATGCTTGTCGATGAGTCGGGCCACAGGGCACACCGCGTCCCCATCCGCCTGGGGCGGCAGAACGCAGAGCACTACGAGGTGCTCGACGGCCTTCGCGCCGGCGACCGCATCATCGTCAGCGGCTACGACCGCTTCGGCGACGCACAGATAATAGAGTGGTAATATAGGTCCTATAAGTCTTATAAGTCTTATAAGTCCTATAAGTCTTATAAGTCCTATAAGTCCTATAGGTCCTATAAGTCCTATAGGTCCTATAGCCTTACCCGAAGAACAGGGCGGCGACGGCGATGGCAGCGATGACGCCGCAGATGTCGGTCAGCAGGCCGGCCATCACGGCGTGGCGCGTCTTGCGGATGCCTACGCTGCCGAAGTAGACGGCCAGGATGTAGAACGTCGTGTCGGTGGCTCCCTGGAAGATGCAGGAGAGACGGCCCACAAACGAGTCGGCACCGTACTGCTGCATGGCATCCACCATCATTCCGCGTGCGCCACTGCCCGACAGGGGCTTCATGATGGCCGTAGGCAAGGCTGCCACATAGTCGGCATTGCCGCCCAGCATCTCCACGAGCCTGCCTGCGCCGCCCACGATGAAGTCCATCGCTCCCGACGCACGGAACACGCCGATGGCAACGAGTATCGCCACGAGGTAGGGGATGATGCGCACGGCGGTGTCGAAGCCGCCCTTCGCGCCCTCCACGAAGGCCTCGTAGACGTTGATACGCCTGCGTATGCCTGCCACGATAAAGGCCATGATGATGCTGAAGAGCAGCACGTTGGCTGTGACGGTGCTCCACAGGTTCATCGTCGCCTGGTCCACCTGTGTGCTGAGCCATATCACGCCGCTCACCACGAGGCACAGTCCCAGCACGAAGGCCATGATGGCGCGGTTGAAGAGGTTGATGCGTTGGTACAGACTGGTGATGACCATGCCTGCCAGCGTAGCGATGGCCGTGGCGATGAGGATGGGACAGAAGACGTCGGTGGGCTGTGCTGCGCCTGCCACGGCGCGGTAGGTCATCACGCCGACGGGGATGATGGTCAGTCCGCTGGTGTTGAGCACCAGGAACATGATCATGGCGTTCGTGGCCGTGTCCTTCTGCTTGTTGAGCTCCTGCATGCCCTCCATGGCCTTGAGGCCCAGGGGGGTGGCAGCATTGTCCAGGCCCAGCATGTTCGCACTGAAGTTCATGAAGATGTGGCCGAAGACGGGGTGCCCGGCAGGAATCTCGGGGAAGAGCCGCACCATGAGGGGCGACAGCCAGCGGGCCAGCATGTCGACCAGTCCGCCCTTCTCGCCTATCTTCATGACGCCCATCCAGAGCGAGAGCACGCCCGTCAGCCCGAGGGAGATCTCGAAGGCCGTCTTGGCATTGTCGAACGTACTGTTCATGATGGCCGGGAAGACGTCCGTGTTGCCCATGAAGAGTTGTACCGTGGCAATCAGGAAAGCGATGGCAAAGAAGCCAATCCAGATGTAGTTCAGTACCATTGTCTCGTTATACCGTTATATCGTTATACCGTCATTTCGTAATATCTTCAGGGTGGGAAAAGCGTCAAAGCTCTCCGCCGAAGAGGTCGCCTTGCAGGGGGTTGCCGTAGCGCGTTCCCATGGTCCGCCCCAGGTGGCGGTAGGCGAGTTCCGTCACCTCGCGGCCTCGGGGCGTGCGCTTGATGAAGCCTTCCTTGATGAGGAATGGTTCGTACACCTCCTCGACGGTTCCGGCGTCCTCGCCCACGGCGGTGGCGATGGTGCCGATGCCTACGGGACCGCCCTTGAACTTGTCGATGATGGTGGTCAGAATCTTGTTGTCTATCTCGTCGAGGCCGTAGCGGTCGATGTTGAGCGCCTCGAGGGCGATGCGGGCAATGCTGAGGTCGATGCGGCCGTTGCCCTTGACCTGTGCAAAGTCGCGAACGCGGCGCAGCAAGGCATTGGCAATACGTGGCGTGCCGCGGCTGCGGCTGGCTATCTCGCCGGCGGCTTCGGTGTCGATGGGCACGCCGAGGATGCTGCTGGAGCGCATCACAATCTTCTTCAATGTCTCGGCGTCGTAGTACTCGAGGTGCATGTTGATGCCGAAGCGGGCACGCAAGGGAGCGGTAAGCAGGCCGCTTCTCGTCGTGGCACCGACCAGCGTGAAGGGTGCAAGGTCTATCTGTATGCTGCGGGCCGACGGGCCTTTGTCTATCATGATGTCGATGCGGTAGTCCTCCATGGCCGAGTAGAGATACTCCTCCACGACGGGCGAGAGGCGATGTATCTCGTCGATGAAGAGCACATCGTTCGGCTCGAGGGATGTGAGGATGCCTGCCAGGTCGCCAGGCTTGTCGAGCACGGGGCCGCTGGTGAGCTTGAAGCCTACGCCCAGCTCGTTGGCGATGATGTTGGAGAGGGTTGTCTTGCCCAGTCCGGGCGGTCCGTGCAGGAGGGTATGGTCGAGGGGTTCGCCGCGGTACTTGGCAGCCTCGACGAAGATGCGCAGGTTGTCCACGACCTTCTGCTGGCCGCTGAAGTCGTCGAACTGCAACGGGCGCAGTGCGTTCTCGAAGTCCTTCTCCTTCTGCCGGCCTTCTTGTCTTATGTCGAAATCTTCCACGTTTTGTTGGTTTATGGGTCTTATGGGTCTTATGGGTCTTATGGGTCTTATAGGTCTTATAGGTCCTATAGGTCTTATGGGTCCTATGGGTCTTATAGGTCTTGGTTGAGGAGGGCACGGTCCTCGGCCTGGCGCATGCGGGTCTGTTCCTCGGGGCTCTTGTCGCGGAGGCCGCAGAGGTGGAGCAGGCCGTGGATGATGATGCGGCGGAGCTCCTCGGGGAATGTGGCGCCGTAGAGCTCGGCATTGGTTCTGACGGTGTCGAGGCTGATGTAGATGTCGCCGGAGAGTGCGTTGCCCTCGGAGTAGTCGAAGCCGATGTGGTCGGTGTAGTAGTCGTGGCCCAGGAAGCGGCGGTTGACGGAGAGAATCGTCGCGTCGTCCACGAAGATATAGTTCACGTCGCCCACCACCTTGCCGTAGTCCTTTGCCACGCGCCGGACCCATGCCGTGATGCCGGCCTCGTCGATGTCGGGCATCGCTGTGTTTATGGTGTTGTAGGTTATCATTCTTTTTAATTCATAATTCTTAATTCATAATTCATAATTAGGCTACGCCCTAAGTCTTGGTGAAGGAAATAATTATGAATTATGAATTATGAATTGTGAATTATGAATTGATAACTATTGTTGCAGCAGTTCGACCGCCTTCTTGACCACGTCGTCGTTCTCGTAGATGATGGCGAAGTACTCGCTCATGTCCCAGAGGTCGCGTGCCACGAGGCCCTTGATGATGAGCTGTATGTTGCTGGTGGTCTTCTGCCGTTCCTCGTCGTCCTTCGGGCGGATGTCCTGCTTCTCGCCTTCGGCAAGGATGTCGTCGATGAGTTCCTGCGGCACCTGGTACTCGGCCTTGAACTTCTCGAAGCTGGGGTATGCCTTGGCGAGCTTCTTGCGGTTCTTGTCCATGTAGCGGAGGTTGGCGTTGATGATGATGCTCTTGGCCGAGAGTTCGCGGTAGCACTTGGCGTAGCGCGTCGTGTCGAGGGGCACGAAGCAGTCGGGCATGATGCCGCCGCCGCCGTAGACGGTGCGCCCCTTCCGGAGCGTCTGGTAGCGCAGCGAGTCGGGGAAGTGGATGCTGTCGGCGTTGGTCAGCTCTCCTTTGTTGTAGCGGTTGATGACGTCGCGGGCGTAGTCGAGCATCTTGCCCTTCTCGTAGGGTTTCTGTATGGAGCGTCCGCTGGGGGTGTAGTAGCGGGCGGTGGTGAGGCGTATCATGCTGCCATCGGGCATGTCGAACGGGCGCTGTACGAGGCCTTTGCCGAAGGAACGGCGTCCCACGACGATGCCGCGGTCCTGGTCCTGGATGGCGCCGGAGAGTATCTCGGCAGCCGAGGCGCTGTACTCGTCGATGAGCACCGCTACCCTACCCTGCTGGAAGGCGTTGCCGCCCGTGCTGCGGAACTCCTGGCTGGGCACGGAGCGCCCCTTCGTGTAGACAATCATGTCGCCCTTGGGCAGGAACTCCGAGGCGATGTCGGCCGCGGCCTGCAGGAAGCCGCCGCTGTTCTGCTGCAGGTCTACGATGAGGTCCTTCATGCCCTGCTTCTTGAGCTTCGCGATGGCCTCCACCACCTCGTCGTGCGTCGTCTGTGCGAAGTTGTTGAAGCGGACCAGGCCGATGGTGGGCGTCACCATGTAGGCGGCGTCGACCGAGTTGACGGGGATGCGGTCGCGCTTGACGTCGAAGTAGAGCGTGTCGCGAATGCCGCGACGGACCACGCCGAGGTGGGCGATGGTGCCCTTCTTGCCCCTCAGGCGGTGCATGATCTCCTCGCGGCTCATCTTCACGCCCGCAATGGCGGTGTCGGCCACGCTGACGATGCGGTCGCCCGCCAGGATGCCCACCCGCTCGCTGGGGCCTTTCGGCACGGGCTGAATGACGAGCAGCGTGTCCTCCAGCATGTTGAACTGCACGCCGATGCCCTCGAACGAGCCTTCCAGCGGCTCGGTGAACTTCTTCGTGTCCGAGGCGTTGGTGTAGGCCGAGTGCGGGTCCAGTTTCGAGAGGATGCCCTGGATGGCGTCCTCCGCCAGTTTCTTGCTGTCAACGCTGTCCACGTAGAAGTTGTTTATCAGCACCGAAGCCATGACGAGCTTCTGCACGTTCTTCTCCAGGTCGCTGACCGGCGCATGGTTGGCCGGCGCGTTGCCGAAGCGCAGCTGTGCCGAAAGGCTCATGCCTGCAAGCAGCAGGCAGGCAGCCAAAGTGAGTCTCTTCATAATAATATGTAATGTGTATTTGTGTTTACGCCGACAAAGTTACACATTTTTTTCGACATACCGATGCGAGCAGCGAAAAAGAACGTAAAAAGCTGCGCACGGAAGAGAAATGTTTTCCGGCAGGCGTTTGGAAAAATGCCGAATTTTTCATAATTTTGCACCCGCGGACGAAAGACAATGCAAAACGGAGCTTCTGGAATAAGTGCCTGTCGCCCCGCCATACCTTCAAACCCGAACAAGACAACCGGACAGCCGATGCTACACGATTCTACCCCTCCCACCCTACTCCCGGTGCGCGGAAGAGGCACGTCATGTCCGGCCCGCAGCCTTCCGGTCCGCATCCTCCTGCTGTTCCTGGCGCTCCCGCTGAGCCTCGGCACCTCGGCCCGACGCACCACTGGCGACAGCCTCCGCGCCGAGAAGCTGCGTCCTCTGCACCTCATAGCGCCCGCCGCACTGATTGCCGTCGGCTCCGTCGGCGTCACAAACGGCTGGTTCTGCAGCGTGAAGGAGGACGTCAGAAAGGGGTTTCACGACTTCCGGGGCGAAAGACGCTTCCGTGCCGACGACTACCTACAGTACGTTCCCGTGGCAGCCCACCTTGGCCTCGGCTTCATCGGCGTCAAGGCCCGGCACCCCTTCCGCGAGCGTCTGGCCGCTGCCGCCACAGCCAGCATCTTCATGGCTGCCACGGTCAACACCGTGAAATACAGCGTCTGCGAGTCCCGTCCCGACAACGGGAGGCGAAACTCCTTCCCGTCGGGCCACACCGCCACAGCCTTCATGGGCGCCGAGCTAATCCGCATCGAGTACGGAAACGGCTACGGAGCCGGCGCCTACGTCTTCGCCTCGTGCATAGCAGCCCTGAGGGTCTACAACGACCGTCACTGGCTGAACGACGTCATCGGCGGCGCTGGTTTCGGCATCCTCTCGGCCCGCGTCGGCTACTGGCTCCTGCCTCTCGAGCGCAGACTCTTCCGCTGGGACCGCCCCGGCCCCGCAGTCACCGTCCTCCCTGCCTACTCCCCCACCGGCCAAGCCTTCAGCCTCTCCCTCGCCGCCACCTTCTAAACTATACAATCATGCAGAAGACTGAGCTTGCATGCGGATAATGCCCTGCATAAGTTGTCCCGAATCAATGGGACCGCGAGGGCTGGCGGGTGCTTGTTTACTATAGGCCGAGTTGCGGCAGAGACTGGGCGGCAGTCAAGGTGATATCATAAGGCGAGTTTTGCAGTATATGCTGAAGCGACAAGTCAATCATATAGCCACCACCTTGCCTTCAATGCCTTTTTCTCGCAGCCACTGCTCAAATTTCAGCTTGGCTTCCTTCTTGTGTTCCAAAGCCTTCCTGAAAGCATTTATTGCATTGTCTTTTGTCGTTGTTCCCATAGTGTAATCTCGCTTTTTACAACAGCAAAATTACGAAAAACACTTATATTAGCCAAGTGTTTTTCGTAATTTTTCGTCTAATCCGCAGAATCTGATGTTGGAGAATAACCCTTCAATCCCTTCAATTCGTTCAATCCGTGGTTAAAAGTATAATCCTCTGCGGCAGGGATCCGTCGGTTCACTGTCCGCTCTCTTGCAGCATCCTGAAGAGTTTGTCCAGGCGCGGCGCCATGATAATCTCCGTACGGCGGTTGCGGGCGCGGCCCTCGGGGGTGGTGTTCACGTCGACTGGCTTGAACTCGCCCCGGCCGCAGGGCTGTATCTGCAGCGGCTTCACGCCGTAGGTCTCCGTCAGGATGCGCACGACGGATGTGGCACGGATGACGCTCAGGTCCCAGTTGTCCTTGAAGACGGCGGTGCGGATGGGCACGTTGTCGGTATGTCCCTCGATGTAGACGTCGATGTCCGTCTGTCGGTTGAGCACGCCGGCGAGTTTGCCGAGGGCTTCCTTACCCTGCGCATTGACGATGGCCTTGCCCGACTCGAACAGCAGCTTGTCGCTCATTGCCACGTAGACCTTGCCGTCCTCCTCGCGCACGGTCAGCTCGTCGCTGCTGAAGCCCAGCAGGGCATCCTTCACGCTGCCCAGCAGCTCCTTCACCTTCTGGTTTTGCTGGGATATCATCCGTTGCAGCTCGGCGATGGTCTGCTCGCGGTCCTTCAGGTTGGCGTTCAGCTTCTTGTTCTCGTTCTGACCGGAGGCAAGCATCGCCTGGAGCCCGCGGATGTTGCCCTTGAGCAGGGCTGTGTCCGTCATCAGTGCATTGACGCGCTCGCTGTACACCGCACAGTCATAGCGGCTGACGCCAAGCAGGTCGGCCAGGCTGTCGCGGCTATAGAGGGCGGCCAGCCTGCCGGCTTCCGCAATCTCGAACTTCTTCTTACTCACTACGCACGAGGATAGCAGCACACTGGCTGCAATCAGCGTTAAAAGACTCAGTTTTTTCATTTTTGTTTCTATTTTAAGATTTTTCTTGTTTGTTGTTTTCTGTGTTAAGATGCTACGGGCCAGCCGTTTAGGCTCGAAGTTGGCCTCTGAGAATCGATTCTTTTCGCTCGCCCGTCCCCACGGCTTCATTTATTCGATTCTCACGCGCCCAAAACCCGGTTTTCGCCCAGAAGAAATGTTCCAATCGTTCGCACCTCCTCCCTTTCCTGCCTGCGGAGCCACATATTATATAATGTGTTTCCCTGCCAAGCGCCACGCTCTTTCGGAATAAGAGCTGGGCTCTTCCGAAAAAAGCGTTAGGCTCTTTTGAAATAAGAGCTGGGCTCTTCCGAAAAAAGCATTAGGCTCTTCCGAAAAAAGCGTTAGGCTCTTCCGGAATAAGAGCCGGGCTCTTCCGAAAAAAGCGTTAGGCTCTTCCGAAATAAGAGCCGGGCTCTTCCGGGGTAGGGGAGGGGCGGCTTCAGAAGAACTTCACTTCCTGACCTACCACTTCGCTAAGCAGCAGGTTCGCCAGGCGGCTGGTGCCGAGGCGGAGCCATTGGTTGGTGAGCCACTTCTCGCCGAGCACTTCCTTCACGATGGTGTAGTAGACCAGCGCGTCGTGCACGGTGTTCAGTCCGCCAGCCGGCTTGAAGCCAATCTGTATGCCCGTCTTGTTGTAGTATTCCTTTATGGCCTGGCACATTACGTAGGCCGCTTCGGGCGTGGCAGCAGGCTTCTCCTTGCCCGTCGACGTCTTGATGTAGTCGGCTCCGGCATACATTGCCAGCAGGCTTGCCTTCTTGATGTCCGAGGCGCTGGGCAACAGGCCGGTCTCCAGGATGACCTTCATCTTGTGGTCGCCGCAAATGGCCTTCAATTCCTCGATTTCATCGCAAAGCGTCTCATAGTCCCCGCTCAGGTATTTGCCGACGCTCATCACGATGTCAATCTCCGTGGCGCCATCCTTCAGGGCCAGCGCTGTCTCCACCGTCTTGACCTCGATGAGGGCCTGCGACGACGGGAAGCTGCCGCTCACGCAAGCCACTTCGACGCCCTCCACCTCGAGGCTCTGGCTCACTATCTTCGCGTAGCACGGGTAGACGCAGATCGTGGCAACATGCGGCAGGGTGGGGTAGGCATCCTCGAACTTGTTGACCTTCTCCGTGAAGGCCAGCACGCTCTCCTCGCTGTCGGTCGTCTTCAGGGTGGTCAGCTCCACGCTGCCCATCAGGAATTTCTTCACTTCGGGCGTGTCGTTCTCGGGCACCTTTTTCTCGATGATTTCAGCCACTTTTGCTGCCACCTCGCTGTCCTTCAGGTCCGTATTGTACAGCGCGAGCATCTGGTCGTACTTGCTTTTCTCTAATGTTTCCATGTTGTTTGTTTTATAGTTGTTCTGGTGTTTAGAATCCTTTATCCTTGCTTTAGCTTCACGTTGTTATGGTGTCGGTCCCTGTCGCGGTGCGTCTTCTTCTCGAAGCTTGCTTCCAGAGCCTTCGTCAGGTCGACGCCTGTCTGGTTCGCCAGGCAGATGAGCACCCACAGCACATCGGCCATCTCCTCCGCAGGGTCCTGATTCTCACCCTCTTTGAAGGACTGTTCCCCATACCTCCGCGCCATGACGCGTGCCAGCTCCCCGACCTCTTCCGTCAGGCAAGCCATGTTGGTCAACTCGTTGAAGTAGCGCACGCCATACGATTTAATCCACTGGTCCACACGCTCTTGTGCTTCCTGTATCGTCATTCCTTGTTCTTTGTGTCCATACATATCGTTACGGGGCCGTCGCCCACAAGTTCCACTTGCATGTCTGCACCGAAGACACCTGTGCCCACCGGCTTCCCCAGGCCTTCGGAAAGCACGGCGACGAAGCGTTCATACATCGGCACCGCATGTTCGTGCCCTGCGGCGCGTATCCAGCTCGGGCGGTTGCCTTTCTTGTAGCTCGCGTGGAGTGTGAACTGACTCACCACGATGATGTCTCCGGCGGCGTCCATGATATTGCGGTTCATCACACCCTCTTCGTCGTCGAAGATGCGCAGTGCCAGCACCTTACGGCAGAGCCACTGGATGTCCTCCTCGGTGTCGGCAGCCTCTATGCCCAGCAGCAACAGCAGTCCGGGCCCAATGCTCGAGACGGTGGAGCCATCGACGCTAACGCTGGCTCGCCTTACTCTCTGTATGACGGTTCTCATCTTTTCCTTTCTCCCTACATTGTCTTATATTGTATGCAAAGCTACGTATTTTCCGTCGCTTCTGCAAGTTTTTCCTTCAGAATCTTTGCCTTTGCGGGGCCGACGACTGCCGCGAGCTCCGTCTCATCGGCCTCCCGGATGCGTTTCACGCTGTGCCATTTGCGCAGCAGCAGCGTCTTGGTCTTCGGTCCGATGCCCGGCACGGCATCCAGCGCACTTGCCACCTGGTGCTTGCTGCGTTTGTCCCGATGGAATGTGATGGCGAAGCGATGCACCTCGTCCTGGATCTGGGTGAGCAAGCGAAAGAGGGACGAGTCCGTCTTCAAGCCGACGACCTGCGGCGGAAAGCCGTAGAGCAGCTCGTTCGTCCGGTGCCTGTCGTTCTTGGCCAAGCCTGCGATGGGGATTCCCAAGTGCAGCTCGTCCTCCACGACCTGGCGCACCACCTCCATTTGCCCGCTTCCACCGTCGGTAATGATGAGGTCGGGTAGGGGAGTCTGTTCTTCCATCATGCGGGTGTAGCGCCTTCGCACTACCTCCTGCATGCTGGCGTAGTCATCGGGGCCGACTACCGTCTTGATGTTATACTTGCGGTAGTCCTGCTTGCTTGGCTTGCACTTGCGGAAGACGACGCACCCGGCTACGGCATCCGTGCCGCTGATGTTGGAATTATCGAAACATTCTATCTGCATGGGCAGCGTGGGGAGCTGGAGCGCAGCCTGCAGCTCTTTCATCAGTCGCACCTGCTTTTGCTCTGGATTCAGCTTTTCGCTCTGGGTGATACGGTCCTTCTTGTACTGCAGGACATTCAGCTTCGAGAGCTCCAGCAGCTTCTTCTTGTCGCCCTTCTGGGGCACCGTTACCATAATATCCTCGCCCAGATGTTCCACGGGGAACGGCACGATAACTTCTTTACTTTCACTCTGGTAACGTTGGCGCATCTCAATGATTCCTGCAGCGAGGAGTTCCTCGTCGGACTCATCCAGGCGCTTTGCGTACTCGAAGGTGAAGGCTTGCGTGATGCAACCGTTCGTAACGTGCAGATAGTTAATGTACGCCACCTTCTCGTTGTTCTCGATGTTGAAGACGTCGATGTTGTGCAGGGTGTTGCTTACCACCTCGCTCTTGCTGCGATAGTTCTCGAGGAGGAGGTACTTTTTCTTGATGGATTCGGCTTCTTCGAACTCCAGTCTTGCTGCATGCTCCTGCATGCGGCTGAGCATCTGGCGCTCTATCTGGGCGGTGTTTCCCTTCAGTATTTCCCGTGCCTCTGCGATGTACTGCATGTATTCCTCGTGGCTTTGCCGCAGTGTGCACGGCGCCTTGCAGTTCTTGATATGGTACTCGAGACACTCCTTGTGCTTGTGTTTCGCGATGGATTCTGCTGTAATCGTTTCGCGACAGCGGCGCAGGGGGTAAAGCTTGGCGATGAGTTCGAGCAGCATGTACATGGTGGCTACGTGGCTGTAGGGGCCGAAGTAGGTGCCAAAGCGCTTGACGATCTTGCGTGTCTGAAAGATGCGCGGCAGGTATTCGTTCGTGATGACGATGCTCGGATACGTTTTTCCGTCCTTGAGGAGGATGTTGTAGCGTGGGTTCCACTGCTTGATGAGGTTGTTTTCCAGCAGCAGTGCGTCCTCCTCCGTCTTGACGACGATGTACTTGATGTCGCGTATCTTGGAGACGAGGATGGCGGTCTTGCGGTTGTCGTGCTCCTTTGAGAAGTAGGAGTAGACGCGCCGCTTCAGGTTTTTGGCCTTGCCCACATAGATGATGGTGCCCGTTTCGTCGAGATATTGGTAGCATCCCGGGCAGTCGGGCAGGTTGCTGACGATGCCCATCAGGTACGTGCGTAGTTTTTCCTTCTCGCTTTTCTCCATGTCGTTTCGTGTGGGTTTTCGGCTGTTCTTTTGCGTTATTCCGGCGGCTGCACCGGGCTCTTATTCCGGCTGCACCGGGCTTTTATTCCAGAAGCACTTGGCTCTTATTCCGGATGCACCGGGCTTTTGTTCTGGAAGTGCCGGAGCGTGTGGTGCGATTATATCTTGATGAGTGCGGTCATCTCCACGTCCTTGTCGAAGACGGCGCGTCCGTTGAGTCCCTCGCCCGTTAGCTCGATGATGAAGTTGATGTAGATGTTCTTGGGGTTGAACTTCTTAACGAGGTTGTAAGCTGCCTTCATGCTGCCGCCCGTAGCCAGCAGGTCGTCGTGCAGCAGCACGTTGTCGGTGGGCTCGATGGCATCGGTGTGAATCTCGATGGTGTCCTTTCCGTACTCCTTCATGTAGCTTTCCGAGAGTGTGTCGGCAGGCAGTTTGCCGGGCTTGCGGCACATCACAAAGCCTGCGCCGAGCTTGACGGCCAGTGCTGCGCCGATGACGAAGCCGCGGCTCTCTATGCCGACCACCTTCGTGATGCCCTTGTCCTTGTAGAGTTCGTAGAGCTCGTTCACCATGATTTTCATGCAGCGCGGGTTCTTGTAGAGCGTGCTTACGTCCTTGAACTGTATGCCGGGGACCGGAAAGTCGGGCACATTGCGCAGGTGCTTCAGTAGAAATTCGTTGTTTGTCATGCTTATTTGTTGTTTTAGTGTTTGCGATTCGTTGTTTGTTTCCTGCATCCGAAAGCTCTTTCCTCTGGGGGAGTGGGCGGTAGCGGCAGCCCTATGTTTCACGTGAAACCTTAGCGGTTCATCATCACCAGCAGGACGTTCACGTCGCTGGGGCTGACGCCGGGGATTCGGCTGGCCTGGGCCATGGTCTCGGGGTCGATGCGGGTGAGTTTCTGCCGGGCTTCCGTGCTGAGCGAAAGGATGTCCTCGTAGTGGAAGCGGCCTCGGATGCGTATGTTCTCCAGGCGGTGGATTTTCTCGGCTATCTCCTTTTCGCGGCGGATGTAGCCGCTATACTTCATGCGCACCTCGGCGGCCTCGATGATTTCCTCGCGGCGGTCGGGTAGGGCGTTCAGTCGGTCGGCCAGCGCCGGGATGAGCGGAGCCAGTGACGAGAGCGAGAGCTGCGGGCGCATGACGAGGTCGATGAGTTTGCAGCCGCGTTGCAGAGGTTCGCTTCCCAGTGCGCTCAGCCCCGGGTTGATGAGTGCGGCCTTCACACTGAAGTCGTTGCAGAAGGCCTCTATCTCCCCGATGGCTTGCTTCTTGCTGAGCCAGTGGTCGAGGCGTTCGCGGGAGGCCAGCCCGAGCTCGTAGCTACGCTCGGTGAGGCGGGCGTCTGCGTCGTCCTGGCGGAGCAGGATGCGGTATTCGGCCCGCGAGGTGAACATGCGGTAGGGCTCGTCCACGCCCTTCGTGATAAGGTCATCGATGAGGACACCGATATAGGACTCGTCCCTGCGCATGACCAGCGGTTTCTGTCCGCCCAGCTTGCGTGCTGCGTTGATGCCTGCCACGAGGCCCTGGCCCGCTGCCTCCTCGTAGCCCGTGGTGCCGTTTACCTGTCCGGCCATGAAGAGGCCGTCCACCTTCTTCGACTCCAGCGAGTGCCGGAGTTCTGTTGGGTCAAAGTAGTCATATTCAATGGCATAGCCTGGTCGGTAGACCTGCAGGTCGCGGAAGGCGGGGATGAGTCGCAAGGCCTCAATCTGGGCGTCGATGGGGAGCGAGCTCGAGAAGCCGTTCAGGTAGAATTCCCTCGTAGAGCTGCCCTCCGGCTCGAGGAAGAGCTGGTGCTCCGTGCGCTCGGCAAAGGTGACAAGCTTCGTTTCGATGCTCGGGCAGTATCGCGGCCCGATGCTCTGTATCTGTCCGTTGTAGAGCGGAGAGTCGGGTAGGGCAGAGCGAAGTCTGTCGTGCACCGCCTCGTTCGTATAGGTGATCCAGCAGGGGAGCTGTGGCAGCTGGCGCGGTTCGCCCATGTAGGAGAACTTGTGGAAGTCGGTCTCTCCGTCCTGGCGCTGCATGAGGGAGAAGTCCACCGAACGCCCGTCGATGCGGACCGGCGTGCCCGTCTTCATGCGTCCCACCGTGATGCCGCATGCCGCGATGCTCTCCGAGAGGTGGAGGCTCGGCAGTTCGGCGCAGCGTCCGCCGGGAATCTTGGTGCGCCCGATGTGCATCAGTCCGTTCAGGAACGTGCCGGCGGTGATGATGACGCACGGGGCAAGGAGGGTCACGCCGAGCTGCGTCCGCACGCCCCTCACGCGGCGTCGTCCTACACGGCACGCTGTGTTGTCCGACACGGCACGCTGTGTCGGGTCACACGGCACGCTGTGTCGGTCATCGCGGCACGCCGTGCCGGGCATCTCTTCCGTGAGGAGCTCCTCCACCTGGTCTTGCCAGATGGACAGCCCCTGTGTGTTCTCGAGCACTTCGCGCCAGGCCCAGATGAATTTCCCGCGGTCGCATTGTGCTCGCGGGCTCCACATGGCAGGGCCTTTCGAGCGGTTCAGCATGCGGAACTGGATGGCGGTCCGGTCCGTCACCTCGCCCGTGTGACCTCCCAGGGCGTCAATCTCGCGCACGATCTGTCCTTTGGCAATGCCGCCGATGGCCGGATTGCACGACATCTGTGCGATTTTGTTCATGTCCATCGTCACGAGACACGTCCTGGCGCCCAGCTTTGCTGCCGCCGCTGCCGCCTCGCATCCGGCATGGCCTGCGCCGACGACTATAACATCATATTTGCTTTCCATTCAGCTCTCGGAAACTCTCTCTTTCTTCTAATTTAAGTGCAAAAGTAGTCATTTCCCGTAACATTTCCTCGAAAAAGTTGCACAATTAACCTTTTTTGTGTACTTTTGTCTCCGTATTATACCTAATTATAAGTATTGAAGCACAAAAATTAAGGAAATCTTAAACTTAACTAAATTTATTTTTCTATGTGGTTAATTAACTCTTCAATCGGCAGGAAGGTAGTGATGTCCGTCACTGGCATTGCACTTGTCCTGTTCCTGACGTTCCATGCCTGCATGAACGTCGTAGCCCTCATCAGTGAGGACGGCTACAACTGGATTTGCGAGATGCTGGGCGCCAACTGGTATGCAGTGGCAGCGACCGGCGGTCTGGCTGTACTCGTGCTCCTGCACTTCGTGTTCGCTTTCATTCTGACCTTCCAGAACTGGAAAGCACGCGGCAACAACAAGTATGCCGTCACCGACAAGCCCGAGAAAGTGGAGTGGGCCAGCCAGAACATGCTCGCCCTGGGCGTCATCATCTGCCTGGGCCTGTGCCTGCATCTCTACAACTTCTGGTGGCACATGATGGCCGCCGAGCTGATGGAAGGCGAGTATGCCCAGCACGCCACCGACGGCGCCTACTGGATCAGGCAGACCTTCGGCTGCCCCGTCTACTCGTGCCTCTATCTCGTATGGCTCTGCGCCCTGTGGTTCCACCTGACCCACGGCATCTGGAGCGCCATGCAGACCCTCGGCGTGAGCGGCAAAGTGTGGTTCAACCGCTGGCGCTGCATCGGCAACATCTACGCCACCATCGTCGTGCTGATGTTCGCAGCCGTAGTCGTTGTGTTTGCCATTCAGGGCTGCGGCTCTTGCGGCAGTAGCTGTGGCATCTGATTATGAATTATGAATTAAGAATTAATAATTGACATAAGTTATGGCAAAAGTATTAGATTCCAAGATTCCCGCAGGACCGGTGCCTGAGAAGTGGAAAGAATATAAGGCCCACCAGCGTCTCGTCAACCCCAAGAACAAGCTCAAGCTCGACATCATAGTGGTCGGCACAGGTCTGGCCGGAGCCAGCGCAGCCGCATCGCTTGCCGAAATGGGCTTCAACGTGTATAACTTCTGCATTCAGGACTCGCCCCGCCGCGCACACTCCATCGCAGCACAGGGCGGTATCAACGCAGCCAAGAACTATCAGAACGACGGCGACTCAGTCTATCGCCTCTTCTACGACACCGTGAAGGGCGGCGACTATCGTGCCCGCGAAGCCAACGTCTACCGTCTGGCTGAAGTCTCGAACAACATCATCGACCAGTGCGTGGCACAAGGCGTGCCCTTCGCCCGCGAGTACGGCGGCATGCTCGCCAACCGCTCGTTCGGCGGCGCACAGGTCAGCCGTACCTTCTATGCCAAGGGACAGACCGGCCAGCAGCTCCTGCTCGGCGCCTACTCCTCCCTCTCGAAGGAAGTTCAGCGCGGCAAGGTGAAGCTCTTCACGCGCTATGAGATGGAAGATGTGGTCATCATCGACGGCCGTGCCCGTGGCATCATCGCCAAGAACCTTGTCACCGGCAAGCTGGAACGTTTCAGCGCCAACGCTGTCGTCATCGCTACCGGCGGCTACGGCAACAC
>DGTM01000070.1:58000-58642 GCA_002394305.1 Prevotellaceae bacterium UBA4336
ACTTCCTCTCGACCAACGCCATGGGCTGCAACTGCACCGCAGCCGTCCAGTGCTTCCGCAAGGGCGCTATGATGGCGAACCCCTCTTACGTACAGATTCACCCCACCTGCATCCCTGTCCATGGCGACAAGCAGTCGAAGCTGACCCTCATGTCCGAGTCACTGCGCAACGACGGCCGCATCTGGGTGCCCAAGAAGCTGGAGGACGCCAAGGCACTGCAGGCAGGCACCAAGCAGGGCTATGAGATACCCGAGGAGGACCGCGACTACTACCTGGAGCGCCGCTATCCCGCCTTCGGCAACCTCGTGCCGCGCGACGTAGCCAGCCGCGCCGCCAAGGAACGCTGCGACAAGGGCTTCGGCGTGAACAACACCGGTCTGGCCGTCTTCCTCGACTTCAGCGAGAGCATCCAGCGCCTCGGCATCGACGAGATACGCCAGCGCTACGGCAACCTCTTCGACATGTACGAGGAGATCACCGACGTCAACCCCGGCGAGAAGGCTTGCACCAGGGACGGCATCGACTACTATTATCCCATGATGATCTTCCCCGCCATCCACTATACGATGGGCGGCGTATGGGTCGACTACGAACTGCAGACCACTATCCCCGGTCTCTTCGCTATCGGCGAGTGCAACTTCT
>DGTM01000070.1:58786-63485 GCA_002394305.1 Prevotellaceae bacterium UBA4336
CCATCCAGAACTACCTGGCCGACCAAAGCATCTGGCCGCGCCTCTCCACCGACATGCCCGAGTTCGCCGAGACGGAGAAGGCCGTCGAGAAAGAGATTGACCGCCTGATGAACATCAAGGGCAAGCGCTCCGTTGACAGCATCCACAAGGAACTCGGCCACATCATGTGGGAGCACGTCGGCATGGGCCGTACCAAGGAAGGCCTCGAGGAAGGCCTCAAGCTCCTCAAGGCGCTGCGCAAGGAGTTCGACACGAACCTCTTCATCCCCGGAAGCAAGGAAGGCCTGAACGTCGAGCTCGACAAGGCCATCCACCTTCGCGACTTCATCCTCATGGGCGAGCTTGTGGCTTACGACGCCCTTCACCGTGAAGAGAGCTGCGGCGGCCACTTCCGCGAAGAGCACCAGACCGAGGAAGGCGAGGCCAAGCGCGACGACGAGAACTTCTTCTACGTCGGCTGCTGGGACTACCAAGGCAGCGACGACAAGGCACCCGAACTCGTCAAAGAGCCGTTGCAGTATGAAATAATAAAAGTACAAACCCGTAACTACAAGAACTAATCATGGCAAAGAATATAAGTGTTACGATAAAGTTCTGGAAGCAGAACGGTCCTAAGGACAAGGGACACTTCGACACGCACGAGTTGAAGAACATTCCCGACGACACCTCGTTCCTCGAGGCGCTCGACATCATGAACGAGGAGCTCATTAACGAAGGCAGGGAGCCCTTCGTGTTCGACCACGACTGCCGCGAAGGTATCTGTGGCATGTGCTCGCTCTACATCAACGGCACACCTCATGGAAAGACCGAACGCGGTGCCACGACGTGTCAGCTCTACATGCGTCGCTTCAAGGACGGCGAGACCATCACCGTGGAGCCCTGGCGCTCGGCAGGCTTCCCCGTCATCAAGGACTGTATGGTGGACCGCAACGCCTTCGACAAGATCATGCAGGCAGGCGGCTACACCTCCGTCCGCACCGGTCAGGCTCAGGATGCCAACGCCATCCTCATCCCGAAGGAAGATGCCGACGAGGCGATGGACTGCGCCTCGTGCATCGGTTGCGGCGCATGCGTGGCAGCCTGCAAGAACGGCTCCGCCATGCTCTTCGTCAGCTCGAAGGTGAGCCAGCTCGCCCTGCTTCCCCAGGGCAAGGTGGAGGCTGCCAAGCGTGCCAAGGCAATGGTAGCGAAGATGGACGAGCTGGGCTTCGGCAACTGCACCAACACCCGTGCCTGCGAAGCCGTCTGCCCCAAGTGCGAGACCATCTCGAACATTGCCCGCCTGAACCGCGAGTTCATCTGTGCCAAGCTCGCAGATTAAGACCATACCCAATGGGGCTATGAGGCATTGTGCCCTCATAGCCCCATTTATTTATTATTATAAGGAATAAATGCAATGAGTACGCAAGCATTGAACGGGCTGCGCGATTACCTGACGGGCACGTTGTCCATAGCCGACATGAACTGGCTGGCGGCAGAACTGAAAGAGTTTGCCGACAGGAAAGAAGAGCATCCCCTGAAGCCTTACACGATGGAAGAGCTGAATGCCATGCTCGACATGGCAGAAGCAGACATCGCGGCTGGCAGGGGGACACCTCATGAGGAGGTAATGCGCGAGTGGGACGAAGAAATCGCTCGCATGGAGCAAGAGGAACCGGAACTTGTGGCCCAAGCTGTATGAAGGTTGTCTGGCAAGATAAGGCGAAGGAAGGCAGACGGCTCGTGTCGGCATATATCTATCGACAGTTCGGAGTCAATCGCGTGAAGATATTCAGACAAAAGGTTGACCAGATGGTCAGAATGCTCATGCAGAGTCCCAACCTCGGTGCCATCGACCCGCTTTTTGCAGACCGCCCTGCCTGTTACCGCAGCGTCGTCATCAATGGCTTGAGCAAGATGGTTTACCGCATAGATGATGACATCATCCAC
Organism: Prevotellaceae bacterium UBA4336; assembly: GCA_002394305.1. Lineage (GTDB taxonomy): Bacteria > Bacteroidota > Bacteroidia > Bacteroidales > Bacteroidaceae > Physcousia. Next base: position 60,716 of record DGTM01000070.1, read on the forward strand.
ATCGTCGGTTTTTGGGACACGCGCCAGGAGCCGCAGGGTCAGGCTGAGCTGACTGAACAATAATATATAATGTATTCTCTATGCCACGATGTTGGCAAGGGACAGGCGGCAGGCTCCGACGGGGGGCTTGCGTTAAATTATGTTGTTTTTTGCAGATTTTAAGAACGGAATATGGCTTTTCTCGATATTTATGCTTAACTTTGCGCGTTAATTATGCTATAATCAGCAAAGAAAAAGCGAAATATGACTAATGTGACGGTCAGCCAGGTTACTACGAGAAAGGAGCTGCGTGCCTTTGTCCGCTTCAACTACAAGCTCTACAAGGACTGTCCGCAGGCTGTGCCAGACCTGCTGGAGGACACGCTCGACACGCTCGATGCCCGCAGCAATCCTGCTTTCCGTTTCTGCGATGCTGCGTTCTTCCTGGCGCGTATCGACGGTGAGATAGTGGGCCGTGTGGCTGCCATCATCAACCACCGTGCCAACAAGCGCTGGAACAAGCAGGAGGTGCGGTTCGGGTGGATAGACTTCATCGACGACCTGAACGTGAGCCGGGCCCTGCTCGACACGGTGGAGCGCTGGGGCCGCGAGCATGGCATGAACAGCATCGTGGGGCCGCTGGGCTTCACCGACCTCGACCCCGAGGGCATGCTCACCGACGGCTACGACCAGCTCTCGACGCTCTGCACCATCTACAACTACCCCTACTATCCGCAGCACATGGCGCAGCTCGGCTTTGTGCGCGAGACGGGTTGGGTGGAGCGCAAGGTGTTCATCCCCAGGGGTGAGCACGAGGCGAACAATGCCAGGTACTTCCGCATCGCCGAGGTGGCCGCGGAGCGCTACGGCTTCCGTCTGCGCCACTTCCGCAGCAAGCGCGAGATAAGGAAGGGCGGCTACGTGGAGAAGATGCTCGGCGTCATCAACCGCGCCTACGTCGACCTCTATGGCTACAGCGAGCTCGACGAGGAGCAGATGAAGTGGTACGCGAGCCGTTTCCTGCTGATGCTGGACCGCCGCTTCCTCTCCGTGGTGGAGAACCAGGCGGGCGAAATCATCGGTGTGGGCGTGTGCATGCCCAGCCTGAGCCGCGCCGTGCAGAAGGCCAAGGGCAAGCTCTTCCCCTTCGGCTGGTGGCACATAGCCAAGGAGCTGTGGTTCGTGCGCAAGCACCAGATACTCGACATGCTTCTCATCGGCGTCCTGCCCGAATACCACGACAAGGGGGCCAATGCCCTCTTCTTCGCCGACATGATACCGTGCGGCATCAGCCAGGGCTACGAATGGGCCGAGACGCACCCGCAGCTCGAGGACAACATCGCCAGCCAGAAGCAGTGGAAGTACCTGGACTGCTGCATACACAAGCACAGAGCCGTCTTTGCAAAAGAGATATCATAGGGCTCCCCCGGGAATTCCCAGGCTTTCCTAGAAGAACCTAGGGCTTCATAGGCATTCCTAGGTTTTCCTAGGATTTCCTAAGACTCCCTAAAACCAACGACAATGACCAACACCGCACAATACAGCGAAGACAACATCCGGCACCTCTCCGACATGGAGCACATCCGCACGCGGCCCGGCATGTACATCGGACGCCTGAGCGACGGCTCGCAGGCCGAGGACGGCATCTACGTGCTCCTGAAGGAAGTCATCGACAACAGCATCGACGAGTTCAAGATGGGAGCCGGCAAGCGCATTGAGGTGGACATCGAGGACAACCTGCGCGTCACCGTGCGCGACTACGGGCGCGGCATTCCCCTGGGCAAGCTCGTCGAGGCCGTGTCGATGCTCAACACCGGCGGCAAGTACGACTCCAAGGCGTTCCAGAAGAGCGTCGGCCTGAACGGTGTGGGCCTGAAGGCCGTCAATGCCCTGAGCACGCGCTTCGAGGTGCAGAGCTTCCGCGACGGGCAGACCCGCCGCGCCGCCTTCAGCAAGGGCATCCTGGAAAGCGACACCACCGAGCCGACGCAGGACGAGAACGGCACATTGGTCTTCTTCGAGCCCGACGCCTCGCTCTTCAAGCACTATGCCTTCCGCGGCGAGTTCGTGGAGACCATGCTCCGCAACTACACCTACCTCAACACGGGCCTTACCATTATGTTCAATGGGAGGCGCATCCTCTCGCGCGACGGGCTCTCCGACCTCCTGTCCGACCGCATGGACTACGAGCCTCTCTATCCCATCATCCACCTGCGCGGCGAGGACATCGAAGTGGCCTTCACCCACACGAAGCAGAACGGCGAGGAGTACTATTCCTTCGTCAACGGGCAGAACACCACGCTGGGCGGCACGCACCAGGCAGCCTTCAAGAAGTACATCGCCGAGGTCATCAAGGACTACAGCGGCAAGAACTACGAGTACGCCGACATCCGCAACGGCATCGTGGCAGCCATCAGCATCAACATCCAGGAGCCCCTCTTCGAGAGCCAGACGAAGGTGAAGCTGGGCAGCACGACGACGGAACCGGGCGGCGGACTCTCCATCGACAAGTTCATCGGCGACTTCGTGAAGGAGCAGGTCGACAACTACCTGCACAAGAACACCGACGTGGCCGACATCATCCTGCAGAAAGTGGCCGAGAGCGAAAAGCTGCGCAAGGAAATGGCAGGCGTGGCGAAGAAGGCACGCGAGATGTCGAAGAAGGCAAACCTGCACAACCGCAAGCTGCGCGACTGCCGCATCCACCTCTCCGACGCCAAGGGCGAACAGCAGGAGGACAGCAGCATCTTCATCACCGAGGGCGATTCGGCCAGCGGAAGCATCACGAAGA
>DGTM01000015.1 GCA_002394305.1 Prevotellaceae bacterium UBA4336
ACAATGCTCATGCCGAGCATACAAACAGGAAGACCGCAAAGCTTTCGCCTTGCGGTCTTCTTATCATACCCCCCTCTCCCACGGGAGAGGGATGGGGAGAGGCTAATAGATGCCGTCGACGTAGTCGAGCAGGGTCTTGCGGCTGGCAAGGGTGCGGTCGTAGTCCTCGCGGTTGGTGACCACAATCTTGTCGAACTCGCGCATACCGGTGCCGGCAGGGATGAGGTGACCGCAGATGACGTTCTCCTTCATACCCTCCAGATAGTCGGTCTTGCCGTTGATGGCTGCCTCGTTGAGCACCTTGGTGGTCTCCTGGAAGGATGCGGCGGAGATGAAGCTGCTGGTCTGCAGTGCTGCACGGGTGATACCCTGCAGAATCTGCTTCGACGTGGCGGGGCGTGCATCGCGAACCTGCACGGTCTTCTTGTCCTGACGCTTGAGCAGGGAGTTCTCGTCGCGCAGACGGCGGGCCGTCACGATTTGTCCGTTCTGCATGTTCTCCGAGTCGCCGCAGTCGGTAACCACCTTCTTGCCCCAGATGTTGTCGTTCTCCTCGTTGAACTCGAGCTTGTCGACAATCTGCTGAGAGAGGAAGCGGGTATCGCCTGCATCGTCAATCTGCACCTTGCGCATCATCTGGCGGACGATGACTTCGAAGTGCTTGTCGTTGATCTTCACACCCTGCAGACGGTAAACGTCCTGTATCTCATTGACGATGTACTCCTGTACGGCCGTGGGACCCTTGATGGCCAGGATGTCGGCAGGCGTGATGGCACCGTCGGAAAGCGGTGTGCCGGCACGGACATAGTCGTTCTCCTGTACCAGAATCTGGCGGTTGGCAGGGATGAGATACTTCTTGACGGCCTCTTCACCTCCCAAACGGGGAGTGATGATGACCTCGCGGTTGCCGCGCTTGAGCTTGCCCATCGTCACCTCACCATCAATTTCGGCTACGGTGGCAGGGTTGCTCGGGTTGCGGGCCTCGAAGAGCTCCGTTACACGGGGCAGACCGCCGGTGATATCGCCGCCGCCGCCGATGACACGTGGAATCTTCACGAGCACGTCGCCTGCCTTCACTTCCTGACCGTCCTCGATGGCAATGTGGCCGCCGATGGGCAGGTTGTAATGGCGCAGGATGTCGCCGTTTTCGTCCAGGATGTGAACGGTGGGCACCTTCATCCTGTCGTGCGACTCGATGACGATGAGCTCCTGCAGACCGGTCTGTTCGTCGGTCTCGACCTTGTAGTTGACACCTTCGATGACATCCTCGAACTTGACCTTACCAGGCATTTCCGTCACGACAACAGCATTGAAGGGGTCCCACTTGGCAACAATCTCATCCTTCTGGACCATGTCGCCGTCGTTCTTGTAGAGCGTACTGCCGTAGGGCACGTTGGCCGTGAGCAGGACAATATTTGTGGTGGGGTCGACAAAGCGAACTTCCGTCAGACGGCCTACCACAACCTTGGCAGGTGTGCCGGTCTCGTCGACAACGTCCACGGTACGCAGCTCCTCGAACTCGAGGCGAGCGTCGTACTTGGCCTTGATGCGAGCATTGGCGGCTGCATTGCCTGCCACACCACCGGCGTGGAACGTACGCAACGTCAGCTGTGTACCAGGCTCACCGATGGACTGTGCGGCAATGACGCCGACTGCCTCGCCCTTCTGCACCATGCGACTGGTGGCAAGGTTGCGACCGTAGCACTTCATGCAGACGCCCTTGCGGCTCTCGCAAGTGAGCACCGAACGAATCTCGACGGTCTCGATGGGGCTGTCCTCAATCTCCTGTGCCTTGGCTTCGGTAATCTCTTCGCCGGAAGCACAGATGAGCTTGCCTGTAAGGGGATGGATGATGTCGTGGACAGACACGCGGCCCAGGATGCGGTCGTAGAGGCTGCTGATGACCTCGTCGCCGTTCTTCAGGGCTGAACATACAAGGCCACGCAGGGTGCCGCAGTCCTCCTCGTTGATGATGACGTCGTGGCTGACGTCGACCAGACGACGCGTCAGGTAACCGGCGTCGGCCGTCTTCAGTGCAGTATCGGCCAGACCCTTGCGGGCACCGTGGGTAGAGATGAAGTACTCCAGCACGCTCATGCCTTCCTTGAAGTTGGAGAGGATGGGGTTCTCGATGGTGTCAGGCTCGGCACCTGCCTTCTGGGGCTTGGCCATCAGACCGCGCATACCGGAAAGCTGACTGATCTGTCCTGCACTACCACGGGCACCGGAGTCGAGCATCATGTACACGGCGTTGAAGCCCTGGTCGGCCTCCTTCATGGTCTTCATCAGGGCCTTGGAGAGGTCGTTGTTGACGTGTGTCCAGATATCGATGACCTGGTTGTGGCGCTCCTTGTCGGTGATGAAGCCCATGCCGTACTCGCCGCTGATGCGCTCCACCTCCTCGTTACCCTTGCGGATGAGTTCTTCCTTCTCCTCGGGGATGATGATGTCGCCCAGGTTGAAGGACAGGCCGCCCTCGTATGCCAGACGATAGCCAAGGTTCTTGATGCCGTCCAGGAATTCGCAAGCGCGGGCTATGCCGACGGTCTTGATGACATCGGTGATGATGCCACGCAGGGTCTTCTTAGAAATAACGTCGTTGAAGAAGCCTACCTCGACGGGAATAATCTCGTTGGCAATGACGCGACCTACAGAAGTCTCTACCATACGCTTGCCAATGGTGCCGTCCTCGAGCTTGTCGTCTACGACAACGAAGACAGGAGCATGTACGTCGACACGCTTCTCATTGTAGGCAATGATAGCTTCCTCCGGGCCGTAGAACTTCAGGCCTGCTCCCTTTGCGCCGGGACGCAGCTTGGTAATGTAGTACAGGCCGAGCACCATGTCCTGCGAGGGAACGGTGATAGGAGTGCCGTTGGCAGGGTTCAAGATGTTGTGCGACTGGAGCATCAGAATCTGAGCCTCGAGGATTGCCTCGTTGCTCAAAGGCAGATGCACGGCCATCTGGTCGCCGTCGAAGTCGGCATTGAACGCCGTACATGCCAGGGGATGCAGCTGGATGGCCTTGCCTTCTATCATCTTGGGCTGGAAGGCCTGAATGCCAAGGCGGTGCAGCGTCGGGGCACGGTTCAGCAGAACGGGATGGCCCTTCATGACAAACTCCAGGATGTCCCAGATGACGGGGTCCTTGCGGTCGACAATCTTCTTGGCGCTCTTCACCGTCTTCACAATGCCGCGCTCAATGAGCTTGCGGATGATGAAGGGTTTGTAGAGCTCAGCTGCCATGAGTTTGGGTATACCGCACTCGCCCATCTTCAGCTCGGGACCGACCACGATGACGGAACGTGCCGAATAGTCGACGCGCTTACCGAGCAGGTTCTGACGGAAGCGGCCTTGCTTACCCTTGAGCGAATCGGAGAGAGACTTCAGCGGGCGGTTGCTCTCCGTCTTGACGGCACTGCTCTTGCGGCTGTTGTCGAAGAGGCTGTCCACAGCTTCCTGCAACATACGCTTCTCGTTGCGCAGAATGACTTCGGGAGCCTTAATCTCGATAAGCCTCTTGAGGCGGTTGTTACGGATAATGACACGACGATAGAGGTCGTTGAGGTCGCTCGTTGCGAAACGGCCGCCGTCCAGGGGAACCAGAGGACGGAGCTCGGGGGGAATGACGGGCAGGGTGCGCATAATCATCCACTCGGGCTTGTTCGTCTTGGCGCTTGCACGGAAGCTCTCCACAACCTGAAGGCGCTTCAGCACATCGTTCTTGTGCTGGGCAGCAGTCTCCTTGCTGGCCTCGTCGCGCAGCTGATTGGAAAGAGAGTCAAGGTCGAGCTCTACGAGCAAGTCGTAGATGGCTTCGGCACCCATCTTGGCGATGAACTTGTTGGGGTCGCTGTCCTCCAGATACTCGTTGCCCTGAGGCAGACGATCCATGATGTCCTCGTACTCTTCTTCCGAGAGCAGGTCGAGCTTCTGCACAGGGATGTCCTTGTTCTTTGCCATGACACCGGGCTGAAGCACAATGTAGCGCTCGTAGTAGATGACAGCGTCGAGCTTCTTGGTGGGTATACCGAGCAGGTAGCCTATCTTGTTGGGCAGGGAGCGGAAGTACCAGATGTGTGCCACGGGCACCACGAGCTGGATGTGGCCGCTGCGTTCGCGACGCACCTTCTTCTCTGTCACCTCCACACCGCAACGGTCGCAGACGTTGCCCTTGTAGCGAATACGCTTGTACTTTCCGCAATGGCACTCGTAGTCCTTGGTGGGACCGAAGATGCGCTCGCAGAAGAGACCGTCACGCTCGGGCTTGTAGGTTCGGTAGTTGATGGTCTCGGGCTTGAGCACCTCGCCATAGGAGTTCGCGAGAATCTCTTCGGGGGATGCCAGACCGATTGTTATCTTGGTAAAGTTAGTCTTTACCTTATTTTCTTTCTTAAAAGCCATGTTTTGATATCCTTTCTGAAAAGCGATTCATTTATTCCAAACTTACACGCAGTCCCAAGCCGCGCAGCTCGTGGAGCAGCACATTGAGGGACTCGGGGATGCCCGGCGTGGGCATGTGGTCACCCTTGACGATGGCTTCGTAAGCCTTGCTGCGGCCCACCACATCGTCACTCTTGATGGTAAGTATCTCCTGCAGCACGTGCGAAGCGCCAAATGCCTCGATAGCCCAGACTTCCATCTCACCGAAACGCTGGCCGCCGAACTGTGCCTTACCGCCAAGAGGCTGCTGCGTGATGAGGGAGTACGGGCCGATGCTGCGGGCATGCATTTTGTCTTCTACCATGTGGCCGAGCTTCAGCATGTAGGCCACGCCGACTGTTGCCAGCTGGTCGAAGGGCTCGCCGGTGGCTCCGTCGTAGAGCTGCGTAGAGCAGTAACGGGGCAGTCCTGCCTTGTCCGTCCACTCGCAGAGGTCGTCGAGAGAAGCGCCGTCGAAGATGGGCGTTGCAAACTTGACGCCGAGCTTTTGGCCGGCAGCGCCGAGCACGGTCTCGAAAATCTGGCCGATGTTCATACGAGAAGGCACGCCGAGCGGGTTGAGCACGATGTCGACGGGTGTGCCGTCGGCCAGGAAAGGCATATCTTCCTGACGGACCACCTTGCTGACGATACCCTTGTTGCCGTGACGACCGGCCATCTTATCGCCGACGCCAATCTTACGCTTCTTGGCGATGTAGACCTTAGCCAGCTGGATGATGCCGTTGGGCAGCTCGTCGCCGAGGCTGATGGCATACTTCTTGCGCTTCATCTCCGTCTCAAGCAGCTTGTACTTCTTGAGATAGTTGATGATAAGCTTGCCGATGAGCTCGTTGGCATGCTCGTCGTCGGTCCAGCCAGTGAGCTGTACTGTGGTATAGTCGATGTTGTTGAGCAGGTTGGCCGTTATGGTGCCACCCTTGGCAATGAGCTCTACGCCCACGTTGTCGACGATGCCCTGGCTCTTCTTCTTGTTGGTAAGCTCCAGAAGCTTGTCCACGAGGATAGCCTTCAGGTCCTCTACCTTGCTGTTGAATTCCTCGTCGATGGCTGCCAGACGGGGTTTGTCGAGCTGCTTCATCTTGCCGGTCTTGGTGGCCTTGGTGAAGAGCTTCTTGTCGATGACAACGCCGTTGAGCGAAGGGCTTGCCTTGAGGGATGCGTCCTTCACGTCGCCAGCCTTGTCGCCGAAGATGGCGCGCAGGAGCTTCTCTTCGGGGCTGGGGTCGCTTTCGCCCTTAGGCGTAATCTTACCTATCATGATGTCGCCGGGAGCAACACGGGCGCCGATGCGGATGATACCGTTCTCGTCGAGGTCCTTCGTTGCTTCCTCGCTGACATTGGGGATGTCGGCTGTGAGTTCCTCCATGCCGCGCTTCGTCTCGCGCACCTCCAGGGAGAACTCTTCTACATGAACGCTGGTGAGGATATCTTCACGCACTACGCGTTCGTTGAGCACAATGGCATCCTCGTAGTTGTAACCCTTCCAAGGCATGTAGGCCACCAGAAGGTTCTTGCCGAGTGCCAGCTCGCCGTCCTCGGTGGAATAGCCTTCCGTCAGGATCTGACCTTTCACTACCCTGTCGCCCTTGTTGCAGATGGGACGCAGGTCGATGGTCATGTTCTGGTTCGTGCGGCGGAACTTGGGTATGCGATACTCTTTCAGGGCCGGCTCGAAGCTGACGAATTCCTCGTCCTCAGTGCGGTCATAGAGGATGCGGATGGTGGTGGCATCGACATATTCTACCACGCCATCGCCTTCGGCGCAAATCATTGTGCGGGAATCCTCGCAAACCTGACGCTCGATGCCGGTGCCGACGATGGGGGCCTCGGTGCGCATCAAGGGCACTGCCTGGCGCATCATGTTCGAGCCCATCAGTGCACGGTGTGCATCGTCGTGCTCCAAGAAGGGAATCAGGGCTGCAGCAATAGAGGCAATCTGCTGAGGAGCAACGTCCATGAGGTTGACCTCGGAGGGAGGAACGACGGGATAGTCATCGTCCTGACGGCACTTTACCTTGGTGCGGATGAAGGTGCCGTCGTCGTTGAGGGGCGCGTTGCCCTGACCGATGACGAGTCCCTTCTCCTCCTCGGCCGTCATGTAACAGACGCCTTCGGGAGTGAGGTCTACCTTTCCGTCCTCTACCTTGCGGTAGGGTGTCTCGATGAAGCCCAGGTCGTTTATCTTGGCATAAACGCAAAGAGACGATATCAGACCGATGTTGGGACCTTCGGGAGACTCGATGGGGCAAAGGCGACCATAGTGTGTGTAGTGTACGTCGCGCACCTCGAAGCCTGCACGTTCGCGGGACAGACCGCCGGGGCCGAGGGCCGAGAGACGGCGCTTGTGGGTCACTTCGGCCAGAGGGTTGGTCTGGTCCATGAACTGGCTCAGGGCATTGGTGCCGAAGAAACTGTTGATGACACCGCCCAGGCTCTTGCTGGTCAGCAGGTCAGTGGGGGTGAACACCTCATTGTCGCGGACATTCATACGCTCGCGGATGGTACGAATCATACGGGCCAGTCCGATGGCAAACTGATTGGCAAGCTGTTCGCCCACCGTACGAACGCGGCGGTTGCTCAGGTGGTCGATGTCGTCGACACTGGCCTTCGAGTTGACAAGCTCAATCAGGTACTTGATAATCTCGATGATGTCTTCCTTCGTCAGGACGCGCACACTGGGGTCGGTGTCCAAGCCGAGCTTGTGGTTGATGCGGTAGCGTCCCACTTCGCCCAAGTCGTAGCGCTTCTCGCTGAAGAAGAGGTTGAGGATGACTTCCTTGGCGCTGGCATCGTCCACGGGGTCGGCATTGCGCAGCTGGCGATAGATGTAGCTGATGGCCTCCTTCTCGCTGTTGGTGGCATCCTTCTGGAATGTGTTGAATATGATACTGTAGTCGGAGGACTGTGCATCGTCCTTGTGGATAAGGATGGAAGGCACATTGCTGGACATAATCTGCTCGATTGCGTCCTCGTCGAGCACACTTTCACGTTCCAGGATAATCTCGTTACGCTCGATGGACACCACTTCGCCCGTATCCTCGTCGACGAAGTCCTCTATCCAGCTCTTGAGCACACGGGCTGCAAGCTTGCGCCCGAGGTAGTTTTTCAGGTTTTCACGAGTGGCTTTTACTTCCTCGGCAAGGTCGAAAATCTGCAGGATGTCCTTGTCGTTCTCAAAGCCGATGGCACGAAGCAGCGTAGTGACGGGCAACTTCTTCTTGCGGTCAATGTACGCATACATGACGTTGTTGATGTCCGTGGCAAACTCTATCCAGCTGCCCTTGAAGGGGATGATACGTGCGGAGTAGAGCTGCGAGCCGTTGGCATGCAGACTGCTGCCGAAGAAGACACCGGGAGAACGGTGAAGCTGCGACACGACGACGCGCTCGGCACCGTTGATGATGAAAGTGCCATTGTCCGTCATATAAGGAATGAACCCAAGGAACACGTCCTGTACGACCGTCGAGAAATCCTCATGGTCGGGGTCGTCGCAACTCAGCTTCAGTTTTGCCTTCAAAGGCACACTGTACGTAAGGTCACGCTCCAGACACTCCTCGATAGAATAACGGGGAGGGTCGATAAAGTAGTCGAGAAACTCCAGATTAAAGTTGTTGCGAGTGTCGTTAATCGGGAAGTTCTCAGAGAAAACCTTGTACAGACCGTCATACTTCCTCAGCTCGGGAGGAGTATCAAGTTGGAGGAAGTCCTTGAAAGACTTCAGTTGCACTTCCAAAAAGTCAGGATATGCCAGCGGACTTTTTACAGAAGCGAAATTAACTCTCTGATTCTTTTTGTTAGCCATCTAAACTTGTATTTCTCGTGAATTGATATATGAATGTCGCTCCGCCTGGCACGGCACGCGCTTTTCTCCGAAGAGCCTAACGCTTTTTCCAAAAGAGCCTGGCTCTTATTTCCGAAGAGCCTAACGCTTTTTTCCGAAGAGCCTGGCTCTTATTCCCGAAGAGCCTGGCGTCTGTTCCGGAGACCCTGCACGCCTGCGCTCAGGGCAGCAGCAGACAACCATATAGTTTATAGACGCAAAAAGGCAAAGAACCCTCTACCAGAGGATCCTTTACCGTTAGTCCTTATTGATAAGGGAGTATTACTTCAGTTCGACTTCTGCACCGGCATCCTCGAGGGTCTTCTTCAGAGCCTCGGCGTCAGCCTTAGGCATGCCTTCCTTCAGCACGCTGGGAGCACCGTCAACCATTTCCTTTGCTTCCTTCAGACCCAGACCGCAAGCTTCCTTGACAGCCTTTACAACCTGAAGCTTAGCAGCACCTGCACTCTTGAGGACAACGTCGAAGTCGGTCTTCTCCTCAGCAGCAGCACCTGCACCTTCGCCACCTGCAGCGACTACCACAGCAGCAGCAGCGGGCTCGATGCCATAAGTTTCCTTAAGTTCATTCTTAAGATCGATTACTTCCTGTACTGTGAGCGCTACGAGCTCAGCAGCAATAGCCTTAATATCAGCCATTTCTTTAATGTATTTAAATTGTTATTATTCTTGATGTTTATTCTGTTGCTGCTTCTGCAGCTTTCTCTTCGCGGTTCTCCAGAGCGCTCAGCACGTTCATAATCGGAGATTCGAGGGCAGCGATAACGTCTGCAATCAGCTCGTTCTTGCTCTTCAGGGCAACGAGAGTCATCAGCTGGTCAGCACCCACATAGAGAGCACCTTCGGCATAGGCAGCCTTGAAGGCAGGCTTCTCCTGCTTCTTGCCGTTCAGCTCCTTGATGAGCTTGGCAGGAACATTGGCAGTCTCCGTCAGGATAAGCGCAGTCGTTCCGACCAACACGGACTTCAGTTCGTCAAAGTCACCTTCTGCTGCCTCAAGAGCCTTCTCCATCAACGTGTTCTTGACAACGACCATCTTAAGGTCCTTCTCGAAACACTTGCGGCGCAAAGCACTTGTGTTGGCAGCATTCATACCCTCAACGTCCACCAAGTAGAAGTGGGGATACTGCTTCAGCAGTTCGCCAAGTTGCGCAATAATAGCACTTTTATCTTCCTTTCTCATGATGATACAGCTTTTTTAGATTTCCTCAGTAGCCTTAGGATCAACCTTGATGCCGCGGCTCATAGTACTGGAAAGATAAATACTCTTGACGTATGTACCCTTGGCAGCAGCAGGCTTCAGCTTGATGATAGTAGCAATGAACTCCTTTGCATTCTGAGCGATCATGTCTGCAGTGAAAGACACCTTGCCGATAGAGGTATGCACGATACCCGTCTTGTCGACCTTGAAGTCAATCTTACCCTGCTTCACTTCACGGACAGCCTTGGCTACATCCATGGTTACAGTTCCACTCTTGGGGTTGGGCATCAAGCCACGCGGACCGAGGATACGGCCCAGCGCACCAATCTTACCCATGATGGAAGGCATCGTGATGATAACATCAATGTCTGTCCAACCACCCTTAATCTTCTCGATATACTCATCGAGACCTACATAGTCAGCACCTGCTTCCTTAGCAGCAGCTTCGGCATCCGGTGTGCAGAGGCACAGCACGCGAGTCACCTTACCCGTTCCGTTGGGCAAAGATACGACACCGCGAACCATCTGGTTTGCCTTCCTGGGGTCAACGCCCAGGCGCACATCGATATCAACAGAAGCGTCGAACTTGGTGGTGGTAATCTCCTTCACCAAGCTGGCAGCTTCCTTCAAGGTGTATGCCTTCCCTGCTTCAATCTTATCAGCTACCAACTTCTGGTTTTTTGTCAGTTTACTCATTTTAATTGAAGTTAGAATTATTTACCAGGGAACTCACCCTTGACAGTGATACCCATACTTCTTGCAGTACCTGCTACCAAAGTCATTGCAGACTCCACAGTAAAGCAGTTCAAGTCAGGCATTTTATCCTGAGCAATGGTGCGAACCTGATCCCAAGTAATCTCGGCAACCTTCTTACGGTTGGGTTCTGCGCTACCGCCCTTGATCTTTGCAGCCTCCATCAACTGTACTGCCACGGGAGGAGTCTTGACTACGAAGTCATAAGACTTATCCGTGTAGTAAGTAATGATGACAGGGAGCACCTTACCGGCGCGATCCTGAGTTCTGGCGTTGAATGCCTTACAGAAATCCATGATATTGATACCTTTGGAGCCCAATGCGGGACCAACTGGGGGTGATGGATTTGCAGCGCCTCCTTTAATCTGTAATTTGATTAATCCAGCAACTTCTTTAGCCATTTGATTATACTTTATTATTATTATTAATGATAGCCCGAGGCACGTAACAATTGCCTCAAAGCTTCTCGACCTGTGTAAACCCAAGCTCTACGGGCGTCTTGCGACCGAAGATCTTGACCATAACCTTCAGCTTCTTCTTTTCGTTATTCACTTCCTCCACGATTGCATCGAAACCGCTGAACGGACCGTCGGACACTTTGACGCTCTCACCCACTTCGAAGGGGATGATAACATCCTCGGGTATCTCGGTCATCTCATCGATGGTACCCAGCATCTGACTGACTTCAGAGGGACGCAAAGGCATGGGGACGTTGCTCGAACGCGACTCATTGAGGAAGCCCAGCACGTTGGACACTTCGCGCAAACGAGCCTGAGTCTCGCCCATCAGCTCTGCTTCTACGAAGACATAGCCGGGATAGCGATTCTTCTCCTTGATTTTGCGCTTGCCCGCAGTGACGGCTACCACCTTCTCGGTAGGAATCAGCACCTGGGAGACATGCTTGGCGAAATCGGGCTGATTGTTTATCAGCGCATCAATTACCTCCTTGACTTTGCCTTCCTTACCACTAATGGCACGCAACACGTACCATTTCATTCCTGCTTCTGCCATTTTCTGAGAAGTTCTTTATCGCAGCAAACCATAGATGACTTCCATTCCGGACTGGAATACGAAGTCCATAACGAAAATTACCAGTGCTATGCATAGGGAAGCGGTTAAAACTACAACAGCACTGTTCATCAGTTCTGAACGTGTAGGCCAAGTGGTTTGGTTTACCAGCTCATTGTATGATTCCTTACAATATGTCTTGAAACTTTCAAACATAACTTTTTATATTTATGCACGGGAAGTAAGACTCGAACTCACGACCCTCGGTTTTGGAGACCGATGCTCTACCAACTGAGCTATTCCCGTAGATAAGTGGGCGACACACGAGTGCGCCCACTTTTCGTTGTCTATTTGAGTATTCTCTTGAGGCAGGCCTCAAGTCGACTTCATTTAGTCAAAGACCTCGGTAATCTGGCCAGAGCCTACGGTGCGGCCACCCTCACGGATAGCGAAGCGGAGACCCACGTTCAGAGCCACAGCGTAGATGAGCTCTACAGTAATCTCGACGTTATCACCGGGCATTACCATTTCAACGCCATCGGGGAGGTGAATCTCACCGGTGCAGTCCATGGTGCGCAGGTAGAACTGAGGACGATACTTGTTGCCGAAGGGAGTGTGACGGCCACCTTCTTCCTTCTTCAGAACGTAGATGGAAGCCTTGAAGCCCTTGTGAGGAGTGATGGCACCCGGGTGGGTGATAACCATACCACGCTTCACTTCGTTCTTGTCGATACCACGGAGCAGCAGACCTACGTTATCGCCGGCTTCGCCTTCGTCAAGAATCTTGCGGAACATCTCAACGCCGGTGATGACAGACTTCTTGTCCTCACCCAGACCGAGGATCTGCACTTCGTCGCCTACCTTAACGACACCAGTCTCGATACGACCGGTAGCAACGGTGCCACGACCTGTGATGGAGAAGACATCCTCGACGGGCATCAGGAAGGGCTTATCGATGGCACGAACGGGCTCCTGAATCCAGTTGTCGCAAGCGTCCATGAGCTCCATAACCTTAGCTTCCCATTTGGGTACACCATTCAAGGCGCCCAGGGCAGAGCCACGGATGAAGGGAGTGTCCTCTTCGAACTCATACTGAGCGAGGAGCTCCTGCATTTCCATCTCAACGAGCTCGAGCATCTCTTCGTCCTCGACCATGTCGCACTTGTTCAGGAA
>DGTM01000024.1 GCA_002394305.1 Prevotellaceae bacterium UBA4336
TGTGCGTAGCATATAACTTCCACGAACCGTTAGGTCGACGAAGTCAACGTAGCGAGTTTACTTCCTTTTTTTACTTCCTCTTTTACTTCCGAAAGTTAAACAGTTAATCGTAAATCGTCAAACCGTAAATAGCGAAGATGTACATCATAGGCATAGCCGGCGGCACAGGTTCCGGCAAGACAACAGTTGTGAAGAAGATCCTCGAGACGCTTCCCACCGATCGTGTTGCGCTCATCCCGCAGGACTCTTACTACAACGACACGACGCATCTCACCCCCGAGGAGCGCAAACACATCAACTTCGACCACCCCGATGCCTTCGACTGGAAGCTGCTCACCCAGCAGATACAGGCCCTGCGGCAGGGCAAGAGCATCGAGCAGCCCACCTACAGCTACCTCATCAGCAACCGACTGCCCGAGACGGTACACGTCGAGCCCTGCGAGGTCATCATCATCGAGGGCATCATGGCGCTCTGGAAGAAACAGCTTCGCGACCTTATGGACCTGAAGATATTCGTCGATGCCGACCCGGACGAGCGCCTTATCCGCGTCATCCAGCGCGACACAGTCGAACGCGGACGCACCACACAAATGGTGCTCGACCGCTACCTGGATGTCCTCAAGCCGATGCACGAAGAGTTCATCGAGCCCACCAAACGCTATGCCGACCTCATCATCCCGCAAGGCGGCAACAACCAGCAGGCCATCGACATCATGCGCACCTACATTATTCATAGGATAAAGCCTTGAAGCCCCACCTTCTTCTTCTCCTCCTGCTTGCCGCCTGTACCGCTAAGCAGGAGAAGCTTCCGTCTTCATCCCCCCTTTGGGGGGAAACAGAGGGGGGGCCTTACGACCTGCACGAGATACAGGCCAGCGGCACCATCATCGCAGGAACCCTGAGCGGCCCGGACACCTACTACGAATACCACGGGCGGGGGATGGGGCCGCAGTTCTTGCTTGCCGAAGCCTTTGCGCAGAGCATCGGCGTCATCGTGCAAATGGAGATCTCGCCCGACACCACGACATTGCTGCAGAGGCTGGAGGCGGGCGAGATAGACTTCATTGCCCTTGAGATGCCGACGTGGAAGGTCCGCAACGACGAATCGCTGCTCAGAGAGGCCATCGCGGAATGGTGGAAGCCCGAGCGCATCAGGCAGATAAAGAGCACGGCCAGCGTCACCACCGTCACCGTCCGACGCCACATGCGTCCCGTCATGCAGGATGATGCACACGGCATCATCTCGACCTACGACGAGCTCTTCCGTCGGCACAGCGGCACAGCAGGCTGGGACTGGCGGCTCCTGGCTGCCATGTGCTACCAGGAGTCGGGCTTCGACCCGCAGGCCGTCTCCTCGATGGGTGCGCAGGGCCTCATGCAGCTCATGCCTGCCACAGCCGAGGCGATGGGCGTGCCCGAGGGACAAGTCTTCGACCCCGAGCAGAACATATCCGCCGCCACGCGTTACATCCGCCGCGTCGGCCAGGCCTTTTCCGGCATCAGGGACACACAGGAACGCATCCGCTTCACCCTGGCTGCATACAACGGCGGCACAGGGCACGTGCAAGACGCACAGATACTGACTCGCAAGGCAGGACACGACCCACAGCGATGGGACGATGTGGCGCCCTTCATCCTGCATCTCTCCGAGCCTCGTTACTACCGCGACCCCGACGTCCGCCACGGCTACATGCGCGGCAGCGAGACAGAGGCCTACGTCCGCCACATCATGGAGCGCTGGGCACAGTACCGTGGCAGCGCCCGTTCCTTCGCCGCCGGCAGCACGCCGGCCCCCGCCAAGAGAAGCCTGCAGGACGGCGAGTACAAGAGCCATGTCAAGCCCCCCGAGGAATGGGTGCCGGAGGAATAATCGGGCAAGGCTTGCACTTGTCGCAACATCGCTTTTACACATATCGGAATCTATATTTGAGCCTTTACGCTAAAAAACTCGCTCAATCCATCGCACATAAAGAAAAAAAGAGTAACTTTGTCTCGCGAGGGATGAACTATTCTATCAGAAGACAAACAATAGACAAGTCGGAAACATGAAGACAAGAAGCGAATACATCGAACTCATCAAGAGTCATACCGACGAGCTGACACGCCGATTCGGCATCACTTCTCTGTCCATCTTCGGCTCCGTCGCCCGCAACGAGCATCGCGAAGGCAGCGATGTGGACATCTATGTCACCATGCCTCCCAAGTTTTACAATCATGTGGCCGCAGCAATGTACCTGGAGGATTTGCTGGAAAGCAAAGTCGATCTGATACAGGAGCATCAGGGCATCCGTCCCTTCTTCCGCAAACAAATAGAAACAGATGGCATCCGTATCTTATAGACAAATCGGAGTCGTGGAAGGCGAGAAGTCATCGGAATGCGCAACCACATAGCACACGGCTACTTTGACATCAATGCAGACCTCGTTTGGGATGTCATCAGGAATGACCTTTCCCCTCTGCTCGATGCAACAGAATACTTCCTCAATCATTTGTACGAGCTCGTTTCTACAGAAGAATAACTCACCATGCCAGGAAGGAACTTTTTCCTTTATACTTTATCAAAGAGGTATTTGAACTTCACGCCTGTGCTTGCCGTTCCTTCCCAAGTCATGCGGTTATCCTTAATGGTAACCTTAACGACGAAGGTATCGCCGCGTTTGTTCCTTGCCGTAATGGTGTTCTCGTTCACCACATAGCTGCCGGTAGTGCCAAAGCTTGAAGCCGTCGACGTGTATGTACCATTACTATTGATTGTTATCTGAGCGCCGACAAGTAAACCGTCATACGTTTCCCCGTATGATGTGTCAGTACTTTCCACACACATCCATGTGCCAACGGCATCAGCGATATTCAACGGTTCTACGTTCTCATCGTCTTTGCTACACGAAGAAAGGCCCAAACCCAAGGTGGAGACCAACATGATAGTCATCACACGCAAAAAACTTTTTCTTTTCATAATCATTTTATTTTATCTGTTTATACGCTTTGTTTCCTTCCACTACCTGCGTTAGCTCTATGAGTAAGAGGAAAGCGCAAGTCTTCACCATACGCGCCTCAGGTTTGGAACTACCTACGATACCTTATGGGAAACCTGCGCTTATAGCACAAGCCTCTCGAGGTATCGTTTTGCCCGTTCACATCTGAGGTTCCAATTCGAGGCGCGAAAGAGCAAATAAAATGATGTGCTCCGAAGAACACGACGCAAAGATACGACTATTTTCCGAAAACAAGGAGCATCTTGCCGAGAAAAGTTTGAAGTTTGAGGAAAATGTCGTATCTTTGCACACAAATAACTATAATCTAATCACTATGACCAGAAGAATCCTTGCTGTGCTTTGTACGCTACTTGGCACATGCTCAATGTTCAATGTTCAATGTTCAATGGCTTTCGCCCAGAACTATGACCCAAACCAAGGCTACCGCCTCGAGATAGGCGACGGACTGGCCCTCGACAACCAGAACGGCACCATCACCTTCTCGCCCGTCAACAAGAAATCGCAGACACAGGTGTGGCGCATCCAGAAGAGCGACCGCCAGGGCTACTGGTGCTTCTACAGCCCCAGCACCGAGGTTGCGCTCGACAACGGCAACCACGGCACACAGGAAGGCGAAGTGCTGACCTGGGACCTCAACCCCTCGAACCCCAACCAGCAATGGCTCATCAAGGAGACCGGAGCCGAGACCATCACCTTGACCTGCGCGGCAGGCGGCCTCAAGCTCGGATACAACGACAACTGCCAGCCCGGCGGACACGTCTGGCAGATGAAGGCCACCGACGCAAGCGAATATGTGCAGTGGCGGCTCGTGAAGACCAACCTCAAAGTGGAGGCACAGAGCTCTGTGGCAAAGTCCGGCAACGACTGGGAGAACGAGGCCGTCTTCGGCATCAACAAAGAGCCCGGACGTGCCACGATGCTGCTCTACCGGGGTGAAAAGGAGATGAAGAGCGACGAAGCCTACCAGAAGCCCTGGCTCCATCCGAACTCTTCCCTGCGCCTCCTGCTGAGCGGCCAATGGCAGTTCAACTGGGTGCCCAAGCCCGAGGACCGTCCCATCGACTTCTACAAGACCAGCTTCGACGCTTCCGCCTGGAAGACCATCCCCGTGCCCTCCTGCTGGGAGATGCAGGGCTACGGCACTCCCATCTACACCAACGTCACCTATCCCTTCAAGAACCAGCCGCCCTTCATCCGCGGCCAGGAGGGCTACACCGTGCTCCAGGAGCCTAATGCCGTGGGCAGCTACCGACGCACCGTCAAGGTTCCCGCAGAATGGGACGGCAGGGAAATCTACCTCCACTTCAACGGCATCTACAGCGCTGCCTACGTCTGGGTAAACGGACAGAAAGTCGGTTACACACAAGGCCCGAACAACGACAGCGAGTTCGACGTGACGCGCTACATCAAACCGGGCACGGAGAACCTCGTCTGCGTGGAAGTCTATCGCTGGAGCGACGGCTCGTACCTCGAGGATCAGGACATGTTCCGCATGAGCGGCATACATCGCGACGTCTACCTCGAAGCCCGTCAGAAGCTGCATGTGCAGGACGTCCGCCTCCGCTCGATGATTGGCGGCCGCGGCCGTGGTAATGGTCAATGGTCAATGGTCAATGGTCAATGGAAACCCAGCCGCGCTTTCCTCGGCATCGACATCGCCCTGCAGAACCTCGGCAAAAAGGCCGACGCCCGTATCGACGTGGAGCTTGTCAATCCCGCCGGTAAGACTGTGCAGACTGCCATCCTGCAAGTCTCAGACATAGAGAAGGGCATCAGGCACGGCGAATTCACGCTCGAAGTGCAGAACCCCGAGCTGTGGACTGCCGAGACGCCCAACCTCTACACCGTCAACATCAGCGTCGGAGGCGACGTCTACACACAGAAGTACGGCTTCCGCAAGATAGAGAACCGCGACGGCAGGGTCTTCATCAACGGCAGGCGCGTCATGTTCAAGGGCGCCGACCGCCACGACACGCACCCCGTCTACGGCAAGGCCGTGCCCGTGGAGAGCATGATAGAGGACATCCTCCTCATGAAGCGCTACAACCTCAACACCGTCCGCACGAGCCACTACCCCAACGACCCGCGCATGTACGCCCTGTACGACTACTATGGCCTCTACATCATGGACGAGGCCGACGTGGAGTGCCACGGCAACCACAGCCTGTCGAAGAACCCGAAGTGGGAGGCTCAGTACGTCGACCGGCAACAGCGCATGGTGCTGCGCGACCGCAACCATCCCTGCGTCATCTTCTGGAGTATGGGCAACGAGTGCGGCGGCGGCAGTAACTTCGTAGCAGCCAAGAAAGCCATCCAGGAGCTCGACGACCGCCTCATCCACTACGAAGGCATGAACGAAGTGGCCGACATGGACAGCCGCATGTACCCCAACCTGCCCAACATGATCAGCCTCGACCGCGACGAGAAGCTGCAGGGCCGTCCCTTCTACCTCTGCGAGTACGCCCATGCCATGGGCAACGCCATCGGCAACCTGCAGGAGTACTGGGACTACATCGAGTTCGAGAGCCAGCGCATGATAGGCGGCTGCATCTGGGACTGGGTGGACCAGAGCCTCTGCAAGTGGGGCGAGCCCAAGACCAACATGTACTACGGCGGCGGCTTCGGCGACTATCCCAACGACAACGACTTCTGCTGCAACGGCATCATCACAGCCGACCGCCACGTCACACCCAAGCTGCTCGAGGTGAAGAAGGTCTATCAGTACGTCGACTTCAAGCTGACCGGCGACAAGAAGATACGCATCCGCAACCGCTACTGCTTCACGCCCCTCAGCCAGTTCACCTTCCACTACAGCCTGCTGCGCGACGGCCGCATGATAAAGAGCGGCACAGCCTCGCTGCCCGAAGTGCTGCCCGGCGACAGCTGCTTCATCGACCTGCCCTGCGAAATGCCGACAGGCGAGGGCCTCTATCACCTGAACGTCTCTCTCCGGCTCAAGGAGGCAACCCGCTGGGCAGAAGCCGGACACGAGGTGGCCTGCGAGCAGCTCCTGCTCCGCGACGGCAAGCCCACGCTCATGGCGGCTGCCAAAGCAAATGGAGCACTCCAGGTTGAGGAGAAGAATCAGCAGATACGCGTCACGTCAGAGGGTTTTGCCTTTGCCGTCAGCACACAGACAGGCGCCGTGACCGAACTGTCGTACGACAGCAAACCCATCATCGTTTCTGGCGACAAGGTGCCCTTCGGCAACCTGACCTTCAACGGCTTCCGCAGTATCAGCAACGACCGTCGCAACAATTTCCGCAGCGACTTCTCGGCTCCCAAGACGACACTCGAGCAGAAGGACGGCGACGTAGTCATCAACGTCAAATACGACGTCAAGTCCGGTCGCGAGAACCGGACCACCGTTCCTGTCGAGACAACCTACATTATCTACAATGACGGAAGCATTGCCGTCCAAAGCACCTTCGGCAACGAGAACAACAAGGACTTCAGCCGCCTGGGCCTCATCGCAGCCCTCGACCCGCGCCTTGGCAACGTCGAGTGGCTCGGTCGCGGCCCTCATGAGAACTATCCCGACCGCAAGACCTCGGCCTTCATGGGTGTGTGGAACGGCACCGTCAACGGCATGACCGAGGAGTACGAGAAGCCCCAGAGCATGGGCGAGCGCTGCGACGTGCAGTGGGTGACCTTCACCGACGATAAGGGCAAAGGCATCCGCATCCAGACCACAGACGGCAACCTCTCCTTCAGCGCCCTGCACTACACGGACGAAGACCTCTGGCAGACGAAGTACAAGCACGAGCTGAGCAAGATACATCGTCCCGAGATTATCCTGCACCTCGATGCTGCCATGCGCGGCCTCGGCAACGCCAGCTGCGGCCCCGGCCCGCTGCCTAAGTACGAGCTACAGGAGAAGAGCTACAGCTACGCCTTCGTCATCGAGCCGATAAAAAGGTGAAAAAGTGAAAAGGTAAAAAGGTGAAAAAAGCAAGGACGATGAATACAGATAAAGCAACACTCGATGGAGCTGGCAAGGAGTCTCCCTTTAAGGGAGATTCAGAGGGTCTTTCCCTCGAGGAACAAGTGGAACGCATTCGCCGCAAGCGGGCACGAAGCCACGACTACACCCAGGCCCGGACGGTGCTCAACGCACTGTTCCTCGCCTTGGCCGCCGTCGGACTGGGCATGTACTTCTTCGGCTCTGCAAACCACGTGCCGGCCCTCTGCGTCATCGCCGCCGGCATGGTGCTCAAGGTGGTGGAATTCATACTGCGCATTCTCTGACGTCATGAAAAGAATCTGCTGCATAATGCCGCTCCTCCTGTGCCTCGTGCTCTCCTCCAAGGCACAGGTCGAGACCCTCGACCGCTACGGGAATCCGATAAGGAACGACGGGCAGACGCTCGACGGCAACCCGCTGAACCCCGAGTTCGGCACTTACGAGGACGGCGCAGGCAACCGCACCACCTGGGGGCGCGACACGACGCGGACCAGCACGCAGAAGAAGATACCCATCGGACAGTTCCAATGGATACTGGAGCCGAGGCTCGGCACCGTGGTCGATGCCGAGAACAACGACACCGTGGTACACGACTTCCAGAAGTGGAACGACACCGGCGGCTTCGCGGGCGAGTACAGCCACCTGGGCAATATGGGTGCTCCCCGACTGAACCGCATCTACTTCAACCGGCCCACGTCCGACGAGTTCCTCTTCCTGCAACCCTTCGACTTCTTCCGCGGCTCGCTGCAAGACTTCCGCTACACCAATACGAAGAGTCCCATCACCAACCTTGCCTACCACTCCTGCGGCAACAAGCAGATAGGCGAGGACCGCGTGCGGGGCTATTTTGCCACGAACATCAACAAAGAGGCCGGACTGGGCTTCAAGATTGACTACAGCTACGGCACGGGCTACTACTACGCCCAGCCCAACAGCATGTTCGGCACCACCTTCTACGGCTACTACCGCGGCGAACGCTACAACGTGCATGCCTATGCCGGCGTCAACCACTTGAAGATGGGCGAGAACGGCGGCATCGAGGATGACCGCTACATCGAGGACCCGCTCAGCTTCAGGCAGACCTACACCTCCGAGAACATCCCCACCATGCTCAGCCAGACGTGGAACCGCAACCACGAACAGCACTTCTACCTGACGCACCGCTACAACATCGGCTTCACACGACTGCTCGAAGTGCCCGACTCGCTGAAGCCCACGCCGCCATCCGAGGCCCTGCTCCTGGCCGAACTGCCCGACAGCGTCAAGAACATGCTCAACGCAGACTCCGTAGCCCGCAAGGTGATGGTCGACTCGCTCATGCAGAAATGGAACAAGGACAATCCGCCGCCACACGAGTTTGTCCCCGTCACAAGCATCATCCACACCTTCGACCTCAGCAACCTCAAGCACGAGTACCTGGCACACAACACCACAAGCAACTACTACACCAACCACTACTATGGCGACTGGAATGCCGTGGAGGACGTCACGCGGGCACTCTCCGTGCGCAACACCTTCGGCGTCGCCCTTCGCGAAGGCTTCAACAAGTGGGCACAGATGGGCATCACCCTGTTCGGCACACACAAGCTGCGCTCCTACAAGCTGATGGACGGGCTGGGCGGCCACACGCCCTATACGGAGAACGACGTGTCGGTGGGCGGCGAGGTGGCCCGCACACAAGGCAACGTCTTCCACTACAACGCCTCGGGCGAAGTGTGGCTCATCGGCCCACATGCAGGCGACCTCGACATCAAGGGTAGCACCAACCTGGACCTTCGCCTTGGACGGATGGACAGCCTGCAGGCCGACGTGAACGTCAACTTCGCGCACAGCAAACCGTCCTTCTTCTTCCGCCACTACCATTCGCAGAGCACCTGGTGGGACAACGACGACCTGAGCCGCGAAGTGCGCCTCAAGGTGTTTGGCACGCTGCGCCTGAGGAAGCTCGGCACACGGCTGAACATCGGCTTCGAGAACACATCGAACTACACCTACTTCAGCATGGAGAACACGCTACGCGAGAATGCCGAAGCAAACAGTCTGACACCCACCGACTTCAGCCACGCCGTAAGCGTCAGACAGACGGGCAGCGTACAAGTATTCGGCGCCACGCTCGCGCAGGACCTCAAATGGAAGTTCATCCACCTGGACAGCCAGGTCAGCTACCAGACAAGCACCGACCAGGACGCCCTGCCCCTGCCCGCGTTCAACGCCTACACGAACTTCTACCTGCTCTTCCGCATGGGCATCAGGAAAATCCTGCGCGTACAGATAGGCGGCGACCTGCGCTACTTCACGTCGTACTATGGCCCCGACTACAGCCCCTCCATCCAGCAGTTTGCCGTGCAGGACGCGAGCCACGAAAGGATGAAGGTGGGCGGCTACCCCATCATCGGAGCCTATGCCAACCTGCACCTCAAGCACTGCCGCATCTACGTCAACTTCCGGCACGTCAACGCAGGCTCCGGCCACGCCTTCCTCGTACCGCACTACCCCATCAACCCCATGACCATCAACATGGGACTGAGCTGGAACTTCTTCAACTAAGAGACCCCCTGAGCCCCTTTAGGGGGAATATAATAATTTAAGTTTCGGAAGTTATAGAATGAAGTTAAATAAGAAGTTCTTGGATGCTTTAGCACCAAGGCGCGATTGTAGTCGCGGAAGAAGCACTGCGTGCTGGACGATACAATGGGGATGCAAAAGCTATCGTCCTGTGCGTAGCATATAACTTCCACGAGCGAAGCGAGTTTACTTCCTCTTTTACTTCCGAAAGTTGAAATAATAATATATGACATAGACATGGAACAACAACCCTCCTCTACATCCTCTTCCCTCCCCCTAAAGGGGGCAGGGGGGTCTTTCTATAGAGAGATTCGCTGGGGCTTCATCGGCTGCGGTGAAGTCACCGAAAAGAAGAGCGGCCCGGCATTCAACCTCGTGCCAGGGTCGCGCATACAGGCCGTGATGAGCCGCAGCAAGGAGAAAGCACGTTCCTACGCCGAGCGGCACGACATACCGCGCTGGTACACCGACGCCCAGCAGCTCATCAGCGACCCCGACGTCAACGCCGTCTACATCGCCACGCCGCCCTCCTCGCATGCCACCTACGCCATCATGGCAATGAAGGCGGGCAAGCCCGTCTATGTGGAGAAGCCCCTGGCAAGCAGCTACATCGACTGCCAGCGCATCAACCGCGTCAGCGAGCAGACACACATCCCCTGCTTCGTGGCCTACTACAGGCGCCGCCTGCCCTACTTCCTGAAAGTGAAGGAGCTGGTGGAGAGCGGAGCCATCGGCAAGGTCACGTCCGTGCAGATACGCTTCGCCTGTCCGCCGCGCCTGCTCGACTACAACAGCACGGCCCTGCCCTGGCGCGTGCAGCGCGACATAGCCGGGGGCGGCTACTTCTACGACCTGGCGCCCCACCAGATAGACCTCCTGCAGGAGATATTCGGCCCGATTGTCAGGGCGAGCGGCTTCAGCACCAACCGCGCCGGACTCTACGAGACGGAGGACACCGTGAGCGCCGCCTTCCAGTTTGCCGACGGGCTGACGGGCAGCGGCTCCTGGTGCTTTGTCGGCCACGAGAGCGCCCGCACCGACCGCATCGAACTGATGGGCGAAGGCGGCAGGCTGCACTTCTCGGTCTTCACCTACGAACCCATCGTCCTCTACGGCGAAGGCGGCAGGCAGGAGTTTCTGCCCGAGAACCCCGAGCACGTACAGCTCCCCCTCATCCGCGACGTCGTGGAGCACCTGCAGCAGAGCGGCACCTGCACCGTGGACAGCATCAGCGCCACGAGCGTCAACTGGGTGATGGACCGCATCCTGGGGAAAATATAATTGAAAAGGTGAAAAGCCTAAAATCCGCAGATGATTTTTCGAGTGTCTGATTTAGCCCTTGCTTGGGAAGATTCTGTCTAATTCTGGCCTCAGAAGCGCTTGACCTGATAGCCTATCAGCCTACTGCGAAGTCCTTGGTGGGAGTCGATTACAGAAGACAGAATACGGTCAAATTTGTCCAAAACGAAAAATATTCCGCC
>DGTM01000047.1:0-13083 GCA_002394305.1 Prevotellaceae bacterium UBA4336
ACCGCATCACTTCCAAGAGCCAGCACCTGACCCAGCAGAACCTGCAGTTCAACGGTACGCTCAATGTTGGCTACGACCTGTCATACACCTACGGGACGGATGAGGGGAAGAAATTCCAGCTCGCCGACGTGACCGACGTGAACTACCGCACGGAGGAGACTCCCGGTGAGGATGCGAATGTCAAGAACAGCCATGCCTATGAGTATGATGCCAACGGCAACCTCATATACGTCAATACTTCACGTGAGAAAAAGGACGGTGAGAACGACGAGAAGGCCGGTGAGCGCAAATTGCGCTGGGACGAGGAGAACCGCCTGCTGTCGTCAGACGACAATGGATTCGTGACTAACTACTGGTATGATGCCGACGGCGAGCGCACGGTTAAGACTTAAGACGAAAACGAAATCATATTGTTGTAAAACAAATTCCAATTTATCGGACTGCTATATCATATAGCAGCTGCCTATCTCGACATCCCTTGCTGGTATTTCTGTATTCGTCCATCGTATCTGCCATCAGCAATGTCGTGGACTTCATGGTCGGCACGTCTGAGCTCGTAGCATTGAATTTGCCCAAAGTGCTTGCCAGCCATACAAACCAGTCTGCCACCTGCTTCAAGGTAGCACTCCTGACTTCGGCGGTTTTAACATTTCCGAGGGGGTAATCCACCTGAAACCCCGATAAACAGGGAATTCTTCTTGGTGACTTGGGTGACTCAGGAAAATTGTGTACCTTTGCGTCATGTTCCCACGTAAGAAGAGAAACAGGACTGGCACCATCAGTGTGGTTGTGGTTGACAAGAGCCGTGGAGGTTTCAAGGAGGTCAAGAGCTTCGGTGTCGCAAAGACTGAGGCAGAAGCCGACCGTCTGTATGCCAAGGCAGCAGAGTGGGTACGCAAGTATGGCGGACAGCAGGAAATAGACTTTGCCCAGAGCAGTATCATACAGCAGGAATTCCTTGAGTCAGAGCGCGTACTGAACAACATCTCTGCCGTTGTGCTTAACGGCCCGCAGCAGATTCTAAATCAGGTCTATGACAGTATCGGCTTTGACAGGATCAAGGATGAGGTGCTTCGTCATCTTGTCATTGCCCGCATCTGCCAGCCGTTGAGCAAGTCTGCCACGGCAGACTATCTGAAGTCTTACTTCCACGAGGATGTCAGCCTTGACCAAATATACCGCTACATGGACAAGCTGTACAACAAGCAGCGCGAACTGGTGCAACAGATAAGCGTGGAGCATACACGGAAGATTCTTGGCGGTAGCATAGGACTGATGTTTTACGATGTCACATCGTTGTATTTTGAGACGGGCATACAGGACGAGCTGCGCACTAACGGATTCTCAAAGGACGGGAAGACCTCTGAGTCTCAGATTATCCTAGGGCTGCTGGTCAGCGCAGACGGCTATCCCCTGTCATACTCCATCTTCAACGGGGCGCAATATGAGGGGCGCACGATGATTCCCATCATAGACGACTTCATCCAACGCTTCAACATCAAGGATTTTGTCGTAGTGGCTGATTCCGGCCTTCTGAACAAGACCAATGTGGATTTGCTTCGTCAGGCTGGCTACAAGTATATCCTCGGTGCAAGAATTAAGAAAGAGCCTGCCGATGTCGTGGAGTGGATGTTGGCACAGGAGAAGGTTTCTGGCACGTATCATGAATACGCCCGCAAGAACGGTGAGAGACTGATTGTAGGTTATTCTGAACAAAGGGCCAAGAAAGACGCACATAATCGCGAGAAGGGCATTGAGAGGCTACGTAAGGCCTACAGCAGCGGAGTGCTTACCAAGGCATCCATTAACAGACGCGGCTATAACAAGTTCCTCACCATCAGCAAGGACGTGCAAGTGGTTATCAACGAGCAGGAGATAGAGAACGACAAGAAGTGGGATGGTCTGAAAGGCTATGTCACGAATACGGATCTTGATGCAGAACAGGTTGTTGCCCAATATCACAGTCTTTGGTACGTGGAACGCGCATTCCGTGTCACGAAGGGCAATCTGGAGGCAAGACCGATATTCCACTTCACGGAGAAGCGCATCGAGGCTCACATCTGTATCTGCTTCATCGCATACAAGGTCTACAAGGAACTACAGCGCATCATCGCCCTGCACGGGGGAATCAACCTCAGTGTGGACAAGGTGATTGACATTGCCAAGACCATACCCACGATAAAGCTAAGTCTGCCATATGGTGACACCGAGAGGGTAAAGACTCTGTTCCTCACAGAAAAGCATCAGCGGATTAAGCCACTCTTCAACATCAAGGCCATCCTCGACAAGAAGTAGAAATAGACTAACAGGCGCACGCGCGAGCAGGGTGACGCATCGCCGAAGTCAGGAACCAGTCTGCCACCTGCTTCAAGGTAGCACTGGCAAGTTCGGCAAACATCTTCATGAAGTGCTTGATGGCGTATGACTCGTTGTCCCAGAAGATGTCTCCAAGCTTGTCGCCCCGACTACGAGATTGAAAAGGTTAAAGAGTTATGAGGTTAAAGAGTTATGAGGGTCTCTCTCCGCTCGGGGAAGTCAGGGAGAGACTGTACTGAGAGGGAGTCCGGCCTGTCACCTTTACAAAAAGCACGACGGAAAGTGCTGATAGTTCTGATAGCGTATCCCTCCCATGAAGTCACTAAACCAGTCCCACATCCTGTAGCCGTCGAACTCGCCGAGAAGCGTAGCGTGGTGAAAGCCGATGTAGCTTCCTTGTCCTTCATCCATGTAATGCTGAAAATCTTCTTGTGCAGCATTGCTCCAAGCATAAGGCGGATGGTTCAGTTGCAGAACGAGTTGGTACGACCTGAATGGACGCATGTTGCACGCCCTTCCCGGGCAGGGTGGCATATACATCAGAGGGAGTCGCAAGGTAGTTGTCAGGTGAGGACAAGGCGCGGGCTCTTTTTATCCCAAACGACTAAACGACCAATCTCCCAGACGACTAAACAGCACTGCGCCGAGGTGTGCGGGCAGGGTGAGGGTGACGGGGTCTGCGGAGCAGAACGTTGTGGTTATCTTTCTGCCGTCCAGTGCATTGGTAAGCGAAAGCTTCTTCTTCTCTTTAATACCTGTGAATGCAAAGAAATGCTCAGGCAAGTTGAGCGAAACGGTCTCCTCTTGTCCGGAGAAATTGCTGACGACAAGGGCAAACTCCTTTCCTTTGTGACGGATGAAGGCGTACTGCCGGTGCAGATGCCCGTTGGCGTACATCAGGTCGAAGAAGCCGCCGCTGGCAAAGACGGCCTGCTCCGTGCGCAGGGCGAGGATGCGGCGGTAGCAGTCGCGCAGGGCTTGCTCGGCGGGCTGCATCTGCCCGGGGATGAAGCGGCCGCCGCTCCGCCAGCGGCGGATGCTGGGCACGCTCCAATAGTCGAAGATGGTGGTGCGGCCGTCCATGCCGCTGAAGCCTTCCGCATCCATGCCGCGCTCGCCGAGTTCCTGTCCGAAGTAGAGCATGAAGGGGCGGGGCATGAGGCTGCTGACGAGCAGGGCGGGCAGGGCCTTCCGTGCGTCGCCCAGCAGGTGGTCACTGGCAAGGCGCTGTTCGTCGTGGTTCTCCAGGAAGTTGAGCATGCGGCCGTTGATGTCGTCCACCGACTGCCAGCAGGCTGTGATGGTCTGCGTCGACTGTCCGCGACAGACATTGAGCAAGGTGTCGTAGAGGCCCACTTTGTCGTAGAGATAGTCGAAGTGGCCACGATGAATGTAGTCGCGGTAGAGGTTGGGGTTGTACACTTCGGCTATGAAGATGACTTCGGGATAAGAAGCCTTGACCTGCGGCAACGCCCACTGCCAGAACTCGACGGGGACCATCTCGGCCATGTCGCAGCGGAAGCCGTCGATGCCCTTTGCTGCCCAGAAGAGCAGGATGTCCAGCATCTTGTGCCACGTGTCGGGGGTGGGGGAGAAGTGCGTCTGACGGCCGGACAGGTAGTCGATGCCGTAGTTCAGCTTCACCGTCTCGTACCAATCGCCCGGTCCGGGCCATGCAGAGAAGTTGTCGTTGCCCGTTGCTTTCGCAGGCTTTTCGTGGTACGTGCTGCCGGACATGATATTGTCCAGATGCAGCTGTTCGCCGGGAAGATAATAGAAGTTGTTGTCCGACGAAAAGGTCTGCGATACATCGTCGCCCTCGCCGAGGTCCTTCACGCCAGCAGGCTTTGCATCGGAACGGTACTGACGGGCCACGTGGTTGGGCACGAAGTCGATGATCACCTTCAGTCCGGCTCTGTGCGTGCGCCGCACCAGCAACTCGAACTCGTGCATGCGTTGCTCAGGGTTCCGCGCTATGTCGGGGTCGACGTCGTAGTAGTCGCGGATGGCATAGGGGCTCCCTGCCTGGCCCTTCACCACGTCGGGATTGTCGGGGGGGATGCCGATGGCGCTGTAGTCCGTCTTGCTGGCGTGTTCAATGATGCCGGTGTACCAGATATGGGTACAGCCAAGCCCCCGGATTTCGTCCAGAGCCTTGGCTGTGAAGTCCTGCATCGTGCCGCATCCGTTCTGCGCCTTGGTGCCACCGGGGACGCAGTCCTGCCGGTCGGCGCCAAAGAGCCGGGTGAAGACTTGATATATTGTCATTGGATGCCGCTGGTGGTGATGGCGTCGTTGCCCTTGGCTATCTTGGCAATCATGCCCTGCAGGGCCTTGCCGGGACCGCATTCGGTGAACTCCGTGGCGCCTGCGGCAATCATGTTCTGCACCTCCTGCGACCAGCGTACACTTGCGGTGAGCTGGCGGGTCAGGTTCTCCTTTATCTCGGCGGCATCAGTGTGGGCCTGCGCATCGACGTTCTGATAGATGGGGCAGCGGGGCGTGTGGAACTCGGTCTTCTCGATGGCTGCCTGCAGCTCGTCCTTGGCGGGCTGCATGAGGGGGCTGTGGAAGGCGCCGCCGACAGGCAGCACCAGGGCTCGCTTGGCACCGGCCTCCTTCAGCTTCTCGCAGGCTGCGTTCACCTCGGCTACGTTGCCGCTGATGACCAGCTGGCCGGGGCAGTTGTAGTTGGCGGGAATGACGACACCCTCGCCCTCGGCGCTCACCTCGGCGCAGACCTTCTCGATGTTCTCGTCGGGAAGACCGATGACTGCTGCCATCGTGCCGGGAGCGGCTTCGCAGGCCTTCTGCATAGCCATCGCACGGGCTGATACCAGGCGCAAACCATCCTCGAAGGAAAGTGCGCCGGCTGCAACCAGGGCGCTGAATTCGCCGAGGCTGTGGCCGCCCACCATATCGGGCTGGAATGCGTCGCCCATGCAGATGGCGGTGATGACGCTGTGCAGGAAGACGGCAGGCTGCGTCACCTTCGTCTGCTTCAGCTGCTCGGCATCGCCCTCGAACATGATGTCGGTGATGCGGAAACCAAGTATCTCATTTGCTTTTTCAAACAGTTCTTTTGCATTAGGATTACTTTCATAGAGCTCTTTGCCCATGCCTGTAAACTGTGCTCCCTGACCGGGAAATACGAATGCTTTCATGTCTTTTCTTATATGTTTTTCTTGTAAATCGGTGCAAAGGTACGAAAAAAATGTCAATCTGCAGCCCATATAAATATATTAATGTACGCGCGAGGGCGACATTATTGACTTATATCAGTTCCGTATGCTCTGTGCTATCTTTCCCATTTGTGACCGCAATCGTTGCAAACGAACTTCTGCGTGGGGCTGTAGCCAAAGGGGATGTACACCAGCAGGGTTGCAAGAATCCGGGGCAGCTGCCTGATGTTTGGGTTCTTCTTCTGGCAGGCTGTCACATTCTCGCTCCCGCAATTCGGGCACCAGGGTACAAAGTTGTTGTGCTCGCTCTGGTACGTCCGGAACACTTGCATAGCCTGCTCGTAATCTTCCTCCCTGACAAGGATTTCGGTGGTCTTGTCGAGTATGCCACGGGCCACTTTGCTGTTCGTTTCGTCGTAGGCAACACTCTCTATTCCTGCTTCCAAAAGTGCGGCGCGGAAGCCCTCGGCCTCGATGGGCGTATTGCACGTGATGCTTTTTACGGTCATGTCCTGTACGAATTTATTTTGTTCATATATGTTGGCTGACGTACGTCCACTACCATTCGTCGACGTGTTGTTCCCTGCGGAACTTGTCGAGTTGCAACTGCAAGCGCTTCAGGTGCTTGGCATACTTCTTCTCAGCTATTACGTTATGCAGTTCGCTTGGGTCTTTCTTGATGTCATAAAGTTCATCGTAGGCTCCCTCCTTCCCGTAGAAGTGCAGGAGCTTGTATCTGCCGTCGCTCACGCCGTCGTGACGGCTGACGTTGTGTTCGGCGGGGCAGTCGTAGTAGTGGTAGTAGAGGTACTGCCGCCAGTCCTTGGGCTCCTTTCCCTTGTGGCTCATGACGGGCAGAAGCGAGCGTCCCACCATCTGTCCGGGTTTCTCGGCATCGGCAATATCGAGCAGGGTAGGGGCATAGTCGATGTTCTGCACCAAGGCATCGCTGGTCTGTCCGCCCTTCATGCCTGGGGCATAGACGAGCAGGGGCGTGCGGAACGACTCTTCGTACATGAAGCGCTTGTCGAACCATCCATGCTCTCCCATGTAGAAGCCCTGGTCGCTGGTGTAGACGACGAGCGTGTTGTCCATCAATCCGTTGGCTTCCAGATAGTCGAGCAGGCGCCCCACCTGTTGGTCGATGCTATGGATGACGCGCATGTAGTCGCGTATGTACCGCTGGTACTTCCACCGGAGCAGGTCGTCGCCGGTGAGGTGCTGCGCAAGCATGGCCTCGTTGCGCGGATTATAGACGGACTCCCACTTCTCTCTCTGCTGGGGCGACATACGCGCAAGCTGGCCGCGGAACCCGTTGTGATTGCGTTCGTGGGTGTAGCCCATGCCAGGTCTTATCTGCGTGACCTTCAGGTCGTAGCACATCTCCATGTCCTTGGCGATGCTCATCTGCTGCTCGTGTGCCGCACGGCCCCTTGTCGAATAGTCGTCGAAGAAGGTTGCAGGCAGGGGGAACTCGATGTCCTCGTAGAGGTCCAGCATGTCGAGCGGCGGCATCCAGTTGCGGTGCGGAGCCTTGTGATGGACGAAGAGAGCAAAAGGTTTATCCTTGTCGCGTTCTTCAAGGAACCGGATTGCATGGTCGGTAATGAGATTCGTGGCATAGCCTTTCTCTTCGACGTACTTTCCTCCGCTCTCCTTCGAGCGAAACACAGGGTCGTAATATTCTCCCTGGCCGCGAAGGACGTAATAGCTGTCGAAGCCCTTCGGTTCGCACAGCATGTGCCATTTCCCCATCATGCCGGTCTGGTAGCCAGCCTGTTGGAGATATTCGCTGACGAAGGATGCCTGCGGGTCGATGGGGCAGTCCAGCGTGCGTTGGCCGCTCTGATGGCTGTACATGCCTGTCATCAGGCAAGCCCGGCTGGGGGTGCTGAGCGAGTTCTCGACGTAGGCACGGCGGAAGAGCATGCCGCGCTGGGCCAGGCGGTCGATGTTGGGAGTGGGAGCCAGTTGGCTCAAGGGGTGTCCGTAGGCGCTGATAGCCTGGTAGGAATGGTCGTCGCTCATGATGTAGACGATGTTCCAGCGCTGGGCCTGAGCGGCACCGGCGGCATAGCTGCCAAGGAGGATAAACGGGAGTTTGTTCATGGTATGGGGGTTAATGGTGGAAATATTGTCATGCGTTCTTGCGCGATGGCTATCTCTTGCATGATGCGTGTCACGTAGGGAACGACGATGTGGCACTCTTGCTTGTTCTCGACGAGAGCCAGAAATTCGCTGAATTCGTAGTTCAGACGATGGCGGCCCGCTTCACTCTTATAGGTGACAGGCTCCTTGCCTCGCTGGTGAAGTGTGAAGGAATCGAGGATGCTCACCGAACCATGCACCTCGATGTAGCCTTCCTCTCCCTGGATGCAGCCGTAGGAGAGTCCGTCGGAATCCTTCGAGGCACTGAGCACAGCCACAGAGGTCGGGTAGTGGCAGAGCAGGGTGCCACTGGTGTCGACGCCATTATACCCGCGGTTGCAGTCGTAGCGAATGGTGCGCGGAGGCCCGAACAGACCGATGGCGAAGCAAAGATTGTAGATGTTCAGGTCAGCCAATGTGCCACCGGCCATCGCGGGGTCGAAGACGGGAGTCAGTTCGCCGCGCAGGTAGCGGTCGTATCGGCTGCTGCGCTGCGCAAAGTTGCAATGGACCATCCTGACCTTTCCAATCAGAGGCAGAACGTCTTGCAGTTGGCGGAAAAGCGGCATATAGAGCAACGAGAACGCTGGCAGGCAGTAGACGCAACGCTGTATGGCCGTGTCGATAAGCTCTTCTGTCTGAACACGATTTACAGCAATCGGCTTCTCCACGATAACGTTCTTTCCGGCCATCATCGCCTGCATGGCATATTCGTGGTGCACGTGGTTGGCATTGGCGATATAGACAAAGTCGGCTTCTGCCTCCTGGAGCATCCGCCCATAGTCTGTGTAGACGAACCCGGTTGGCGCGTAAGCCATGCAGAGGTCGATAGCATGTTCCGCACTTTTCTCGCGGGCATAGATGCCGGTCACCTCAATCTTTCCCTGAAAGTCTTCGTGGAGAAGCTTCAGGACTTCCTCGGCGATTTTCCCTGTTCCTGCTATAGAGATTTTCATTGTTTCTGTGGATTAATATCAGAGCAAACCTTTCATGCTCCAATGCAAAGTTAAGGAATTATTTCAATTCGGCAAAATAAATCGCCAACAAATAACAGAAGAAGCCCTTTCCTGGATGCAGCTCAGATTATCAATCCGTTAGGTTCTAATCGACGTTATGTTTAGTAGTTTTTAGGGAAAAGGCTTGTGTTTATTATGGAAGAGCGTGGGCGTACATAAAAAAGACGTGCCTGCTTATCCAGACACGTCCTTTTGGATGCGATGTATGTCAGCTTAGAGAATCTCCAGCTCCTTGAAGACTTTCTTGAGCTTCTCTACTGATTCGTCCACCTGAGCACGAGTGTGGGTTGCCATCAACGCGTAGCGAACCAGTGTGTCCTGCGGTGCACATGCGGGCGGAATGACGGGATTGATGAAGACTCCTTCGTTGAAAGCCTTGGCAACGGCCATGAAGGTCTTGTCCGTGTCGCGCACATAGAGCGGAATGATGGGACTCTCGGTGTCGCCAATCTCAAAGCCTTCCTCGCGGAAACGCTTCAGGGCATAGTTCGTCACGCTCCAGAGTGCCTCCAGACGTTCCGGCTCCTGCTGAATGATGTGAAGTGCCTCGCGGGCAGCAGCCGTTGCCGCGGGTGTGCAACTTGCACTGAAGATGTAGGTGCGGACGGTGTGACGAAGCCAGTTGATGACACTGCTGTCGGCTGCGATGAAACCGCCGATGGATGCCAAGCTCTTGGAGAAGGTACCCATGATGAGGTCGACATCCTTGGTCAGGCCAAAGTGGTCGCACACGCCGCGGCCTTGTCTGCCGAAGACGCCGATGCCGTGTGCCTCGTCGACCATCACGGTGGCATTGTATTTCTTCTTCAGCGCAATGATTTCCGGAAGCTTGCAGAGGTCGCCCTCCATGCTGAAGACACCGTCCACGACGATGAGCTTGATGCGGTCGGGCTCGCACTTCTGGAGCTGCTTTTCCAGGTCCTCCATATCATTGTGCTTGTACTTGAACTGTGTTGCAAAACTGAGTCGTCGTCCGTCCACGATGCTTGCGTGGTCGCGGTCGTCGCAGATGACGTAGTCGTTACGGTCGACAATCTGACTGATGACGCCGCTGTTTACGGTGAAACCTGTTGCAAAGCAGAGTGCCTCGTCCTTGCCGACAAACTCGGCAAGCTCCTTCTCGAGCTGAACATGTATGTCGAGGGTGCCATTTAGGAAACGGCTTCCGGCACAACCGCTGCCGTACTTCTGCATGGCAGCACAGCCTGCATCGATGACGCGCTGGTCGCCAGTCAGGCCTGTATATGCGTTCGAACCAAACATCAGTACGCGTCGACCTTCCATGATGACCTCGGTACCT
Source organism: Prevotellaceae bacterium UBA4336 (assembly GCA_002394305.1). Taxonomy (GTDB): domain Bacteria; phylum Bacteroidota; class Bacteroidia; order Bacteroidales; family Bacteroidaceae; genus Physcousia. Next base: position 9,963 of record DGTM01000047.1, read on the forward strand.
TGCTTTCCCTCAATCTCACGGAAGTAAGGGTAAATACCCTGCGCCATAAACTCCTGCGGGAGTGTGTAGCGGGCGCATTTCTCTTGTAATAATCCCATATTGTTTTAAGTCAATTGCCACTGCTTGGGCAAAATTTTTGTGCAAAGGTACTTCTTTTTCTTGAAATAGCGTTGCACTTGCCGAAAAAAAATGCGTAGCATGACTATTTATATAGTTAGTTTGTGCGGAATGAAGTTTTTTTATTAACTTTGCAGCGTAAAGTATGGAGACACGAACCAAATTACTATTCATCGTCAACCCCATTTCGGGCACATCGGACAAGCAGCATATCATCGACCTCATCCCGGAGTATCTCGATGCAAACCGTTTCGAGTGGACGATAAGTCGCACGACTCATCGGGGACATGCTGCCGAGCTGACGAACGAAGCCGTGAGGAAGGGGGTGGATGTCGTCGTGGCCGTAGGCGGCGACGGCACGGTCAACGAGGTGGCACGAAGCTTGATTCACACGAACACAGCCCTCGGCATCATCCCCTGCGGCAGCGGCAACGGCCTGGCACGACACCTCTACATCCCGATGAATGCCGACGGCGCCCTGCAGGTCCTCTCTGCCTGTCACATCGAACAGCTCGACTATGGCGTCATCGACGAAGTGCCGTTCTTCTGCACTTGCGGCGTGGGCTTCGACGCCTTCATCAGCGACCGCTTCTCAAAGGCCGGACGTCGCGGACTGCTCACGTACATCGAGAATACGCTCAAGGAAGGCCTAAAGTACAAGCCAGACACTTACGAGATTACCATCGACGGCGAGCGTCAGGTCTACAAGGCATTTCTCATCGCCTGCGCCAACGCCAGTCAGTACGGCAACAACGTGTACATCGCCCCGCATGCCAGCATGAGCGACGGACTGATGGACGTGACGCTGATGGAACCCTTCACCGTGCTCGAGGCTCCGCAGATTGCCATCCAGCTCTTCAACAAGACCATCGCAAACAACAGCCGCATCCGCACATTCCGTTGCCGACATTTGCACATCAAGCGAAGTGCACCCGGCGTGATACACTTCGACGGCGACCCGAAGGAGGCTGGCGAGGAACTGGACGTCCAGCTTGTGCCCAAGGGGATACGCATGGTCGTTAACACCCGCGAACAACTGTACGTCCCTCCCCTACTCCGCGCCTTCACCGACCTCTATCACGACGTGAACATAGAGATCTCAAACATCGGGGCTGACATACGTGCCGACTTCCTGGAGCGGCAACGTCGCATTAGCACCATCAACAAAGAGCTCCTGCGAAAGCTCCGGAAGAAGTAGGATGTCCTACAGCCGGAAGGCCTTCATGAAACCCTCTTGCACAGACTGTTTCTGCTCTGCGGACAGCGCGGGGATTGCCTCGTCCAATGCCCTGCGGAGTGCTTCCTCCGCCTTTGCCTTGGCTTGCAGCTGCCCCATCCTCACGCCGCTACGGTAGGGCGTGGACGGAAGAAGGGCTCTGTTGAAGTTTCCGTCGCTCACTTTTCTTTATGGTTATAAGTTTAGATTTTCGTTTCGGCCTTCAGGAGTTGTGGCATAATCACCATCTTCATGTTGTCGGTTGGCGTGTTTCTGTTTATTTCTCGAATCGTTCTCCCCAGCACTTCACCATTTGTGCCCGCAGCTTGTCTTCTGCTGGATTCGGTTGCGGATGCCAGAAACGTTCCTGTTGCAACTCGTCGGGCAGGAACTGCTGATGGACGAAGTGGCCTTCATAGTCGTGGGCATACTTGTAACCCTCGCTGTAGCCCAGGTCCTTCATCAGTTTTGTCGGAGCATTACGCAAGTGAAGCGGCACCGGTTGGTTGCCGGTCTGCTGCACCGTCTGCAAGGCTTCGCCGATGGCCATGTAGGCCGAGTTGCTCTTGGGGCTTGCTGCCAGATAGACGGTTGCTTCGGCCAGGGGGATGCGACCCTCCGGCCATCCTATCTTCATGACGGCATCGAAAGCGGCATTTGCCAGCAAGAGTGCGTTGGGATTCGCCAGACCGATGTCCTCGCTGGCGCTGATGACCAGCCGTCGGGCAATGAAGGCAGGGTCCTCTCCGCCTTCTATCATACGGGCCAGCCAGTAGAGGGCGGCATCCGGATCGCTGCCGCGGATGCTCTTGATGAAGGCTGAGATGATGTCGTAGTGCATCTCTCCGTCCTTGTCGTAAGCCAACGGATTCTGTTGCAGACGCTCGGTGACGATGGCATCTGTCACTTCCACGTCGCCGTCCTCGGGCGCTGATTCGTAGATGAGCTCCAGGATGTTGAGGAGCTTACGCGCGTCGCCTCCGCTGTATCGCATCAGGGCGCCGGTCTCTGCGAAGCGGAATGTGCGCTTGCTGAGCAAGACGTCGTGCTCTGCAGCATGGTGCGCCAGATGCATCAGGTCGCTCTCTTCCAGCGGCTTGAGCGTGTAGACCTGACAACGGGAAAGCAACGGGCGTATCACCTCGAAGGAGGGATTCTCCGTCGTGGCGCCGATGAGTGTGACGACGCCTTGCTCTACGGCTCCGAGCAGGGAGTCCTGCTGCGACTTGGAGAAACGGTGTATCTCGTCGATGAAGAGAATGGGATTGTTCTGGTTGAAGAAACGCGACGAACGGGCCTTCTCGATGACATCCCGAACTTCCTTCACGCCGCTTGCCACAGCACTAAGTGTGAAGAAAGGTACATTCAATTGCCGGGCTATGATACCAGCCAGCGTGGTCTTCCCTACTCCGGGCGGTCCCCACAGGATGAAGCTGCTGATGTGGCCGCTCTCCACCATTCTGCGGAGGACGGCACCCGGGCCCACCAGATGCTGCTGACCGATGTAACCTTCAAGCGTCAACGGACGCATTCTTTCTGCTAATGGCTGCATAACGCCCACAAAGTTACGAAAAAAGGTGGGAAGAGCCAAATTTATTTGAGTTTTTCCGAGCAGATTCCCTTTTTAGGGAAGAGGAATAGTATCATCTTTGTTCCTTCCTGTCGCCAAAATCGAGTAGAGACAGTTCCATCGCACAACAAGGTTTCTCGCCATTAGCCGTGCTCTTCGGAAATAAGACCCAGGCTCTTCGGAAATAAGACCCAGGCTCTTCCAAAATAAGACCTAGG
>DGTM01000047.1:13206-19133 GCA_002394305.1 Prevotellaceae bacterium UBA4336
GACCTAGGCTCTTCCGAAATAAGCGTTATGCTCTTCCAGAATAAGCGCACGCTGTGTCGTAAGCAGTGGAAGTGGACATTTTATTTCTGTCTGCGCGAATCCGGGAACCTCTTAATGAGGAAGCTGGGATTGACGCGCAGGTAGATGCCGAAGGAGAAGTTCAGGTCGCTCCGCTTTGCCTGCCAGGTCTGCCAGGCTTCAACGTCGGCTCCGAGCGTATAGCCGCGGTGGAAGGTATGATGGAAACGGATGTGGGCCGCAGCTGTCTGAAGCTTGCCGTAGTCCTGTTCGTCCACCGTGCTAAGGGTCGAATAGAAGTGATTTCCGTAGAGGCTGACAAAATGGCGCGGAGCAATGTAGTACGACACACCGGCCTCAAGGAATCGCCACAAGCCAAGGTCGACAGAAACATAACCCGCAGCACCGCTCTTGAAGGGCCACAGATTCCCCTTCTGCTGATAACAAAACAGCGCGTCTGCCTCGGCTGTGAGCGACCGGAGGACACGCTTCCCGGTATTCCATTGCATTCCACCGCCCACCGAAGCGTTACAAATGGTCTGCACAGCACGGTTCTCCGTGTTCTGCTCGCCGCCACGATGCTGAAGGATGAGCTGTACGGGCAGGTACGGCCGGATGCCAGGCTTCGTCCGGGACGTAGCGTCGGCTTCCTTTTTCCCTATTCGCCAAGTGGTACCCACGGTGAAAGCCTCCTGATGTGTGTCTTCGCGGAAGATGTAGCTCTGCCAGTTGAGCCAGATGTCGGCATGCAGAAGCGGTCGGTCCCACAGAAGCTGGAATCCCATTTCGGGGTCCTGCGTGAGGTTCGTCTCAGGATTGAACAGCGGCTCAATGATGCCATGATTCTGTCCGCCATAGATATTGCCCAGCACGATGGAGAGCTGGCGGAAGTCAGCCTGAGCTCGGAACCACGGAAGCAGATGCGCCCCACTGGTATACTGAGCGCCCTTCCACAGCGGGATGTCATGGTAGACGTAGTTCGGATAGCGATTGGCTCCATTGAAGATAAGCGCCTGCAGCCCAAGCTCCACCTTGATCTGTTTCAGAGGCATGTAGGTAAGCTTGGGCTGAACCCACAGACCGGGCAGAGAGTAGCCGTCCGCCAAGGGGCTCGGATACTCATTGTTGCGAAAGAAGCTAATGCTCTCCAGCTCAACGCGCAGAGCCCGGACGTCGGCCGTGTCCAGCCGGTAGGGCGAGGTCGCAAGTTGTTGCCACATAGTGCCCACATCCCTATTTCGGGCGGACTCTTCCTGCAAGTCTCCGTTGGCACATGCCAATGCGGGAAGGAGCAAAAAGACTATGTGTGTGAAGAGTTTATTCATTCTCAGTTCTTCTTCGCACCCTTATAAATAAGGTATAGCACGACGCAGGCGCCGAGGACAAGCATGACAATCTTCAGCTCTCCGCTGTACTGTGCCACTTTTTCCTCGAGCTGACCACTATAGTAGTGACCTATGTACCAGCCCATTGCAGCAAGAATGGTGTTCCAAAGGCTGGCACCGAGAGTCGTGTAGAGCAGGAAACGTCCCAGCCCCATCCGGGCCAGGCCTGCCGGAATGCTGATGAGCTGACGCACGGCTGGCACAAGGCGGCCAAAGAAAGTGCCGATGGCTCCGTGCTCGTCGAAGTAGCGCTCTGCACGTTCCACCTTCGCACTGTCGATGAGACACATGTGTCCCAGACGGCTCTCGGCAAAACGATAAACGAGCGGACGGCCCAGGTAGCGTGCCAGATAGTAGTTGACCAAAGCGCCGATGCAGGCTCCCACCGAAGCGCAGAGCACGACGAGAAAGACATTGAGCTCACCCGTGGTGGCTGCCTTGTAGGCTGCCGGCGGCACGACAACCTCACTGGGGAAGGGGATGAAACTGCTCTCGATAGCCATCAGCAGAGTGATGACCCAATAGTTGAGGTGCTCCAGGCACCAGGCGATGAACGGTATTGACTCCATTTACAGTTTAACAATTTTGCAGTTTGACAATTTGACGTTTTGCCCCAGAAGCAAGGTGCTGCGGCGGCAGAGAATGATGGAAGACGTAGGTTTGAAGAGAGACACACTGCGACGGAAGAAGTTGAACGAAGGCCGTTTCCACAAACGCCTGCGGCTCGTCTTGCCTATCACCACATCGATGCCGTCGCCACAGCAGGCAGTGAGGCGTGTCAGCCAGTCGTCGCTCTCCCACCCTTCTCCTGCGGACAGGCAAACGAGCCACTCGTAGTTGGCGGCTTTGGCTCCCAGCGTGAGGGCAAGCTTCCGGATGTCGATGCCTCGCACCGATGCGGGACAGAAGGTATGGCTCAAGTGCGGGTAGTCTCTTTCCGTTTCCTCAAGCCACTCCTCAAGGTCTTTGTCGTGCTTCTGGTCGACGACAATCACCTCGAACTCCCCTTCATACTGCTGCGACAACAGCTGAGGCAAGAGCCGTCGGAGCTGCGATTGCTCCTCCAGACAGGTGACGATGATGCTGACGTTTACCATGTGATGATGTGCAATTCTGCGGGTGTGAGGTTTGCAGTCTATTTCGCTAATTCCTCTTTCGTGTAGGATTTCGGCAATTCCCTGCAGTTGTATCGGCTTGCCATAATCTCGCCATAGGCTCCGGCGGAACGTATGGCAAGGAGGTCACCGCGGCGGGTGGACGGCAGATTGTAGTCGGCCCGAAAGACATCGCTGCTCTCGCAGATAGGACCTACTACGTCGTACGTCTCAGCAGAAGCTGTGCTGCTCAGGTTCTGAATGAGGTGATGGGCTCCATAGAGGGCAGGACGGATGAGGTCGGTCATGCCTGCATCGACGATGACGAACTGCTTTGCCTTCGCCTGCTTGACGTAGAGACAGCGTGTGATGAGCGAACCGCATTGGCCCACGACGGCCCTGCCGAGTTCGAAGTGCAGGCGCTGACCGGGACGCAGCTTCAGGTGCCGGGCATACGTCTCGAAGTAGTCGTGGAAATCGGGAATGGGATGTGCGTCGGGATTCTCGTAGTCAATGCCCAATCCGCCGCCCACGTTGATGTTCTTCACCCCGGAGATACCCTCGGCCTCCAGTCTGTCCTGAAGTTCATTGATGCGGTGGCAGAGTGCTTCGAAGTCGTCCATCTCCAGTATCTGGCTGCCGATGTGGAAGTGAAGTCCCACGAAGCGGACGCCGGATAGCAACTGCGCTTTACGAATGACGCCCTCCATATCCTCCATGGCAATGCCGAACTTGTTCTCTGCGAGCCCTGTTGTAATGTGGGCATGTGTATGCGCCCCGACGTCGGGATTGATGCGGAAGCTGACGTCGGCCACTTTGCCCATGCGCGTCGCGATGTCAGCTATGACTTCCAGCTCCGGGATGCTCTCCACGTTGAAATACTGGATGCCTGCTTCCAAGGCCAGCTCTATCTCCCAATCGGCCTTGCCTACTCCGGCAAAGACAATCTCGCCTGCAGGGAAACCGCTGTCCAGACAGGCTTTTATCTCACCGCCGCTCACGCAGTCGGCCCCAAAGCCTGCCTGTTGTATCAGCCGCAGCACCTTCGGATTGGCACAAGCCTTGATGGCATAGTGCAGTCGGTAGCCTTCGTGCCTGTCAGTCTCTCGCCTGATGGCGGCAAGCGTTTCCCTCAGCAGGTCGGTGTCGTAATAGTAGAAAGGCGTGCGCAACTGTTCGAAACGCTCCTTCATGTCCTGCTTGAATGTATTGTCCATAAAACAATCTTTACCAGTGACTTCCTTCTAACCTAAAACAATGTGTTGCTGAGCGATTGGAGGGTTCGCTTTTTGTCCTCTGCCTTCACCACGAAGGAGATGTTGTGCGACGAACCGCCATAGCTGATCATGCGGACAGGAATGTCCTTGAGTGCCATGCAAGCCTTGGCTTCGAAGCCTACGTTGCTGCTGTCCAGGTCGCCTACGACACAGATGATACACATGTTTTCCTCCACGCTGACCGTGCCGTACTTCTTCAGTTCGTTGACGATGTCGGAGAGGTGACTACGGTTGTCGATAGTGACGCTGACGCCGACCTCGCTGGTGCAGACCATGTCGATGCTTGTCTTGTAAGTCTCGAATATCTCGAACACCTTGCGCAGGAAGCCATAGGCCAGGAGCATGCGGCTGCTGTTGATTTGGATGCAGATGTTGCCGTCGCGGGCCGCGACAGCCTTGATGGTGCCGCGCTGGAACTCGTTGTTGATGATGGTGCCGGGTGCTGTGGGGTCCATCGTGTTGAGCAGACGGACGGGGACACGGGCAAACTTGGCTGGCTGGATGCAGGTGGGATGCAGTATCTTCGCACCGAAGTAGGCCAGCTCGGCCGCCTCCTCGAAGTAGAGCTGGCGCACAGGTTCGGTATGTTCCACGAAGCGCGGGTCGTTGTTGTGCATGCCGTCGATGTCGGTCCATATCTGAATCTCTTCGGCCTGAATGGCGGCTCCCACGAGGCAGGCCGTGTAGTCGCTGCCGCCACGAAGCAGGTTGTCGGTCTCGCCATAGGCGTTGCGGCAGATGAAGCCCTGCGTGATGTACAGCTGATAGCCGGGGTTCTCGTCGAGTATCTTCGTGAGCTTCTCCTTTATGTAGTTCATGTCGGGCTCGGCGTTCTTGTCGGTGCGGACGAAGTCAAGGGCGTTGATGAGCTTGACATTGACGCCGCATTCTTTCAGATAGTTGGTGAACATGTTGGTGCTTATCACTTCGCCCTGAGCCAGGATGACCTTCTCCTCGAACGACGTGAAGTGCACCTTGGTGAAGGAGCGCAGGTAGTCGAACTCCTCGTGCAGGAAGCTCATCGTCTGCTGCCGGACGTCCTCTGTGCTGTAAAGCTTTGCCACGTGGTCGGCATACTTCTGCTCCAACTGGTTGATGATGGTGTTGGCTCCTTCGGGGTTCTTCTTGTAAAGGTAGTCGGAGATTTCGACGAGGGTGTTTGTTGTGCCCGACATTGCGGAGAGGACTACGATCTTCGATGCGCCGTCCTTGGTGATGAGGCGGGCAACGTCCTGCATTCTCTGTGGTGACCCAACGGAGGTGCCACCGAACTTCAGTACTTTCATGTCTTGTTGTTTTTGTCCTTCCGGTGCCTTTCCTTTTTGTGTGGGGCAGGAAGGAGTTCTTGTTGTTCTCTGATTCCTAATTCTGTGTGGAGGCCGTTTCCTGGCCTGCATTCGTTTCGCTGTTCTTTGTCAGATGTCCGTCGACGCAGCAGTAGACTGTGCCTGGGAAGTACTCGGGCCACTGCAGGTTGTGTGTGCTGAGGATGACGGCTGTGTGCTGCTGGCGCCGGATCTCATCGAGCAGAGCCAGGATGAGTTCGCCGTTCTCGGCATCGAGGTTGCCTGTCGGCTCGTCGGCCAGGATGACCTTCGGGGTGTTGAGGATGGCGCGTGCTATGCAGATGCGTTGCTGTTCGCCGCCCGACAGCTGGAAGACCATCTTATCCTTCTTGTCGGGGAGCTTCACGAGGTCGAGCACTTCGTCGATACGTTTCTCGCGGTCGGCCTTCTGCTTCCATTCGGTGGAGCGCAGCACGAAGTCGAGATTGCGCTGCACTGTGCGGTCTGGCATGAGCTGGAAGTCCTGGAAGACGATACCCATCTGCCTTCGCAACATTGGCTGATGCTTTGTCTTGAGGCGTCCCATGTCGAAGCCGAGCACCTCGGCTGTGCCGCCGGCAATGGGCACTTCGCCGTAGATGGACTTGAGGAGCGACGACTTGCCGCTGCCCACAGGTCCTGTGAGATAGACCATCTCGCCTTCCTCTACGCAGAAGTTCACCTTTCGGAGTACGGGATGTTCGCCTTGATAGAGGTCTACGTCTTTGTAGTTTAGTAACATCTGTGTAATTTACTATTTGACGATTTACGATTTACTATTTATTTACAATTTTACCATTTAGTAATTCAACTTTCGGAAGTAAAAGA
>DGTM01000016.1 GCA_002394305.1 Prevotellaceae bacterium UBA4336
CGAGCAGTTCGACTTCATCTTTGCCGACCCGCCATACGCCTTGCCGCAGATACCCGAGCTGCCCGACATCGTCCTGAGCCGCAACCTGCTCCGGGAGGACGGCCTCTTCGTCCTGGAGCACGGCAAGACGAACGACTTCTCCCAGCACCCGCGCTTCGTCGAGCACCGGGCCTACGGCAGCGTCAACTTCTCCTTCTTCCAGTAATCCGGGGGCACACCCTACACATTATTATATATATAGGCGCAGACTCCTGTGCCAAGCTCCACGCCACAAAACATCTCAGCTCAAGGTACAAAATCCTTCAGCACGAGGTACAAAATCCTTCAGCCCAAGGTGCAAAATGCCGAGGCCTGCGGACAAAAACTATTTCCAAGGCTTGGAAATATATTTCAAAGGCACTAAAATATATTTCCGTGGCTCTGAAATATATTTCAAAACCACGGAAATTGTTTTATCGCCTGGCGGGAGAAAATTATCCTCGTGTCTCACGGAACTTTATCGCCCGTCAAAGCGGGAAATGCCCTATGCGGCGGACGGCTTCCTGCCCTGCAGGTAGAAGGCCAGCAGGTAGATGATGCCCAGCGATATGACTGCGACGGCGCCCGTCTGACCGAAGGCGTCGCTGGCAAAGCCCATGAGGAGCGGGAAGATGGTGCCGCCGAAGATGCCCATGATGAGCAGGCCGGAGACTTCGTTCTTCTTGTCGGGCACGGCTTGCAGGGCGCGAGCGAAGACGATACTGAAGGGGTTGCCGTTGCCAAAGCCCATGAGGGCCACGCTGGCGTAGATGACCGTAGTGCTCTCGCCGAAGACGAGGCCGAGGGCGGACAGCACCATCATCAGGACACTCAGGAGCAGGAAGGTCCAGTCCTTGACGTAGTTCATGATGAAACTGCCGCTGAAGCTGCCTGCCGCCTTTGCCACAAAGTAGATGGTGCCGATGATGGCTGCCTCGTTGAGGCCGATGCCCGTGCGTTCCATGAGAATCTTCGGGGCTGTGATGCTGGTGCCCACGTCGATGCCTACATGACAGATGATTGCCAGGAAACAGAGCAGGATGAAGGGGTCGCGCAGCAGGGCAAAAGACCCTACCCAACCTCCCCTTAAAGGGGAGGAGCCTGCACAGGAAGTCTCCCCTTTAAGGGGAGATTTAGAGGGGTCCGTGATTTTCGTGCCGAAGAGCAGCAGGGTGGTCAGGATGCCGACGCACAGATAGATGGGATAGATGGCACGCCAGCCGAAGCCGAAGGCATTGGTGGTGGCGCCCCAGGAGGCGATGATGGGCGCCAGGAACGAGGCGATGCTCTTGATGAACTGCCCGAAGGTGAGGGTGCTGGCCGATGCTCCGCCATTCATCACGCTGTCAACGAGCGGATTGAGCGACGTCTGCATGATGGCGTTTCCGATTCCCAGGAGGGAGAAGGAGAGCAGGAGCATGGTGAAGTCGAGCGTGAAGACCGGCACCAACATTGCCGCGAGCGTCAGGAGGAGGCTCAGCAGAACCGTGTTCTTGCGCCCTATCTTGTTCATGAGCAGGCTGGTGGGGATGCTGAAGATGAGGAACCAGAGGAACACGAGCGAAGGCAGCGTGTTGGCCATCGTGTCGGAGAGGTCGAGGTCGGCCTTCACGTAGTTGCTGGCTATGCCCACCATGTCGACGAATCCCATGGCGAAGAAGCATAGCATGACGGGAATAAGCTTCTTATAATTCATAATGTCATTTACCGTTTAATCGTTTACCGTTTCATTCCCCCCGAAGAGGGTCAGGGGGCTTCTTCTTACTTGTCCAGCTCGTTCAGGGCATAGGCATAGGCGCCGTACATGATGGAGGTGCTGGCGCCGTTCTTGCTCAGGCCGACACAGATGCTGCGCTGGCGCAGATAGGGTGCCGCGGTGGCTGTGCGGGGAACGATGACGCTGTCCATGCCCAGCGAGAGGAACCACTGGCGGTCGGCCGGGTCCTCCCAGTTGTAGGTCTCCATCTGCAGGATGGGGAAACGGCTGCCGGCGAAGGTGCCAACGCTGCCGTGCAGGGCTTCCATCACGCCCGGCATGATGTACTTGCCTGCTCCGGCCAGTCCGCCGCCGATGCTGACGATGCCGTCGGCTATGTCGAGGGCTGCGGCGATAGCCTCGCCTGCCATCATGCCCAGCTCTTGGAAGCTCTGACGTGCCGCCTCGGCGTTGCCGGGCTTCTGGGCTTCTGCGATGAGGAAGATGTCGTAGGGCGTGAGCTCGTCCACCGCTTCGCCCGAGAGCTCGGCGTAGACACGGCGCACGGCACGAATGCTCACACTCTCCTCGGCTATCAGTTCGGGATACTTGCGGTTGCGCATGCACCACACATCGCCGCCGCAGCCATTGTCGCCGCGGAGCAGGGTGCCGTCGATGACGACGCCGCCGCCGAAGCCTGTGCCCAGCGTGATGCCGATGAGGTTGCGGTAGCGACGGGCATTGCCAGCCTCCTCCAGGGCAGCATTCACCTCGGGCAGCAGTCCGGCCAGGGCTTCGCCGTAGGCAAACAGATTGCCGTCGTTGTTGATGAAGACAGGCATCCGGAAGACGCCTTGCAGGTAGGGCCCCAGTGCCACGCCGCCGCGGAAGGCGGGGAAGTTGGGCAGGTCGCCTATGACGCCGTGCTCGTAGTCGGCAGGACCGGGGAAAGCGAAGCTGATGGCAACGGGCGTGTCGTTCAGCTTCTTCATGACGAGGCGAAAGCCTTTCCTTAGTGTGTCGAGGCAGCCCTCGATGTCGTCTGCGACGGCACTCAGGCGGATAGGCTCGACGATTTCCTTGTAGCCCTGGATGGCAGAGAACACAAAGTTCGTGCCGCCTGCATCGAGGGTCAGGACGATTCTGTTGTCAGTCTTGAACATAGTTGTTATGGGGTTAGTTGTCGTTGTTCCGTTATCTTGTCGTTATTTCGTTATCTTGTCGTTGTTCCGTTATCTTGTCGTTATTTCGTTATGACGTTATAACGTTATAACATTTTAACATTATAACATTTTAACATCATCGTGATGCTCAGGTCCTCACCGAAGCCTTGATGGTCATGCACTCGCCGCCGAGGGGCTTGATGACGTAGCGGCCCACGCAGGCCGGGATGATGAACGTCTCGGCGTAGTGTACCTCGAAGGGAGCGAACTTGCCTTCCGGACTCTCGATGAGGGCCGCCTCGCCGTCCACAAGGTTGAGGACGTTCACGCCGCCCTGCGTGTCGTGCTCTACGGGACGGCTGAAGGTGTGCCTGCGCGTCTCGATGAACTCGTTGGGGTGCAGTCCGGTCCGTTCCTCCTTGATGCCGTCCTCCTCGTGGAGCACCTCGAAGTGGTTGGCTATCTCGCGCTTGACGAAGGGCGTGGTGCGTTCCCACTGGATGACGAACTTGCCGCGCTCCACGTTGATGGGCCTTGGCTTGCCGTCCAAGCCGAGGCGAGCCCAGTCCCACAGCTTGAAGGTAAAGATGCTGGGCGTAGAGCTTATCTCGAGCACCATGCTGTCGTGGCCGGAGCAATGGATGGTGCCGGCAGGGATGAGGTAGTGGTCGTGCTTCTTGGCAGGCAGCTTGTTGACGTACTTCTCCGCATCGAACAGTATCTCGCCCCGCTGTGCAGCCCGCAGGTCTTCAATCATCTGCACCTTGTCGACGCCTTCCTTCAGGCCGAGGTAGACCACCGCATCCTCGCCTGCATCGAGCAGATAGTAGCTCTCGTCCTGCGTGTAGGGCAGTCCGAACTCCTTTTGTGCGAACTCGTTGGTGGGGTGCACCTGCAGACTGAGGTTGCCGCCCTGCATGGTGTCGAGGAAGTCGAAGCGGATGGGGAAACTCTTGCCGAAACGGTGCCACACCTGCTGACCGAGCAGTTCGCGGGTGTGGGCCAGGACGACATCCTGCGAAGGCAGTTCGAAGAGCTTGCCCTCGGCCTCCAGGTAGAGGCTGTTCTCCTCCGGCACGCAGTCAAAGCACCAGCCGTAGTTCACCTCCTCGCGGGGCAAATCACAAACCTCCTTCATCCACTGGCCGCCCCAAGGAGCAGGGTCGAAGAAGGGGACGACGCGGAAGGGCTTGTGCGCCGTACGCTCCAGCCCCTGACGCATCTGTGCGTCGGTAATCATCTTGGGCTCGTCGCGACGGTTCGTGTCAATCCAGAACCGGATGCAGCCGCTCTGCATGAGCTCGTCCTTATAGCGGTCGACGATGTTCCAGTCGTTGAAGTAGCCGCGCTTGTACTGCACCGAAGGGCTGTCCTCATGGTTGTCGATGCCCAGGGCCTTCACCTCGTGCCGACGGAAGCGCTGCTGAATCTCCCAGCGGGCCATGTCAGCGTAAGCGATTGACCATTGAACATTGAACATTGAACATTGACCATTGACCATTGACCATTTCTGTGCAACGAAGGCTGCCCCTGTGCCGATGATGATGCACGGCTCCTCAATTTTGAATTTTGAATTCGTTAATTTTGAATTGTCAAAGTATTCTTCCAGCCTTATGTTCGACATGTATCCGAACAGCACGTCGTCGGTCATGAAGCGTTCGGTGAGCTGGCGGATTTCCTCCTCCGGCCGCATCAGCGTGCGGGTGTCGATGATTTTCCTGCCTGTCCCGGCAAAAGCCTTGATGATGTCCTCCTCGTAAGTACCCGGATAGAGGTCGATGACCCACACCGGCTGGTCAGCCCAAGCCTCGCTGAGAATGCGGACGATGTTGTCCCAGCCACATACCATCGAACCGTCGATATGCGTACTGGGTTGCTTGTCATAGTTGCTTTTTCTCATATTATATTATCTTCTTTACTGCGTTGTTGCAGATTCCCTTCTATGTGTTTAGGGAATAAAAATCGCCTGTTTCCTTGCAAAGTTACAAATAATCCCGTAATTTTGCACGTATATTGACAGAAAAAACACTGAATGACATGAAAAAAACAATCCTCTACGCGCTGACCATGGCCTTCTGTGTCCAGACAAGCGCCCAGACAAGCATCACACCCGAGGTGCTCAAGCAGCTTGAAGGCAGCTATACCGGAACGCCCGCCGAGAAGGCACTCCGCAACGCCATCAGCAACGTTGGACTGCAGAAGATGGCCGTCAACCAGGAGAATGCCGGCGCAAAGGACACGGACTTCAGCATCGAGGTGAAGAACACGGGCATCACCGACCAGAAGGGCAGCGGACGCTGCTGGCTCTTCACGGGGCTGAACATACTTCGCGGCCGTGCCATGAAAAAGCTTGGCATCAAGAACTTCGTGCTCAGCCAGGGCTACCTCTTCTTCTACGACCAGCTGGAGAAGAGCAACCTCTTCCTGCAAGGCATCATTGATACACGCAAAGAACCCATCGACAGCGAGATGGTGCGCTGGCTCTTCCAGCACCCCCTCTCCGACGGCGGCACCTATACGGGCGTGGCCGACCTCGCCACAAAGTACGGCGTAGTGCCTGCCGACGTGATGCCCGAGACCTACGTCAGCAACAGCACAAGCGAGTTCTGCGGCCACCTGAAGCGGAAGCTCCGCGAGGCTGGCATCACCCTGCGCGAGAAGAGCGAGGCAGGCATGAGCCAGAAGCAGCTCGAACAGCTCAAGGTGGAGCAGCTCCAGACCGTCTATCACATGCTCGTCATGGCCTACGGCGTGCCGCCCACACAGTTCACATGGAAGGAAAAGACCTACACGCCGCAGGAGTTCTTCAGGACCTACTGCATCGACGAGGGCGAGGACCTCAACAAAGACTACGTCATGCTCATGAACGACCCGAGCCGACCATATAACAAGGTATATGAGATTGACTACGACCGCCACGTCTACGACGGCCACAACTGGCTCTACGTCAACCTGCCTATCGAGGAGCTGGAGCCCATTGCCATCGCCTCGCTCCGGGACAGCTGCCAGATGTACTTCAGCTGCGACGTCGGCAAGTTCCTCGACCGCAGCACGGGCATGGCCGACCTCAGAAACTTCGACTACGACAGCTTGCTGGGCACCACCTTCGGCATGAACAAGCGGCAGCGCATCCAGACCTTCGACAGCGGCAGCACACACGCCATGACCCTGATGGCCGTCGACCTGGACAGCCAGGGCAAGGCCAAGAAATGGAAGGTGGAGAACAGCTGGGGAGCAGCTAGCGGCGCTAACGGCTACATCATCATGACCAGCGAATGGTTCCGCGAATACATGTTCCGCGTGGTGGCGAACCGCAAGTACTGCCCCACCTCCGTGCTCGACATGCTCAAGCAGAAGCCCGTCCGCCTGCCAGCCTGGGACCCGATGTTCAGCGAGGAAGACTAAGCCCCTCTCTAACCCCTAACCCCTTCTCCCCCAAAGGGGAGACGGAGAATATATACACAACACAAACTGCCATTCCCCTGCTTGCAGTTCCCTCCCCTTTTTGGGGAGGGTTAGGGAGAGGGGCCTTATTTTGGAAACAACCCGACAGAACAAGATAGCACGCCTCATACAGAAGGAGCTGAGCGACATCTTCCAGAAGCAGACAAGTGCGATGCGTGGAGTGCTGGTCAGCGTCAGCGCCTGCCGCATCAGCCCCGACCTGAGCGTCTGCCGCGCATACCTCAGCGTCTTCCCCAGCGAGAAGGCCGAGGAGATAGTGCAGAACATCAACACCAACCAGCGACAAGTACGCTACGAACTCGGCACACGCGTAGGCAAACAGCTTCGCATCATCCCCGAACTGAAATTCTTCGTGGACGACTCGCTGGATTACGTCGAACACATAGATGAGCTGCTCCATAAATAAAGAGGTTAGTGGTTAGAGGTTAGTGGTTAGAGAATACCTTTGGCTCTTGTCTGGAGCCCAAACATCCCTCTAACTTCTAACCCCTAACCCCCAACCACCAGAATTATGAGTTACGAACTCTTCATAGCCCGCCGCTACCTCTTTGCCAAGAAGAGCCACCATGCCATCAACATCATCAGCAGCATCTCGGTGCTTGGAGTAGCTGTGGCAACAATGGCAATGGTGGTCACGCTGAGCGTCTTCAACGGCTTCCAGGACCTCGTGGCCGACCTCTTCACAGCCTTCGACCCCGAACTGCGCGTCTCGCTGAACGACGGACAAGCCGTCAGCCTAAAGGACACAGCCCTGCTGCGACTCAAGCAGAACGCGATGGTGAAGGTTTTCACACCAGCTCTCGAAGGACAGGCCCTCGTGGTGCAGGACGGACGGCAGCATGTGGTGACTATCAAGGGGGTGGCCGACAATATCACCCAGCAGGGACACATCGAAGACATCCTCTACGGCGACGGCTCCTTCTGCCTGCATGCCGATGTGCTGGAGTACGGTGTGCTGGGCATCCAGCTGGCACAGGAGCTGGGGCTCTCCGCTTCGTTCGAGAACCCGTTGCAAGTCTATGCGCCCAAACAAGGCGAACGCGTCAACATCGGCAATCCGCTCTCTTCCTTTAACCACGACGAGCTGCAAAGCCCGGGCGTCGTCTTCATGGTCAGACAGGCGAAATACGACAGGAACTACATCCTCACCAGCCTCGGATTTGCCCAGCGACTCTTCGACCGGCAGGGCAGCATCTCGTCCATCGAGCTGAAGCTCAAGCCAGGCATCGATACAGACAAAGCCAAGCAGACGCTGCAGGCACAGCTGGGCGAGCGCTTCAAGGTGGAGGACCGCTACGAACAGCAGGACGATGTCTTCCGTGTGATGCGCATCGAGAAGCTCATCTCCTACCTCTTCCTCTCCTTCATCTTGCTGGTGGCTTGCTTCAACATCATCGGCTCGCTCTCGATGCTCATGATAGACAAGCGGCAGGACATACAGACCCTCCGCAGTCTCGGCGCCACCGATACCCAGATATGCACCATCTTCCGACTGGAAGGGCACATCATCAGCCTGGCAGGAGCTCTGCTCGGACTCGTCCTCGGAGGCGCACTCTGCTGGGTTCAGCAGGAATACGGACTGGTCAGCATGGGCGACAGCGAAGGCAGCTTCATCGTAGAGAACTATCCCGTCAGCGTCTATCTCACCGACATCCTGCTTGTCCTCGTCACCGTCCTCGCCGTCGGCTGGCTCGCAATATGGTACCCGGTGAAGTATCTTGCGGGCAAGATATTGGATTAGGGATTAAGGATTAAAGATTAACTGAGGATTAAAGATTAAAGAATAAGGATTAAAGCTGTTTGCTTTGGTTCCGTAATATATTAAGAAATAAGCCCGATGCAATGCTGTCCTACTTCCCAAATCAACAAAACCTTAATCCTTAATCTTTAATCCTTAATCCATAATCCATAATAATATGCCCATGCAAACTGCCTACCCCTTCGCCCGTCCGCTTTATGTAATGGCCAAGCCAGCTGGTCCGAAGTGCAACCTGCGCTGCGAGTATTGCTATTATTTGGAGAAGCAACATTTAGCCCCTCCCCAGCCTTCCCTTAAAGGGACGGAGTCCTTTTCTCCCCCTAAAGGGGGTAGGGGGGTCTTGGAGTTAGAGAGGGTCTGGGAGCAATACATCCGCGACTACATACAGCTGCAGCAGACACCCGACGTGCTCTTCACCTGGCACGGAGGCGAACCGATGCTCCGGCCGCTCAGCTTCTACAAGCAAGTGGTGCGGCTGCAACAATACTACGGCCGGGGCAAACGCATCAGCAACAGCATACAGACCAACGGCCTTCTGCTCACACCCGAATGGTGCCAGTTCCTCCACGACGAAGGCTGGCTGGTGGGCATCAGCATCGACGGCACACAGCAGCAGCACGATGCCTACCGACGCGATGCCCAGGGCAGAGGCACTTGGCAGAGAGTGATGGACGGCATACGTCTGCTGAATGAGTACGGAGTCGAGTGGAACGCGATGGCAACGGCCAATCACGTCAACGCTCAGGACCCGCTTGCCTTCTATCACTTCTTTCGCGACGAGCTGCACTGCAAGTTCCTGCAGATAAGTCCTGTGGTGGAACGCATCAAGCAGCACAGCGACGGCCGACACCTTGCACAGCTCTTCGACGAAGACTGCCCCATCGCACCCTTCAGCATCCGTCCCGGAGAGTGGGGCCACTTCATGTGCACCATCTTCGACGAGTGGGTGCGCCACGATGTGGGCGAGGTCTTCGTGCAGCTCTTCGATGCCACCCTGGCAGGCTGGATGGGCGTGGAGCCCGGTGTCTGCGTCTATGCCGAGGAGTGCGGTCATGCTGCCGTCATGGAACACAATGGCGACGTCTACAGCTGCGACCACTTCGTCTTCCCGCAATATAAATTAGGCAACATACGTACGCACGGACTGCCGCAGATGCTTTATGGCACGAAGCAGAACCGCTTCTCCCGCCTGAAGAAGGAGGCCCTCCCCCGCCAGTGCCGCCAATGCGAGTGGCTCAAGGCCTGTCATGGCGAATGTCCCCGCCTGCGTTTCCTCCGCACGGCTGACGGCGAACCGGGCCTCAACTACCTCTGTGCCGGCTACCGCATCTTCTTCCAGCACGTGGCCCCCTACATGGACTACATGCGGCAGGAACTCCTCGCGGGAAGGCCTGCAAGCGGCGTAATGCACCTCTTCTGACATTTCTTTGACGCTAAACTTGTATTTCTTAACAAAAAAGTGTAACTTTACGGCGCGAAAAGAAGAAATACACGTTTCAATGCCATGACCGACAAAGTAATTACTGAGGTTACACCACTCAGCGAGAAAGACTGTTTCCTGATGGTGGACCGCGACAAGGAAGCCTTCACCTATCCCCTGCACAAGCACGAGGAGATGGAGCTGAACTTTGTGGAACACTGCGACGGAGCACGCCGCATCGTAGGCGACAGCATCGAGGTGCTCGGCAAGTATGACCTGGTGCTTGTAGGCAGCGGACTGGAGCACACATGGGACCAGTACGACTGCCAGAGCCATTCCATCCACGAGATTACGATACAGTTCCCGCCCGACCTGCTCGGCGACCAGTTCCTGCAGAAGAACCAGCTCAGCAGCCTGCGCGTCCTCTTCGAGAACGCCAAGCGCGGCATCGCCTTCGAGCTGCCGGCCATCATGGAGCTGTATGGCAAGATAACGGGCATCACAGCGGCACAGCCAGGCTTCTACCGCATGCTCTCCCTCCTGGAGATTCTCTACGAGCTCTCCCTCCAGGACAACTACCATCTGCTGGCCAGCAAGACGTTTGCCAACGTGAAGAACACCCCCGAGAGCCGCCGCGTCCGCAACGTGGAAGAATACATCGACCAGCACTTCCAGCAGGAGATACGCCTCAAGACGCTTTCCGACATAGCGGGCATGACGCCGGCTGCCTTCAGCCGCTTCTTCCGCACCCGCACAGGCAAGACGGTCTCCGACTACATCATCGACATCCGCCTGGGCTATGCGGCACGCCTGCTGGTGGACACCACCACAAACGTGGCAGAGATATGCTACAGCTGCGGCTTCAACAACATCAGCAACTTCAACCGCATCTTCAAGAAGAAGAAGGGTTGTTCGCCCACGGCTTTCCGAGACAACTACCACAAGAGCAAAATCATTATTTAGTTCATAGTTGACATTATGAAGCATCTCGTTTATTTCCTCGCCATGATTGCCTTGGCAGGTATGTATGCCTGCCAGCAGAGCAACAAGGCAGTAGAGAGTTCTGATTTCGTGCAGGTCCGCGACGGCAAGTTCTACCGCGGCGAGACCGAGTACAAGTTCATCGGCGCGAACTTCTGGTATGGCGCAGTACTGGCAAGCGAAGGTCAGGGCGGCGACCGCGAACGCCTGCAGAAGGAGCTCGACCTGATGCAGGAGGTGGGCATCACGAATGTGCGCGTCCTGGCTTCCGGCGAAGGTCCGGACACGGTGGCATCGCATGTACTGCCTGTCCTGCAACCGGAGCCCGGGGTCTACAACGACACCATCCTTGAAGGCTTGGACTATCTGATAGCCGAGCTTGAGAAGCGCCAGATGACGGCAGTCCTCTTCCTGAACAACGCCTGGGAATGGAGCGGCGGATACGGTGCCTACCTGGAATGGGCGGGCTGCGGCCCTGTGCCCGACTGGTCGGACTGGACCATCGCGCAAAACTATCATTGCCAGTTCGTCAAGAACGACAAGGCCAAGGAGATGGCAGCCAACCATGTGCGCCACATCGTATCGCGCGTCAACACCGTCACCGGCAAGCCTTACGCCGAATCGCCAGCCATCATGGCATGGGAACTTGCCAACGAGCCGCGTGCCTTTGCCCGCGACTCTGTGACGAAAGCCTGCTTTGCCCAGTGGGTTGAGGAGCAGGCGAAGCTCATCAAGAGCCTCGACCAGAACCATCTCGTCACCACCGGCAGCGAGGGCCTCGAGGGTTGCGAAGAGGACCCCGACCTGTTCCGCCAGGTTCATGCCTTCCCCGAGATTGACTACGTCTGCATCCACATCTGGCCCTACAACTGGCACTGGCTCGGCCCGGCAAGCGGTCCCCTCGAAGTAGGCCTGGCAAAGAACGGCGAAAGCTCCGTGGTGGACAGTGTCCCCTATGCTGCCCGCCAGACACACATCTACATGGACCGTTGCTGGAACTATGTGAAGGACCTGAACAAGCCCATCGTTCTGGAGGAGTTCGGCTATCCCCGCGACGGCTATCGCATCGAGCTCAGCTCTTCCACACAGGGTCGCGACATGTACTACGAGTACGTCTTCGGCCTGATGGAGGAAGGCAAGCTCCAGGCATGCTGCTTCTGGGCTTGGGGCGGCTATGCACAGCCACAGCACGTCCGCTGGCAGCGCTGGGACGACTATGTGGGCGACCCGGCACAGGAGGAGCAAGGCCTCAATGCCGTCTTCGCCAGCGACACGACGACCCTCGAAGTCATTCGTCAAGCTGCAGAAACGCTCAAATAAGAGACCCCCTCTAACTCCCCCTTTAGGGGGAGAAACAGTTGCTTGACAAAGTCAACATCAGGCAAAGAAAGCCTCCCCTTAGAGGGGGAGGTTTGGAGAGGGTCTGAGGGAAGAATTATCAAATAGTAAATCGTAATTCGTAAATAAATAGTAAATCGTAAATCGTCAAATAGTAAATTCAAAAAGATGTTATTCGATAAACAGACATACACCGAGCGACGCCGACTGCTCAAGGAGCGCATAGGCTCGGGCATCATCCTGCTCATGGGCAACAACGACTCGCCCGCCAACTACCCCAACAACGTCTACCGTTTCCGCCAGGACAGCTCGTTCCTGTATTTCTTCGGGCTGCACCGCGAAGGACTTGCCGGCATCATCGACGTTGACAACAACCGCGAGTACCTGGTGGGCGATGACATCGACATCGACGACATCGTCTGGTTCGGCTCCGTGGACAGCGTGGCAGACATGGCTGCACAGACAGGAATCCAACAGACCATGCCCATGAGTGCGCTTCCCGATTTCCTCGGGAAGGCCAAAGCCAGCGGCCAGCGCATCCACTTCCTGCCGCCCTACCGCCACGACCACATGATCCAGCTCATGGACATGCTGGGCATCCATCCTTCCCGCCAGCGGGAGGCAGCCAGCGTGGAGCTCATCAAGGCCGTCATCGACCAGCGTGCCGTGAAGAGCCAGGGAGAGATAGCCGAGATAGAGCGTGCCTGCGCCATCGGCTACGAGATGCACACCACCGCCATACAGATGTGCCGTGAGGGCGTCACGGAGCAGGAGATAGCAGGTCGCATCAGCGGCATCGCCAGCAGCCACGGCTGCATGGTCAGCTTCCCCAGCATCGTCACGATGCACGGCGAAATCATGCACGGCTACCCCAGCCCGCGACCCCTGGAGGCAGGGCGCCTGCTGCTGTGCGATGCCGGAGCTGAGACCAACGAAAACTATTGCAGCGACAATACCCGCACCACGCCCATCAGCGGCCAGTTCACCCAGCGCCAGCAGGAGATATACAGTATCGTGAAGGACTGTCACGACTACGCCCTGACGCTTGCCGCACCGGGCGTGAAGTGGTGGGACGTACACTTCGGCGTCTGCCGCATGATGACCGACCGCCTCAAGGAGCTTGGCCTGATGAAGGGCGACACGGAGGAAGCTGTCCGCGCCGGAGCTCATGCCATGTTCATGCCTCACGGCCTCGGCCACATGATGGGCATGGATGTTCACGACATGGAAGGCCTCGGACAGACCTACGTCGGCTTCGACGATGAGGTGCGCCCCAACCTGGAACAGTTCGGCACCAACTGCCTGCGCATGGGTCGCCGCCTGCAGGAAGGCTTTGTCGTAACGGACGAGCCGGGCATCTACTTCATTCCTGCCCTCATCGACGAGTGGCGCTCGACAGGCCATTGTGCCGAGTTCCTCAACTTCGACAAGCTCGAGACCTACAAGGACTTCGGCGGCATCCGCATCGAGGACGACATCCTCATCACGAAGGACGGCTGCCGCTACCTGGGGAAAGAAAGGATCCCGTATTGACCCCCTAACCCCCTTTAGGGGGAAAACAAAGCGACAAGACATATTATTATATATAAATAGTAAATAAAACAAATACACTAACTATGATTATTTCCAATCAAAAGCACTCCCCCAAAGGGGGATCGGGGAGGGGGCTGTTAATGCTCTCTCTGTGCACTCTGCTCGCAGCACCCGCCTTTGCACAGGACGAGGAGAAGAAGGCCACGGAGGACACCCTCACCTTCACCACTATCATCGAGCAACCTGTCACCAGTATCAAGAACCAGAACAGCAGCGGAACCTGCTGGGCTTATTCTTCGCTGGCCTTCCTGGAGAGTGAGGCCATCAAGAAGAATCCTGCCCTGAAGGACGATCTCGACCTCTGCGAGTCGTTCCTCATCAGCAAGACTTACGTCGACCGCGCCGACAAGCATGTCCGCACCCACGGCGACGCCAGCTTCAGTCAGGGCGGTTCGTTCGAGGACGCTCTCTACTGCATGGAGCACTACGGCCTCATCCCCGAGGGACTGATGCCCTACCCCATCACCGGCTACGGCGACTCTCTCTTCAACTTCGGCCAGTTCTTCCCCCCGATGGAGGCTTACCTGAAGACCATCGCCACGTCCAACGCCAAGAAGATCTACCCGAAGGCATGGAAGGAAGCACACCAGGCTATGCTGGACAGCTACTTCGGCAAGTGCCCCACCGAATTTGAGTACAAGGGCAAGCAGTACACGCCGCAGTCGTTCGTCAAGGACTACCTCAAGCTCGATGCCAGCGACTACGTGAGCCTGACCAGCTACACTCACCATCCCTTCTACAGCAGCTTCATCCTGGAGATACAGGACAACTGGCGCTGGGCCAGCAGCTACAACCTGCCGCTCGACGAGCTGATGCGCGTCATGTACGAGGCTGTGAAGAACGGCTGGACCTTCGCTTGGGGCGCCGACGTCAGCGAGGACGGCTTCAGCCGCCGAAACGGTGTGAACAAGAGCGTGGCTATGGTGCCCGACACGAAGTTCAAGGGTAAGGAAGTGGGCAGCGACCAGGCCCGCTGGACCGGCGAGAAGAGCACCCGCGAGGAAGTCATCGTCAGCGCCAACGCCGAGAAGACCATCACGCAGGAGATGCGCCAGGCTGCCTACGACAACTGGGAGACGACCGACGACCACGGCATGCTCATCTACGGACTGGCTAAGGACCAGTTCGGCAAGGAGTACTTCATGATGAAGAACTCTTGGGGCGAGACCGGCCCCTTCAAGGGCTTCTGGTACGTCAGCCAGCCCTATGCTGCCTACAAGACCATGAACATCGTCATCAACAAGAACGCCGTTCCCAAGGACATCCGCAAGAAGCTCGGCTTCTGACGCCTGCCCCCGAGACACACATTATATATATATATAAGAAGGTCACAATAAGCCACAACGGATTACACGGATTTGACGGATTATCTTTTTGCTGACTGTCAGTGTCAGTTTCAATCCGTCAGAGCCGTGTAATCCGTTGTTTGTTTTTGCCCCTATGGGCAGGGATGAAGGGCTCAGCCTTGTGGCTCACGACACATTCTTTTGTGCGCCTTGGTGCGTAATCGTGAGCAGAGAATGTCATGTGTCTGTGTTCAGAAGATGAGGTTTTCTTCCACCCAGTAGCAGAGCATTCCGGCCAGGTATCCGGCCAGGGTAAGCCACGAGATGTGCTTCAGGTACCAGCCGAAGGTAATCTTCTCCAGTCCCATGACGACCACTCCCGCAGCGGAGCCGATGATGAGCATCGAGCCGCCGACGCCTGCACAGTAGGAGAGCAGTTGCCAGAAGCTGCCATCGACGGCCATGTTGCCGGCTTCGGCCAGAGGGTACATGCCCATGCAGCCGGCCACGAGCGGCACGTTGTCGACGATGGACGAGAGGATGCCGATGATGCCTGTCGTGAGGTAGCAGTTGCCCCGGAAGGCCGTATCGAGCCCCTCGCCCAGCGTGGTGAGCACGCCCACCGTCTGCAGGCAGGCCACGGACATCAGCACGCCGAGGAAGAAGAGGATGGTGGACATGTCGATGCGTCGCAGCATCTCCGACACGCGCTTCTGCATAGCGCCGTCTTCGTCCTGCATCTTGGGGTTGGCATAGAAGACTTCCGTCACCGTCCACAGCAGGCCGAGCACGAGCAGCAGGCCTACGAAGGGAGGTAGGCCCGTCAGCCCCTTGAAGAAGGGGACCGAGATGAGTCCGCCCACGCCAAGGAAGAAGATTATCCTCCGCTGCCTTTCCGTCAGGTCGCTCCCGACGGTCTGGACCGATGGGTCGACGGCGTAGGTGAGCCGTCCCTTCAGCGTGAGCGAGAGCAGATAGGCAGGCACCATCATCGAGACCAGTGCCGGCACGAGCAGCCTTGCCACTACGCCGAGGGCGGTGATGACGCCTTTGTTCCAGAGCATGATGGTCGTGACGTCGCCTATCGGCGAGAAGGCTCCGCCAGAATTGGCTGCTATGATGACGAGCGAGGCATAGACGAGGCGGTCCTTCTGCTCGGCCACCAGCTTCCTCAGCACCATGATCATCACGATGGACGTGGTGAGGTTGTCCAGGATGGCCGAGATGAAGAAGGTCATGAAGGCCATGCGCCAGAGCAGCGCCCGCTTGCTGTGCGTCTGCATCGTGGTGCGGACGAAATTGAAGCCGCCGTTCTGGTCGATGAGCTCCACGATGGTCATGGCTCCCATGAGGAAGAAGAGCGTGGTGGAGGTGCTGCCCAGGTGCCCCTCTATCACGCTGGCCCCGGCCGCGGCTGCCTGTCCGTCGGCGACGGACAGATAGCCTGCGGGGTCGAGCATGAAGAGCGTCCAGGTCAGGGCCATCATCAGCAGGGCGATGGCGGCCTTGTTGATTCTGGTGACGCTCTCGAGGGCAATGAGGAAGTAGCCGACGCAGAAGACGGCGACGATTGTCATTGTCAGAGTGCTCATGGCTACAGGACTTGTGCGACGGCCTTGGCGTCGTCGCCTTCGTAGAAGTGCGGCTCGCCGATGGCATTGTAGCGGAAGTCGCCGTAGCGGAACACTTGCAGGGCGCAGAACTGACGGTCGTCGCTCAGGCAGGCCTCGAGGTGGTAGTGGCCGTTGCTGCCCGGTGTGGGTTTGCCTTTCCGCCGAAGCTCGTCCGGAAGCTTGTCGAGCGGCAGGCTGAGCAGGCTGATGAGGTAGTCCCCTTCTGTGGGCGTGTACTCGTGGATGATGGCGCGGACTGGGCTACCGGTGGGGGCGTAGATGACTTTTGAACTGAAGAATGACTTCTTGACTGTGATATGCGGATGTGTGGAGACAGCATAGGCCATCTCCATGTTCTTCAAACTTGACATAATATGTTGGTTAAAGTTGAAACTTGAAGACGTTAAAACGTTAAAATGTTAAGACGTTAAAACGTTAATGCTAATGGGGTGAAGGGTGGTGTTGACGTTTCAGCTTTTCAACAAAGGATGTGCCTCAGGGCAATGACGTAGTACTGCCGAGAGGCCGACGTGCAGAAGGGCGCTGTCTCGAGCCTGCATCTGCAGTCGCAATGGGGTTTTAGGGGTGAGACGTTATGCCGCCGGGCTGTAGCGGAAGCCGAGCCCGATGTCCTCTGGGAACCTGCTCCGCGCGACGATACGATGCGCTGCGGACGCGAACTGCAGACACGGCTGAGCTGGGCGGCGTCGGTCAGGGTGGCCTCCGGCACATGGTGCTTCTGCGCAGTCAGGGCGGCCTCCAACCTGCCGGGGCTTTCCTCGGCGGGGGCTGTCTCACCGCTGTGCACGTTCAGCAGCAGGGCCAGGCAGATGCTGCCCAGCAGGGCGAGAAAATGTGTGAGGTGCAGTCGTTGTCTCATTTCGGAGTGCAAAGTTACGAAAAAAAAGCGAATTAGGCGAACAGGGAAGCAAAGTTTATGCTCTTTCTCCGCCTCAGGATGGTCAAACAGCTGTGGCGCGAAAACGGGCAGAGTGTTGGCAAAACCGTCCGGACGCTTTCATATTGTCAGTTTTCCCGGTGGCGAAAAAGGCGGAAAAACGTGCTGTTTTGGGCGTCACGGCGTGCGGCAGATTTCAACACAACGTGCCGTGTGGGTCAACACAGCGTGCTGTGTTGGAAAATCCTCCCCGTCGCGTGGGGTGAAATTCCGTGTCGGAAAATGCCGAAAAACGCGGGAAAAGCGCTCGTTTTGCCTTGTGTATGTGGCAAAACGGCGCTTTGAAATGAAAAATTAACAATGAAAAATGAAAAATTATTACTTGGGGGACAAGTGGTTACGGGATTCTTTCGATTTAAGCGCGTCTTTTGGCTCGGGTGGACAAAACTGCCGCCGCGGGGATTTCAGGCGCTCCTGAGCGGTCGGCCCAAAACGGCGAAATAAGCGAAACGGCGTTTTTTGCAGCAAAATGTCACATGCAGCAAGAAATGTTTTTTCGCTTTTCTCTTCTCAATATTAATTATTCTTCGTAACTTTGTGCCGTTGATAAGCATTCCTCAATGGACAGAAGCAAGGAAATATATAAGGTAACACTATGGGGCGGAACGGTGAACGTGCTGCTCCTGGCCTTCAAGTTCGTGGCGGGCATCATGGGGCACAGCGCCGCAATGGTGGCCGATGCTGTCCATTCGCTCAGCGACTTCGTGACGGATGTGGTGGTGCTCGTCTTTGTCCACATCAGCGGAAAGCCCGAAGACAAGTCGCACGAATTCGGGCACGGCAAGTTCGAGACGCTGGCCCAGACCCTCATCGGCTTCATGCTACTTGCCGTCAGCGTAGGCATCGTCTACGGCGGACTGGCGAAGATTGCCACATGGCTGAACGGCGAGCAGCTGAAAGCCCCGGGCATGCTGGCGCTGTGGGCCGCTCTCCTCTCCATCGTGCTGAAGGAAGGCGTCTTCCACTACACGATGCGGAAAGCGAAGCAACTGGACTCTCAGGCTGTGGAGGCCAATGCCTGGCACCATCGCAGCGATGCCCTCTCTTCGATTGGCACGGCTCTTGGCATCGGCGGAGCCATCTTCCTGGGGCAGCGATGGGCGGTGCTCGACCCGCTGGCATCGGTCATCGTCGGCCTGTTCATCGTCAAGGTGGCAGTCGTTCTGCTGCGAGGCGGCATCGGCGACCTGACGGAACAGTCCCTTCCCGACGAGGTGGAACAGGAAATGCTCCGGCTGGCCGCATCCGTCCCTGGCGTGGAAGAGCCCCACGACCTGCGCACACGTCGCATCGGAAGCCACTACGCCATCGAGCTGCACATACTCATGGATGCCGACATATCCCTGCGTCAAGCCCACGACAAAGCATCGGAAGTGGAGGATCTCCTGAAGAAACACTATGGCGAAGAGACGCATGTCATCGTCCATGTGGAACCGCTTCCTGATTAGGGATTAAAGACTAAAGTCATTTGCTTTGCGACTGTTATCTTGTATCAAGCCATAATCTTTAATCCTTAATCTTTAATCCAACTCACCCACTTGCTTTCCTTGCTCCCGCCGGACGCCACCATCGTCTCGATGAACTGCAGTCCGCGCACGCCGTCATAGACATTCGGGAAGTCAAGACATTCGGGCGAAGGCGTCTCTCCTTTTGCTTTGGCGCGAACCGTCGCCGCGAAGTTGCGGTAGATGTTTGCAAAGGCTTCGATGTAGCCTTCGGGATGCCCGCCAGGCGTTCGCGTGTTCCATTTGGCCAGACTGCCCATGTAGCCGTTGCCCGTACGTATAATCTCGGCGGGCCGGTCAGCCCATCGTGCCGTCAGCGTGTTAGGTTCCATCTGATGCCATTCGAAGCCGCCCTTCTCGCCATAGACGCGGATGGAGAGCCTGTTCTCCTCGCCCGCTGCAATCTGAGTGGCATGCAGCACGCCTTTGACGCCATTCGTGTAGTGCAGGAAAGCCGCAGCATCGTCATCGTTGAGGCGTCCCTCGACGAACGTGTTGAGTTCGGCACAAAGCTCCACCACCTTCTCGCCCGTCACGTACTCCGACAAATGCCAGGCATGGGTGCCGATGTCGCCGATGCAGCCACCCTTGCCCGACTGGCTGGGGTCGGTGCGCCAGCCGGCATTGTTGCCGCCCTCCAACTCGATGCGCTGAGAGAGCCAACCTTGCGTGTACTCGACATAAACGCGGCGCAACTTGCCCAACTGCCCCTCGGCAATGCGCGTCTTCATCTCCTTGATGGCAGGATAGCCGGAATAGGTGTGGGTAAGGGCGAGTGTGAGGCCCGTCCGCTCCACCTTTTCTTGCAACTTCAAGGCCTCTTCCAGCGAGAAGGTCATCGGTTTGTCCAGCACGACGTCGAACCCGAGGTCGAGCGCCAGGGCGGCTTGCTCGTAATGCACCTTATTGGGCGTCACGATGGTCACGAAGTCCATACGCTCCCCTTTGGGAAGGGCGGCCTCTTTCTCCAGCATCTCCTTATAGTCGTGATAGATGCGCTCGCAGGGGACGTGCCAAGCCAGTCCCGTAGAGAGCGAGGTCTGGTAGTTGCGGCTGAAGCAACCACAAACGAGTTCGATATCGTTCTCCATCAATGCTGCGCGCAGATGGATGGGGCCTATCATGGCGTTTCCTCCGCCGCCAATCGTGCCCATTCGCAGTTTCCTTTCTGTCATGATTCAATAGTTGTTCCGTTCCTGGATGCAAAGATACGAAATAATTCTTGATTCTTAATTCGTAATTCTTATTTCTTTTGTATCTTTGCATGCAGAATATCAACTACGTAATAGGTTATGGCCCGCTTAAGACATTTTTTACTGGCATTTATCATCATGATTCCCGCTTTGGGACAGGCCGAGGAATGGAAAGGACAGTACCTAACGTTGGAGCATCATCAGAGCCGCCCCAACACATGGATGCTTTGGCGCAAGAAGGCAAACGTCGAAAAAGTGCCTGCCTCGGTAAAGGCCAAGATAGCGACGGACTCGAAATACTGGCTCTATATCAACGAGCAGTTGGTTGTCTTCGAGGGCGGACTGAAACGTGGCCCGGCTCCCAACAGCAGTTATTACGACGAGGTGGAAATCGCTCCCTTTCTGAAGCCTGGCGAGAACCTGATAGCCGTGCTGACCTGGTACTTCGGACTGAATGGTTTCAGTCATGTCAACAGCGGAACGGCTGGTCTGCTGTTCGATGCACGGGCAGAAGGGGTGGACATCTGTTCCGACAAATCGTGGCGAGGGGCCGTTTATGGTGCTTATGGCGAAACCGACGAGCCCAAACCCAACTATCGCATCTCCGAGAGCAACATCCGGTTTGATGCACGGAGGGAGGAACAGGGATGGTACAAAAACAGCTACACATACAATCTGGAGGAAGTGCTGCCCGTCGATGTAGAGAATTGCGCGTTGGGAAAACTGGTGAAGCGGCCTATTCCACAATGGAAAGACCTTGGGCTTCGAGAATATGTAAGCACGGAGCAAAGAGGCGACACCCTGGTTTGTCGTCTGCCCTACAACTGCCAATGCACCCCTTATATGCGGTTGAAGTCATCCGACGATGGCCTGCTCGTCAAAATTCAGACAGACGTTCACATGATAGGCGGCTCGGCCACTCCCAGATGCGAGTACATTACCCGCAAAGGCGAGCAGGAGTATGAGAACTTCGGATGGTTCAATGGTCACGAGGTGTGGTACATCCTGCCCAAGGGCGTGGAGATGGAAGAGGTGAAATTCCGCGAGACGGGTTATGGATGCGACTTCGTGGAACCCTTCCGTTGCAACGACCCGTTCTTCAACGAATTGTGGCTTCGTGCCCAACGCACCCTCTACATCACGATGAGGGACAACTTCATGGACTGTCCCGATCGCGAGCGAGGACAATGGTGGGGCGATGCTGTGAACGAGTTGGGCGAGGCATATTACGCTCTCAGTCCCGAGGGCGCACAGATGGGCTTCAAGGGATTGAACGAACTATTCAACTGGCAGCGAGCAGATGGCGTGATGTTCTCGCCTGTTCCCGCTGGAAACTGGAACAAGGAACTGCCCTCGCAGATTCTGGCTACTTGCGGATGGTACGGCATCTATACCCAATGCTTCTATGCGGGTGATTTCTCAATTGCCAAGACACATTATGCTCGTCTGCATCGTTATCTGCATGATGTTTGGCAGACAGATGCCGACGGTCTTGTCATCTTGCGTCGGGGCGACTGGTTCTGGGGCGATTGGGGTGAGAACATAGACCAACTTCTATTGCAGAACTGCTGGTATTATTTGGCTCTGAAGGGTGAACTTGAACTCGCGAAGATTCTTGATAAAGCGAGTGATGTGGCTCAGATAGAAGGCATGTTGAAAAGGATGGCAGACAGCTTCGACAAGCGGTTTTGGAAGGATGGCGTGTACCGTTCCCCCGACTATACTGGCGAGACCGACGACCGAGGGAATGCCCTTGCTGTCGTGTCGGGATTGGCATCGCAAGATAAATACAAAGCTCTGACTGAATGCTTGACGAAAGAATACCACGCCAGTCCCTATATGGAGAAATATGTGTTGGAAGCCTTGTTCCAGATGAATGCTGCCAACCAAGGTTTGGACCGCATGCGAAAGCGCTACAAGCCCATGTTGGATTTCCCCGGACTGACTACATTACCTGAAAACTGGATGCCCGAGGGAACAAAGCCCAAGCCGGGCGAACCGATGGTCAACTCTTGCTGGGGAACGTACAATCATGGGTGGAGTGGCGGTCCCCTGACTATCTTGAGCCAAAAGGTATGTGGCGTCGAGCCGACTTCGCCCGGGTTCAAGACCTTCCGCATCCGCCCCCAACTGGGATATCTGAAAGAGGCTTCTTGCACCATCGAGAGCGTCAGCGGCAAAATTACCGTAAGCATCCAGAAGAAAGGGAAGCAGCTGGAAATCTCGACCCTCATACCTGAAGGCTGTACGGCAGAGGTCGTCTTCCCTAATGGAAAAACGAGAAAACTGGAGCAGGGTTGGCATCAGGTTAAGGGGAATTGGAAAATAGGAAAATAAGAAAATAAGATACTATACTATACTATGAAAAAACTATTATTAATTATGCTTGCCATTTGTGTGCAGGCAGGTGCGCAGGACATGGCGCACTACAAGCGAGTTGTGAAGGAACTGGCCAGCGCGAAGTATCAGGGGCGCGGCTATGCCAAAGGCGGCGCTAACAAAGCGGGCAAGTTCCTCGAAAAGGAATACAAGAAGGCTGGCGTTGACGAGGTTACGTTGCAGCCTTTCACGCTCGACATCCAGACCTTTGCCGGCAAGATGGAGATGGAAGGCCTCTATGTCGAAGGCGAAGGGAATCAAATGGTAAATGGTAAATCGTCAAATGGTAAATGGAAGAAGCTGACGGCAGGCGTTGACTTCTCAATGCGCGAGTACAGCCCTGGCGTCAAGGGTGAGTTCCCCGTCTATCATGTCGACACGTTGAACTTCGACGCCGACCGCTTGCTTGCCGACCTCGCCAAGCCGGAATACAAGGACTGCCTCGTGGCCTGCGAATTCTGGTTCACCTACAAGCATCGCGATGTCTTCTCGCGCCTACAGACCAACGGCCGATGCACCAACGCCGGCCTCATCTACACCTGGCCCTCGCCCATCAAGTTCTTCAAGGCCTACGGGCATCAGGTCGTGGACAAGCCCATCGTCTGGGTAACGCCCGAAGCCATCGAGGGCGTGACGCGCGTCCGCCTCGACGTCGACGCAAAGTTCCTGAAGGACTACGAGTGCTTCAACGTCATCTCGAAAGTAGAGGGCGAACGGCACGACAGCTGCTACGTCTTCACGGCCCACTACGACCACATCGGCAACCTGGGCAGCAAAATCTTCTACGCAGGCGCCAACGACAACGCCTCCGGCTCGGCCGCCATCGTCACCCTGGCCGCCTACTACGCCAAGCACCGCCCCAAGTTCGACACCTACTTCCTGGCCTTCTCCGGCGAGGACGCCAACCTGCGCGGCTCCACCTACTTCGCAGAGCATCCCACCTTCCCGCTCGAGAAGATCAGATACCTCTTCAACATCGACATGATCGGCGACAACAACCCCGTCGCGTACTGCGAGGTAAGCAACGAGGGCATGCAGGCCTTCCCGCTCTTCGAGCGTATCAATGCCGAGAAGCACTATTTCAAGGACCTCCACCGCGGCAATCTCGCTGCCAACAGCGACCACTACGTCTTCGCCGTACGCCACGTGCCATGCATCTTCCTCGAGAACGAGAAGGGCGACGCCTACCAGTACTACCACACCATCTTCGACAACTGGAAGCACGCCGTCTTCGACAGCTACGAACCCATCTTCCGCCTCGTGCGCGACTTCGTAGAGCAACACGAGTGAACGAACACGAAAACACCGGCACCCCGACGCGGCCGGCATTAAGACAACAAACAATACATGTATAGCCTAAAGTATAAAGTAACGACAAGCACCTGCGACAGCGAGGGACGGCTGAAGCTCTACTCCGCCCTGCAAATGATGCAGGACTGCTCGGAAATGTGGATCGATTCGGAACCCGGCGTGAAGCGCTACTTCGCCGAGCAGGACATGGCACAGCTGTTAGTCACACGCCAAGTGGAGATCGTCCGGGTGCCGCAGTACAAAGAGGAACTGACCGTGACGAGCTCCGTCTATGGCATGAAGCCCATGTTCGGCTTCCGCAACACGTTCATCTACGACGCCGACGGACAGCCATGCTACAAGACATGGAGCATGGGAGCCTTCGTAGACAAGGCGGCAGGCAAGCTGAAACGGGTGGACGACGCCACGATTGCCTCGATGACCCTGGAGCCACAGCTGGAGATGAACTACAAGGACCGCAGGATAATACTGCCCAAAGAAGCCGGACAGACCGCCGACCCCGTCAGGGTGCTGCGTGCCGACATCGACTACAACAAGCACATGAACAACTCCAACTATGTCCGCATAGCCATGGAACTGCTTCCCGAAGGATTCCGCGTGAACGGCCTGCGGGTGGAATACCGCGTGGCGGCAAAGCTCGGCGACATGCTGCTTCCCACAATGTACCGGACAGCAGACGGCATCATCGTTTCCCTTTCCATCGCAGACGACGTGAGCGCAATCATAGAATTTACCGAACAATGAAGATCATAGACGACAACCTGCTCGCCCAAGTGGCAGCCCAGGCAAAGGCCTCGCCAAGGCTGCGGAAGAACTACAACTTCCACGAAAGCCTCGACGAAAAGTGCCACCGCTTCCTCAACGCCCTGGAGCCCGGCACACAGATTCCCGTACACCACCACCCCACCAAAGCCGAGACCATCGTCCTGCTGAAGGGCAAAGTCCGGGTGACGACCTACAACGACGACGGAGAGGTCCTCGAATCGTACGTCATCAGCCGCGAGAACGGGACCTACGGCGCAGACATCCCGAAGAACGTCTGGCACGGCCTGGAGTGCCTCGAGCCAAGCGTGCTCCTGGAGTGCAAGGAAGGTCCCTTCGTCGAGCACGAAGCCGACGGCATCCTGGAAATACCGAAGCAGTAGACACCGCACGGCGCTTCAACAGGAAGAGCCTTGCGCTTTTCCATCCCCTCCCCCCCGCTTGCAACGAAAAGAGGGTATGTTCGTTTGTTATGACACACCCTCTCTTTCTTAAATCTTGACCCCCGACGGCCTGTGCGGGGCTCAATAGTTTTTCGTTATCCACTGGATGATTTTGAGGAAGAAGGTGAGGGCTGAAACCTCGTGGTTGGTGATGCCGACCTCCTTTGTCACCTCGGAACTGTACTCACCGACGAACTCCTCTGTCTTGATGCCGTTGTCCTTGAGGAACTTTCTCATGGCATAGAAGTTATCGACGGGCACGACATCGTCCTTCGTGTCGTGGAAGAGCATCACGTCGAGGTCGCTGCGGGGCGTCCAGCCGCTGGCGAGTGCATCCTGACTGAACGCTGCTTTGAACCGTTGCGACAGGGGGCTGCCGTTATCGAGGACAGCCTCCGTGCAGAAGTCGCTCGTCTTCTTGGTCTTGATAAGCTCCTCGTCGAGGGCCACACGCTTGTTCTGCTTGCTGAGGAACCACTTGTCGAAGTTCTTGGCTACGGGGTCCTTCAGATAGTCGTGGATGCCGTACCCCAGGTGGAAGAAATGGTTGTAGGCGTAGAGCACGTTGCAGACGGTGCTGGGCATCTCGGTGGTGCCATTGGCAATGGCGTCGTACATCGAGTTGATGTCGTAGGGTCCGTCGCCGGCAAAGGCCCGTTTCACCTTTATCTCAGGATGGCGTTCAGAAATCTCGCGCAGCACACCCATCGTGGTCTGCCCGCCCTCCGAGTAGCCTGCAATGACGAAGTCCTTGCCCTTCTTCACCTTCAGGTCCTCTATCATACGCTTGGCAGCGAGGTAGGCATCGAGCGAGGCACGCCCGTTGGCCCGCGAGATGCAGTAGGCCTGCGGTTCCTTTTCGGTGATGCCAAAGCCGTAGTAGTCGGGAGCCACGATGATGAAGTTGGTCATGGCGGCCCCTGTCGGGAACTCGACGGCTCCGCGCGAAGGTGCCTGAGTGGTGGCGTAGATGGTGAAGTGGTTGTAGAGCAGGATGCCGTTGAATGGCTTGCCGTCCCTGACCAGCGTCTTGTCGACCGTGATGGTACCACTCAGCGTGCACGGATTGCCGAAGGGGTCGACCGAAGGGTAGTTGAACACGTAGTTCATATAGTCGGGAAAAATCTCCACCGGAATGCTGTCGGTGATGCAGGCCCGGGGAAGGGTTGACTTCGCCATCCAGTCCTGAATCAAGCTGCCGGTGCTGCCTTCAGCCCTGGCAAGCGCCCCTTCGTGTGAGGCATTGCTGAAGCTGACGTTCCCCGACGAGCAGTTCATGTTGATCTGGTTGATGTCGACAAACGTGCTGTGACTTCCCTCGCTGCGAGTGGGGGCCGACTTGATGGTCGTTCCTATATTCGGGTCGGTCAGGGTGACATGCCCATCAGCTGTCACCTGCCAGGTGAACGGCGCATCCTTCGGACCGCCGTAAACCTCGAGCGGCTCGTTGAACTCGTCGTCGAACACTGCCAGCGCCACGTAGCCCGTGTGGTCGGCTTTGGTCTCCACTGCAATCATGGCGCGGTTGAAGGGCTTGCCGTCCTCGGTCACGTCCACGCAGTCAAATTCCTCGTACCACAAACCGACGAGACTCTTTTCCATCTCCTGTTGGCTGGGAACCATTGGAGTATCATCGTTCGACGAACAGGATGTATAAACGCCTGCGCCGCAAATGAGGGTGACGGCGAGCACCCATTGATTCAGTCTTTTCATTATTGTTCGTTTAAGCTGTTTATCCTTTTTCTTTTTCTTTTTTTCCAAGTGACACTACATCTTCACGACATCGGGGATGGTGTACAACTTGCCTGTTGCGGCGTCGTAGTACTTCAGCGTCACTGACTCCCCGGCTATACGACCGAAGATGACCAGCGACGTGTTGCTGGAAGCAGAGAGCAACGCCGTGCCGCGGCACTCGCCGTCCACAAAGGCTCCCACCCGGTTACCGCCGACGGGCGTCAGCCCCGCCTTCGTCAATAGCGTCTCTGCACCAACCGCCTTCTGTAAGGGATACTTGGCAGAGCCACTGGTGAACTGGGGGACATAGTCCTCGTCGATGCCAATTGTCATGTCAGAGTCGAGGGTGATGCGGTCAGACAACGTGAAGATGTGCTTCAGCGTATGGTTGTAGTATTGCAGCGTCATGTTCACCGTTTCCATGTCTGTTTCGTTGCCGTACACCTTCATCAGGAACGAGCCTGTGACCATCTGGTTGTCAGACAGGGCGACGGCAGGCTTTGCCAGCCCGCGCAGTTCGCCGTTCACGAAGAGCGCCATCATGTCGTCCTTGGAGACAAAGGGGAGCAGAGCCTCCTCTATCCGCGCCTTCATAATAGTCCAGCCCTCGTAGGCGGACGCATCCGGGTCCGTCCAGTCGGGACGTTCCTGATTGTTGGTCCAATCCACCTGCCACACGGGAGCCTCGCTCTGCGATGTTTCCGTGTAGGCAACATTCGTACTGTTGTCAATGTTGTTGTCGTCATCGCTGCTGCAAGCCCCAAGAACGAGGCTTGCCAGCAGTGCGAACATTATCTTCGATTTATTCATTGTTTCTTCGTTTTTTCATTATGACGTTATAACGGGTTCACTTCATCACGACCTTTTTCCCATTGAAGATATACAGGCCTCTTTGCGTCGGTTTCTTCGGCAGCAGCATACCGTTGATGGAGTACCACTTGCCGTCCTCGTAGTCGGTGTGTACGAAGCTGATAACCGTCGGCTCGTCGGGACTGCCGACGACTGCATTTGCATTGAAGGTCATGGTCTCGCTGGTAGAGGCTACTATCTCGCCGTCGCGCTCAATGGCGAACCATATCTTCTGCCGGGAGTCGCCCGCGATGCTCAGGTAGAGGGGTTCGGAAGCCTCCGTGGCATTGTCGCTGAGCACGGGGGCACAGCCGACTTCCTGACCATTGCTGTAAGCTACCAGGCGGTCGCCTTCCTCCGGCTCGAATCCGGCTACGGTTGCCGAGACAGACATCGTGCGGGCCGACTGCGGGGCGCTGCGCCTTGCAGCCTGCCTCCAGTCCTCGCGGAAGTCACTGTTCAGTTCGTAGAACGGATAGGTGAACGAGGCATCGGCCTTGCCCTTGCGGAGCATCATGTAACCCTCGCCGGGCTTCATGTACTGCAGACTGCCGCGCCAGCGTCCGGTGTTGCCCGACTTGGTGAAGTAGGCAAACTCTGTGTGACTCTTGATGACGTCGCCTTGCTCGGCCTGGTCGTAGTAGTCGCTCAGTGCGGTCTCTATAGTCAGGTTGGTCATGGGCGTGTAGCCAATGGCATTCCACCCGGTCTTCAGGTTGATGGTGCGCGTGGAATCGCTCTTGATGATGGTGCCGCCGATGGGGATGTTGCAGTCCTTCTGCACCCTGATGGCATACGACTTCTTCGGCGAGATGACCATGTCCTTCACGCTGCCGGATGCCAGCCATTGCTTGTTCTGATACACGAGCGTCGTGTCGCTGCCCATGTTGGTCAGGATGTCGCCCTCGCTCCAGCACTTGTTGCTGAGTAGTTTGTTGACATCGGCCAGCTGAGGACTGTCGATGTTGAACGATACCCAGTTCCAGCCTTTCTTCAGGCTGAAGTTCTGCACGAAGGCCTCGCCGGCACTGAAGCGCACGGGCGTGTCGGTGCCGAGCACGGCGCCGTCCTCGAACCTGATGGAGTCGGCGGGCGTGAGTATCAGCTCGCGTCCCGTGCTGTACTGCCACAGGCGGAAGTTCAGGTCTCGGCCGTTGGACTCCTTGTCGTAGACTGTCAGGAACAGGCCTGTCTCGCCAGCCTGTTCCGAGCTGGTGATGTTTGCGAAGCCGTGACAGACGTTTTCGTCGTCGAAGACGCCCACGATGTCGCGCGTGTCGGTGTCCAGGTTGTCGTAAACGAATACCTGTCCGCTGATGCTCATCGAGTGGCGCAGCAGTTCGCCGCTGACGCTCCTTGCCCAGTCGGGCTGCTCGCCCTCAACGGTCAGGTTGAGGTAGAACGGTTCGGTGATGCCTTGCTCGTCGGTCAGGTAGATGATTTCGCTGTACGTGCCGACGTTCAGGTCCTTGCTGACCATCGCTGTGGCCGACCTCAGGTTCTGCGGTGCTATCACGTCGTTGTAGTGGTCGAGCGTGAGCCATTTCGGGCAGTTCTCTATCTTGTAGGTATGGCTGACGACATCGTTGTTGAAGAACGGCATCTCGAATGTCTCGTTGACACCGTATTTCATGGTGTAGTCTAGTCTGTTCACCAACCATTCCAGACTGTTGTTGCTCACGTTGAAGCATGCCGTCTGCGGCGAGGCCATCGTGTTGCCGTTCTTGTCTTCTACGTCACGCACCGTCACGTAGATGCGGCGGCGGTGCAGCTTGGCGGCAGGCTCGTCGAGCTCTACCAGCAGCTGGTTATCCTTGCCGATGAAGGAGAACTTCAGGTTCTGAATCTCCTCGTAGGGCACTACGGGAGCGGCCTCTTTCTGGTCGATGTGCAGCTGGACAACGTCGAGCGTATCGACGAACAGGTAGTCGCGTACGGGAATGTTCGTCGGTGTCTGCGTCTCGGGGTCGAGCTCGTAGCGTACCTCCCGCTTGTCGTCCAGATAGACCTTGCGGCTGTAGAGGTAGGGCACCATCTCGATGTCGTTGTTCTTCTGGCGCTCCTGGCGGTCGAAGCTCAGGTAGGTCAGCAGGCCATACTCGTCGCCCTTAGGACTCTTGGTGGCATAGGTGTTGATGAGCGTCTGCGGCAGCGCCTGTGCAAAGAAGAGCAGTTCATCGACGTTACCTTTCAGCGGCGTCTCGCCTTCCTTTGCCTCCGTCGTGCCCTGGAGGATGTAACGGCTGGCACCGATGAGCGGATAGCCGCCGCTGATACCGCCCAGGCTGTCGGTGCCGAAGGTGGTGCGCAGCTCCTTGTCGACATAGATGTTAGCCACGTTGCGCCCGCGGTTCACCGTCATGGCGTAGTGATGCCATTGGTTGTCGCTCCAGTTGCCCGGTATCTTGGCGGCAAAGCCGTTAGAGCGGTACGTCAGTGTGTCGCCTTCGAAGCCGATGTGGAACTGGTTGTCGGCTCCGTCGTCTTCCTTCAGGCCGCGTCCGTTGCTCAGCAGCGTGCCTCGACCGTCGGCATCGGTACGGAACCAGAACATCAGCGTGTAGTCCTGGTCGTTGGTGCGGTTCAGGGCAGTCTGTCTCAGCAGCACGCCCTTGTCTTCCTTCTTCAGGCCCAGCGACATGCCGCGAGGTATAGCCCAACTGGTACCTATCAGGCGGGCATTGGCTCCCTGCGTGCGGTCGGTGATATAGTTGCCCGAACCTTCGTTCATCGGGTAGTAATCAACGAGGTTCCTCTCGTAGCCCGTCAGTCGGCGGCTGCCGTAAGTCGTGCCGATGAGTCCGCCGTCCATGGCAGCGTACCATAGGCGAGCCTCCATCATGCGGCCCTCGTAGTACTGGCTCTCGTTGCGGTTCGTCTCGTTGGTGCGACCGAAGATGAGCGTGCCCGTGCCATTATACGTGGACTTCAGCTTGTTGCGTCCTATTTCCACGCCGCCGTTGAAGAAGGTCAGTGTGCTGTCCTGCTGGTTGATGGAGACAGCCACCTGCGTGAAGGTGCCCTTCAGGATGGCGGAGCTGCTGACGTAGGTCTGGTCGTCCACGACAGCCTTCAGCTTGTAGTCGGCAGTCAGCCACAGTTGCAGCTTCTGGCCATTGGAGCCGTGGGAGAACAGCGGCATTTCACGACCTGTAGAGTCGGGCTTCACCATCAGGTCGATGGTCAGGTCCTTGCCGCTGAAGTTGCGCTTGGCTTCGCTTTCCACGCTGGCTTTGCCCTTAAACTGAATGCTCACCGTCTCAGAGAGGTCGTTGTTGTTCACCTCGCCCCTCACCTCGAAGTTGGTGATAGCGCTCAGGTGGTTATAGTCGATGTCCTCGGAGAAGTTGAAGATGATGTCGTTGCCCAGGTAGAGCAGTCCGCCCTTCGGTTCGGGCGAGCCGAACAGCTGCGGACGGCGTGTGTCCTTGATGCCGCTGATGACCTTCGAAGGTGTGGTGAGGTACGAGTTGCCGTTGCGGCAGAAGAGCACGGCACGCAAGTCGTAGGACTTCTCCATCACGAAGCCTTCACCGTAGAAGTTGGTGACGATGTTAGCGTTAGGCTGCATCAGCTCGCACACGCCATTGGCATTCGCCATCAGCGTAGAGTCGGCATAGTAGGAGCAAAGGTTCACCCAGCTGTCGTCGCCACGCTGCGATTCCTTATACTGGAACTCGATGTGGTCGAAATTGTGCTGATGGCGGTCAAAGCCATTGATGGTGACAGGTATGTACCAGCCACGTTTCTTGTCCTCCTGTGCATTGGTGTTCAGCACCCACTTGTCGCCCGGCGTGGCGATATTCACCATACCGGCTTCACGCAGGAAGTGAACGTCGAACCTCGTGGTAGCCAAGGCATGTTCAGCATCGCCCAGCGACATGACGCCGATGGTCAGGCCCTCATAGTCGAAACCGTCGCCAGCACGTACCTCGATGGTCTTCTGAGTCACTATGCCGGGCACGACGGTAACGGTGGTGCCGCCCGTAGAGAGAGGCTCGCCGTCAATGAATATCTTGGCGCCGTTAGGATTCGACTGGCCCATAAAGAACAGCTGATAGACACTCAGGCCGTCCGTAGCCTCGGGCTTCTCGCTCTCGTTGGCAATGAAGACCTTGAAGCGGGCAGCGTCGTTGATGGACACACCGCTCACACTCTGCTTGTCGAGCCATATCTTCGGGTTGTCTATCTTCAGCGTGCGCTCGTCAAGAACAGTTCCTGCCTCGTAGAAGTGCGTCTTGCGCTCACCCTCCCACGGGTCGGCAGTGGCACCGCCGCGGGTACGGAACACGAAGCTGCGCGAACCGCCCAGCTCCAGTATCTCGCCGTCGTTGTTCAGGTCCATCTTGCTCTCCTTGTTCAGGTAGGTATTCACCAGGTTCGAGAAGCTGTTGTAGTTGTTGTTCGTATAGATATCCCGGGGGTCCACCTTCTCCTTGCTGTCGCTGGAGGCTGACTTCACGCGATAGACATCCACGTTCAGGTGGTTGTTCGCTCCCGTGATGATGGTGAAGCTCTCCGTGCGGTTATAGGACTTGGCAGAGACGTCGGCACCAGTCACCTGAGAGTACAGGATGGGGATGACCAGCCATTCAAAGTGCTTTCCGACGAAGGAAATCTCCGACTTCATGCCACTTGCCTGGTTAAACTTGGCCGGGTCAATGCCTACTCCTGGATAGCTGTACGTCGTGGATTCCACGATAGCCAGGATAGAGCTGACGAGGGTTTCCGTTGCCGTCTGTGCAATCGACATGCCGATGCCGCTGCCCGGTCCCTTGAAGTAGTCAGGCTGCTTGCCGAAGGGGAAATGCGTCAACGTCATGTTCGAGGTGTTGCAGTCGAAGGTCTCGCTGTAGTTCACAGCCTCGGCACCGGCAATGTCGTAGTTGGCTACGAAGTCGGTGGCTTCCAGTTTCTCTTTCTCGTTGCGGTTAATCATCTTCGCCCAGGCATAGATGATTTTGCTCTTGGCTGCGATTTCGTCGTTGAAGTCAGTCTCCTTCTTGCCGTCGGGCAGCACTACAAGGTAGTTGACGCCTTCTTCTGCCTTCTTGATGGTCGTGTTGTAGATATGGTCGGGGATGACCTTGGTGTTGACTACGCCGAACAGCGAGTCGTTAGGCTCGCGCAGGGACAGATAGACGGGGAACTGGGTCCTGTTGGCCAGCTTCTTGGCATCTGCCTCTGTACCTACGTACACCATGTCGAGAATCTCCTTTGCCAGTTGCGGAATGATCTGCTTGAGAATCTGCTTCTGCGAGTACATGAACTGCGACTGCAGCTTCGGGCCGTAGCCAATCGTCTGGTCGCGCACCAAGTGGAACTTCTTGCCCTCGGCATCGGTGCCCTCGGCAATGTGCACCAGCGAACCGTACTGAATCTGCTTTGCCAGTTCGCTTGTAGGACTGTCGGGAAGGCCCTGACCCTGGTTGGCGGTGATGTTCTTGTACATTTCGTCGGAGATGGCACGAATGCTGGACATAGGCATCACTACGACATTCTGTACCGCACCGATATAGAGGTCGGCATCGGCACCCACCATGCTCGGGTCGCTGCTGGTGCTGATGGTGTGGCCTATGTTCATCGTGTAGGAGTAACCCTTGTTGCCGGCCATCGTGAAGATGAGGTCGGAGATTAGCATGTCGGCTGCGTCCGATGAATTGATGAGGCCCATCGTGGAACCTACACCTGCGGGTGCAGCCACGGTGCCTGCAAAGCTCTGCATCTTGGAGCCTAATGTGAAGTTCAGCAGCAGGCCGGCCATGAGCGTCATGTCCATCGAGTAGGAGTAGTTCAGCGTTGTTCCCTTTGCCAGTGAGTTCGAGCTGCTGCCACCTGGCGGGTCGCGCAGGATGTCGAAGAGCAGGGGCTGACCGTCGGTCAGAATTTCCTTGCCTGCGCCAGTGGCGAACATGTTGAGCACATAGCCGTACAGGGGTTCTGCCTCATAGAAGGTGCCGTCCTGCATGACACTGAAGTTCACGCGCTTCAGTGCGCTCTCCCTTGTCAGCAGTTGTGGCGTCTGGTCCACGGTCAGCTCGAATATGGCTCGTCCGAGGCTGTCCA
This sequence comes from Prevotellaceae bacterium UBA4336, assembly GCA_002394305.1. GTDB lineage: Bacteria > Bacteroidota > Bacteroidia > Bacteroidales > Bacteroidaceae > Physcousia. Next base: position 33,533 of record DGTM01000016.1, read on the forward strand.
GGTCAGCTTCCTTTTTGTATTCCAAAGCAGAGACGGCCTTCATGCCGTTGTACATGGTGGCCTTGCCGCCGCCTACCTTCACGTAGTCAATCTTTCCGCTTGACTTGTTATTGTTGTAGGGATAGCTTTCTGCCACCTGCACCTGGATGTAGTACTTGCGCTCCAGGCTGAATACGGGATAGCCGAAGGTATAGGCAGCCTGCCTTGAGTCCTTGTCCTTCTTATAGGCCAGCGGTACGTCTGTCTTGTTGCCGAGCAGGTCGGCGGCGGTGTAGGTCTTGTCGCCGAGGTAGTCGAAGTCGTCGTAGCCCAGTTGCTTGTAGGTCACTTCCTTCGGGCTGTGATAGATGCGGTTGTAGATGGCGTTGTACGTCAGCTTGGGTTTGGCAACCGTGATGGTGTCAGCGTCCTTGTAGGTGCCGCTGTAGGTGGTGTCCTTGCTGGCAAGGCAGTCTGTCAGGTCGATGACTTCGCTCACCTGTCCTTCCTGGAACAGGGTGGAGTAGCCTTCGCAATATACCTGCTGCACTTTCCAGCGCACGGGGGGCAGCATCAGCTCGTACTCGCCGGTGATGGAGTCGGGCGAGACTTCTATGCGTTTGCGTGTGGTCTTCACCGTCGTCTTGTGGCCGTTGCCACGCGGATGCCGGTAGGTGGCTTCGCGCTCGGTGCGGTTGGGGTTCAGGTTGTCATAGACGAGCCATGACGTATTGTCGCCTTCCAGTGTGAGCACCATCTTGAGTTTGTCGCCCAGGTTGTTGCGCGAGAGGTTGTTGCCCAGCGGCAGTTTGCCCTGGTCGTCGCCACCCACGATGCGGCCCGTCAGCTTCACCTTCGTGGCGTCGTAGAAGTAGGTCTGTGCCACATCGGAGGTGAAGTCATGGCCTGCCTTGCTCTTATAGTAGCCGTCATCCACGAAGGTGTGGCCGTCCATCACTACCTGGATGGTGTCGCGGCCCGGATTGACGCGGAAGGAGAAGCTGCCGTCGTATTCGGTCTCCAGCAGGTCGCCCCTTCTGTTGTAGAGATAGCGTCCGTTCACCTTGAAGTGTGCGCCCTTCACGGGGATGCTGGTGCCGTCGTACATGACGAAGCCTGAGAAGAGCTTGCCGCTGTTGATGACGAACTCGCGCAGCGTCTCGTTGTTGCTTTTGGCATTGAAGGTCACGTTGACCCTGAAGGGCTCGTCGAACTGTACCTTGCTGTTGGCAGCGACGGGTGTCACCACGTAGGTGACGGTAGTCTTGCCGTTGTAGGACAGCTCGTCGGCCACGAAGTATCCGCTGTCGTCGGTGAATGTGCTTGTGACTGTTTCGTTGCCGAGTTTGATAGCCACTTCGACGCCTGCGGCGCTGGTGCCGTCGTTGTAGCGCACATAGCCTTCCACGCGGCCCGTATGCTTACATTCGCCCACCTTCACCTCGGTATCGGTGAAGGTGACGCCTTCGCAGTCGTTGGTCGCGCGTACCTTATATTCATAGGTCTCCAGTGGCGACACGCTGGTGTCCTCGTAGCTCATCTGGTCGAGGTTGGTGGCGATCTCCTTCCAGGCGCTCTCGGCTGTCTCACCCTTCACGCGGCGCAGCACGGTGAAGTAGTCGATGGGGTTGCCGTCGGTGTCCCACGTCAGCAGTACGCTGCTCTGGCGGGTCTGTGTTATCAGCGTCTTCTCAATCTTGCCGTTGCTTGCGTGGTAGAAGTCGGGCAGGTCGGGATTGGTGTTGATGTCGGCCATGGTGGGTTCGGGTGTCGTGGTAGTGACAGGCACAAGGACGTTGTTCACCTTTTTCCATCCGTCGGTGAAATAGCCTTCTATCTCTCCGATGGGCCTTGTCTTAATCACCTGGAGGACGCGCATCTTGGGAACGACTTTGCCATCGACAAGTTGCCAGTTTTCACTGCCCAGGTACTTCACCATCGTTTCCGATGACTCGCCTGTAATCTTGCTGGCTCCTTCCAAGTCGCCATAGCTCCAGTTGTTCTTGACCCATTGACTGTAACCATTACCCCATCCATATGGGGGGCCGTCGGGGTTGCCGGAGATGTTCAGCGCACGATGGTTGATGTTGTTAAATGTTGCGTTTGACAGGCAGTTCTCCACTCCCATAGCTATGCCGCCATCGACGAAGCCCATGAACACACCGGCCCAAGGGTCGCCGGAAGGACACACTAGTTGACCGTCGAACAGGCAGTTGTGAATGTCAACGCGGTTTCCGCGACCCACAAAGCCGCCAAATATATAGTTTGAGCAGTTTATGGTTGCCGACACGCGGCAGTTGTCGATGTGGTTGCGGTTATCGTCGTTGGACACGTTGCTGATACCCACGAGGCCTGCCACATGGTTTGCTCCTGAGACGGAACCGGTAAGATGCAGGTTCTTGATGGTGAAGTCTCTGCCATTCTTGAATAGGGCGATAGCCTCTGTACCACCTCCATTGATATCGACGTTCAGCGTATGGCCGTTACCGTCGAAGATGCCGGAGAAGTTATCTGCAGCGGTGACAATTCCGAAGTCGGCATCCATGATGGCGTTTGTGGCGGAATTTGTCTTCAGCGCGTCCAGGAACTTGCCCCAGTCGTCATTGTTTCGCAGTACCATGAAGGTTTTGCCGTCGATGTCTATGGTTTTGGGCTCACCATACTCTGTTGTGGCATGGCTGTTCTTGAGTGTCAGGGTGAAGTCACCTCCGCGTGCCCACGTTTCGCAACCTGCGATGCGGGTACCGATGTGGTCGGGCGCAAAAAGACAGTTGTCGATGGTTGCCGAGCTCTTGTCCTGGCAATAGCCGATGAATCCGCCGTTATTGCGGCTTTCTTCACCCTCGAAGCTGCCATCGAACTTACAGTTACGTATGACGACCGCAGCGTTGTTGCCCAAGCGGGAAATCAGGCCGCCATTACCTGTCTCACCCTTGTAGGTGCTGCCGTAGCCGAAACCCTTAAAGGTACTGTTGATGGTGACCGACGACCGGCAGTTCTCGATGGTGACCGTCGAGCCAGCCTTCACCTCTCCGACGATACCGGATATGTACCGGTCGTTGGTTAGGATGGTGCCTGCCGTGTGCAGGTTCATGATGGTGGCATTGCCTACATAGCGGAAGGGAGCCATGAGAGGCTCGTTGTTGGGGGCTTTGACGTTCAGCGTGTGGCCGTTGCCGTCGAAAGTGCCACGGTAGGCAATGTTCGAATCCCAGCCAATGAATACGTCGGTCTCCGGGATGTCGGCATAGAGGCGGGCATTCACGTCGCGCTCTCCCTTGGCAGCAGCTACCATGTCGCGGAACGCCGCCCAGTCGCTGACCGTGCGGATGGGGAAGAACTCTGGCTGCACATTCTCCAGATGGTTGATGGGCGACTGGTCGCGCTCCACAAACAGTTCGATGTCGTACTTCACGCAGGGGCGTGTGCAGCTCACCACCTTGTAGCACTGCTGGCGCTCAGTGGGGTTCACTTGATACTCGGTAGTGTCGATGACTTCTCCGTCGCGGTTCTTCATGATGAGGCGCAGCTTCATCTTGGCCCGGTTGTCCCATACGCCTCCATTCTCTTCGGCATACTTCCACGTGACGCGCACGGTGTAGGCCCGCTCGTCCTCCCACTTGGCCGAGTAGTCGGCAATGCGCAGCAGGTGCAGGTTCTCGAGCATACACTTTGTGCTGGCGGCGCAGTTGTTGTCCGTGCCCCATCCCCAGTCCTTGGTGATGGCGCGGCGCACGCGGTAGGTCAGGTTCTCCAGCGTTCCGCCATTCTTGAGCATGCCCTCGGCAATGGCATCCACCAGGGTGCTGTCGATGAAGGAATAGGTGCCTTCCTTGACTGTCTGGCTGAAGATTTCCTGTCCAATGCCGATGAAGTCTTCCTCCTTGCCGGTCAGCGAGCGCTGAATCTCGAAGAAGTCGGTGATGGCCACATCGTCATCGTCGAGGTACGGCACGGTCCACGACAGCTCTACCTTGCCCTTCTGACCGCCCAGGGAGCGTGCCTTCAGGTTTGTCGGAGCGTGAATCAAGGCAACGTTCTTGGCCTCGGTCTTCACGTTCTCGATGTGGTATTTGCCCTTGGCTCCTTCCTGATAGTAGCTGGCAACGATCTGGAAGCCTCGGTGAGGCTCGACGGCATTGAGCTGGATGGTGCTGCTGTTCACGGTATTGGACATGGGCACTTCCTTGCGGACGCCGCCGGCATCGGTGTATTCGTACCTGATAGAGGAAATCTCCTTGGCTCCCAGGAACCATGGCAGCTCCAGCACGCCCTTGCTCTTGGGGTTCAGCGTGGCGAGGGAGACGATGGGCGTAGCGACCTCGGCGGCTTGGGGCACGGTGATTGTCTCGGCCTTGGGTGTCACATTCGCCCTGGCGGCGGCGCCGGAGATGTTGCGCTCTATCTCCCAACTGAGCGTCAGGTTCTTGCCCAGCAGATTATAGGGCAGAATCCAGTCGGCAGTAAAAGAGAAGAGGTTTTCGCCCTCGCGCTTGATTTGCTTGGATACTTCTCCATTGGATTTGTACAGGCTGAACCTGTTGGATGAGTTGCCCTGCTTGATGTCGAGGTAGCCCTCTGCAGCTGTGCTGAAGACGACCGGTATCTCCGTCCAGCTATTGCTATAGCCGTCCCAGGGCACATCCTTGCAGTAGAAGTGCAGGAGCTCGGTCTTCGCCACTCCCTCTCCCTCGAAATATATCTTGCCTTTGGAGACCCAGGTGTCGGTACCCTCGAAGTCGCAAAGGGGAGCAAAGATGGTGATGACATTGGAACCCGTCAGCGCTACGGTGTAGTTGCTTGGTTCTTCCACGTAGGTGACGCGGGCCGCAGCCTGCTCTGGCAGCAGCCATGCGAAGAGCGCCGGTAACAGGAGCCACAGCCGCCCTCGCCTGATGTTTGTTGATTTGCACAACATAAGTAATTCGTATTATATTATAATAATGTGTATTAAACCTTTCGTCTTGTCTTCTTGTATATAGGGTCGTCTGTCAGCGAGAAACCGGTATTTTTACCGCTGATAATCCTTTGTTGACGAGCGAAACATTTTAACTTCTCACCCTTTCACTTTTATTATTCTATCATATTATCTGCCATATTGTAAGCGGGTCATTCACGACAGAATGTATGCCCCGTGGCAGATATGCAGTTTCTCGGCAAGAACTTTATGATATTGTGTGTTTTTGAGGTTTTATTCTTCCTTATTATTCCCTTTGCATCAATTGGGATAGAAAAGCATTGCTGTGGGCGTCGGTAAACGCGGCACGGACTTTTTTCAGAAGCACGAGGCACTTATTTAGGAAGCGCCTCGTGCTTATTGCAATAACGCCACGGTCTTATTCCGGTAGCGAAACGGACTTACTTCCCGCCGCCGCCAAGGGCTATATAGAGGGCGATGAGGGCTTGACAGCCGTCGTACACGTTCATGGCTTCGCTGAGCTGGGAGCTGAGCAACGACTCCTGGGCTGTAAGCACCTCCAGATAACTGGCCTTGCCGTTGTCCATCAGTTCGTGGGTGCCGGTATAAGCTTCGTGGAGCACCTCAATCTGGCGCTGGTAGTACTTGCTCTTCTCTACTGAAGCCTGATAGTCGGCAAGGGCTTCGTTCACTTCGTTGCCGGCATCGACGACCGTCTGGACGTAGGTGCGCTTCACATCCTCCAGCGTCAGCTTGGCAATCTTGAGGTTTGCCTTCAGCCTTCCCTGCGAGAAGATGGGCTGTGCGAGCTGCCCCATAGCATTGAGCAGAAGGCTCCCAGGATTGACGACAGACCCGCTGCCACTGTTCGTCCAGCCGACCAGTCCCGACAACGTGATGGTGGGGAAGAAGGCGGCACGGGCGGTCTGCATGTGATAGAAGGACTCCTCTATCACGTGGTTTGCCATGCGGATGTCGGGACGGCGCTCCAGCATCTGGGCCGACACGCCGCCTGCCAACTTCTGCGACAAAGTGTAGCTGCCCCACTTGCTGCGCTCGATGTGTCTGGGCGACACACCCAGCAGGCTGCAAATGGCGTTCTCCACGCTCTGTATGTTGCGCTTCGTATCGACAATCTGCGTCTTGATGTTCAGGTACGACGACTCCATCTGGTTGACGGCGGTGGAGTATGACTTGCCGTTCTCCCAAAGCGCCTTTTGCGTCTCGAGCGAGGCGTTCCAGAGCGCATCGGTCTGTGTGAGGATCTCCAGCTGGCGGTCGAGTATCTGCAGCATGCAATACTGCTGGCTGACTGTGCTGACGAGGTTGGAGTGCACCGCATCCTCGTAGCACTGAGCCTGCAGGAGCACAGCCTTTGCGGCACGCTTCCTGTTGGTGATGGAGCCGAAGACCTCCACCTCCCAGTCCATCTGCAACGGCAGGGTGTAGGCTTTGGCAGCACGGCTGTAGTCGAAGCTTGAGATGGTTCCCTGCGGGGCGATATGGAACGAAGGCAGGTATGCGAGCTTGGCCGCCTTCAGCGATGCCTCGCTCTTCTCCACGGCAATACGGGCAGAGCCCAAGTCGGCATTGTTAGCCAGCACCTGCTCGATGAGCTGCTGCAAGAGCGGGTCGGTGAAGAACTCGCGCCAGGAGAGCGGAGCCTCGGCAGATGCCGCGCCCGGTACGCCAATGACATCGGCCGGGATTTCTGTCTTCTGTTCGTACTTCTTGTATAAGCCGCAGCCCGAAAGCATCAGGCTCACGGCTGCAACGAAGATGATATTCTTTTTTTCCATGTCTTTCGTTTCGGTATTTCGTTATTACGTTATAACGAGTTCTTATTGTTCACTTTTCACGTCCTTTCCTTGGAACTTCTCGTGCAAGCCCTGGAACACGATGAAGAAAGCGGGCACGACGAAGAGCAGGGCGATGGTGCCGATGCTCATGCCGCCGATGACGCCGACAGCAAGGGCGCGGTTGCCGTTGGCTCCCGCTCCGCCCTCGATGACGAGGGGAATCATGCCAATAATCATCGTGAGCACAGTCATCAGGATGGGGCGCAGGCGTTCCTTACATGCCTCAAAGGCAGCCTCGGGGATGCTCATGCCCTGGGCGCGACGCTCGGAGGCGAACTCCGTTATCAGGATGGCCGTCTTCGCAAGCAAGCCAATCAGCATGATGACACCCGTCTGCAGGTAGATGTTGTTGTCCATGCCCGGTATCTGCTGCGTGTAGCCTAAGTAGGCGAACGCGAAGGCACCCATCAGGCCGAACGGTACGCTGAACAGCACAGCCCACGGCGTGAACCAGGAATTGTAGAGAGAGGCCAGGATGAGGTAGATGAGGATGGCGCAGATGATGTAGATGAAGGCCGTGGCATTGGAGCCGGAAGCCTCTTGCAGCTCGCGCGACATACCGCTGTACTCGTAGGTGGCGGTGGCGGGCATCTCCTCCTTGAACACTTCGGCAATCGCCTTTTGTGCGTCGCCCTCGGTGTAGCCGCTGCCGGGCGTCACGGAGCAGGTGATGCTCTGGAACAGGTTGAAGTGCTCGATGTTGGCCGGACCGACAATCTCCTTCAGGCTGACGAACTCGGAGATGGGTGCCATCTTGCCGCCCTTCACCTGCACGAAGATGTTGTTGAGCGCCGACGGGTCGAGGCGGTACTCGGGCGAGGCGGCGGCCATGATACGATAGACCTTACCATATTGGTTGAAGTTGCCGACGTAGGCGCCTCCGCAGAAAGCGCCGAGCGTGTTGAGCACATCGGCTGGCGAAACGCCTGCGCGGTCGCACTGGGCAGGGTCGACACCGACCTGATACTTCGGGTAGCGCTCGGAATAGGTGGACATGGCGAAGGCTATCTCCGGACGCTCGTTCAGCTTGGCAATGAAGCGCTCGGTCTGGTGGGCGAACTCCGACAGGTTGCCGTCGGTAGGATCTTCGACTACCAGGGTGACGTCGTTACTGGTGCCGTAGCCGGGAATCTGAGGCATCTGGAACGGGATAATCATTATGTTCTTGATGTCCAGCATACATTCAAAGGCGAACAGGTCCTTGACGACGTCGATCTGGTGCATTATGCCCGGACGTTCTTCCCAGTTCTTCAGGCGGACGACCAGCGTGGCGAAGTTGGAGCCTTCGCCGCCGAACATACCGAAGCCACAGCAGACAGCGAAGCTCTCCATCTCGGGAATCTTCTTCACCTTCTCTTCCACCTTCTTCAGTATCTCGCGTGTCTGCTGCAGCGTCGTACCTTCCGGTGTTCGTATCTCGGCCAGGAACACGCCCTGGTCCTCCTGGGGCACAAGGCCCGACGGCAGCTTCTGCATGAAGAACACGAGCAGGACGGAGGCCACGGCCAGCAGGGCCCAGGAGATGATGGGGCGCTTGATGAACTTCTGCACGGCCTTGCTGTACTTGTTGTAGACGGCGTTGTAGCTCACCTCGTAGGCTTTTTTCGTATAGTAGTTCAGGCTTTTGCCTTCCTTCTTTCCTTCCGTCACTCTCATCATGATGGCGCAGAGGGCGGGACACAGCGTCAGGGCCGATATGCACGAGAGGCCGACGGACGAGGCAATCGTCACGCCGAACTGTGTGAAGAACGTGCCGGAGGTGCCTGGCATGAACGTCACGGGAATGAATACGGCCATGAACACGAGCGTACACGACACGACGGCCACCGACACTTCGTTCATGGCCTGGCGTGTGGCTTCGCGGGCGTCAGTGAGGCCGTGCTCCATCTTCGCCATGACAGCCTCCACCACGACGATGGCATCGTCCACCACCGTACCGATAGCCAGCACGAGGGCAAAGAGTGTCAGGATGTTGAGCGAGAAGCCTGCCATCTTGACGATGGCGAAGGTGCCCAGCAGGGAGACGATAATCGAGATGGAGGGGATGACCGTGGCCTTGAAGTTCTGCAGGAAGAAGTACACCACGAGCACGACGAGGATGATGGCAATGACGAGTGTCTCGACCACGTTGTGTATGGCAGCGAAGAGGAAGTCGTCGCTGGTCATCATGGTCACGACCTCCAGGCCGGCAGGCATCGTCGGCTTCATGTCCTCGAAGGTCTTGTTGATGCGTGCGTTCACCTCTGTGGCATTGGCTCCCGGTGCCTGGAAGACCATGAAGAGGGCGCCCGGGCGGTCCTGGATGTTCGAGGTGTAGTTGTAGCTCATGGCGCCTATCTCCACCTCGGCCACGTCGCTCAGGTGGAGCAAGTGTCCGCCGTCGCTGGTGCGCAGCACGATGTCGTTGAACTCCTCGACGCTCTTCAGCGTGCCCTTGTACTCCATCGAGTACTGGTAGGCGTTCTTCGACTGTTCGCCCAGGGAGCCGATGGCGGCAACGAAGCTCTGGGTGCCGATGGCGTTGAAGACGTCGTCGGGCGTCAGGCCGTACTGTGCCATCACATCGGGCTTCATCCAGATGCGCAGGGCGTATGTGTTGCCCAGGCTCTGCACGTTGCCCACACCGGTGATACGCATCAGTCGCGGCTTGATGTTGATGTCGACGTAGTTCGACACGAAGTCTTCGTCGTACTTGCCGTCGGCGCTCTTCACGGCGAAAATCTGCAGGATGTTGCTCTGCTGCTTCTGCACGGTGATGCCTATCTTGTTCACCTCGGCAGGCAGCAGGGCCTGTGCGCGGGTCACGCGGTTCTGCACGTTCACGGCTGCCATGTCGGCGTCTACGCCTTGCTTGAAGTAGACATTGATGCTGACGTAGCCGGTCGACGAGGCCTTCGAGGTCATGTAGGTCATGTCCGTCACGCCGTTGATGGCCTCTTCGAGTGGCTGGATGACGGACTTCATCACCGTGTTCTGGTCGGCACCCGAGTAGTTGGTCGAGATGAGGACGGTGGGCGGAGCAATATCGGGGTACTGCTCAATGGCCAGCGTGCTCATCGATATGTAGCCCACCAGCGCTATTACAATCGAGATGGCACACGCCATCACGTATTTGTTGATGAATATGTTGTTCTTCATTACTGCTTCGTGATTACGTTATAACGACGTTGCGATATTACGGGGGGACTTTGCGGGACTATTGGACACTGACGACATCGTTTTCTCCGAACAGGACCTTCTGTCCCTCCACGACGTTGTTGGCTCCGACTGTCACAATCTTGTCGCCTTCGTTCAGGCCGGCCCTGACGATGCAGTCCTTGCCGTTGCCGACGTCCTCTATCTTCACGTCGACTGCTGTTGCCGTGCTGTCGGCCTTCACGGCGTATACGAGTGACTTGTCCTGCAGGCGCACTACGGCATCCTGGGGTATGACTATCACGTCCTTCTCGGCATAGGGCATCACCACCGTGCCCTGTACGCCCGAGTAGAGATGTCCGTCGGGGTTGGGGAACGATGCCTTGCAAGCCAGGGAGCCCGTTGCGGCATTGACGACACCCGTCAGGCTGGTGATGCGGCCCTTATGCGGGTATTCGGTGCCGTTCTTCATGACGAACGTCACTTCGGGCAGGTTGGCCAGGAACTTTTCCTTGTCGGCGTTCGACATGCCTGCCTGCACCATCTCCTCGCTAATGGCTTCCGTCACGGAGAACTCGGCGTCCATCTTCGTGTTGCCGCTCAGCAGGGTCAGTTCGGACAGGGGCGACACCTGGTCGCCGGCGCGTACGGGAATCTCGCCGATGACGCCTGACACCGGAGCCGTGATGGTGCAGAAGCCGAGGTCGACCTTAGCGCGGTTGACTGCCGCACGTGCCTGTGCCACAGCCGCCTGTGCCTGGCGATAGGCGTTCTGCGAATTGTCGAGCATGTAGCGGCTGACTATCTTTTTGTCGAACAGGTTCTGGTTCGATTCGAACTCCAGCTTTGCGCTGTTCTCGTTGGCGAGTGCTGCCTCCAGGTTGGCCCGTGCTGCTTCCAAATCCAGCTGTGCGTTGCGCGAGTCGATGAGGAAGAGGGTCTGCCCCTTCTTCACCAGCTCTCCTTCGCTGACGCAGATTTTCATTAGCTGGCCGCTCACTTGTGGTGTGATGTTCACGTCGGCCTGACCTTTCATCTTGGCGCTGAACTTCACGGTCATCGTGATGTCCTGTTTCTTCACGTCCAATGTTTCGTACGATGATGGAACGAATTTAGGCACGTCGGGGCTGCACGATGCCAAACCGGCAACCGTACCGAGCATGCATGTCCACTTTGCAAGATTCTTTCTGTTCATTTTCTTTGTTCTGTATTGTTTATTATTATGGTTTGCTGTACGTGATTAATAGCTGTACGTAAATTATCTCGCACAAAGATAGACATTTTCTTGCAGATAGAGGCTAATGCAGCTGCCTAAACATCGGGTTTATGCAGATTTTGCAACTATTTTTGCATATTTCGGAAGTCCGCGCGCCGCTGCAAGTTGCCCGAAACGGCATTGCGGACAAAAAAAGGCCCCTTCCGAATCTTCCCGAGGGGCAGTTTTCTTGCCGGAGCAGATGCAGATGGTCAGGGTGCCGTCGCTGAAGCCGATGGAAGAAAGCTTAGCTTCTTCTCTTATACCTTATATTATATAATGTGGAGGGTTGCTGCTTCGCGTTGCCCCGACGGCCGTGCCGACGGCTGGGGAGGCCTACGCTAAGCGGGCGCTACAGCCTCTCGTTCCGCATCCAAGCCGTCACGGTCGTGCCCATGACCTGCTTGAAGGCAATGCCGAAGGTGCTGTAGCTGCGGAAGCCGCTCTCGTCGGCAAGCTGCTGGGCGGTAACGCGCCGACGGCTGGCAACGGCTTGTTTGTAGAGGTCGATAAAATGGCGGATGCGCAGACTGTTGATGTAGGAATTGTAGGTCGTGCCTTGCCTTGAGAAGTATTGGCTGAGGTAGTAGCGGTTGGTCCCCACGGCAGCGGAGAGCTGATAGAGCGTCAGGCCGTGCTGCAGGTAAAGCTGGGTGTTCTCGCAGTGCAGTTCCAGCAGCTGCCCGATGTTGGAAGGAAGGGTGAGAGGCACCGTAGACGCTGCCTTGGGGACCTCGTCTGTCTCCTGGTCTGCCGGTGCCACGTCGTCCAAATGCTGGAGCGTCTCCACGCGCCACAGCATGATGCCGAGAATCAGGAGGTCGTTTACCTGCACGACATACTCGTAGGTCAGGCTCAGGGTGCCGCTGCTGTAGAAGGCGAGACATATCATGATAACGAACAGCACCACCAGGCTCTGCCACACCTCTTTGTGCTCCAGGTCGGCATAATTGTCGCGCAGCCACCGCCTGTACTGCCTGATGGCATGCAGCATGTACAACATCTGGACAAGCACCAAGAACAGGAAATAGCCTTGCACGTACTGGATGTAGGACTCGATGCGATGTGTGAGGAAAGCCGCCATGATACAGACAAAGGGCAGCATGGCCACGGCGATAGGCCATAAGGGGCGGCGGCGGTCCTGCAGCATGCAGAGCATGATAGCCATTATGGTAGGCACGATTGTCACACAGTCGAGGAACACAGCCAACATGCAGTACAGCGACTTTGTGTTCCACGGATTGAGGAAGGAGAACGGCATCCACCACACATGGCTCAGGGTTGCCACGACAAAAAAGACAGCAGCCCAGCGACGCAGACGCACCGGCGAAGTGACGTCGGACGCAAAAGCATTGCCGCGGCGAAACAACAGGTAGATACATGCAATGACCGATGCAAACGTCACCCCACCATAGAACATGAGGAAAAGAATGTTTTCAAGTGATTGAGTATAATACATGCTGTAATATAATAGGTTGTCCCCTTTTTCCCTTTTTGCGACACAAAAGTACGAAATAATTCCGATACGACATGCATCTTTACTTATTTTTTTTGATTTTTTTTGCAAGATGGCGTCGGCAGATGGTGGCGGGGCACTATCCTTTCTGTCACAACCCGCCCTCCTCCGCCTCCCACGGGAAGGGAAAACGGCACTCTGTCTGCACGATGGCCGTCCACTCTCCGCAGGGGGCAAAGACGAACCGTTTTTTGCAAAAAAGGACAGAAAGGGCATACTTTTTGCTGCGAGACGACGTATTCCGCCCGATTTTCATTATCTTTGCAACGCATTCCAGCGGCTGCCGACCCGAAAGAAGGAAAGGAAACCGGCAAGCCGACGCGATGCCCGGACACACAACACGAAAAGAAGATGAAAAGATTCAAGACATTTCTGTTTTCCACAGCCCTCGTTTTCACCGCAAACGCACAGACCAGCCTGAAGAAAGTCTACGACGAGGACATCAACCCCGCCCAGCAGATAGACCAGGCTCTGACAAGAGCCAAGGCCGGAGGCAAGTTCGTCGTCTGCCAGGTGGGCGGCAATTGGTGCCCCTGGTGCCTGAGGTTTGCCGACTTCATAACGAACGACACCGCAATCAGCAAAGTCATCGGCGAGAACTTCGAGTACATACATGTGAACTACAACCCCCGCAAGTCGGAGGGAGAAGCCAAGGCCGAACAGGCAGCGGCGCTGATGAAGCGGCTGGGGAATTGCGGCCGTTTCGGGTTCCCCGTGTTCGTCGTGCTGGACGGCGACGGCAAGGTGATTCACATTCAGGACTCGAGCTTCCTGGAAGAGGGGCAGGGCTACAACCAGGAGAAAGTGCTCCGTTTCTTCAGGAGCTGGACCCCGAAAGCCGCAAAGCAATGAATCCCGCCCCGGGTGAGAACCCTCGACAAACGCAGGAAGGCAACCCCATTAGGTTGCCTTCCTTGCGGAGAGAGAGGTCTGTGAACCTATCCTCTAATGCGTTGATTATCAGTCTTAATCTTCTCTATCAAGTTGTCAAAGTAACACTTTTCTATTAGTCGCGTTGACCACGACTTGACCACCGCAGTAGTCTTCTTACGTGGGTGCAAAGTTACACAAAAATGAACATACTTCCAAAAGAAGTTGCTTAAAAAACGTAAAGGATGGCTGAAAACGCGCATTTTTAGTGATTTGAGGTTGGTGGAACGTATTTTTTCGAGATTACAACGGGCATTGCTTGTGTGTTACACTTGATTTTAGCAATGATATTATCAACACAAGCTTGAAATAATCGACAAAATTGCGGATGGACGCAAAAAAATCGAGAGAACATTTTGTCATACAAAGAAAAATATCTATATTTGCACTCGACAAAAATACGTATTGGCGCAAAAATATCGAAAGCCATGCTGATAGAAAGAAATTCATATTTACAAAAATTGATTGCACGTCGGGACAATGGCCGTGTAAAAGTTATCACCGGCATACGCCGTTGCGGAAAGTCCGTCTTGCTTTTCGACATCTACAAGGACTACTTGAAGAAAACGGGCATCAAAGACAATCAGATTATAGAAGTCCATCTGGATGAAAAAGCCAATGCCGAGTATCGCAACCCCATGAACCTGGATGACTATCTGCAAAAAAGAATAGGCAGAAAGAGGTCACAGCTCTATGTGCTAATAGACGAGATACAGGAGGTCGAGCCGATACAGAATCCGTGGCTGCCAGACAACAAGGAAGCGAAGATTACCTTTGTGGATGTCCTGATTGGGCTGATGAACAAGAAAAACGTGGATGTCTATGTGACGGGCAGCAATTCGAGGATGCTTTCAAAGGATGTCATGACGCAGTTTAGAGACCGTGGCGATGAAATACACGTGAATCCCTTGACCTATAAGGAATTCTATAGCTCATATCAAGGTGACAGAAGAGACGCTTGGGGAGCATTCTGCACTTTTGGCGGACTACCCAAAGTGGCAACAGAGGCCACAGATGAAGATCGAACCGCCTATCTGCAAGACCTGATGACGAGAACCTATCTGCGCGATGTCGTGGAGAGGAACAAGATACAGAAAGACGAGTCGCTGCTCAGGGAGATGCTGCTTGTAGTGGCAAGCAGTGTGGGGTCGTTGACTAATCCCAAGAAACTGGAGCAGACCTTCCAGAGTGTGAAGCAGCAGAAGCTCACCGATGACACCATCAGCCGTTATCTTGACTATTGTGAGGAAGCTTATCTGATAAAGAAAGCCTTCAGGTATGACATTAAAGGTAGGAAATATATCGGAACGCCACTGAAGTATTACTTCACCGATGTTGGCCTGAGAAATGCGCTACTGAATTTTCGTCAAAGCGAAGAGAATCACTTGATGGAGAATATCATCTACAACGAATTGTGCGTTCGCGGCTTCAGCGTCGATGTAGGTATTGTGGAATACAACTATAAAGATGAGGAGGGGAAAAGTAAGCGCAGGCAGGTGGAGGTGGATTTTGTAGTCAACAAGACCAACCTGCGTTACTACATCCAATCGGCTTTCGCCATTCCCGATGATGAGAAACGCGAGCAGGAAATAAACTCGCTTAAGCGTATAGGTGACTCATACCAGCGGATTGTCGTTCAGCGTGATTTGCACCTACCTTACTATGATGAGAACGGCATCTATTACATTGGCTTGGAGAATTTTCTGCTGAAATTTATTGATGAACTGTAAAACTTTGCGCCATTGCCATTCGTGCGCCATATGTTCAGCATATTCCAAGCATACGTTGAAAATATCCAAAACGATGTCTGCCTAGAAGACTTATATATTTATCTTTCGGAAGTAAAAGAGGAAGTAAAAAAAGGAAGTAAACTCGCTTCGCTCGTGGAAGTTATGTGCTACGCACAGGACGATAGTTTTTTTGCATCCCCATGGTATCGTCCAGCACGGAGTACTTTACTTCCTGCGCTGAAAGCGCATCTTCCGCGACTACAATCGCGCCTTGGTGCTAAAGCATCCAAGAACTTCCTATTTAACTCCATTTTATAACTTCCGAAACTTATATTAATTATATATTCGTGTAATTCGTGCTGGTTCGTGGTTAAAAAGCTTTGTGGTGGTCTCTTGTGTCAATCTTTGTGTTTGACTCCAAGTCATTGGCGTTCGCAAATTTTGTCTATATCTTTCCGAATTTCGACACAGCTGTCAATACGTCATTTTTAAGGTACTTGCACATGTGGCAACGGTTTTTCTGGCGTTTTTTCATCTTTGCACTAACCTTTTTCGGAACAAAACATTTTTCGTCGCGCAAAATTTTCGAAAACAACCTACATACCTACACAAAGACACTTAACGAACGCTAATGCAGGCTGTTACACCATGTAGGTAGCCTACACAAATTCGGAGCTACCTACACAAAAGAGGCATTTTAATGGCTTTTTGACGCTCTTTGCATGTTATCTTACTGAGGCTCTGCTTGTTTCGTT